>CAKVLL010000020.1 GCA_934757255.1 uncultured Candidatus Melainabacteria bacterium | reverse complement strand
GTTGATAAACGGGAACAGCGCCCGTACTCGCAACCAGGATCTACCGATCACGGCGTCAAAACCAGTACATCCCCATGAATTGCATATCAAGGATGAACGGCTCCGCTTAAAAAACCAGTACATCCCTTTGTTGTATAGTAAGATGCGCACACTTGCGCACCAAAAACCTTAATATCATTTCAATGTTCGTAAAAACAGTATAAGCGATTAATTCCGATTTTTCAAGCTTTTTATACCAATTTTGCTTTCCAAAATTTTTATCACAATTTTTTTATGCTATCATCTTAGTATGACAAAATTCTTGTTGATTAGTGAGGATAGTGAAAAAGAAAATATCTTGAGAGAAGTTTTTCCGATGGATGAAATTACGTCAACTTCGGATGAAATTTTGATTTTTGATATTCTAAAAGTAGAAGAACCGGATATTGTTATTGTAGACGGCGATATTGAATCTATTGATTTAAAGCATCTATGTAGAAAAGTTAAACAATATCCTGTTGTAATTCTCCTCGTTCTCGGCAAAAAAGATTTAAACAAAGATGTGATGCATAACGCAAATCTTTTTATCAAAACTCCCATCGACAAAAAGTTGCTCTCTGCAACTGTGGATTCCAGTTTAAAAACACGTCATTCACTTTTAAAAATGACAAAATCCAACCAAGAATTAGCCAGAAGTCTTTACCAATTAAACGTTTTGTATAATACAAGTTCGCAACTCGCCGGCTCTTTAGACAAAGACAAATTAATCAAAATCATGATTGAAGGTATCGAAAAATCTTTGAACTTCGAACTTGCTTGTACCCTGATGTTTCGCTCAGAACGTGAGCCCGTTTTAATAGTCAATTCGATTTACAAAGTTTCTGATAGATTGTTGGAAGCATTGAAATTGCGTGCAATATTGAGTTATAAATCACTGCTTGCAGACCCTCCGGTTGATATCAAAATCGGCAATTTAAAGATTGAAAAAAACATCAAGCATAACATTCAAGAATACGATTTTTCAATCTTGAGATACGATAATATGTTTGCACCGATAGCTTTAAATGATGAGTTTTTCGGCTTCACAGAAATTTATAGGGAAAAACCTTTTTCAACAGAAGACGCAACTTGTTTTCAAACTCTTGTTCAACAAGTTACAATTCCTTTGCAGAGCGCATCTTTTACACAAGAATTAAAAGCGACAAACAGAAAATTACAAAAACTTGAGCGTTTGAAATCAGAATTTATTTCAATTGTATCGCACGAATTAAGAACTCCATTGACCGCTATCAAAAACGCTATGGACATTATTCTTAGCGGTAAAGCCGGAGATATGACCGAAAATATAGAAAAATTTGTTTCTATGGGTAAACGCAATGCAATAAGACTTTCAGGAATTATCAACGACCTTCTTGACATTTCAAAAATCGAAGCAGGAAAAATGGATTTCAAATTTGAACTTATTCATGTTGAGCCTGTAATTGAATATGTAAAAACGAATTTGTCAGAAGTTGCAAAAGAAAAGAATTTGACAATCAAATACACACCGTCAGGCGAAGATGTAGAAGTTTACGCAGATTCAAACCGATTGGAACAAGTTTTGACTAACCTGGTATCAAACGCAATTAAATTTACACCTGACGCCGGTGAAATAGAAATAACTTCAAGAGTTGTGAACGCTCGCGAACTCCAGTATGACAACTGTTTTGAAGAAGATATTAAGAAGCTTCAAGGAAATTATTTGCAAGTTTGTGTAGAAGATCACGGTATTGGTATTGAGCGCAAAGATTTGAACCACGTATTTGACAAGTTTGCGCAAATTGAAAATTCACTTTCTAGAAAAGTAGGCGGTTCGGGTTTAGGTTTGCCAATTGCAAGGCAGTTGATGGAATCTCATAACGGTGCGATTTGGTGCGATAGCGAAATTAACAAAGGTTCAAAATTCTATTTTGTAATTCCTGTTGCAAACGACAAGAGCAATTTTACAATGATAAGAAAACAACTTTCTCAAAAAGCGCGTTCAAACGGTTCAACAATTGCGGTAATTAAAATTAAATCGACAAATGAAGTTATTGAAAACTTGCTTAAAGAAAATAATTTATTAAACAAAACATATATGACAAATTCTCTAATTGAAAAAGAAGGCGCTATGACAACGTTGTCAATGATTTTAATGGACGGCGACAAACCTTCTGCCGAATTTTTAAAGAAAAAAATCGACTCGGTTGTTGAGCAGAATAAAAACTTATACGGAGAATGTGATATAATGTATTCATACGAGATTGAAGGAGATACACATGAAAAAGATTCTTATAGTAGATGACGAGCAAGACATCGTAGAAAGTCTTAAGTTCGTGTTGGAAGTTTCAGGCTTTGTGTGTTATACGGCTTATAACGGCGAGGATGGTTTGAAGCTTGCAAAAGAAATAATGCCGGATTTGATTATTCTTGATGTTATGATGCCAAAAATTAACGGCTACAAAATCAGCCGACTCCTCAAGTATGACAGCAAATATAAAGATATTCCGATAATTATGGTAACAGCGCGTTCACAATTGGAAGACAAAATGATTGGTGAAGAAACAGGCGTAAACGAATACATCACCAAACCATTTGAGTTGGATGCGATTGTTAAGAAAGTGGAAGAGTATCTTAAATAGAAAGGGAATAGGGGAATAAGGTAATAAGGCAATAAGAGGTTTTAAATAATTTTAGTAAATATTACGTTAATTAAACACAAATAGCATTTATAAATTTTAATATCACTTATTCCCTTATTACCCTATTACCTTATTCCCCTCACAAAAACAATGGAAACAGTAAACAACAAAACATTAGAAAAACTTAAGTACGAGCTTGTTCGAGATGGCGTAGTTTCTTATGAAACCTTGGAAAAAGCTGAAGAACTTGCTAACGTACAAAGCATAAATATCGGTCAAGCACTTATAAATTCTGGAATTTTGGCGGAAGATACTTTGTTGAAATTTTTAGAAAGCAAGTTGCACATTCCTTACGTTAATTTGGAAGATTATGAACCCGATACAAAATGTTTTAAATATGTTTCTTTTGCGGATGCAAGAAGATACCGCATAATTCCTTTATTTAAAATAGAAGACGTTTTAACTGTTGCAATGTCTGACCCGTTGGATTTGTTTGCTATAGACAAGGTAATTGAAACAGCAGAGTGCTCAATCGAGCCTGTTATAGCCTCAGAAGCAAGTATAATTAAAAAGATTGATGAGTATTACAAAGTTGCAGACACAGTTGACAGCATAACCTTATTGCCGGAAGATGAAAAAGAGTTCGACTGGACAGAAGAATTACACAAAGAAGAAGCCGGCGAAGAACACATTCAGCACGTTATTAGGGCAATTTTGAAGCAAGCAATTATTGAAGATGTTCACGAACTAAACTTTGAACAAGTTGAAGAAGGTCTAAAAGTTGTATTCAAAAAAGATGGTGAAATATTTGATAAAGGTACAATTCCTGCGATTTTGAACTCTGCTTTTGTATCTAAATTAAAGACTCTTTCTAATTTAGATGCGACAGTTTGTGAAATTCCACAACTCGGGAAACTTTGCTTTAAAGTTGAAAACACAATGCTTATTGCGTCAGTTTCGTCATTCCCAACGATTATGGGTGAAAGAATTTCTTTGAAGATTTATAAACCGCCTCGTCATTTAGACAAAATTATTACAGATGAAAAACAAAGAAGTATTATTGCGCATGCACTTGATAATCCTGGAATAATTCTTGTTTGCGGCTCACCATTAAGCGGTAAAACTCACGTAATTTATTCGCTTTTATTAGAAGCTGCTAAATCAGAAAAAAATATTATGACGATTGAATCAATCGCAAAATACGAACTCAAGGGCGTTAATCAGTGCGAACTTAACGAAAATATCGGTTTTAACATGGATAAGGCGCTCAGATATGTTGAGTTTCAATCCCCTGATATTATTTATTTGGAAGGTGTTAAAACTCGTGATGCGTTTGAATTTTTGTCAGAACTTTTTTACAACGACAAAATTGTTTTAACTGAATTTATGGCTAACAATATGACTGATTTAAGACAAAAACTTGCTTTTGATGATTTTCAATCATTTAAATCATTGATTTCTTGCCTGATTTTTATCCACTCAAAAGACAGTGTAGAAGTGTTTGATAAAACAACTTTACAAAAATACTTAGCGTAAAATCAATGACAAATTTTAAAATATATGGAGCAATAACCTAATCAAATTAAAAAATATCGTGCCGGAAATATTTCCAACACGATATTTTTTTAATTAATCTTCTTGTTCTACATCCTTATTCATCCTTGGAGGCATTTGTTTATCTACATGTTTTTTTATTTTATGAAAATCACCTCTTAATCCTCTATCAAAATGTTGTTGACTAAAATCCGGTCTAAACTGTTGACAAGGACAAGGCATTGGCATCGGTTGAGGTGGCTTATTTAATGCTGCAAACAAACTTAAAGCAAAAAAAGCACCAACAAAAGTTCCAGCTGCTACAACTATAAATTTACGAAAATACTTGTTTTTGCATAAACAATCACATTTTTCTTCTACAATTTTGTTTTCATCTGTCATAATAAACTCTCCTTTTTGTCTTACAAAAGTATAACGAAATTTAAAATATTTTGTTCATTTTTTGTATACACTACATCCAAAATAAAAGTAAAAGCGATAATTCGTAAATTATCGCTAAATTATGTGTGTGTATTATAGATTTTATTTTTTTACTTAAACCATTACATTTAATTGCTTTGAATCAACATTTTGCGCTTGATCTGCTTCGTGAATCATATTAAATGTTCTATACAATTTGTAACCAAGAGCCTTCAATGGATTTGAACTTAACGAATCAGCATTTTGTGCAAATTCTTGATTATGTTGAAACTTAACAGAAGCATTAGGATCTCTCAACATCAATATTGCATTTTGTGAACCTAAATCTCTAGTTACATATTTATTTTTATTTTCTCTAAAATTAGATATATTTGAAATTTTTGTAATTTGCATTTTTATCACCTCTGTGAACTTTCTGTTAATTAAGTGTTTTAACTACACTTCATTTAACATTTTCATTATGCACCATATTAAAAAAAAAGTCAAGAGGGTAAAACCATTATTGTTAACTTTTGTGAAATTCAATAAGCACCAGTATTTTAAGGAAAAATGTACAAAATACACTTAAAAATTACCCATCTGGGCATTACCCATTCGGTGTATTTTTTACACTTATTTTTTAGAAGCATGCTTTTCTTATTATATTTTTACATTATAGTTTTATCTTTTTAATTGTGCTATGATTATATTTATAGAGGAGATGTATGCGCGAAAATAACAATACGAATCGCAATAAGCAATTTTCAGACAGACTCACTTGGTTTCAATGTGGCTTTGCAATTGCAATTTTATTATTCTTAATATATTTATTTTCTGTTCAAGTACTTGACATAAGACACTTTAGAGTAAAAGCTAAAAACCAACGTCGTGCTAGTTCTTTTGTTATGCGCGGAAACATTTACGATAGAAATGGCATTAAACTTGCAACAGATACTGTTTATTACGATATTTTTGCACGTAAAGCTGATTTTGTAGAAGAACGTTCTCCGGAAGAACTTGCAAAAATTCTCGCGCCTATTTTAAAAATTTCACAAATTGATTTAACTGAAAAACTTCGCCAAAATGTTGCGGTAATTTCTTTAAAAAAGAATGTTGATAGACATACGCGCGACGAAATTGCGAAATTAAATTTGCGTGAAATTCCTATGGATAAAAAAAGCATAAGAACCTATCCTCAAGGAACTTTAGCCGCGCATGTTTTAGGATATTACAATTTTGATGCTGATGTTTCTTCAGGTGTAGAACTAACAGCAAAAGACACTTTGGAAAGCGTTGGAAAAGCTTCCAATTTAGAAATGACACCTAAAGGCAAAGTTATTTATAATTTAACAACTGATCCGGTTGCAGTTACAAAACCAGTTAAAGGAAAAGATGTAACATTGACGATTGATGCCGCAGTTCAACATGTTTGCGAAAAGGAATTAATGAAATCTATTCAAGAGTGGAAAGCAAGTCGTGGTGCAGTCATTGTTATGAATCCACGCAACGGTGAAATTTTAGCTTATGCAGTTTACCCATATTTTGACCCTAACAATTTTAAAAACGCATCCAGTTTTCAAATAAAAAACTGGACGTTAACAGATATTTTCCCTCCCGGTTCTACTTTTAAAACAATTACAGTAGCTTCCGCAATTGAATTAGGTAAAATTAACAAATACTCAAAAATTAATGATACCGGTAAAATTAAAGTTGGTTGGTGGACAATAAAAAACTATGATTATGCTCGTAGACCTAATCCTGGTATGATTGATTTAGTTTATCTATTTGAACATTCAAGTAATGTTGCTTCTGTAATTATTGCTCAAATGATGGGTAAATACGAGTATTATGGGATGCTTAAAAAATTCGGTTTTGGAGACAAAACAGGAATTGATCTCCCTGGAGAATCTGTCGGGCTTTTAAAATCACCGTCAAAATGGGATGCTTCAGACCTCGCTTCTATGGGTTATGGCTACGGTTCTTCAGTAACGGCAATACAAATGGTTTCCGCTGTTTCAGCTTTAGCAAACGATGGCGTAAGGGTTACACCACACGTTATAAAATATTCTCAAGAAGAAGCTGAAAATAAGATTAAACATGTACAAGTTATGACTCCGGAACATGCGAGAGTTGTAACGGAATTACTTACTGAAAGTATTAACCGAGGAAAATCTCCAATTAAATCAAATAGTTACAATATTGCTGCTAAAACAGGAACTTCAATCAAGCCAAAAGAAAACGGCAGTGGATATACAAGAAATTTATACACTTCAATTGTTGGTTATATGCCATCAAGCAATCCCCAAGTTTTAATATATGTAATTGTCGATTCGGCTCAAGGAGGCGAAGTTTGGGGTAACACAGTTGCAGCGCCTATTTTTAAAGGAGTTTCAACACAAATTGCTAGAATTTTAAATTTACAACCGGATAAAGTAGGAGGAAAAATAGATTAATGAGAATTAGAACTTTAATTGACAACATAAGTTATATTGAACTAGTAAATTGCGAAGACTTGTCCGGTGAAATTACTGGAATTTCATACAACTCCAAAAAAACACAACCAAATGATATTTTTATATGTTTAACAGGAGAACACGTTGATGGACATGAATATGCGGAAGAAGCTGTCGCAAACGGAGCCGTAATTTGTGTCGTAGAAAGACGATTAAATTTAGATATACCACAGATAGTAGTTAACGATACCTCTGAAATTATTGCTCAAATAGCAGATTTATTCTATTCTTCACCATCAAAAAAATTAAATTTGATTGGCGTAACAGGTACAAATGGAAAAACTACGGTTACACACTTAATTCAAAAATTATTCGAAGAAAATAATGAAAAATGTGCATTAATTGGCACTTTAGGACATAAATTTTCTTCTAATGACAGTTATCATGATGCAAAACATACCACACCGCAAGCGCCGGAATTACAAAAAATATTCTCTACGATAGAAGAGAAAAATATTAAAAATGTTGTGATGGAAGTAAGTTCGCATTCTCTTGTTCAACATAGAGTTGATTATTGTGATTTTAACGGTGCAGTATTTACTAACTTAACTCAAGACCATTTAGACTTTCATATCACTATGAATAATTATTTTAAAGCAAAGGCTATTTTATTTGAAGAACTTGTTGCCGGTGACTTCGCAGTTATAAATGCAGATGATGATTACGCAGGTAAATTAATGGAAGTAATTTCACCAACAGTTAACGTATTTACGTATGGGGTGAATATGCCGGCCGATGTTAAAGCAAAAAATGTAACTTTTAACCATAATGGCGCATCTTTTACTTGTATAATAAAAGAAAAAGAATATAAAGTTAATCTTAAAATGAATGGAATGTTTTCTGTTTATAACGTATTAGCTGCTATAACAACAGCATTAGCACTAAATATGGATGTAGAACATGCTATTCGCACGATGGAACAACTCGGCGGTGTTGCTGGAAGATTTGAAGTTATTATCAATCAGCCAACTGTAATTGTTGATTATGCTCATACTCCAGATGGTTTAGAAAATGTTCTTAAAGCCGCAAGAGATATTACACCTAGCGAAGGCAAATTAATTTGTGTGTTTGGTTGCGGAGGCGATCGAGATGCAACAAAACGTCCTAAAATGGGTAGAATTGCAGAAGAATTAGCAGATAAAATAATTGTAACAAGTGATAATCCGCGTTCAGAAGATCCACAACAAATTATTACAGACATCTTAGCAGGCTTAAAAAGCGTAAATAATGTTGTCGTTGAACCTGATAGAGAACTTGCCATAAAAGAAGCTTGTAAATTAGCAGGCGCAAAAGACGTTGTTCTTATTGCTGGCAAAGGTCACGAAGATTATCAAATATTAGCAAACGAAACAATTCACTTTGATGATAGGGAAAAAGTGAGAGAAATTTTTGGAGCAGTGAAGGCGTAGGAAGGAGATTTGTAAGGGAATAAGGGAATAGGGAAATAAGGGAATAAGAGGTATTAATATTTTTTATTAAAAATTTGTTTAATTAACATGTATTATCATTAAATATTTTAAAATCTCTTATTCCCTTATTTCCTTATTCCCTTATTCTCTTCCCATTATGAAAACACCACTAATAATTGAACAACACATGCACGGCGCATACGGCGTTTATTTTAATAAAGCTGGAGTTGACGAAATAGTAGAACTTGCTCTTAAACTCCACAAAATTGGGATTGGCGGATTTTTCCCAACTTTAGTAACAGATTCTATTGAAAATATAAAACGTCAGATTGAAATTATTAAAGAAGCGTCTAAAAAAACGAATGCGATTTTAGGTATTCATCTTGAAGGAATTTTTATTAACGCTCAAAAAAAAGGAATTCATAATCCTGAACATTTTTTAGAGTTAACTGTTGAAAATTATAAAAAGATTGAAGATGATTTTATTAAAATTGTGACTCTTGCTCCTGAACTTGATAAGGGATTGATTGATTATTTAAAATCAAAAAATATAAAAGTTCAGGCTGGGCATTGTATCGGATGGGGGCAGGTAGATGGCGCGACACATACGTTTAATGCAATGTCTGCGATTACGCATAGAGGAACTTCTACTACACTTTCTGCAATGATTGAAGATAATGTTTATGCTGAAATAATCGCAGATGGAATACATGTAAGCGATGAGGCGCTCAAATTGTTTTTTAAAGCAAAACCTGCGGACAAAGTTATTTTAATTAGCGATGCACTTCCTATAACTTATAGCAATTTAAAAGAAACGATTTTTGCAGATTACAAAATTTTTTATGATGGCAATAAAGCAACTTCTGAAGATGGTACAATCGCAGGAAGCACAAAGCTTTTACCGGATATCATAAAAATTTTAGGCAAAAAAGGAATGTTCGACCCACAATTTATTCAAAACGTATATGATTATCATGAAATTAAACCATTCGGAGAAATAGAATGGGATAATAATTTCAATATTATATCAATAAAATCTGCAACATATTAAGTTAAAGACGCAACAAGTGTATTTACAACACTATCTAATTCAACAACTTGTTCTTTTTTTAATGTTGATTTTATACAAATAGAATCATTTAATATTTCAGAACCCTTTACTTTTTCCAAAATTTCTCTCATTTGATTACCGCAAGTTGGCGCCCAGCTTCCGTTTTGGATAAGCACATATTTTCTGTTTTGTAGATTATGTGAACATAAAACATGTAAGAAATTTTCCATTGATTCAAAAATTCCGGCGTTGTAAGTTGTTGTTGCTAAAACAATGTGTGAATACTTAAATGCATCAGCTAAAACAAAAGAAGAATGAGTCATTGATACATCAAACATTTTAATATTTCTCACACCTTCATCAGCAAGCTTTGCTGCCAATATATTTACAACATTTTCAGTTCCACCGTAAACTGATGAATATGCAATAAGTACAGATTTTTCTTCCGGTGTGTAAGTTGACCACTTATCGTATTTTTCAATAAACAAACCGATATTTTCTTTGATTAACAAACCGTGCAAAGGACAAATCATTTTAATATCAAGAGCCTTTGCTTTTTTAAGTAACATTTGAACTTGCAAGCCATATTTTCCAACTATATTTGTGTAATATCTTCTTGCTTCGTCCAAATAATTACGTTCCCAATTAACTTCATTGTCATATAAATTCCCATTAATTGCGCCAAAAGAACCGAATGCATCTGCTGAAAACAAGATTTTATCAGCTTTGTCATAAGTTACCATAACTTCCGGCCAATGAACCATCGGAGCTAAAACAAATTGTAATTCGTGCTTTCCTGTGTTTAAAGTATCGCCTTCTTTTACAATTTGTACACAAGCATCTATATCAAAATTAAAAAATTGTTTTATCAAACTTACAGTTTTTGCTGTACAAACAATTTTTGCATCTTTATGAACCTTCAAAACTTCTTGAATCAAGGCGCAATGATCAGGTTCCATGTGTTGAACAACTATATAATCAAGCTTTCTATCACCCAACGCTGCATTCAAATTTTCATAAAATTGTTCTGCGCAAACTTTATCCACTGTATCAAAAAGAACTGTTTTCTCATCCTTCAATAAATATGAATTATAAGAAACGCCATCTTTTACAGGATATGCACTCTCAAATAGAGATAATCTCCTATCTGAACATCCGATATAAAACAATTCATTATTAATTTTTCTAATATTCTGCATGATATTCTCCTATCTCTCTAACGGTGCACCAATTCTATGAACTCTTATAAAGTTCGTACGTCCGGTAATTAATTTTGGAATAGAACCTATAATAATTATTCTTTCGCCCTTTTTGAAATCAGTTTTGGTAAGAATGTATTCATCAATTTTTTCCAATAAGTCTGCATCCAAAACAGTATCCCAATCCTTTTTATCAGCATAAATATCCCAATACAAATTCAATCTTCTACAAGTTGAATCCAAATCTGAAATTGCAAGAACAGGAACTGATGGTTTTAATTTTGATAATAATCTTGGTGTATAACCGGTATGAGTAAATGCCATAATTGCTTTCGCATTCAAATCTTCAGCCATCTTTACTGCTGCATTTGCAATTGCTTGTGGGGATAGTTCATATCTATCATTCATTTCTAAATCTAAATTAGAATACATAAAATCGCCACACTCAACGTTTGTTGCAATTTTTCTCATCATTTTAACTGCTTCAATTGGATATTTTCCCATTGCAGTTTCACCAGAAAGCATAATTGCATCTGTACCATCCAAAACAGCGTTTGCAACGTCACTAGCTTCTGCTCTTGTAGGAATTGGCTCTTCTATCATTGATTCAAGCATCTGAGTTGCAACAATACAAACTTTACGTTCTTTTATTGTATGTTCTACAATATTCTTTTGAATCATTGGAACATCTTCAGGTGACATTTCAATTCCCAAATCACCTCTTGCTACCATAATACCATCTGTAACTTTTAAAATTTCATCTAAATTTTCCACTGCCTGTGGTTTTTCTATTTTTGCAATAACCGGAATATTTCCACCAAAATTATTTATATATTTCTTTGCAAGTTCAATATCTTTTGCCTCTCTTACAAAAGATAGCGCAATGTAATCCGCATCATATTCCACCGCAAACCTGATATATTCAACATCTCTTTCTGTAACAGCACTCAAACTAGCCGTTGCTCCCGGAATATTAATTCCTTTTCTAGGTTTAATAATATCACCATACAAAACCTTTGCGTGAACCTTTTTCCCATCTATTTTAACAACTTCTAAACCAATCTTTCCGTCATCAAGAAGAATTTTTTCACCAACTTTAACGTCGTTCGCAATTCCATCATAATCAACAGGAATAAATTCAAGATTGTTAACATCATTAGAAGCTTCTAAAATAATCTCTTCGCCAACTTTTATTTCTCTTGGGTTAGGAATATTACCCACACGAATTTTTGGACCTTGTAAATCAATCAACACCGGAATAAAAATTCCTATGTCTTTAGAAACTTGTCTTATAAATTTAATATTATTTGCATGAAACTCTTCGCTTCCATGAGAAGTATTTAATCTAAACATATTTGCACCGGCTTGAGTTAATTCAAGAATTTTTTCATAACTTGAAGTTGCTGGTCCTAACGTTGCTACAATCTTTGTTCTGGCTTGTTTAATTTTTTTCATCTCTGAAAATCTCCCTTAGTATAAAAACATATAGCTAAATTATACTAAAAAAATATTTCAGAGTTAATTATTCTCTTATCTCATGTAAATATTTTACGAAGTAAGATGCAATTGCCGGAACACAACTCAACACAACTAAGACATTCATTATTCCAAATTTTTGAGCAACTGCACCTAATACAGACATACAAAGTGCTACGATACCCCAGCAAAATCCGTTGATAAATCCGGCAACAATACTTTTGTATTCAGGTAAAGTTCTTTGCGCCCAAACCATTGTAACAGGTTGCGCAAGCATTGTTGTAAATCCGATTATAAAGAAAATTACAATTGATAAAATTGGTTGACTTTTATAAGTTAGCGCAAATAAAATCATCATTGGGAATGTCGCCCACATTGAAAAATAAATAATTGGCTTTGATCCAACAAGTTTTTCTAATTTTGGGCTCAAAAAAGAACCGATAGCACCGGCAAAGACAAACAAAAACAATGCAAAACCAATGTAGAATGGTGAATAGTTCATAGACTTCCATAAAAATGGAAGCAAAATGCAAGACCCATTTGTTATTAATGACTTCATCATAGATATAATCATTAAATAATTCATTTGACGATTTAATAAAATATCTTTAAATGATTTGAAGAATTCTTTTCTAACCGGTGGTTTTTCAAGTTTGGAAAGTTTTGGCACACATAAAAACATTATAGATGCGAGCGCTAAACCAAAAATAGATGTGTATGAAATCATTGAAAGTCCTAGTACTTGCGTAATAAGAGCTGCTAAAAGCGGACCAAACGCAAATCCTAGAGAACCCATACTTATAAATATACCCATATTGTTTGAACAATTTTTACCGGAAAAATAGTTCACAAATCCCATTGATTGAGGGTGGAAGAAGCTTCCGCCTAAACTGCCTAAAATCATAAAAATAAGTAGCACGTAAACATTTGGCGCTAACGGAGTTAGCGGAATAAATAAAGATGCCAAAATTAAACCCCAAAAGATAAAAAATCGCTTGAGAATATTATCTGCAAAAAATCCAAAAACAGGCTGTAGCATTGAAGAGCATATATGCGAGATGCTTATAATTACTGTTGCAACTGCCATTGAAAAGTTTAGTTTTGATGCGATAAACGGCATTATTGGATTTAAAAATCCGCTATATACGTCGGCTATTAAGTGTCCTAAACATAGCCATATTATTGCTTTTTGTGTACTTGTTGAATTCATTTGCTATTCCTCAATCCCAACTCAATTACTCAATAGTAATATATTCAGCAACTACTGAACGCTAACATTATAATCAATGCAAATTGATTTATCAAATTAATAGTGATAAAATCAGTATATGAGTATTGATGCGGAAGATAGAAATTTGAAGATGGTTGGACTGGAACTTATGTTCCTTACCCCAGAAAAATACAGCCACTCAGACGGTATAACAGCCGTTGAACTTGCTAAACTTGTAAATCTTCCTGTCGATGAAGTTAAGAAAAAATTACAGATTCTAAAAGATAAAAATATCGTGCGAGTAAAAGGAATAAACCCTAAGTGTTGGCTCTTTGATGAATATAATTTTCAACGATTAGATGACGATGATGATATATTTCATCTACTTTGTAACTTTGAAGATGTAGATTTTGATAAATACTTTACGTACTAGTTTTTGCTGTTAGCTGAAATTTGAAATTTTTTATTGTATTTATTCCATTCTAGTTCTATAATATCTAAATAGAGGACATTTGGGAATGAAGAGTAAGCTCTTTGCAATCACAATTTCATTGGTTTTATTGTTTGCTCAAGCGGTAAGTGCGCAAGGGCTTTATTCTGAATACGTTCCTCAAAAAAATGAAGTTATTTTCAATCAATCAATGTATAAGATTGATGTTATTGATCCGCAAGCTAGTACAAACACTAAAGGCGCAAGTTATCCCGGACTTAGAGGCGCAAATCAACTTGTTGTCTATACCCCATCTTTTGGTTTTAGAACTAACACAAATGAATTTGGGACAGAAGCTATCGTAACTGGTGACACTGTTACAGCTTTAAGTGGTGCGGATTCTTTAATTCCTGCAAATGGTGTTGTAATAAGTGGTCACGGTCAGGCAAAAAAATGGATTAATGAAAATATAATGGTTGGCGCAAAAATCTATATTAATCCAGAAAAAAAGATTATCACGTCTTATATAACTTCTGATACGTTCTTGTATTCTGCAAGAGAGCGTATTAAAGAAGTTCAGAATATGATGCTTTATTATACTCAAAATTATTCAAACTATAATCAAAAGCGCACTTCTCAAAGTTTGGATAAAGCAAATGATTTGATAGATAAAGCCGTTAAAAACGGAGAAAATTCTCAAAAATACGCTTCAAAAGCTATTGAATATGCAGATTTAGCAATGTCCACCGTTATTCCTTATGATTCAGGCGAATTAAAAGGAGTGTGGATAAGACCAACTTATTTTAGCGAAGATGAAATCATTAAAACCATAGATAAAATATATAATGCAGGAATTGATAATATTTTCTTAGAAACTTATTATCACGGCAAAACAATTTTTCCTTCTCAAACCATGACAAAATATGGTTTTATCAGGCAAAATGAAGATTATGTTGGTTTTGATCCGCTTAGAATTTGGATAAACGAAGCGCATAAGCGTGGAATCAAGGTTCATATTTGGTTTGAAACTTTTTATGTAGGTAACAAACCCCCTGAAACAAATGCAGGCTACATTTTGGCTAAAAAGCCCGAATGGGCGAATTATCAGAAGAAAAATGCTGATTCAGACACAATTGCTTATTCTGTTTCTGAACACAACGGATATTTTATTGACCCTGCAAATCCGGAAGTCCAAAATTTCTTATATGAATTACTTTGTGAAATTATTACAAGATACAAACCAGATGGAATAAATTTGGATTATATCAGATATCCGCAGTCATTGGATACGATTTATTCAAATTACGATATGTCTAACTGGGGTTATACAAAGTATGCTCGTGATGAATTCTTTAAAATGTATGGCGTTGACCCAATTGAATTGAAGTTTACAGACCCATTATGGTTTCAGTGGCGTGCATATCGTTGCAATAAAGTTACAAGCTTCGTTAGAAGAGTAAGTGTGCTTTGCAGATTTAATAAAATTCAAATTACGACTGTAATTTTCCCAAACAGAAATCTTGCACTTAATACAAAAATGCAAGACTGGAAAACTTGGTCAATGAATAATTTTGTTGATGGTTTTACGCCATTATTCTTGACTTGTAATGATATGACTGCAATTAATCTTATGGAAGAAATTTTAAGAAATAAATCTGCAAGTACAAAATTATATGCAGGCTTGTTTGTAACATTCATGAACGGTTCTTCTGCAGATTTAATGAAACAAATTCATGCAGCAAGAAAATATTGTTTAAATGGTTTAATTATCTTTGATTATGCGCATTTAACTGATTATTATGTAGATACTTTAACAGAAAGTGTATTTAAGCCAAATAAAAATGAGATTATAATTACAGACACCGCAAAATCTCAACAGGCGAAATATAGGACAGGAAGCAGACGTGGAGGAAACTAAATTGTGTGAAGAAACTAAAAAAAGAGCTTTTTTAGGAATTTGGTTTGATTGCTGCCATGTTTATGGCAGGCTCTACAAAAATCAAGCAGGAACGATGTATGTAGGCAGATGTCCTAAGTGCTTGCGTCCGGTTAATGTGAAAATAGGCGGTGAAGGAACAAATAGGAGGTTTTTCCGTGGCAGTTAATTTAGAAGATTTAAGAAAAGAAAACGAAGTTTTAGATATATTTTGCAATTTAGTTTCAATACCATCTCCATCTTTAAAAGAAGAAAAAGTGATTGAATGGATTCTTGATTTTTGTAAGAAAAATGGAATTGATGGCAAAAAAGATAATTATGGAAATATTTATATCCATGTTCCGGCAACTGATGAAACCAAAGAGCCTATAATGTTATCTTCTCACATGGATGTAGTTGGTGACGATAGTCCTGTTAATATTTTCTTGGACGGTGATTTTATTAAGGCAGAAGGCAGAACATTAGGCGCAGATGATAAAGTCGGAGTTGCTTGTGCCTTGAAGCTTGCTAAAGATCTTGTAAATTCAAGCTCTGACAAGGGGTTGATACATGGCGGACTTGAAATTACATTCACTCGTGATGAAGAAACCGGCATGAG
This sequence comes from uncultured Candidatus Melainabacteria bacterium, assembly GCA_934757255.1. Classification (GTDB taxonomy): domain Bacteria; phylum Cyanobacteriota; class Vampirovibrionia; order Gastranaerophilales; family Gastranaerophilaceae; genus CAG-196. Next base: position 18,088 of record CAKVLL010000020.1, on the reverse strand, counting down.
TGGTATTGAACACGTAGAATTTGGTAAAATTTTATCAAAATACGTTTTGGTTTGTGATGCGGATAAATTAGGTCAATTGCAGATTTCAGGCGCAAGTTATACAAACGCAAAAATCACTGTTCGCGGTTTAAAAGGCGGTCATTCGGGTATTGATATCGGAGATAAAACCAGATTAAATGCAGCTAAACTTATAGCAGAACTTCTTGCAGAATTTCCGCAAGGTGCATATTATACTGACGAAACAGGTGTTATAACTTCTTGTAATTTAGGTGCAATTGTAGCAGGCGGCGTCCAAAACTCTGTTGCAAATCTTGTAGAAAAAGGGGTTAAAACTAACGATTATATTACTGAAATAATGAAAAAGACTTCTACAAATATTATTAATACCCTTGGCATGGCATCTTATTCAATAAGAAGTGCAAGTGTTGCAAAAGAAGAAGAATTAAAAGCTTTGATGCAATCAATCGTTGATAAATTCAATGAAAAATACAAAGATTTAGCAGAAGCGAAAATTGAATTTGAAGTCCACTTGTTGGCTTTTGAAAAAGCTGATGATGATAGAATTGAGATTGCACATACAAAGGCTTGTGAAAGAGCAGGAATTAAAAATGATATTTCTTCTTTCCATGCCGGTGCTGAAACTCATATTTATTGCCATAATAAGAATTCTAAAGGCGAAACATTTATGCCATCACTTTTAGGTTTAGCTGATGTTTATAATATGCATTCCGCAGCTGAAAAAGTAGATTACAAAACATTAATTAAAGGTTTTGAAGTTATAAAAAATACTTTTGAAGAATTTAATAAATAATTTATAAAACCCTTAAAAAAGATAGCAAAAAAATTTTTTAGGGGTTTTTTATCATTGAAAGGTAGGCAAAAAATGATGATTTCAGAAATTAATACAGCAAATACTAGCATTTCATATAAAGGAAAACCGGTAAGACGAATTATAGAAAAAGGCTTTCATGAAGGTTATTTTATGGAACAATCTCCATTGACAAAAGGATATAACATACCTGAAAAAAGTTCCCTAAAAAAAATCATAGCAAATATACAAGCTTTCTTTAACAAAATAAAAAAAAGTTAACTTACCCCCTCCCCCAAAAAAATATAAATATATTTAAAATAATTTTGCATGATAATAAAACTAATTATGATGAATTAAAAATTTTGAGCGAATTTCACTAAATTTATTATTAATTATATTACTACAGACTTTTTATTTTCTATATTTTTTATCCAAACTTGATTCTTTAAATACCAATCAATAGTAATTTTTATAGCTTCTTCAAAAGTATAATTAGGCGACCAGCCTAACTCTGTAGCTATTTTATCATTTGAAACAGCATATCGTTTATCATGCCCAAGCCTATCTTTCACATATTCAATTGAAGATTCATCTTTATTCATAACAGATAGAATAAGTTTGGTAATTTCCAAATTAGTTTTTTCGTTATGTCCACCAATATTATAAATTTCACCAATCTTACCAAAATGAAGTACTCTGTCTATGGCTTCACAATTATCATAAACATATAACCAATCTCTTACATTTAACCCATCTCCATAAACCGGAACTTTTTCACCTTTTAAAAGTTTTGAAATAAATAATGGGATAAGCTTCTCAGGATATTGATATGGCCCATAATTATTTGAGGAACGAGTAATAAGCGTTGGAAGTCCATACGTTTTGTTATAAGCTCTTACCAAAAAATCTGCACTTGCCTTAGAAGCAGAATATGGACTATTTGGCGCTAACGCTGTTGTTTCATAAAAATAACCATTATCAGACAAACTTCCATAGACCTCGTCTGTTGAAATTTGTAAAAATCGTTCTACTCCAATTTCTTTTGAGGCTTGTAACAAATTTAAAGTTCCTAAAACATTTGTATCAATAAACTTTTCAGGATTCATTATTGAATTATCAACATGAGATTCAGCAGCAAAATTTATAACACAGTCAGCTTCATTTATTAATTCTCGAACCAAAATTTTATCACAAATATTACCTTTTACAAAAGTATAGTTAGAATTTTCCTGAATATCTTTTAAATTTTCTAAATTACCACAATAAGTTAACGCATCTAGATTTATAATTTTATATTGAGAGTATTTTCTCAACATATGCCTTATAAAGCAACTTCCAATAAACCCAGCTCCACCGGTTACTAATAACGTTGTCATCAAAACCCCTTTTTGATAATTATAACATGATTTTGAGATTTATTACTCAATGCTTAGATTTTAACATTTAAACTATTACTTCTTAAACGACTCAATACAACTTATAAACCAAAATAAATTTTGTTAAGTTCTGCTAAAGTCATAGCTCCAACACGTTCTTGTTCCATTTGTGGAGTGTGCTGAGAGTTTTGAGTAGCCTCTAAAGGTTGTACCTGAATATCCTGTTTTACTTCCTCTGCTTGTTTTGTCTGAATCTTCTGAATCAATTCAAGCTTTGCCTGATTCAAACGAGATTTATCTGCACTTTTATTACCACTAGAGGTAAGACCTGCTTGCATTAACTCTTTCAAAATTCTTGTATATTCAGCGTCCTGATATGAACCAACTGCTCCTATTGCTGCAACCAAAATTAACTCCTTTTGCTATACTTTCTATATGCCACATTCTTAAAATTTTATAACACTCGTACTTAATATTTTATTGTAAAGTTTTTTTAACAATGTTAAAATGTATTCGTATATGAATAAAAATTTTCTAGCTATATTACCTATAAGCATTGGTGGAAGGCTTACTACAAGTAGTTTAATAGATGGATTACGTCAAAATAATTGCAATGTAACTGTGTACGACGAACTCTTTCAAAATAACTTACAAGAAGTAGTAAAAAACAAATTTGACTATATTGTAGGCTACGATTTTTCCGGCTTGAAAATCAAAGTTGATAATAATTTAAAATGTCCGTCAATCAACTACTTTTCTGATGACATCAGAAGTAAAGCCTCAGGACCTGAATGGGAAAAATACATTTCTTTTCTTGAATTAAATGATAATTACACTTTTTATTGGGATAGCATTTTAACAAGCTATGAAACATTTAAAAACATTCACTATCAACCACATTTTGTCAATTTTGACATTTACAAAGATTTAAATATTACCCCAGAATTTGATTTAATGTTTGCCGGACGACTTGATACAGATTATAGATTAAGCTTTTTTGAAGAGTTAATAACAAAGCTTCCACATCTTAAAGTTGCTTGGTACGCTATCGACAGACATTATCAAGATGCTAAAAAACGGTCAAAATATCCAGAATTAATAACTCTTTGTTATCAAGGTTTTATAGATAACGAAAAAGATATGGCTGAAGCAATAAATAAATCCAAAATAGTTTTTAATATGAACTCACAAGGAATATCTTCACTTAATTATAGAACATTCCAAACTGTTGCTTGCAAAAGATTATTGATTAGCGATTATAGAGAAGAATTGGCTTTATTTGATGGCGAAATGCCGTTTTACGAAGATTTCTCAGACTTAATTTTCAAAATTGAAAGCTATTTAGAAGACAAAGAAGCATATCAAAAAATTACAGAAGCCTGTTATAAAATTGCCAAACAAAGCCACAACTCAAAAAATTGTGTTAAATATATGCTAAAACTTATTGAAAAATCTGAATAAAAAAATTTACTATTTTTAAACAATTTTTTTAACTAATTAACGATTTAACTAAAACCAATTGATTTTGCCAATCTCCTTTATCAAGTACGTCATTAAAGATACTTCTACTGGTTGAATATTGTACATTAGAATTACTAATTCTTTCCTTTTTCAAATTGGAAACATTCAAACAATAATTTCTTGCCATAGTTCTTTGTGATTTATCTGAAATATCAGAATATTTTTTTACACCACAGGCAGCAAGAAAATTATTACACAATTCTTTTGCTTCTTCTTAACGTTTTTTTAGAGATTTGTCCTCAATTTTCAATTCTTTTAATCTTTGTTGATTCTTTTTTATTTGTTCATCATAAAAAGCAACAAAATGTTCAGGAGTATCTGTTAAACCTTTATTCTCTTTATTAATACCAAGCAAATTATTATTGTCAACTTCAACGCGTTTGCCGTCTATTATAACATACCACTTATCGTCTGAGTATTTAGTCGCTGGCATATAATGACCATTCACCAAAGCTTGTGCTTGATTAGAACTATTTGCTTGTAACTTAAAAGTCATAATCTTATCCTCTTATATATATAAAGTTTATATAAGTAAAAAAATTGACTTTTTATAATATAAATATTAACTTTTGTAAAGAAACACTAAACTTCTAAGGTGCAAGCACAAGACTAAACACCAGAACCTCTAACTTCAATTTTTTTCAATCTTTGTTCAATTCTTCTATACCATTTTAATTTACGTTGAAACAATGTGTCATAACCTTTAAAATGGCCTTGACTAATATCATAAAACTGTTTATCACACAAATCTTGCAATTTATGAGCCAAAAATTCTGTATATTCTTTTCGATTTGGCTTATCGCTATTCAGTTCTATAATTTCACCCATCTCAACAAGAACTTCCGGACGATTATCACGTAAAAACATATAATTTACAGCAATCGGCATTAAAGCAACTTTGCCATATTTTTTAGCAGCTTTTTCAGCAATATATGTCAAACCTGATTGAAATTCTATTGGTCTAAAATTCGGCGGTTTTATAATTCCTTGCGGGAAAATATAGAGAATATTATTTATATCCCCTAAAGCCTCCACAGAATATTTCAAAGCTTCCATTGAAGCTTGTGCAGACTTTTTATTAACATTAAAAGCACCACCACGACGTAAAAGAGGAAACCTGTTCAATTCTTCTACCATCAAACGAATTTCTTTTTTAAAAATTCTATTACATATATTGTAACCAACAATACCATCCCACCAGTTGCTGTGTGGTGCAAACATTATAATGGGAGTATTTGGATCTTTTTTGTAGAAATTTTCAGCACCTTTAAAGCGGAATGCATAAAATCTATTTTCTAACATTCCATAAAAAAATCTATCTGCTACCCACAACCAAAAAGGTGAAGTTTGTGCCGGACGAAACTTTTCATCTATATTACGCAATTTTGTCGGCGGAACTTCCGAATATAAATCCTCTAAATTTATCATATATTAATCATACACATTCAAGCGATATTTGTGAACACCTTAATGGGCAATTTTAATTAAAGTTTACAATTGGAACAAAAAAAATGACACTCTTTTAATTGATTAGAGTGTCACTTTAATTCTCTTTTTAATTTTTAATCATAATTTATTTGATACATTTGATCAATAACTCTTCCTGTGCAAGCTTTTCCATCTGTTTTTGGTTGTTCACCTTGGCATCCTTTTTCTGAATCCCAAACAGGATATAAAGAAGGATTGTATTTATTCACAGCTTCGCTACCATAAGGATAAACACTGCCATTTTCGCCAAGTAAAAAGAAATAAATATCTTTACCTATTATATTAGGTCTTTTATCTCCATTTACATCAATAACAATTTCTGCAACAGGATGACAAAACAATTGCTCTGCCGTACAAATACTATAATCATCATTTGCTAAAAACTTAATATTTAAAGTTGCTGTATTATTCAAATAAAATCTTATGGATTTATCATCTGTACTATTATATTGTGCTCCACTTAAACTATATACCGGATAATCCTCTGGATAGTCTTTTGACATTTTATTAAAATTAAAATATTTTGCAAATGCAGCTTTAATATCATCATTTGGCACAACAACATCTTCTTTTACGTAATTACTCCAAAGATTAGTATCACGCATATCATCTACACCTTCTAAAGCCTTCATTTGCTTAAATCCATTATTCAAAATTGACATATTAGTTTTTAAACCACTTGTCCATGAATTTCTATCTACATTTAGTTTCAATGCCGGCAAGGTTACAGCAGCTACTAGACCTAAAATCACAAGAGTAATTAAAACTTCTGCTAGGGTAAAAGCTCGTTTTAGTTTCATATATGACCTCTCTCATTATTATTTACATTATTATTGTAACAAACTTTCTAATTCATATCAACTCGATATTGCAATGCTAATGTTAAATGTTTTAGTTCAATATTTTCTTTTGCTTCTAAATCTGCAATTGTCCGAGCCATTTTTAATATTCGATTAAATTTTCTACCTGAAAGCATATATTTTTCAGCAGCATTTTTAAGAAAATCGGAAGAAATACTATCCAATTGGCAGAACTGTTTAATTTGTTTTGCACTTAATTCAGAATTGGTTAAGATTTCTTCGTTCTTATATCTTTCAGCCTGAATTTTTCTTGCTCTTACAACTCGTTTTCGAATTTCCAATGAAGGTTCAGACACTGTTTTAGTATTAATCAACTCTTCTGTCGTAAGCCTTGGAACATCTACTACCAAGTCAATTCTATCTAACAAAGGCCCTGAAAGTTTTGATTGATACCTTTTTATTTGGAAATCCGAACAAGTGCATTGCTTTTCTTTATCACCTAAAAAACCGCACGGACAAGGATTCATTGCGCCAACTAGCATAAATTTTGCCGGATATCTTACTGAATTTTTAGCTCTAGATATCACTATTTCTCCATCTTCTAAAGGTTGTCTTAACACTTCCAAAACTTGGCGCGGAAATTCTACCATTTCATCTAAAAACAATACTCCTCTATGCGCAAGAGTAATTTCTCCAGGTTTAGGGTTTGAACCTCCACCTATAATTCCGTTTGGCGATGCTGTATGGTGAACGGCTCTAAATGGACGATTTGTGATAAGCGGTTTATCTTGTTCTACGAGTCCGCAAATACTATAAATTTTTGTAAGCTCTAAGGCTTCTGACAATTCTAATGGCGGAAGAATAGACGCAAAACATTTCGCCATAAGCGTCTTTCCTGACCCAGGCGAACCTGTCATCAAAATATTATGACCTCCGGCAGCCGCAATTTCCAACGCTTTTTTAGCTTTTTGTTGACCCTTTACATCCTTAAAATCAAATGCAAATTCAGATTGTGCATTTGCTTCTAAATACTCATTTATATCAACTTTTGTTTCCGCAATTGGAGTTTCCAAATAGTGATTTACAATATCTCCAAGGTGTTTTGCGCCAAAAACTCTAATTCCTTGAACAAGAGCAGCTTCTTTTGCGTTCTCGTATGGTACAAAAACGGTAGTAACTCCAGACTCTTTAAGTCCACTAACGAGCGGCAACGCGCCATTAATTTTGCGCAAACTTCCATCAAGTGAAAGCTCACCAATAAACCCTGTATTCAAATCATCTTTAATATCGATACCTTGTTCTTTTAAAATCCCAATTGCAATCGGTAAATCGAAATTTGTTCCCTCTTTTCTGATGTCTGCAGGAGCTAAATTAACAATAACACGCCCCAACGGAAAAGAAAAACCAGAATTTTTAATAGCTGAATGAACGCGCTCTCTAGCTTCTGAAACAGCATTGTCAGGAAGTCCGACAATACTGATATTCGGAAGTGCATTTACAACATCTACTTCAACTTCCACTCTATATGAATTAATTCCTGCAGTTGCAGCTGTTATTGTTTTTGTAACCATTACAATAATTATAGTATAAATTCGAAAAAATAGTTAAATTTGTTAATCAGTAGATTTTTTAAGAGCATTTTTTAACTCTTCGATTTCATATTTCAAACGATTAATTTCACATTTGATTGGGTCAGGAATTCTATTGTGCATTAAAACTCCATCAGGGTTCATAAATTTTTGTTGAACAACCCTTCCTGGAACACCAACAACTGTGCAGTGTTCAGGCACATCATCTACAACAACAGATCCGGCGCCGACTCTTGTATTATCGCCAATTGTAATATTTCCCAAAATTTTTGCACCGGCACCTATAATCACATTATTACCAATAGTTGGGTGACGCTTTCCGTGTTCATTACCGGTTCCGCCGAGCGTTACTTGCTGATAGATTAAAACATCATCACCAATAATAGTTGTTTCACCAATAACAACACCTTCGCCATGGTCTATAAAAAATCTGTTACCGATTTGAGCTTTTGGATGAATTTCAATTCCCGTAATAATTCTTGTTATATATGAAATAAATCTTGGAATAAAAGGAACTCCCCAATAAGCAAGCTTGTGCGCAATTCTATGAGAAATTAAAGCTTGTAACCCTGGATAACAAAATAAAACCTCCGCTAAATTTGTCGCTGCAGGGTCTTTTTCGTAAATAACTTTAATATCTTCTTTAATTTTATTAATTGCACGCTTTAACATCAAATCGCCTTTCATTAATGTGATTATAATTCAAGTTAAAATTTTAATAAATAACCAACAGGAGAATATTTATTGAATGGAAAATTGAAAGTGGAAAATGGAAAATTGTTTTAAATATTATTCTTATTAAAATTCGTTAAATTAACGTAATTTTTAATAAAAAATAACTAATACAATTTTCCACTTTCCATTTTCCATTTCATCAATTTTTGCAAAAACTACCAAACAGACAAATATCTTTCTCCACTATCAGGTATAATTGCAACAACCAATCTATCAGGATATTTTTCTGCTAAAACTTTAGCCGCACAAACATTTGCACCGGCTGAAATACCACAAAATACACCGTGTTTTTTAGCAAGTTCAATTGCTTGAGCTTTGGCTTCTTCACCTTTTACGGTTAAAACTCCGTCTAAATTATTGTCTTTGCAGATTTCCGGAATAAAGTTTGCACCAATACCTTGAATTGTGTGAGAGCCAGCATGACCTTCCGTAAACAACGGACTTTCTGCCGGTTCTACTCCATAAACAATTGCTTCAGGAAAATATTTTTTTATGCCTGTTGCCGTTCCACCGGTGCCAATACCTGCAACCACAACAACTTCTCGACCTTCAACTGCATCTTTAATCTCTTGTGCTGTTTGTTCGTGCGCTTTAGGGTTGTCAGGATTTGCGAACTGCATAGGAATAAAGCTATTAGGATAAGTTTCTTTTAGTTCTTTTGCTTTATCTACAGCGCCTTGCATACCTTTTTCTTTAGGAGTCAAAACAAGCTCTGCGCCGTAAGCTGCGATATTTTTTCTACGTTCAACAGACATGCTTTCAGGCATACAAATTATAAGCCTCAAACCTAAAACCGCACAACACATAGCAAGCCCTATTCCTGTATTTCCGCTAGTTGGCTCAATTATAACAGTATTTTTATTTACTTCTCCACGTGCCATTGCGCCCTTTAACATTGAATAAGAAGCTCTATCTTTAACAGAACTTGAAGGGTTGAAATATTCGAGTTTTAAACAAATGTTATCATTATATTTTACAAGCGGTGTATTGCCGATTAGTTCTAAAACGTTATTGTATATCATTTCAAACCCTTCTTTCTTGTTAGTTGTTGGTGGGAACCGCTTACGCTATTCCCACCCTACGTTTGCACTTATTGACTTAAACCAATTTAGCAAACTTTCTCTTACCTGCCTGTAAAACAACATCCATTTGAGGTTTTACAACAAAGCCCATATCAGAGATTTTTTCACCATCAATTTTTACACCGCCACCTTGGATTAAACGTTTTGCTTCACCTTTTGATTGAACAAAAGATAATTCAACCAACAAATCCAAAATGCTTTTTTCAGCTTCGATTTTAACGCTTTCAATATCATCCGGAATACCTTTATTTGATACAACATTGATAAAATCTTCTTGAGCCTTATCAGCGCCTTCTTTACCGTGATATTCTTCGGTAATTATGTGTGCTAAAGCCATTTTGATATCACGAGGATTGATTGAATTAGAAGCAATTTCTTCATCCATTTTTTCTAATTCTGATTGTGGAACATCAGTTAACAATGAATAGTAACGGGTAATTAACGTATCAGGAATGCTCATTAATTTACCGAACATATCTTTTGCGCTATCTGTAAGTGATATACAGTGTTCTGGGTAAGTTTTTGACATCTTAACTACACCGTCAGTACCTTCAAGAAGTGGTAACATCATTACTAATTGAGGATATTTTTTGCCGTAAGCAACTTGAATATCACGTCCTAAAAGCGTATTAAATCTCTGATCAGTACCACCCAATTCGATATCCGCATCAATTGCAACAGAATCGTAAGCTTGCATTAGAGGGTAGAAAAATTCGTGAATAGCAATTGGTTTACCTTCTGCGTATCTTTTAGCAAAATCATCTCTTGTCATCATCTGAGCAACAGTAACTTTTCCTGCAAGTTGTAACATTTCTGTAAATGTTAATTTGTGAAGCCAATCAGCATTGTTTACAACTTCTGCTTGAGAAATATCAATAACCTTTGACATTTGCGCAAAATAGGTTTTAGCATTTTCTTCAACTTGTTCTTTTGTTAAAGCCGGTCTTGTTTCAGATTTGCCTGACGGATCACCTATCATAGCAGTAGCACCACCAACAAGAAGAACAATTTTATGTCCAAGTTTTTGAAATTCTTTTAATTTTCTCATAACAACCGTATGACCAAGGTGCAAGTCAGGTCTTGTCGGATCCATACCTAATTTAATTCTTAGCGGTGTATTTGTATCTGCTGCGTGTTGAAGTTTTACAGCCAATTCTTCAATACCACCCGGAAGCACTTCAGCGTTTCTTGTCAATTGTTTTGCTTGTTCAATAAATTCTTGTCTAATATCTACCATAATAAATTCCTCTTCTAATTATTACTTAATTCAAGAATACCAAAAATATAAACTCAATAGAACAGTTGACAAACCTTTTTGTAACAAAATGTAAATTTTTATCAAAAATAACTAAAGTTTTTGAAAAATTTGCCGATAACATTATTACAAAGAATAGGGACAAAGGATATGGCAGAAACATTTAACTTAAACAATTTCTTACAAACCTATAAAACTCAAACCTATGACCCAACAAAGCAACACGCAGCTGCTGAAGCTAAGATGGAAGAAAAACTTCAAGAGCAAGCAAAAGAAGCTGTTAGCGGCAATGGCTTTTTGTCATTAACATTATCCGAAAAAATGGCGGAACTGGGAATCGGTAAAAGAGTTATGCAACAAGTTACTGATACTGCCACTGGTTTAGTTACAGATTTCATTGACCCATTAAATGACTATCTAAAAAAATACGAAAATATTTTCGACCAAAGAGTATACCACTCAGAAATTCAAAGTTATGCAAAACAAATGTTCTTCGCTTCTCAAGCGATGAAAGAAGAAGCTTCCGAAGACACCAAAGGACAAAACTTTGTATACGATATGTAAAATTACTCCTTCATTAAGCAACATAAAAAAGACACCTGTCAAAATGACAGGTGTCTTTTAGACTAATAATAAATTATAAAGCTGCTTTTGCTGCTTCAACAACAACTGCAAATGCTTCCTTATCGTTAACTGCAAGATCAGCAAGCATTTTTCTGTTAACTTGAATGTTTGCTTTTTTGCAAGCGTTAACGAATCTAGAATAACTCATTCCTTGTTCTCTAACAGCTGCATTAATTCTTACAATCCATAAACGACGCATATTACGTTTTGTAGCACGTCTATCTCTGTAAGCATATTTAAGAGCTTTCATAACTGCACAATTTGCAACTTTAAAGATTCTGCTTCTTGCGCCTTTGAAACCTTTAGCAAGCTTTAATATTTTTTTGTGTCTGTTACGACATACATTACCACGTTTAATTCTCATTGTTCAACACTCCTATCTAGCATACTTCTTGTAAGGTAACTCTTTTGAAATCAATTTTTCGTGAGATTCAGAAATCACTACATCTCCGAAAATCTTACGTTTTCTTGATTCAGCTTTGTGTTGAAGCAAGTGGCCAATACCTGCATGTCTTCTTGTGATTTTACCTGTGCCAGTAACTTTGTATCTTTTAGCTGCTGCACGGTGAGTTTTCATTTTTGGCATTTTCTAGTCTCCTTAACTTTTGTCCATAATCCGAGCAAGGCATACCATAGCACTATACTTCGGCATGTTCAGTCTATGACAAATTAATATTAAAGTCAAGCAATAAACGTAAATCACTTACAAACAATTGACAAACTATTAAAAATTATAAAAGCCGTACTTATTCATAAAAACGAATGAATTTCTAACAAATACACCTTTACAAAAGTTCATAAACAAGTTAAAATAAAGTATAAATGTTAATATTTTGTTACAAACTAGCAATTAAATTTGTCTAGGGTTTTTATTTAAAATATAATATAGGGTGTAACAAAATCATAACCCAATAAATAAAAATATACATAGAAAGAAATTAGGAATTCTGAAATTATGAAGAAACAAATAAGCTATTTGCTAACAGTTTTGTGTCTATTTGCAGTAAATCAAGCTTTTGCAGACCCAATGGTAGGAACAACTTTACCTGCAGGAATCGAAGCAAAAATGGGCGGATATAACCCAGGGGCTTACAACACTACCGAATTACAAAATGCGAATCACTATGAGATAGACAAGAGTTACATTCAATCTTTTGATGATGTAACAAAAGATGAACAAATTTATGATGCTTCAGTTGAAGAAAATCAAGCCAGAGAAGGTATGATATACAACCCTCACTTCTTGTTACAAAAAATCAATTTTGAAGGCAATACAAAAATTTCATCCGAAGAACTTGAAAAATTAGGTTTGGAAGTTCTTGGTGAAGATGTTTACTTTGATGAGTTATTAGAAGTTTGTCAAAAGGTAACAAATTTATATAGAGCAAAGGGTTATTTGACATCCTATGCAACAGTTCCACCTCAAAGAATTGTGGATGGCGTTGCAACTATTAGTATTGTTGAAAGCAAAGTTGGGGAACTTAACATTGAAGGCGAAAAATGGACTCGTGAATGGTATTTAAGACATATTATCATGGGCAAGGCAGGCTTAAGAGAAGGTGACGTATTCAATGCTAAAAACCTTCAAAGAGCAATGAAAGAAATCAATAGAGAAGATTATGTTCAAGTTCAAACTGAAGTAGAAAGACAACAGGAAGGTGATGAAAACACAGCAATTACCTTAAATGTTAGAGATAGATTCCCTGTAAACTTGAATTTTTCTTATGATGACTATGGTCGTTCATATACAGGAGCTCAAAGAGTTTCATTCCTTGTTGGTATGGATAACTTAACAGGTTTGGGCGATAAAATTTATGGCGGAACAATCCTATCTTCAGGTGCAACTGGTTGGATGGCCGGTTATTCGCTTCCTGTTTCATCTTACGGAACAAGATTATCATTTGACTTTTCTGACTCTCACGTAAGATTAGGCGGTCCTTATAAATCATTAAATGTTAAAGGTAACGCACAAAGTTACTTCTTTAAATTAACACAACCGATTATTCAAACAGCAAAATCTGACTTGATTTTCTATACAGGTTACGATTATGTTAACGCAAATACTTCTGCAAATGTTTCAGGCAATCCACTAAGATTATCTAACTACAATTTGAACGTATGGCGTTCTGGTTTGTACGGTATGACTGACGACAATTATGGTCGTTGGTTAGGAAATGTAGGTGTTGACTTTGGCATGGGCGGTGACGGACACGGCGCAATTCAAGATGCAACATTCTTCAAAGTTACAGCCGGTGCAACTCGTGTACAAAGATTATTCGCGAGAAGCATGGGTATTGTAAGAGTTAACGGTCAGTATTCACCAAACAAATTGTTTGCAGCTGAACAAATGCAAATGGGTGGTCCTTACACATTAAGAGGTTACCAACCGGCTGAATTAATCGGCGATTATGGTGTTACAGGTACAGTTGAATACAGATTCCCTGTTCCTTACTTATACAAATTAATGCCAAAAGTTGACGAAAGACTTAAACTTGCAATCTTCTATGATTGGGGTTGGATTGGAGAAAACGGCAATATCTATAATTACCCTCAAACATTCTTACATTCAGTTGGTTTCGGTACATACATTAATTTCACGAATTGGTTAACGGCACAAATCGGTGTTGGTTTCCCACTAGGTCGTTCTTACAACGAAAACACTGCTAGATTCTACTTTAGCTTGAATTCAGACTTAGACCGATTGATTCCACTTAGAAATCCTGAAAAATTATAAGAAAACAATATATAATAAGAAATCCTCTGAATTAAGTTCGGAGGATTTTTTATTTAAGTTAAATAAATTTTTGAACAAATTTTGTTTATTTATCGTTATACTTATATAAGAGGTAATGAAATGGATAATAAATGCACCAAATTTGAAGGATTATTTGTTTTTTCCGATGATGAAATGCTAAAAAATCATATCAATGAATGCGAAGATTGCAGAAAAGAAGCTGAAAACATGGAAAAAGTTTCAGCTTTGATTGATGAAGTTAAGCTTTATTATCGTGCAAAAAACAAAAAACGCCCAAAACTTAAGCTTGCTTGCGCAATGTTATTGTTGTTATTTTCGACTTTCACGTTTGGCTATGTAGCATCAAATGACGATTTGTTGGACTCTCTAAAATATGGCGAAAGCTTGTCAGCTGAAGACCTTGGCTTTCCGGTTGATTCTTACGGACTTTTAATGGTGGATGAATGAATTTTAACGAAATAATTAATGCGAACAAACAAAACATTAAAAATATAATTAAACTTATTACAAAACAAGAGAATGAGGACATTGAACAAGAGGTTTACATTAAGCTCTGGAAAAATGCTGACAAGTACGAAGAGCGTGGTTCTTTCAAAAGCTGGGTAAATACGATTGCGAAAAACACTTCAAAAGATTATTTGAAATCTGCCACAGTAAGAAATGAGCAGAACTCAACTTCTGATGATTTAGTTTTGTGCAATATTAAAGATAAAAAACAAACTCCGGAAGCTTGTATTTTAACGAGCGAAAGACAGAAACGAATTATCGCTGCTATTGATGGATTGAAACCCAAATTAAGAGAAGCAATCATGTTTTGTGAAATATATAGCTACACTTATGAAGAAGCGGCTCAAAAATTGAAATGTCCGATTGGTACGATAAAATCAAGAATTTATAACGCTAAAAAAGAGTTAGCAGAAGTTTTAGAAGATTTATTATAAAAGTGAGGTAGATAAGATGAAAAAAATAGCAATCATTACTTGCGCATTATGCTTAATGACAACAGCAGCTTTTGCAGCTGAAGATAGTATGAAAAAACCAGATTTTAAAAATCCACCTTCAAAAGAAGAAATGGCAAAAATGAGAAAAGCTAGAGAAGCTGCTTTTGAACAAAAATTAGGCTTAACTGAGGCTCAAAAAGCGAAAGCAAAAGAACTTCGCATGAAAGGTCATAAAGAAATGAAACCAATCATGGATAAAATCAAAGATAAAAGAAAAGAAGCCGAAATGGTTAAGATGTCTAGAATTGCCGGCTGGGCTCAAGAAGAAAGATTGAATGCAATTGATAAAGAAATAACTGCTTTGGAAAAGAAAGCCAATGCTATTCGCAAAAAGAATATGAAAGAGTTTGAATCAATTTTGACAAAAGACCAAAAGAAAATTCTCGAAGAGATGAAAAAAGAAGGTAGACAAAAATTTGAACAAGGTCAAAGACCTTGCCCAGAAAAGGTTGAAATTCCAAATCCGGTAAGATAATAAATTTTAATTATAATAGAAAAAGGTGCATTAAAAATAAATTTAATTGGTGCACCTTTTTATTATTAGCAAATTTTATTTTTAGAAGGTTTAATATAGAAATAAGGAGTAGAAAATGAGAATAAATCCAATTAATTTATATACAACTACAAAATACAACATTAATAACACAAAGAGCCAGAATTCTACTGTTTCGGTGACAACTGAAAAGCCAAGAATGTTTGCTTATCAGCCTTTATTTAAAGGAAAATCTATGGCAGCGCTTTATGATGAGTACAATTGGTATTTGTATAATGATAGAATTCCGGCAATAAAATCATTTTTGAAAATAGAAGAAACGCCGGAAGTTATGGACAACTTTTTGACAGAAATCCTTAAAACAAAAGATAGAAGCAAAGAATTTTTCGATAGCTTTATCTATCAGCCGAGGGAAGTGAATAATGTAATATCCGCACTGCAACAGAAGGTTGGAGTAAACTCTAAGAATATATTGCCATTTATGGTTAATAGTCCATATAATGATGCTTATACTAGGTACGTAGAAGATAAATATAATAATGAACGTTCGCTTATTTCACTATTAAAAATGCGTCCGGATTGGAAAGGTGAAGCTTTGATAAATAAATTCAAAATGCTTTACAACTCTGATAAACTTGAAATTGGCAATATTCCAAGAGAATTCCCAAATAATCATTTGGAACAAATTTCTAATTATTTGAGAAATGAAATGCAAGAGGGTTTGAAGCAGAAAAAGAAGATTTCAAGTTTAACTCTTGATAATAGGACTTATGAATTCGTTTATTTTACAGAAGGTAAATCTGACAAGAATGTATTTGGTGTATTTACTCCAGAAGGCAAGAAATTTGTTCTTAAAATGGGAAAACCGGAAATGAGAAGTCTTGATGCACCTTTTGCACTGGGCACATTAGCAAAAATTGATTTTTATTTAACGACACACAGAAGCCGTAATTCAGCGCCACTATGTTATTATAACCATGAACAGAACTATTCGATTTACAAGTACATTGAACATATTCCAATTGAAGAAGAGCCGAATAGCCTTTCTGTTATTTCTAAACACTTGAATGATTTTAGAACGTTGGGTTTAACTTATAATGATACGGTGGGGTATAAAAACTTTTTTAAACTGGCGCAGAATTCAACTGATGGAATTAATTGCACAGAGGGGTTTGCGGAAGGTATAAATAATCAGGAGTGGATTTCTGTAGATAATGACCATGTGACTTATAATAATAGGTTACAGCCAATGATATCAAGATATCATTCTGCCTTGCCAAATGCAATGCAGATGTTCTTCTAGAAGAAATTTTTTGAAACAACAAAAAGCGCCTTTATTCAAAGGGCTGGGTTCGCGTTTTGATAAAAGTAAAAACCTAAGAAGCTATGCTTGTCACGTGAGACGTAATACTTGACTTTATTTTATAAAATATGCGCCTGGAGACTCTGCCGAACAAAAAGTGACTAAATGTCACGTTTTGTGAGAGGTAAGAACCCAACAAGCTATGCTTGTTGCGTGAGACGTAATACTTGACTTTATTTTATAAAATATGCGCCTGGAGGGAGTCGAACCCACGGCAGACAAGGTTTAGGAAACCTCCGCTCTATCCTACTGAGCTACAAGCGCATAAAGTTTTACTGGTTGTGTTAAAAATTCATTGTGCTAAATTTGTGCAAATAATTTTATTAAAATATTCACACATAAGAATTTAAAAAATACATCTCGCGTTATTTTTAAACTCTATAAACTAATCATTCATAATCAAGAACAATTTAGCCCAACGCAATCTTAACACATATTACCATTTAAGTCTAGTTAAAAGCTACAACGTTGTTCTTCATTAACTACGATTTCCCCAAAACTTTCCTGTCAAATAATACGTCAAGAAGGTTATTAATATATAAACCAAGCAATAAAAAAATAGGGTATCATTAAAGTTTTCAACCTTCTTTGTTAATATGTTTTAAAATCATATTTATCATTAAATAATATTCCTGATATGAAAAAGAATAATGCAATATGAAAAGCATAAGTTGATAACGAATAAATTAATGTAAAATTCAGATGCTCAGAGACAACCAGCATAATAGCAAACATTTTAAAAAAATTAATTTCACTACTCATATAAAAAATTATATCATGAGTTTTTTTATTAGTTATTTGTACCCCTTTTGTACATAATATTTTATATCAAATTTATACTAAAAAAAGGAGCTAAAACCATCTTAAAATGGTGGGTGTGGTGAAGGACTCCGTTGACGAGCAGAAAAAGGTGACTAAATGTCACGTTTTTCGTGTAGTTAGAGTGTGGGGAAATAGAAATGCCTAAAGTCAATGGAGGAGAGAACCCGACAAGCTTTGCTTGTTGCGTGAGAGCCCTACAAAAAAAGACCTCCGAAGAAGTCTTTTAAATGGTGGGTGTGGAGAAGGACTCCATTGACGAGCAGAAAAAGGTGACTAAATGTCACGTTTTTCGTGTAGTTAGAGTGTGGGAAAATAGAAATGCCTAAAGTCAATGGAGGAGAGAACCCGACAAGCTTTGCTTGTTGCGTGAGAG
>CAKVLL010000019.1 GCA_934757255.1 uncultured Candidatus Melainabacteria bacterium | reverse complement strand
TCCCCAACCGTCCATAATACATAATAAAACTCTATTTTTCATATCAAAATTTCTCCTCTATAAAGTCTTTTTAACCTAATAAGTTTATGACAAAAGTAGGCGAATGTAAAGAGGGGCAAAAACAGAATTTCACAAGATGATAGTATGAAATTTATTTATAAGAATTAACAAATTTTATGGCATCTTCTTTTGTTAGAATATCTCCATTAATTTGTGCTTCTTTTAAAGCATTAACTATTTCGCCTAATTTAGGAGAGGGTGTAATTTTCAAAATTTTCATAATTTCAGAACCGTCTAATAGTTTTGGAAGCGGTAAAAGAGTATCTTTTTTTGCTAAATAAAACTCGAGCAAAGAATTTAGTCCATTGATATTCGCATCTATAATTTCTTGTGTTATATCAACACCTCTTGCAGACAATCTGTCGGCTTTTGCTAAGATAATATTATCAACAACATCATCTCCCATCTTACGCAAGTATCGCATCATCACTTTTTCGTTCAAAACAGGTGCTGCTATTACATTTGAAGGATAGATATGATTTTTTATCATAAAAGAAATATATTCAATTTGCTTTTTGGAAAATTTCAAGTCTTTTAATAGTTGTACAACTAATTTTGAGCCGACATCATCATGTTTAATAAAACGGTGTCGTCCACCCTCTTCTATTGTCCAAGTTGAGAATTTACCGATATCGTGCAGAAATCCGGCAAGTTTCAAATGATTAATTCTGGCAAATCCACCAAAATCAATAGTATCTATATGTTCTTTTTCAAAACCTTCCAATTTATCATAAATTATTTCTATCTGATGTACTGTTTCAATAACATGATGAAGTAAATCCAAATGATGATGGCTATTTGGTGGAACTTTCTTCATCTCTTTTACGCAAGGAAAAATTCTCTCCAATAGACCAAATTCATCCATTTTCAATAGAGCATTTGACGTAAAATCTCCACCAAAAAGTTTCATAATTTCATAATTAATTCTCTCTTTTGCCGGATTTAGCGCCAAAGGCATATATTTTTTTAACGCAGTTTCTAATTCTTCTGTCATATTAAAACCGGTAACTGCATAAAATCTAAAGGCGCGCAAAATTCTTAATGGATCTTCTTCAAAATTAACATCGCTTATGTGGCGCAAAACTTTATTTTTTAAATCATCTAAACCGCCTGTAACATCAATAAATTTTTCATTAGCCAAATCATATGCAATAGCATTAATTGTAAAATCACGTCTTTTTAAATCATCTTCAATTGTTTGACCTTGTAGTTCTGAAATGTCAAGGAAATTGGTTTTGTCTTTTAAGACAACTCGAAAAATCTGGTTTTCTTCATCCAAAATTATAAATGTTGCATCAAACTTAGCAGCAAGTTTTTTTGCAAATTTTTCAGCCCCTTTAATAGATATATCTCTATCACAAAATTTACATTTTTTTGTATAAAAATCTCTAATTGAGCCACCAACAAGATAACCTTCATTTATTTCTTTTAGAATAAAATCATCCTTGATATTCATAAATAATATCTCCAAGAGCAACAATTACAGCTGTTTCAGCTTTTAAAATTAAATCACCCAAACTTATTAGTGGCAAATTGTGATTTTTGAAATACTCAAATTCTTTTTGTGAAAAGCCACCTTCCGGACCTATAATAACAAGAATTTTTTCATTTTTTTTAATTGGGTTTTCTGTTAAATATTGTTTTAAACTTTTTTCAGTTGAACGTTCTGCGAATACAATAATTTTTTCAAAATCTTTTTTTAGTAATTCATCAAAATTTATTGGCTTAAAACAAGTAGGAATTTTTGCTCTTTCGCATTGTTTAGATGCTTCATACATTACTTTTTGCCATTTTTCCTGTTTATTGACTTTTAGTGCACAATTGTCCGTAAACACTGGATAAACCGCACGAACTCCAAGTTCAGTAGCTTTTTCCATTACAGTAAGTTGAGCATCGCTTCTAAGTGGTGATTGTGCCAAATACAAATCAAAATCTAAATCGCGCTTTGATAAATATGAATTTTCGATTTTGCAAATTATTTCTTTAGAATTTATATCAGCAATTACAGTTTCATACTGAATTTGATTTTCGTCAATCAATAGGAGTTTTTCGCCGACTCTTGCTCTTAGCGAGCGCGCAATATGCCTATAGTTATCAACTTCAGTAATAACAATTCTATCTTCAGTTTTATTTTTTGACTCTACAAAAAAATGTGGCATACCTTTTTCTCACCTAAGCTTCTACCAATGTATCAACAATTTCTCTAAAAGCGCCATTTCCACCATGCGCAGTTGTAATCTGAATACCTTCAATATTTTTAACTTGTTTAACAGCGTCTGGAACTGTAATTGCATATTTTGCAAATTTTAGCGATTCTAAGTCGTTTACATCATCACCAATATAAACAAACTCATCTTCTTTTAATTTATATCTTTCAATGATTGATTTTATGACATCAATCTTAATTCTTATATCTTGATGAACTTCTTCAACTTTAAATTTTTTTGCAATAATCTCAATTGCAGAATTTTTTTCGCCGGATATAATTCCTATATGATAACCATTTTTTCTTAATATAGAAAACGCCATCACATCTTTGAAATTAAGCTTTCGCGTCATTTCACCTTTAGAATCTATATAGACACAATTATCCGTTACAATTCCATCAAAATCAGTTATTACAAATTTTATACTATTCGGTAGTGTAAGTGGCATTTTATTTTACCCTTCTAAGTTTTTCAATAATTGGGCGTTCTCTATCGTAGACAACTTTTACGCCATCGCCTAGGAGTATTGGCACCTGTCTTATATCTCGTACCATATGGTAAAGTCCGGCGGTTTCAAGACTTGCGGCTTGGTCAGAACCCCAGTTTGTTCTATCGTCTGTGATATGGCGTTCTACTGAGTTTGCACCTAAAACAGTTGCTATAACTGATGGAGTTACACCACGCTCATGTCCGGAATACCCAATCGGACATGAAAACTCTTTCTTAAAAGTTTCAATTACACGCAAATTCATTTCTTCAGTGTTAGTTGGATAAGTCGAAGTACAATGATATATTATCAAATTATCTTCACCTAATATCGAAACCGCATGTTTAATTTCTTCCATTGTGCTCATGCCGGTAGAAAGCAATATTGGCTTTCCTTTTGATTTTGTATATTTAAGCAGATTATCGTCGGTTAAAGAAGCGGACGCGATTTTATAACAAGGAATATTAAATTTTTCCATAAAATCAACAGAAGCTTCATCCCAACATGATGCAAACCATAAAATACCTTTTTTCTTGCAATATTCATCAATTTCTTTATACTCTTTTTCGCCAAATTCTAAGCCACGCTTTAAATCTCCGTTTGTGTTTCCAAAAACGCTTTTTCTTTCTTTTGAAAGTTCTTCTTTTGTATAAACAATATCAACTGTACGTTTTTGGAACTTCACAGCATCACAACCGGTTGTTACAGCTATATCAATCATTTTTTTGGCTAAAGCAACAGAACCATTATGATTAATTCCTATTTCAGCAATTATAAAACAAGGGTAACCGTCACCAATAATCTTATTTGCAATTTTCACACACTTTGCCATCAGTTCTCCTTTTTTTGTAGATTTAAATTCTATCCCAAATATTTTTTATAAAGTGCAAACTCGTCAGGGTCAACTTTATGTTCGTTTTCGTTTTCGTCTTGCGGTTGATTGTTTTCATCCGCTACAGTGTGGAATAATTTATCAATAATTCCATCAGGATTTTCTTCCTCTACATAAATATCAGAAATTTCAAAATTATCGTTTTCTTCTGTTTTAGTTTCCTCTTGCGGTGGTTGAGTTTCTTCTTCAACAGTTTTTCTCGCTACAACTTTTGTAAAACCCGGAAATTCAATTTTGGGAATTTCTATTTTGGGGATTCTGATATTCGGTATTTCAATTTTTGAGTATTCGCCTTCTTCAAATTCTTCCGGTGGGAAAGTTCCTAAATCTTTTATTAAGTGTATAGAATTTGTTGAAGCGCCGATTAACATTCTTTTACCGTCAA
Organism: uncultured Candidatus Melainabacteria bacterium; assembly: GCA_934757255.1. Classification (GTDB taxonomy): domain Bacteria; phylum Cyanobacteriota; class Vampirovibrionia; order Gastranaerophilales; family Gastranaerophilaceae; genus CAG-196. The sequence goes on along the minus strand of CAKVLL010000019.1, from coordinate 31,849 downwards.
GTTCAACTACATGTAAGGATTTGTTATTTCCTAATGGTGTAGTTGAAATAACTGATACATGTGAATTATTACCATCACCCATTTGTTTTTTTAGAGTGTTTAAACCCAATTTATTAAGTTTTGCATAAATTATACCAGTTGCATAAATTAATAAAACGACAAAAATCAAAGAAAAGACAATTGAAACTAAATTAGGCTCTTGTCCAATTGATTGAGTTGTAGTTATTGCATTATCAGTAGTTGTAACAGAGGAAGCTTGAGCCGCGTTTGCTAAAGGCTCCGGTAAATCAGGCAAAATATCAAACTTATCTGTAGCTTGTGCCGATATGGCGCATGCCCAACAAAATACTCCCAAAAATATATTATAAATCTTATTCATGAATAAATCCGACTTTTTAAGGTTTTAGGCTTCAATCAAATAGGAATGTTCTATTTGAAAAGATTCTTCTCCCTTATACTCCTTTTCTGTTATAATTGTATCATAAAATTTTAAAATAGGACAAGTTTAGCATGCTAATGGAAATTTTGAATTATTTTTTTGCGGAAAAAGGGGCTTTTTGTATACATGTATTGAATATATTTGTATTGGTAACGTTGGTAACATTGTTTTTTTTCGCGCGTAGAGCTGGTAAAAAATGGTTAAGAATCAATGATTACTTAGGTGTAATTACAAAAACGGTGAATTCTGTTCGTTATGGTGATTTGTCGAAAAAAGTTGAAAAAATGGAAATTCCGAGTACAGAACCATTAGCAGACAGTATAAACAGGATGATTGAAACTCTTTATGATAGAGAAAAAATGATTACAGAATATCAAACAGAGCTTCATCGTCAAAATAAGTTTTTGGAAGCCGTTATCAATTCTCTTTCTGACGGTTTAGTAGTAATTGATGATGAACATAAAATTTTGCGCGCAACGGCTAAAATTAGTGAATGGTTTAATGTTGCAGGTAAAGATTTACTTGGTGTTGATTTATTAGAATTTATTCAAGTTGCGAAAAATAAAAATCTTGAAAAACTTAATGATGATGATGTTTTTATTAAAACCGATATGGCATCTAATTTCGTTGCAAGTTGTATGGAATTAAAGCTTGAGGATAAAAAACGCAGATTTATCGTAATAATAAAAAATGTTACAAATCAAAGAGAATTGGAAAGTCTTAAAGAAGACTTTGTTGCTACTTTAACACATGATTTAAAAGTTCCGATTATTGCAGAAACTAACATGCTTGAATTATTTTTAAATAAAAACTTTGGTCCAATATCTGATAAACAAGAGGTTGCACTTAAAAATATGCAATCTTCCAATAAAGAACTTTTGGATTTGGTACAAATAGTTTTAGAAACATATAAAGTTAGAGATGGTTCAATAAGGCTTTACAAAGAAAATATAAAACTCAAACCTTTTATAGAAGAAATTATAGAAGAAATGCGTCCGATTGCAGATAAAACACATAATCCGCTTAATTTTGAAACAAATCGTGATATTTGTGTCTTTGCCGATAAAATGCAATTAAAACGTGTAATAAAAAATTTGATACAAAATGCGATTTCTTATGGAGAATTAGCATCTCCTGTAAATATTTCAATAGGCGAGGTTCCAAAGTTTATTGTAATTAAAGTTAAAGATTTTGGCGCAGGAATTTCACAAGAAGATATTGATAAAATTTTTAATAAATATTTTTCGGCAGCTAAGAAATTTAGAAAAATCGGAACTGGATTAGGTTTATATCTAGCTTTGCAAATAGTTAAATCTCATGGTGGAGAATTAACGGTAGAAAGCGAAGAAGGCGAATACACAGAATTTATGATTAAATTACCGGCTGTCGTTAATACTAACTTGCATTACGGAGAGTGATTATGATTCTTTATGATACAAAATTCTTACAGCTTAAAAGTACCCCTTCTAAATCAGGTAAAGATTGGGTTTATGCGCACAGACCAAATGCGAAAGATGTGGTCGTGATTTTACCGATTATAAATAATGAAAAAATTTTGTTTTTAAAAGAACAACGTCCACCTCTTGTTGCGGAAGATATTGCAGAGTATTCGATAGCTCTTCCGGCTGGATTAGTCGGTGATGAAAGAATTGGTGAAACGGTTGAAGATGCGATAAAGGCAGAATTATTGGAAGAAGCAGGACTTGAAGCTAGCAAAATAGAAATTAAATCAAGAAGAGTTGCTAGTTCTCCTGGGTGTGTATCAGAAACCATAACAATAGCAATCGCTTATATTGACAAATATAAAATTGTTTCAGAACCTGTAAGTGACGGTGGAGTAATTATTGATAGAATTTTAGTAAAAAAAGATAACGTATATAAGTGGCTAAGAGAGTTAGAAGAAGATGGCATTGCTCTAACAGCTTCAACTCTTGCGGCTTTGTTTTATTTAAATGAGGAGAAATAAAATATGATATCAAAAGGCATAAGAGGCGCAATCACAGTTGAAGAGAACTCTTCAGAAGCAATTGGCGCAGCTACAATTAGATTATTAAAAGAAATGCAGAGTAAAAATAAAATTGAAACAGATATGATTTCTCATGTTATCTTCACACTTACAGACGATTTGAATGCGGATTTTCCGGCAAAGTATGCAAGAGTGAACCTCAAGTGGAAAGATATTCCGATGATGTGTTTTCATGAACTTGATGTTCCAAATTCTTTGGAAAAATGTTTGAGAGTTTTAATAGTTGTGAATTGTGGTGACTCATTTATTCCGGAATTTGTTTATTTAGATGGTGCGGAAGTTTTAAGAAAATGAAAAACGTATTAATAGTAGATGACGTAAAAGGTTGGCGAGATTTTAATGCAAACGTTATGTTTGAACTTTTTGGGCATGATATCAATATTGATACAGCGGAAAGTGCAACGCAAGCTTATGATTATTTGTTACAAAATAAACCCTACGATATAATTTTAACAGATTTACAAATGGAAGAAAGTTATGCGCCAAAATATGCAGGAGAATGGCTTGTTGAACAAATAAAAACCTTTAGTCGTTATAATAGTACGATTGTCGTGATGATTTCTGCAGCGTATAATATCAGAAATATTGCTGACAATCTGGAAGTCAATTGTATTCCAAAATCTACCGCATTGAAATGTATTTCTGCCTATAAAGAAATTTTAATGTAATAGGAATTTATAAATTATGAAAAAGATATTTCTTTTATTCGTTATAGCACTAATTTCACTACAAGCTTGTTTCGCAAGTTTTGAAGAATACTATGAATTTTATGACAATTTGGATGTTAAATTTTCTCCTCAAAGCGAATTAAAAACAAAAGAATATAAAACAATTCTTAAAAATGAAAAATATATAAATAAAGGAAAATATACAAAAGCTGAAAAACTTATGCCGGATTTTATTCCAAATGTTGCAAGATTTATAAGCTTTTATACAGATAAAAAAGATTTTTCAAGTGCGTTAGATTATGCTAAAAAACTTGAGGAAATTGATAGAAAAAATTTATTTCCAAAATATGCAAAAGATTATCGGTTAGGAGTTTTATATTCTCAAAACGGAGATTATCTAAATTCTAACAAGTATTTAGTACCTTATGTTAATACAAATTCAATGGCAATGTTTCAAATTGCGCAGAATTACTATTATATGCAAGACATGAAAACTGCAGAAAATTTTGCTTGTAAAATACAACCAAATTCAGGTGCTTATTTTTCAGCGCAAGAACTTTTATACAATATTGGCTATATAACAAAAAATCCTCAAAAAGCGTACAGAGCTGCGAAAAATCTTGTAAAACTAGATGTTGGCAATCCACAAAATTATATTCGAATAGCAACTGTAACAACAAATAATGATGAAAAATTAATTAATTATTATAGAGCAAAAGAAATTTATATTTCTCAAAATTTAGCGCAAATGGTTGCTAATACGAATGAACTTATTGCATCTCTAGAACAAGCTAAGATTGATAATGCTTATAAAAAGATAACTTCTTACTGTAAAAAGCCGGATTGGTTTAAAATAAAAGAAAAATCTGGGAATTTGCTCAAAGATGATATTGCATATTGGAATCGTCGTCAAACTGAGTTTTTTGAAAGTTCAAACGATTGCATTTCAAGATATAAGGCTTTAGACCTTGTAGCTTGCTTTAAAGATATAAATGAAACTCAAGAAAAATTAGACAAAATGTTAATCGAAGAAAATGCTAGACAACTTGAGATTCGACAACGCCAAGCAGAACTTCAGCAACTTATGCGCCAAAATGCACTTTTAGAAGAACAAAACAGAATGTACAGATACAATTACTACGGCTACCCTAGATATTATAGACGCGGCTATTGGTGGTACTAATATTTACATCTTGAAAAAATATCAAAATTCAAGTATGATAGTTTTAGGTTAGTTTAATAAGAGAAGATGGATAATAAAACTTTAATTAAACAGTACATTGGTATTGTACAAAAAATAGCGAGAGTAGAGCATAGACGTATACCTAACCATATGATTGAGTATGAAGAATTGGTTAGTATAGGTATAATTGCTATACAAACTTTAATTAAAGGTAAAACAGAAGAACAATTATCCCATTATAATGAAGCTTATATTGGTACTGCTGTTAAGTGGGCGATTAGAAATGAACTTCGCCACAGATATAAATGGTATACAATGAAACATACAAAAGAGGATGTTGATTCTGAAAATTATGTTTCAAATGCAGTTACTGAAAACGAAGACGGTTCTGATGATATGGGATTTAGCATATCCCCAACAAAAGTTAGAGAAGCCGTTTATGAAACGATTTTGTCGATAGATGGTCTAGCCGCTGCAGCCACAGACAATGCTTCTCCATTTGATTTTATAAAAGATCCTTCTGCAATGCCAGATGAACAAGCTGAAATTGTTGAAATGAGCAAACTTATTAAACAAGCCATTGCAAAATTACCTCAAAAAGAGCGCACAGTTGTTGAATATCGATTTTATAGAAATATGCAAGCGAAAGATATTGCGAATATGGTTGGGCTCTCACCATCTAGAATTACAAGAATTATTCAATTTTCTCTTAATCAGATACGTGGATATTTAAAAAGTAGAGGAAGAGAAGATTATTAAAATTTCTCATTAAATAATTGAAAATAAGCTTGTGGATGCTCGCAAACAGGACATTGGCAAGGAGCTTCTTTTCCGATTGATATGTGTCCACATTTTCTGCAAATCCATTGTGATACTTCTTCTTTTTTGAAAAATGTGCCTGATTTTAATTCTTCAGCTAATAGTTCAAACCTGTGTGCATGGTGCTTTTCTATTTCAAGAATATTATTAAATAGTCGTGAAATGTCGTCAAAACCGTCATCTTTTGCAACTTGTGCAGAATTTTTGTAAAGAATTTCCCATTCTTCGCGCTCACCAGAAGCCGCAGCTTTCAAGTTCTCATAAGTATTACCAAAAAAGAATGGATATGAGCCTGTAACATTTAAATGCTCTGCGTTTGGAATATGTCTATAGAATAATTTTGCGTGTTCTTGTTCATTAGAAGCTGTATCTAAGAAAACTTGACTTATTTTTTCGTAACCTTCTTGTTTTGCAACTTTAGCAAAAAATGTATATCTGTTTCTTGCTTGTGATTCTCCGGCAAAAGCATTAACTAAACATTGTAAAGTTTCTGAGTTTTGTAATTTCATAATATTCTCCTTCTATAAATAAAATACTTGATTTTATTAAAAAAAATTATTGCCTGATAAGGCTAAAAATTTTTCACATGGTATAATTTTTTTATGAAAAATTATTTAATTGATACACATGCCCATATAGATATGCTTTCATTAGAAGATACGCTTAAATTAATGCAAGAGTATAATGTAAAAAAAGCGATTATTCCATCTGTAGAAGTTGCAACAATGGATAAAGTGTTAGAAATTGCAGAAAATAATGAAAACATTTTTGCGATGCTCGGTATTTTTCCGTCAGAAGCTAAAACTTACACAAAAGAAGTTGAAAAAAAAATCAGAGCGAACGCAGACAAAATTGTCGCAATTGGCGAAATCGGTTTAGATTATTATTGGGATAAATCATTTGTTGAGCTTCAAAAAGAAGTTTTTGCAAAGCAAATAAGACTTGCAAATGAACTTAATTTGCCAATAGCTGTACACGATAGAGAAGCACACAAAGATACTTTTGATATCATAAAATCCGAAAATAAAGGCTCAGATGTTTTATTTCATTGTTTTTCAGGCAGTGTAGAGTTTATGAAAGAATGCGTTAAACAAGGTTGGTACATTGCGCTTGGCGGTGTTGTTACATTTAAAAATGCAGTGAAAATGAAAGATGTTGCAAAAGAAGTTCCGCTTAACAAGTTAGTTCTTGAAACAGACTCTCCATATTTAACCCCAGTACCTTTTAGAGGTAAAACAAATTATCCGGCTTATGTAAAATTTGTTGCTGAAGAAATTGCTAATCTTCGTGTAATGCCTGTTGATGAATTAATAGAAATAACAACAGAAAATGCAGAAAGGCTGTTTAAGATTTGAAAAAAGAACGTTTAGATAAAATTCTTGTAGATTTAGGCTTTTTTGAAACAAAAAGCAAGGCAGCCGCTGCGATTTTAGCCGGCAACGTTATGATTGGAACAGAAGTTATTTCAAAAGCCGGATATCAAATAGATCCATCTAAAGAATACGACTTTAAAGTTAAATCTATGCCATTTGTTTCACGTGGCGGTTTTAAATTAAAAAAAGCCTTAGAAAGTTTTGATGTTATTGTAAAAGATAGAATTTGTTTTGATGCCGGCGCTTCAACCGGTGGATTTACAGATTGCTTACTTCAGAATGGTGCAAAATTCGTTTATGCAGTTGATGTTGGCTACGGTCAACTTGATTGGAAAATTAGAAGTTCTAATCAAGTCAAAACAATTGAAAAAACAAATTTAAAAATTTGTACAAAAAGTGATATTTATTCAGAAAATGAACCTATGGCAGATTTATTGGTTTCTGATTTATCGTTTATTTCTTTAACTAAGGTTTTACCAAATTTAAAAACTTTACTCAATCCTAAAGAACATGAAATGATTTGTTTAATCAAACCTCAGTTTGAGGCAGGTAAAGAACTTGTAGAAAAAGGCGGAGTTGTGAAAGATAAAAAAACGCATGAACAAGTTATAGAAAATGTTTTAACGTGTATAAAGGAGTTGGGTTATATTATAAAAGGATTAACATATTCTTCTATAAAAGGTCCAGCTGGCAATATAGAATATTTGGTTTGGTTTGCAACAAAAGGGGAAGAAGTTGAAATTTCAATCTCTAATGTCGTAAATATGGCGCATGAAACTTTAAGTTAGCAAGAAATTTTTTTACTCCAATTAATCGCCCAGTCTTTAAAATTTTCTAGAGCAGAATTTGAAGTATTTACCTTGCAAAAATACTGTCTGCTATTTGGGATTTTTTTTAATTTGTCGATAATTACACCATAAAAACCATCTGTTTTAGAATAGTCTAATATTATGTCCGCATTAGGCATCTTATTTAGGTTTTCTTTGTAAATATAATGTCGTATTACATTGTAGTTATTGATGAGAACTTGTTTTTGTGGACATAAATTTTCTTTTAAGCCACTACCGCTAATTAATCTGCCAAAATTTGGATGTTGATTTGATATGTTATTGATTTGCATGATACACACTTCCTAAAAACATTCTAACTCAAAAAAAATGAATTTCAACAAATATAATTGGAGAGGATAATGTTATTATGTATCTTTTTAATTATTCTCTTGTCATTGAAAGTAATATTTCTTGTGGAATATATGTGTTTTTAACTCCAGAATCTGTGTTAGCCATAAAAAATTCAACAGTTTCGCCCATAGCTATTCCTAATTTGTCAAAAGGTATACAGATGTCAATCACGTCTTCAAAAACAATTTTTATTCCTTCCGGATTATCAAGAGTCCACATATAAGGATGTAAAACTGCAGTAAGTCTCGGAGGGTAAAGAGTATCTTTAACCAATGTTAATGTTAGTTCATGTTCAAATTTTTCTAATAAAATAGGATATGGATTGTCTGTTTTGCTGATTAATCTAATGTAAGCTCTGTCATTTATTTGATTTGCGTTACGTGTATAGATATAAAATTGGTTAATTCTATCTACAAAACTTATTTCTCCAGAGCCTTTGTTAACATAGAGGCGGAAGTAAATATTATCTCTATCGCAACCAAAATTTATTTTGTCAACGTTCTTATTTTCTCTAAAAACAGGACCATCTATCATGCTTATAGATCCCGAGTTGTACCAGTCATCAACACTACTATTTTTGCCATCCATTCTTGGCGTTATTTGTCGTTTTGGGTGCTTGAATGGGACTTCTAAGGCTGTTATTAGAGTTTTATTTAAATATTCAGGAGGTTCTAGACCTAATAATAAATAAACATTCTTTAATCTTTCTCTAAACATGTAGTCAAATATAAAATCTTGACCGGAGTTGTTTGGCTCTCCATACCACCAAAACCAGTCACTACCTTCTGCTATCATTAACTCGCGTTTAGCAGCTTTGACATGTGGATGATTTCTGTTTTGTTTTAAAAAATTGTCAAAGTCATCTTTAGTCTTTTTTAAATAAGCCCAAGCTTTGTTTTTTTCTGGTTCTCCAATCCAATATTGAAATGTTTTATCTATCCAAGAACCGGAATAAATTTTCTTTAAAGTCTTTTTATGTTCATCATGTTCTATATAATCACTTATTAAAACCGTTTCAAGGCTTTCATCTGTTTCAATAAGAGTGTAGATGTTTTCCAAAAATTCAATGCCATCATTTTGATAATTTTCCCAACAGTTTTCACAGTCAGAAGCTATTGTTAAAAGATGTGTGTTATCAGGTGAAACTAACAGTTTGTTTTGAATTATTTTAATTTTTTCAAATAAATCATTTGCAGCCATTTTAGGATTAATACCGGCATATTCAAAATTTATAAGATTAGGAATTGATCTATCTCTGAATATTATATCAATTTCTTTTTCTTTGGTCTGGTAATTGTATACTTTTAGCAGATGATAAGGGTCGTTCAAATTTCCTTTAAAATCACGAATAAAATCAAAATTAATAGAGTTAGCCAAAACTCCTTCATCGGAGATTGTCCATCTAACTCCTTCTTTAGAAAGTAAGTTTAATGTTTTTGGACCTAGACAAAGTTCTGGAGGCCACATGCCTTTTGGGCGTACGCCAAAAACTTCTTCAATTTTATCTAATGCGCTTCTGATTTGTAATTTTGCATCATCAGCCATTCCTAACGAATTTGGTAACCCTTCTGTTGTTAAAACAGATTTTACAGAAGATTTAATATCAATTAATATTGGAAGAATTGTATGATAATAAGGGCTTGTTGTGAGTTCAATACGACCTTCTTTAATATATTTTTTATAAGTAGGAATTATTTCTCTGATAATTCTTTTTTGTATTGTAAGGATTTCAATTCTATCATCTAGTGTGTAATTTGTCTGTTTATCCCAGAGTTCTTTTAATCTAGGATAACGCTCGTAGTGTAACGGATCAATCCAGACTAAGTTGAAAAGAGCCATTAAATCTGAAAGTTCCTGAGCTGAGAAGTCTTCTATTGTCGCAACATCTTTAGAGAATCTTTTTTGATATAAGTTTTTATAGTTTTCACTACGATAAATCATTGTTTCGTATTTAGAACTAAAAAAATTGTTTAAAATAAACGCTTTTTCTTCATCCGTGAGTTTTTCTGTATCAGAAGCCGTAAGTTCAGAGTGAATATCGTGATAACCATTTTCAGTATAATCAATAATAGAATCTAGAAGAGCAGGAACAATATTAAAATTTAATTTAAGCTTTGGAAACTTTTCTAAAAACAGCACCATATCAAGGTAATCTTTAACTGCATGAAGTCTTACCCAAGGCATCAAATAAGTGCCTTCCAATTCATAAACCGGTTGATGCATGTGCCAATAAATGGCAAGAGAAAGTTTTTGCTTATTCATACTAAGATTAGTATACTAAAAATCTTAACTCTTAGCAATAGACTCTGCTTAATGTACTATAAATAAAAATTTTTACAACGAATATTGCAAAATATAAAAGCCTGAATTTTCAAATTCTTGTTTAACGCCGGTTAATTTAAAACCCAATTTTTCATAAAATTCTCTTGCTGGAGTGTTTTTATCAAGTACCCAGAAATAAATTTTCTTACCCATCTTGATAAATTCGTTCATTACATAAGTTCCGATGCCTTCATTTTGAAAAAATTTATCTACATAAAAATCACTAATTGTAATTTTGTCATTTGTTATTTCTGCGTTTATCATCGCTTTTACAATGCCGTCGTCATAAACATACATATTATCTAATGCATGTGGTTTTTTAAAACTATCAGCTTCAGAAAGGACTTGTATAACGTTAAAAGATACTTCATCATTTTTAAAAATATCTCTATAAGTATGTCTTTTAGTAAAAACAATTATTTCCGCAATTCTTGCTATATCTTTTTCTTCAGCTTTTCTTAACATAGTTTTTTGTTTAACCTTTCTGGTTACATAAACCAATTGCATAGTTTTTCTCTACATAAATCTTCTTCTAATTCTTTAATAATATTTATTCGTGTCATTTCATAAGTTACAGGTGTTATAGAAATTTTATTGTTTCTAACAGCAGCTATGTCAGTTGATGCATTTTCCGGTTCGTTTATTAATTCTCCTGCCATCCAATAATAAACTTTTCCGCGTGGATCTATTCGCTTTTCGTATGCATCAGTAAACATTCTGCTTCCAAGAGCTGTTGCAGAAACTCCACCAATATCTTCTTTGTCTAACCCCGGAACATTAATATTTAAAATAGTTTTAGATGGAAATTTTTTTATATCAATTTTTGTTAGCAGAGTTGCAATAAATTCTGCGGCTACTTTAAATGATTCATACTCTGTACTCATGCTGGCAAGTGACATTGCAATGCTGGGATAACCCATCATAGCGCCTTCCATCGCACAACTTACGGTTCCTGAATATAAAATATCAGCACCTAAGTTTGGTCCGTGGTTTATTCCGGAAATTACCAAATCCGGTAATTCATCTTTCTCTAAAATTGCATTAATTGCTAACTTTACGCAATCTCCTGGAGTTCCGGTTGTCATCCAACAACGTTTTGCACCGTATTTTGCATCAACTTCTTCTACTCGTAGTGGGGTTTGTAATGTTAAAGAATGGCCGGCAGCGCTTCTTTCCCTGTCTGGAGCGACAACATAAACTTCATGGTAAGGCGAGAGTGCTTCAATTAATGCCCTAATCCCATTTGCTAAAATGCCGTCATCATTTGAAATAAGTATTTTCATTAAATAATTAATCTCCCTAATAATAGATTATACCAAAAAAACGAATAATTAATTAAAAGTTAAAAAACCTTGATTTTTTCAAAAAAGAATTAAAATATAATTATACGGAGTAAGATATTATGATTGATTTTGAAAAATTTACAAACTATTCTCAAGAAATAATTTTTGCAGCTAATGCAAAAAAAGATTTCTATAAGAATTCGGAAGTTCAACCCGAACACATAATTATGGCTATGATTGAAGATAAAGGAATTGCGAAGGATTATCTTCAAGAACTTAAACTTTTAAACCAAAACTTTATTAATGCTATCGTAGCTAAAATTAAAGAATATCCGACAATTTCTGGTGTGAGTGCTTCTCAACAAGTATTTTTATCTCGCGATACAAATGCTTTATTGGAAATTGCGACTCAAGAAGCCGAAAGCTTGAAGGATGATTTTATCGGAATTGAATGTATATTAATCGCGATGACAAAATTGGAAAATTCTTTTATAAAAGATTTGTTGAAACGCAATGGTGTTGATACAAATTCAATTTTGAACGCAATGAAAAAAATAAGAGGTAATAAAAAAGTGGATAATAAAAATGCAGAAGAAAATATGAAGGCTCTTGAAAAATATTCAACTGACCTTACGGAACGTGCAAGAAAAGGCAAATTGGATCCTGTAATCGGACGTGATGAAGAGGTTAGAAGAATTATTCAAGTCTTAAACAGAAGAACAAAAAACAACCCTGTCTTAATCGGTGAACCGGGTGTTGGTAAAACCGCAATTGTTGAAGGTTTAGCACAAAGAATAATCAGAGGCGATGTTCCTGAAAGTTTGAAGGATGTTAAACTAATATCTCTTGATTTGGGTGCATTGGTTGCGGGTGCAAAATTCAGAGGTGAATTTGAAGAACGTTTGAAAGCCGTACTAAAGGAAGTTCAAGAATCAAACGGTGAAATCGTTATGTTTATTGATGAATTGCATACGGTAGTAGGCGCAGGCGCAACAGAAGGTTCTATGGATGCAGGTAATTTGTTAAAACCAATGCTTGCAAGAGGTGAATTAAGAACAATCGGTGCTACAACAATTAATGAATATCGTAAATATATCGAAAAAGACCCTGCTCTTGAACGTCGTTTCCAACCTGTTATGGTGGATGAACCGTCAGTTGAAGATACAATTTCTATCTTGAGAGGTTTGAAAGAAAAATATGAAGTTCACCACGGAGTTAGAATTCTTGATAGCGCGTTAATTGCAGCGGCGCAACTTTCTGACAGGTATATTACAGACAGATTTTTGCCAGATAAAGCAATTGATTTGATTGATGAAGCAGCATCAGCTTTACGTATTGAAATTGATTCAATGCCTGAAGAAATTGATGTTATGATGCGTCAAAAAATTCAACTTGAAATCGAACGTGAAGCTTTGAAGAAAGAAACTTCTCCTGAATGTATTGCAAAGATTGATAAATTGACTTCTGAAATTGATGATTTGGACGGTAAAATTTCTAAATTAAAAGCTCAATGGGAAATTGAAAAAAATTCAATTCAAGGTGAAGCAGGCATTAAAGATGAAATCGATAAAGTTAAAACTAAGATTGCAGAAGCAGAACGTAACACAGATTTACAGACAGCCGCAGAACTTAAGTATGGCAAGTTGATGGAATTGGAAAAGAAGCTTCAATCAATTCAAGGTAAAGAAAAAAATGAAAATAAGCTTCTTAAAGAAGAAATTGACGGTGATGATATTGCAGAAATCGTAAGTAAATGGACTGGTGTTCCGGTAAATAGACTTATGGAATCTGAAATGCAAAAACTTTTAAGAATGGAAGATGTTTTGCATAAACGTTTAATCGGTCAAGAGGAAGCTGTTAATACAGTTTCTGATGCCATCAGACGTGCTCGTTCAGGTTTGAAAGACCCTAAACGTCCAATCGGTACGTTTATATTCTTAGGTCCGACAGGCGTTGGTAAAACAGAACTTGCTAAAACTCTTGCAGAATTCTTGTTCAACGATGAAGATGCGATTATCAGAATTGATATGTCTGAATATATGGAAAAACATAACGTTGCAAGATTAGTTGGTGCTCCTCCGGGATACGTTGGTTACGAAGAAGGCGGACAATTAACTGAAGCTGTTAGACGTAAACCTTATTCAGTAGTATTGTTTGATGAAATCGAAAAGGCACATCCTGATGTATTCAATTTGATGTTGCAAATCTTTGATGATGGTCGTTTGACGGATTCTAAAGGCAGAACGGTTGACTTTAAAAACACCGTAATCATTATGACAAGTAACATCGGTAGTGAAATCATTTTGGAAGATTCTATTAACAATGCAGGTAAAGCAAACTTTGATGAAACAAAAGAAAAAGTTATGGCTGTAATGAGAGAACGTTTCAAACCTGAATTTTTAAACAGAGTTGATGAAACAATCTTCTTTAAAGCATTGTCATTACAACAATTGTCTGCAATAGTTGATATTCAAATGAATCATTTGAGAGATTTATTGGCTCAACAAAATATTTCATTTGAAATTACTGATGAAGCGAAAGAATTGCTTGCAAGACGCGGCTTTAACCCTATTTATGGTGCTAGACCATTGAAGAGGGTAATAAGACAAATGGTTGAAAACCCATTATCAAAATTGTTATTGGCTCAAAAATTCATTGACGGTGATACTATTAAAATCGGTGTTAAAGATGATGAGATTGAATTTAGCAAATAAATTATTGTTATTGGTAAATAGTAATTAATTTGCAAGCTAAATTCTTTAGGATGTGGAAACTGTTGTGCAGTTTCCACATCTTTTTAAAAGAAAGTATGAATAAACATTCCTAATGCAAGTGCAGGAACATAAGGTAAATAGTTTACGTTTTCTCTATTTTTAATTCCTTTTAGTGTTGAATATGCAAATATTGCACCAGTTAAAATAACTAAAGCGAGCATTAAATAATTTTGGAAAAAGAATTTGAATATCAAAACAGCTAATGTAAATAAAATAGCAGAAATGCAAGTGAATTTATTATTTTGTTTGTATTGTGTATATAAGAACATTGGAATAATAAATATCATTGAAACAATAAGTGCATATAATAAAACGGATAAAATATCTTTTCCAACAATAGCACCCATTGCACCTGCAACGTAAGTATCTGCTTCGCCCATTGCTCTTGTATTAGCTAAAAAATATCCGCTTCTTGCAATTAATTCTAGAATTAATACTCCGACGATTAATCCTAAAATTGAATATAAAGCTCCTAATTTTCCCCCAATAATAGAGTTGTACAAAATTCCACTAATTCCCAATGCTATTGCGATATTACAATCAACTAATTTTGCTTTTAAGTCTGTCGTAGTCATAATAATAAAGCAAGAAACCCAAAATAAAACAAATAGTGTTTTTACGCTTATTCCGAATTTAATAAATGAATATCCGAATAACAACATTGTTATTAATTCAATAATTGGGTATTGAATGCTAATTTTTTCTTTGCAGAAATAACATTTCCCACGAAGAAAAATGTAAGAAATTACAGGTATATTATGCCAAAAGTACAATTCATGATTGCATTTAGGACATTTAGAAGCAGGGAAAATAATGCTTTCATTATTCAAAGAACGTAATATTACTACGTTGAAGAAACTTCCTAAACAAAGTCCAATTATACATATCCAGAAAAGCAAGTAATGATATAAATCCATTTTAAACTCCAGTTTTGTCTGCAATCATTTTGTAAAGTAAACTAAATGACTTTTTTAATTTTCTTGATGTTTGCATTGGGGTTAAGTTTAGTCTTTGAGCGATGTCTTTTTGGCTTAAATCTTCATAATAATAAAGTTTTACAATGTCTTTATATTCTTTTGGAAGTTTTTCAATCACATCTTTTAGAATTATTTTAGTGTCTTCATTCTCTCTGGTTTCTTTGTAATCATTGTTGGATAGAACTTCTTCATAACTTAAGTTATCTGAATCTGTAGAATAAATATCATCTAACGAAATTGTGTTTTTTCTTCTGTCTGCTTGAAGTGCAAAATCTACATCTTTTGTAGAAACATTAAGTGCTTCGGCAACTTCGTCGTTTGTTAATTCATTTAATTGCTCGAAAGTCAGAGAACTCGTAAATGTGTTTATACGATAAGAAAGTTCTTGTATGTGTCTTGGAACTCTTATTGTATTAAGTTTATCTCGCAAAAAATGTTTCATTTCTCCGATTATTAAATAACCGGCGTATATTTTAAAATTGTCATTTACATTTTCAGAATAACTGTCAATTGCTTTAAGAAGTCCAATCGCTCCTGCTTGAACCATATCTTCTATAGGGTCATAAGAACGTCTTGCGATTGTTCTGGCAATTTTTTTAATTATAGGTAACATTCTAGTGACTATCAGCGCTTTTATTTTAGTTTTTTTGTATTTATCAACTGTCGACTTGTAGTCTTCAAGCCAACTTTGAATAAGTTCATAGGTTTTTTGCTCACTTTTCTTTTCTAGCATAACAAAATAATGATAACATGAGGTTTTCTTATTATCAAATTGTAATACATCGACAAAGTATCTTTTTTGAACTAATATTATTCTATGAATTATATCTTTTTTTGTTTAATAGCAATTTCAATTTTTGTCGGAATTTTTAATAATACTCTTGGTGAAGTTACTAATTCAATGCTTTTAGCTTGTAATACTGCGGTTAAAATTTCCTTTTCTCTGATTGGAATTATGACATTTTGGCTAGGAATTATGCGTATAGCAGAAAAAGCGGGTTTTGTTCAAGTCCTTTCTCGGTTATTAAAGCCTATTGCAAAGGTATTATTTCCTGATATTAAACATGATGATGTTGCAATTGGTGATATTACAATGAGTATAGCTGCTAATGCACTCGGGCTTACTAATGCAGCAACTCCGATTGGCTTGAAGGTGATGAAGGAATTACAAAAAGATAATAAAAATAAAGATGAAGCAACTGATAGTATGTGTATGTTTTTGGGTATGAATACGGCAGGATTTCAAATTATACCGGCAACGGTTATTGCAATTTTAGTAGGTACAGGTGCAAAGAATCCGTCTGAAATAATTTTACCTACACTTATTGTCACAACACTTTCTTTTTTTACTGCAATTTTAACAGCTCTTATTTTGAAAAGAATTTGGAGGAAAAATGTTTGAGAAAATTTCATTATATATTCTTCCGATAATGATTATAGTTATTTTGGGAGTTGGTGTGTGTAAAAAAGTACCGGTTTATGAAGAATTTATAGAAGGTGCAAAAGATGGTTTTGGAGTTGCTGTTTCCATAATTCCATATTTGGTTGCTATAATTGTTGGAATTTCAATGTTTAAAGCGAGTGGTGCTATTGATTTGATAAAAAATGTTGCCAGTGGAGTTGTACCGGCAGAGATTGTTCCGATTATATTAACAAGGTCACTATCGGGTTCTGCTACCTTAGGATTATTTTCAGATATAGCAAATAATTTTGGACCAGATGCTTATATTACAAAATTAGCTGCAATTATGGTTGGCAGTTCCGAAACAACATTTTACGTTTTAGCCGTATATTTTGGCTCTGTTGGTATAAAGAAGTTTCGATATGCTTTATTAACAGGAATTATTGCTGATGTTACAGGTGTTGTACTAGCAATCTTGGTTGCACGTTTGTTTTTTCTTGCCAGCAGCGTGTAGTTGTACAAATATGTTTTTTGTTTTCAATAACTTCTTTTTTTAGTGCGGCAAATCTAATATCTATAAAATTTATTTCTTTAAGTTTTTCAACTTTAAATTCTTCGCTTCCACAATTATAACAATAATGTAATTGTGGTACGACTTCTTCTTTTTTTACCATTGTTTTTAATTTAACACCACAACAAGCACAACGTGTAATATACCATTCATTTTTAATTAATTTTCCACAATCAGGACAGTATGCAATATCTTTGTCCGGTGTTACGTGCTCATGATTGCATTTGTGCGTAAATAATTCTGTTAAAAACATTTGTCACCTCTCTATAAATTTATTAATAAAAAAATTTATCTTGTCAATTTATTCTGTGAGATGATTCAGGTTTTATTTTAAATACTCTTTTATCCAACTTGTAACAATTCTTGCGAGTGTGTTATCATTTTTAAACAAAAGCATGCCTGTAGAACGTGCTTCTGATGTATATGTTGCAAATGTTGATTGAGCGAATTTTTTTAAATACTTTTCTGTGTTTTGTCCGGAAATATCGTTCGTTCCGGATATTGAAAAAATATCAATGTCATTTAAGTTTGCAAGTTTTACAGGTATGTATAGTCCTCTTGTTTTTACAACCGGTGATAAAAGAACAAGCGTCTTTGGCTTGTGTTCAATTTTATCTGCCACTAGAATAGCAGTGCTGGCGCCAATATCAGAACCTACAATCGCCCAGTTGTTAAAGAAAACTTTTTTGCTGTTTTCTAGTTTAACTTGTTCAATAACCTTTATTACGTCGTCTGGATATTTTGCATAAGCATTATTTGTCATGCTTGACCATGAAGTTCGAACGAGTTTTGCATTATATACGCTCTTTCCGTGTCCTCTTAAGTCAATTTTCAAAACAGCATAACCTTGATTTAACAATTCTTGTGGTAAATTACTCCACCAATCAGAAGAATACCCAAGAGAGTGCAGTAGAACAACCGTTTGAAATTCTTTCTTATCCTTAACTTTTGGATATTCAAGATAACCTTTCATAGTAAAACCGTCAGCAGAATTCGCCGTAATTTCTTTTATGACTGTAGTAGAAGCTGCATTTGCAACTGTATTTATTAATATTAAAAATAATGTTAAAATGAGTATAATTCTTTTCATAACAGTCTAATTATAACACATTATAATTCATTGTTACAAACCTTTACAAAATAAGCAATTATTTATTAAAAATATACTTTATATATATAAGATAAATATAAGGAGAAAGAATGTCATTAGTTATAGATGCTAATATGAAATTATTTGCAGAGAGAATGAACATAACCTCTTCCAGAATGATTCAGGATTATGGTCTAAAAACTGTTGACGAGATTATTGAAGCAGAAGCTGCGCAGGGAAATAGTCAAGCTGTAAAATATGCTCAAGAAATGTATAATTCTCCTGCAAAATTGATAAAAATATTTAAGTTGACTGATGTTGAGAATAAATTTGTACTTTTACATAATATGAATTCTGAAACAAGAGAAAAAATTTTACCAATGCTTGATAGTGAAGATTTGGTTATGGGGTTATACTTTTTTACTCAGGATAAATTACTTGATATGCTCCAAAATGTTGATATAGAAGAACTTGTAAATGTTGTATTGGGAGCTTTCCCTTTACAAGACATTGTTATGATGTTCAAAGACGAAGATTTGGCGCAGTTCTTTCAACATGATGAATTAGAAAAGTCTGATGTTATTAACCAGCTAAAACTATTACCTCCGGAAGTAATGATAAAATTTGTTGAAGGAGTAACCGGTCAACCGTCAGAAGAAACCAATCCTATGGAACTTATTACCAGTATTGAGAATATGCCACTTGATAAGTACAGAGATTTTATGTCTGCAATTGATCCGGATGTTCAAAGACAATTAACTTTTCAATTAACAAAAGAGAAACCTGAATATCTACAATTGTTTGAAAATAAGACATATATTGATATGTTATCTACAATGATGAAGCCGGAAATGGTTAAACCTATGATAAATTTAAACAAAGATTCTTTAGTTGATATGATTACAGAACTTCCGGATGATTTAATGTCAATTGTAGCTGCACAAATCGATACTAAGAAATTTGCAGAATTCTTGCTCGATGGTCATACAGAGTTGTTAGAAGGTGCTTTGATGATTTAATCTTCTAAATATTTTACTCCAACCAATTCGTCCGGCATGAACTGTTGTTCAACATCAGGTGCCGCGTGAGTGTAGATATAGCCTTCTCCAAAACCGTATTTTTTAGCGTCTTTATAATGTGCGTCTCTTAAGTGCATAGGAGGTGGAAAATCTTTACCGGATTCAATGTCTGCAAGAGCTTTGTCTATAGCCATAATAATTTTATTTGATTTAGGTGCATTCGCAACATAAACAACAGCATTAGCGAGTGGTATACGTCCTTCAGGAAGTCCTATTATTTCAACCGCACGATAAGCGTTAACTGCGATATTCATTGCGTTCGGATCTGCTAACCCTACGTCTTCTGCGGCACAAACAATTAAACGTCTTGCAATAAATCTTGGATCTTCACCGGCTTCTATCATTTTTGCTAAATAATAAATTGCCGCATTCGCGTCAGAACCTCTTAAACTCTTTTGGAAAGCAGAAGCGCAATCATAATGTTCTTGGGTTGAATACCTTGTGTTTCTTTTTTGAGTAATACTTTCTAATATATCAACGCTCAAAAGCCTTGTATCGTTAGAAAAATTACTTGCAAAATAAGAATTTTCAACAAGGTTTAATGCGCATCGAGCATCTCCTCTCGCGTTATTCACAATAAATTTCGTTACTTCTTCATCAAATTGTATCGGCTGGTAGTGTTTTTCTAAGTATTCAAAACCGCGATTTACAATTTTTGCCATACTAACATCGTTAATAGGATTTAAGCGTATTACTTGAACTCTTGATAATAATGCCGGAACTACTTGGAATGACGGATTTTCTGTAGTAGAGCCTATTAGAAAGATTGTTCCATTTTCTACATGCGGTAACAAAGCATCTTGTTGAGTTTTTGAGTAACGATGGATTTCATCAATGAATAAAATCGTTTTTTGTCCTGCTCTTAAAGCTTGACGTGCCTGTTCAACAGTTTCTTTGATTTCCTTTATGCCGGAAGTTACAGCAGATAATTCTATAAACTGCGCATTTACTTTTGTCGCGATTAATCTAGCAAGAGTCGTTTTTCCGCATCCTGGGGTGCCCCAAAGAATAAGCGAAAAAAGTCTTTGAGTTTTTAATAGGTTTAAAAGTGGAGAATTTGGCGCAACAACATTTGATTGACCTAAAAATTCATCCAAAGTTTTCGGTCTAAGTATCTCCGCTAAAGGTGTTTGCTTATTGATTTCTTCCAGTTGCGTAAATAAATCCATAACTATATATTAGCATAAGCGAGTTTTGAACAACAAAATGGAAGAAATTGTTACAATTTCTTTACAAATCCTAAAGTTTTCAAAATAAATGCCGATATATAAATTGTAGTGGTAAGGTGTACCCACTCAAAACGCTAAATAAATAGTTTTAAAGGAGATATAATGAGAACTTTGAAAGGAATCATGATAAATGGTGAATGGTTAGGAGCCAAGGTTTTGATAAATAGTCTATTTAGAACTATTTGTAATATTTCACCTTTGATAATGCAAGAATTTATTAAGCTTATTAATGATATAGAGAGATTAGATGAGGTAGTAACTATTGAAAATTTCAGTTTCTCTAGTAATAAAAATTCTATTAATATAGATTTTAAAAATCAAAAAATGAAAGGTTTGGCGACTTTATCATTTAAAAAAGAAAACGGAATTTTATTTTTAAATGATAAGTTTGTTGAAATTTTTGACGAAAATAAAGGCGTTGAACAGAATAATGTGCAAATGGATGAAATAAGTGAGTCACATAGTTATATAAAAAATGAGGAAGATGTTTCTTTTGATAAACAAAAAAAAGAAGAAAATTTACCGGAAGAATTTGTTGAAAATTTTGAAATTGCTGAGGAAAACTCTGATTTATCAATAGACAAAATTAATGATGATGAAATGTTGGAAGAAAACGAAGATGTTGTTAATGCGGAATCAATAACAACAACAGTAGTAGAAAAAGCAGCAGCAGCAGAAGCAGTAGCAGCAGCAGCAGAAGAAGAAGAAGAAGAAGAAGAAGAAGAAGAAGTGCAATGTGATTCTTTGGACATTGACACTAATTTAACAAAGGGATTAATGGATGTTTCTATTCAACAAATTAAACCAATTCAATTTGTTGTCACTACTTCTATGAATTCTCAGGATTATAAAAACGGTAATAATTTAATTAATACTGATAAGCAAGAAGCAGATGAAGTGTTAAAAAATCAACCGGTTGATGAAATTATTGATGAATGTATAGAAACAGAATTAAAGGTTGATGATAAGAAAGAATTTATTGAATCTGATAAAATAGATGATATTAATGTTCAAAATAATGATGATGAACAAAAAAATATATTACAAAAAACAAAAGATACGTTTGATATTTTAAACAAGAATTTAGATGAAAAATTAGATTTAGTTGAAAAGAATGATTTAGAAGGCAGTTTTTTGGCTCAAGAGGAATTACCGGCTAATTATAATTCTGATATTAATGAAGAAGAGATAGAAAATTGTTTATCGGATTTTTATGACACAACAAATTTTGTTAGAGAAGAAACAGCAGAAAATCTTGTAAATGATAATATTGTAGTGCAAGCGGTTATGGCTGAAATGTTATCTCTTCGTGAAGAGTTGAACAAAATAAAGGAAGAAACTCAAAAATCTCCAATTATTTCTTTGTCTGGTAAGCGTAATTATGTTGATGATGAGGATGCAGATTTTAGAATAATGGGAGATGGTGAAAGAGTTAACGCAAGTGTTCTTGACGAAGATTTGTTTATTGCGGGCGATAAATTATATCGTTGGGGCGATACCCTTTATTTAGAGGATTGAAGAACCGGAATGCTTGCAACCAAAGTCTTATATTTTTCATCTTTGTATAAATAAATATCAATATAGTATTGGTTTAATTCTTTTTTAGTAAAAATATGTTTGCCAAATTTAACTTCAATCTCTTTTGTTTCGCCACCATTTGCAGTTAGAGGTTTATTTGATGTTACAATTTCTTTTGTGTATTTCTCAACGTTTTTGTTGTTTTGTCTTAATATAAAATCAGCAGTAAGTCTTTTTATGTTAGTATTGGATTGATTGCAAAATTTATATCTTGCTTTAATTCTGTATTTTAAAAAGATTTTTTTTATTTTTAATGTTTGTAGAATAACATCAATATCGTTAGAGTAAACAACTTTTCTATCTATAAAAATATCTACAGAGTGAATCTTGTATCTGTAATATTTTGAGAGTGTTTTATCACCTCGTATATCTGCAATATTTGCTGATTTTAGTAATGCCTTATTAAAAACACCGTAGTCTATGTGTTGAGGTGATTTTTGTAATAAGGTTTCAAAATATTTAACAGATTTTTCTGGATCTAAATCAGAATATATAATTGCAAGTTTATATTTTATTTCAAAATTGTTAAAATCGTATTTTTCTGCGTGTTTTAAAAAACGTATAGCATCAGAGTTGCGACCGTTATTTACCATAACATCAGCAGTTTGGATGTATGATTTTATTATTCTTGTTTTAATTTCTTTATCAATAATATTATCTTTTTTAGCAAATTTGCTGTAGTAGTAATTCGCTTTTTCATAATTTTTAGCAGCGCTTAAATATTTACCTATTGAGTAATATTTATCTCCCATTGTTATATAAGCTCTGGTTTTAAATTTAATTAAATTTTTGTTTTGAATATCTTTTATAGAATCTAAAAATTCGTTTGCTTCTTGGAATTTTTCCTGCGTAATAAGCATTGATGCAAGTCCTTGATGTGCAGAATAACTTTCACTATTTGATTTGTTAACTGCTATTCGATAAGCAAATTCTGCGTTCGGATAATCTTGTATTGATTCATACAATCTTGCAACTTGCATGCAAATTGCATATTTTTTACCAAGTAAATCACGAGTTAAATCTGATTGGGTTACAATACTTTTAGCGACTTTTTCATCTATTTTAAAACGCTCAGAAGGTGTTAAGTAATAATTTCTTATCATTTCATTTCTGGCGTGCAAAGATAATAATAATGTAAAAACAAGTGCAACAGCAAATGTTACAGAAATTGTTCTTAAATATTCCATAACAATTTGTTTTTTTGATTTTTCAAATTTTTTTTTATTGCTTTTTTCTCTAGTCATTTAATTCCTGTAAATTTATAGAGTCTAAATCTGCTAAAATATTTAATTTCTCGTAAAGTTCCGGTATCATATTTTTATTTGTAAGTTCAAAAACTGACGTAATCTTAGATTTTGTAGTGTTTTCAACTAACTTTTTAGAGGTAAAATCTCTTACTGATTCAGCTTTGGAATATAAGTAATCGTAAATCTTTTTAACATCATCGCCATTACAAAAAATAGTTAATTTACATCTTTTTTGTTGTTTGCCGCTTGATGGCAAGAATTGCTTTTCAAAAATTCTGATAATAGTTAGCACACCAATGCTTAAAATTGTTGCAAATATTGCCATTCCATATAAGCCGGCACCACAAGCCATACCAATACTCGCAGCTATCCATAAAGTTGCAGCTGTTGTTAGACCAAATACCATCGGACCATTTCTAAGTACAGTACCAGCGCCAATAAAGCCGATACCGGTAACTATTTGTGCTGCGACACGGGAAGTATCTCTAATTCCTGTTGCTTGTGTGATATCAACATTGTCGCCAGAGGCAAAAGTTGGAAAACCATATATAGATATTAATGTAAATATGCAAGCTCCTAAACATACTAATATATGAGTTCTAAGACCTGCATATTTGTTCGTAAGTTCTCTTTCTAGTCCGAGTGCAAATCCAAGTACTAAAGACGCTACTAATCTTACTGTAAAATCCGAGTTAAAAAAAGCTTCCATATACTTCTCCTTATTTAGTATATAATACACGATATTTTACAAAAATTCAATGCGAAATCATTTTTTTAAAGCATTTTCCAAGGCTTTTTCTAGAACTTCTATTTTTGATTCAAGGACTTTAACTCTAGAGGAAGATTCTGTAGAAGCAATTGATTCTTTTTCCAATTCCCTTTTATAAGAATTAATTTTTTTATTTTTGACATTCATCTTAAGAGTCATTAAAAATACTGCAAGAGCAAAACCACATACAAACATTGTTATCATTGCTATATGACCTGTATAGTTTAAGAAAGTATACCCAGTTGCTGCAACGGATAACAAAGATAGAATTATTAAAAATGCATTTTTCATTAAAACACTCCTTACTTAGAAATATTGTACAATAAAATATCGGTTTATGCTAAACTATTAACAACGAAACGAAATCCAACGGTATAAGTTAAATGGGTGATGAAGATAAACAATTTGATGCCACTCCCCAAAAGCTTGAGAGAGCACGAAAAGAAGGGCAGGTAGTAAAATCAAAAGACGTGTCAACAGCATTGTCTTTGTTAGTAATGTTCTCTTTTATAAATATGCTTGCTCCTATAATATGGAAGCTTATTGTTGGATTGTTTAAGACTTTATATGAACAAATTCCAAATCAACATTTAGAAAATATAGGCATTACTTATATTTTGACTGTAACTTTAATTCCTACAGTTGTAATTTTAGGTGCTATTCTTTTTGTTGCTGCATTTATTGCAATATTAGGCGATTTTATTCAAGTCGGACCTCTTGTTGCAACTGCACCACTTGTCCCAAAATTAGATAAATTAAATCCTACAAAATATTTTAAAAACTTATTTCAAGTAAAAACATTATTTGAATTATGTAAAAATATTGTAAAAGTTTTTATTTTAGGTTTAGTCGGTTGGACGGTATATAGAGCTCATTTGGAAAGTATTTTAATGCTAGCTGCGATTGATAA
This sequence comes from uncultured Candidatus Melainabacteria bacterium, assembly GCA_934757255.1. Classification (GTDB taxonomy): domain Bacteria; phylum Cyanobacteriota; class Vampirovibrionia; order Gastranaerophilales; family Gastranaerophilaceae; genus CAG-196. The sequence goes on along the minus strand of CAKVLL010000019.1, from coordinate 6,929 downwards.
TCATTTTGCAGTTATGATTGAATTTGGAAAATTAATTGTTGAGTTTATTTATAAGGCATGTATTGCCTTTCTTATTATTGCAGCCGCTGACTATGGAATGACAAAATGGAAATTTTTAAAAGACCAAAAAATGTCATTCAAAGAAATCAAGGATGAATACAAGAACTCCGAAGGTGATCCACACGTAAAAGCAGCTCTAAGGCAAAGACGTATGCAAATGTTACAACAAGGTGCAATGGATTCTGTGCCGGAAGCCGATTTTGTTGTTAGAAACCCAACCCACGTAGCTTGTGCCCTAAAATATGATGCTGAAACAATGCAATCTCCAACTTTAACTGCAAAAGGAACCGAGCTTATTGCTAAAAAGATTATTGATATAGCAACAAAGCATAATGTGCCTGTAATAGATAATGCTCCGGTTGCAAGGGCTTTATTTAGAATGGTTGATATAAATCAACAAATTCCTCCTGAATTGTATAAAGCAGTTGCAGAAATCTTATTATTTGTTTATGGATTAAAGAATAAAAAATAGTGTTTGTTAATATTTTTATTTTAATGCCAAAATTCCATCTAACTTCTTAAAAATTTCTTTCAAATCATTCATCAAAACTAATTCACCTCTTAGTCTTGAAGCGCCTTGGAAACCATTTACATAATAAGGGTAAAATTTTCTGCAAAATTTTACACCAATATCTTCTCCACGAAACTCAACTTCTTTATTCAAATGCTTCTTTAATGTTGCAATTTTTTCTTCCAAAGTTGGTGGGGCGATATACTCTCCGCAATTAATATATTTTTCTACTCGATATAAAAGTGAAGGGTCACCTAGCGCTCCGCGACCAATTGCAACACCATCGGCTTGAGAGTCTTCCAAGCATTGAACGGCTGTTTCAATCGAAACCACATCACCGTTTGCGAAAACAGGAATATCAACATTACGTTTAAGCTCTGCAATCTTCTTCCAGTCAGCTTTTCCACCATACATTTGAGAACGAGTTCTTCCATGGATTGTAATAAAATCCGCGCCGGCTTCTTGCATTTTTTGACCGTATTCAACGAAATTTAATTCATCAAACGTATAGCCCAAACGAAATTTTACGCTTAAAGGAATTGAAATGTTAGCTTTCGTTGTGCGAACAATTTCTTGCGCTAATTCTACATTTCTCATTAATGCGCAACCGTCAGTTCCTTTAACTACCTTATTTACAGGACATCCCATGTTTATATCAATCATATCGGCGTATTTTTGAAGATAATTTGCACATTCTGCAATCATTTTTGGCTTATGTCCGCTTAATTGGTAAGATATAGGCGAATGGTTCTCTGCGCGAGCCACAATATCAGTGTCTTTAACTTGTGTCAAAGCTTCCGAACTTATCATCTCTGTTGTTAAAAGACAATTTTTTGAATATTCACGCACAAGAGAGCGTAAAACATAGTCGGTAATTCCTGCCATTGGTGCAAGCGAAACCCTGCTTGATATTAATGCTTGAACCTTGTTTTTATCCTGCATAAGCCTTTAATTCACCCATTCTTGTTTTTGCGTATTTTAAGTATTCATCATCAGTTGTGTAGCTTGAAATAAATTTTTGATAATATTTATAAGCTTCTTTATAATTGTTTAAGCTGTCATAATCAACCGCAACCATGTAATTTGCAATTGGAAATTCTTTTGAATATTTAAGTACATTCAAATAGTCATTAATCGCAAGTTTTGGCTGTTTTTGTTCATCATAAATTAACGCTCTATAATAATAAGCGTAAGCATTTTGCGCATCTTTTTTTATTACGTCATTAAACTTTAGCATAGCAGTTTGAAAATTATTCTTTTCAAACAAATCAATACCTTCGTTTAAAATCCCAACCGAACCATTTTGTACAACATATGTCAACAATTCTTTTGCATCAGAATTAGGATTAAGTCCGACAGCTTTTTTCAGATATGTTTCAGCTAACGACCAGTTTTGTTGTTCAGAGTACAAATATCCGATATAGTAAGGAATTTCTGCATTTTTAGGATTAATTTGTTCTGCTTTTTTATAATACTCAATTGCACTGTTAAAATCGTTTAAAGCCTGATAAGATGACGCCACACCGAGCATAGAATCTTCTGTTGCCGGATTAATTGCTAAATACTGCTGAATAGCTTTTTTATAATCTTTATTATCAAAACTTGAAGATGCTGTCGCAAGTTTTGTTGAAACAGAGTCATTCTGAACGCTTTGCAGAGTTTTAAGCACCAAATTGTTTGTCGGGAACTTTGCTTTAGCTGCGTTTAGTGTGCTAATAGCGTTATTGTAATCTTCTTTTGACGCATAACAAATCGCTAAATTTACATAAGCATCAACATTTGAAGCATTTTTAGAAATAACAGCCTTGTAACCGCTAATTGCATCATCAATTTTATTATCTTGGTGTAATTTGTATGCGTATTCGTAAATCTCTTCATCAGTACCGTTTTGGTTAAGGTATGCAATGTATTCTGATGGTGAAAGCGCATCCTTCATCGCGCCTGAAATTTCAGCTTTCGCACCTGCATTATTAGGGTCGATTGAAAGAATGCGTTTATATAAATTTAAAGCAGTTTTATTATCACCCATTTCTTTATATGCTTGTGCTTTATATAAAAGCGCTTGAGTGTTGTTTGGATATAAAGTTAAGACCGAATCATAAGACTGAATTGCCTTTTGATATTCTTTTCTTTGTTGGAAAAGTGTTCCAACATTTAAACGAGTTGTAACGTTAGAAGGATTAATTTGTTCAGCTTTTCCATAATAACTTAAAGCTGTTTCATAATCGCCCTGTGCTTGCTTAATTGCACCCAAGTTTGCGTTAAGTTCGGCATCTGATGGAGTTACGGCAAGTTTTTTTAAATAAATTCTTTCTAAGGCATACAAAACTTCCATGTCACCTTTTGAATTTGCTAAAGCTTCGTTATACTGCGAAACTGCATCATCATAGCGTCCTAATTTATCCAAAGTCCTTGCGTATTTCATTCTAAGCACGCCGTTGTTTGGATTTAAATCTAGTGCGATTTTATAATAATCGGCAGATCGAGGTTCGTTGCCTAAAAGTTTAAGCAAATCCGCAACTTGCATGTTAGCATCTGATGCCATTTTATCTCCTTGCGCAGCTCTTGAAAATTCATACGCAGCGGCTGATAAATTTCCCATTGCACGTAATTCTTCTCCGCGCTTATATCTTCCACTTGGAGTTGAGTCAAAACTGATTACTTTTAAGCATTGATTGAGATTTTCAGTTGCGGAAGCAATCATGCCGGCTGAATTCTGAACAGTTTGCTCTTTATTCGGATAAATCTTTAAGTAGAAAAGCGCACTTCTAAAATCGTTTGCGGCTTTATCATAATTTTTGTCCTGATTTGCATAATAAGTTGCTCTTGCAAGGTAAGCGTTGATAAGTCCGATTCTTGCAGAGTTATCTAGATAATTAATTCTTAATGCCTTTCTGAATTCTACGATTGATGAAGAATACTGATTAGACATCAAGTAGTTTTGACCGGCGTTATAATGCTCGGCAAATGCTCCGTTTGGCGCAGCAAAAACTTGGTTTTGCCCCAAAACTGCACATATAGCTAAACAACAAATTAAAAGTTTTCTTTTCATAACAACATATTACTATAAGCAATTTAGAAAGTGAATAAGAAAGCAAGGTAATTACATTTTTATAATAATAAGGTTTCTTTCATAAATTTCTTCTAGAGGAAGCTGGTAATTAATAATATCAACAACTTTAGCATCAAATTGTTTCAATACAGTTTTCGCATTCTCTAACTCTTCTAACGCTTTTTTTGATTTGTAAGCAACAAAATAGCCGTTCTTTTTTAATAGTGGCAGAGCATAAGCAGTTATTTTAGCTAAATCAGCAACTGCGCGACTTGTTATGATATCGTATTTTTTATTTTTTAAATTTTCAACTCTATCACAGACCGTTGATAAATTATTAAGCTTTAAGGCTTCTTTAATTGTATTTATAGAATTTATTTTTTTTCTAATACTATCAATTCCTGTTATTTGCATGTTCTTAAATTCTATTGCAATTGGTACGCAAGGAAAACCGCCTCCGCAGCCGATATCAAGAATATTTGCTGAAATTATTTTATATTTGTCAAAAAATAATTTTATAGCTAATGAATCATAAATATGTTTTTCAAATAAAAATTTTTCATCGTTTTTGGAAATTAGATTAAGTTTTTTATTTTCGTTAAGAAATAATTCTTGATATTTTTTAAAATCTGCTGATATATTAATTTTGTCCATACTTATTTTCTATCTCTTTAAATTCATTTTCGTTCATTCTAAGCTTCATATCTTGAATTCTATTGTCAATTTTTTTTACATCATCACCAATCGATACAGCGATTTGTCTTGCTTTCAGATATTCGATAAGAGCTTTTTTATTATAGCTTATATTATTATAGTAATAATCTCCTAGTGCAACACATGCCATCATAATGTAAAAATTTTCATTTAGAAATTCTGCTGCTTGTTTTGCTTCTAAAAGATAGTTTATTGCATCATTGTCATGAATTTCCATAAGTACTTCCGCCAATTTTGATGCATTGTAGTAAATTCCATCATAATCATTATTATTTTTATCAATATTATAAGCTTTTAGTAGGCAATTTTTAGCATCATTAAATTTATTATTATCAAAATAGCAAGAACCTAAATTAGAATATGAAAGTGATTTATATGGATTCTTGTTATTAATACTTGCACATCTTGAATAATATTCAAAAGCTGTTTTTTCATCTCCTCTATCGTCAGAAGCAAGTGCAAATTTGAAATATAATTCTGCTAATTCATCTTCTGGGGTGTTTTCATCAGAGGAATCTAATGCTTTTTGATAATATGAATATGCTTCATCAGGATTATTTTTAGCTGTATATATATTTCCTAATAAAGTACAAGCTGCAACCATTAATGACTGAGGAGTATCAACGGAATAAATAACTTTTTTAATTGTATCAATTGCTCTATCGCTTTTATATAAATGAAAATATACTTTTGTTAATTCATAATATAAGTAATTTAAATTTATAACTTCGTTATTTTTTTTGTATGCTGTTTCAACTAATTCAAAATAAAATTTTGCATCGGAATATTTTCCAATATTTTTATATAAATGTCCTAATTCAAGTTTTATTTCTATTGAGGTTTGAACATCTATTTTTTCATTATTTAAAATATTTAAATATTTTTCAATTGCTTCTGTTTGATTTTTTGATTCCGCAAGTTTTTTTGCTTCTTGTAATTGTGAATCTATGTTTTGTGGCTTTGTAGTATCTTCAGAGTGTTTTGTTATGTCTTTATTTTGAATACTTATGGGTTCAGGTGTTTGTTTTTTATTATGATTTTCTAAGTTTTCGATGCATGTGGTATGAAATTTTATTTCAGATGACAATGCTTGTCTTGATATTAGAATCTCGCGAGTTTGTAATGGCTCTTTAAGTTGTTTCTCGTAAATACTTACAATATATTTATGAAGTTTTATTTCTGTTTTTGTTGGAATTGAGATATCTATATTTTGTTGAAAATAATCTTGTACATACAATGTTTCACCAACTTGAAATATCATTAAGTTGTTTTTTAAATATTCTACAGAAAATTCATCATACAATTCAAAGACTGCTAATGCATTAATAGTTATTCCATGTCTAATTGTTCTTAGAAACCAGAAAAAGTTTCTTATAGTATTTGGAATTAGATTTATATATGTTAAACCCAAGTATGAGTCAAAATTCATACTCGAAATTGCAAATTTTTCTAAAAATTCATTTAGAGAAATTTGCATAGCTTGAATTATTTTTATGGAAAGTGCTGTGTAATAGTAATAACCTCGTGTATACTTAAAAAAGTCTTCTAATGTGGTATCTGTACAAGATATTTGATTTAAAGTTAAATATTCTTTAAATATTTCTTTAGTAAAACCTTTTAGGAAAATCTTTTTGTCAAATTTAGTTTCTCCTAAGACTCCTTGAATCATTGCTCTAGTGGAAAGAATTAATTTTACATTGTCATTTTTTATAATTTCTTCAAAACAATTCGCCGTGAGTAATCTGTTTTCTTCTGAAATATCATCAAATGAATGTAGTATTATAATAAATGGTTTTTTTATAGACGATACGTAATTTTGAAATTTTACAGCTAACGTAGATATTTTTGTGTTTAAGTTAACAGTTTTACCTAATGTCGTTTTTTCTAAAATATCTATAAAGTTAAGTAAAATATCATCGCAAACAGTTGCTTCTTTACAGTAATATTCAAGTTTTATAATATCTTTTTTTAAAAATTCGGTTACATAATTTATGAATTGTCTTTTTCCTGTACCTAAAAAACCATGAATGTATAAAAATTTTTCGTTGTTTGATAAAAAATTTAAAGCTTTTTTTATATCAGAATCGTTGCTTTTTAGTAATAGCGGATGTATTTTGTCCGAATCCGGTAAAATAATATCATTTATATTAAAATCATCGATAAATTTATAACTCATATATTGATTTTAATTGATTTTAACTCTTTTTGCAAATTTCTTTATTATAAGAAAATTTATTTTTAAAATATTTTATTTATTAAACGGTGTATTAATCAAAAAGCGTATTCTTTAGAATACGCTTTCTGATTAAAAAAAAAGGCTAACCTTTCGGCTAGCCGTAAATATCAACCAACAATTTCTTTAACTTCTGCTTGAAGGTTCTTAGCATCAATCTTAATGCTAGGTCCCATTGTTGTTGTCAAATAAATTGACTTAACGTAAGTACCTTTAGCTGCAGAAGGTTTTGCTCTAAGAACTGCATCAACCAATGTACCATAGTTCTTAACCAAATCTTCATTAGCGAATTGAACCTTACCGATTGGACAGTGAATCATACCCTGTTTATCAGCTCTGAATTCAACTTTACCTGCTTT
>CAKVLL010000018.1 GCA_934757255.1 uncultured Candidatus Melainabacteria bacterium | reverse complement strand
GAGTTACAAGCTAGTAAAACATTATGTTGCATTTCAAGACTTGTTATAGAATTTAAGACACTATCTAAAATAACGATATCATATAATCCATTTTTAGAAATATCATTTTTAATTTCCTCAATAAAGGAAACTATTTTACTGATATCAAATGAATTAATTTTTTCTTGTCTGTAAAAAGGTTCATACATATAGATTTGATAACCTTCTTGTCTTAACTTATTTGGATAAGAGCATTTTCCAGCACCAAAATCCAAAATTCTAGTTTTTTTATCTAAAATCGGCAAAATGTATTTTGTATATGTTGTTGATTTTAGCCCTTTTTCACCGCAAAGTCTATGCATTTGACAGAAAGTTTGATTATAATCCTTTATTTTTAGATTATTAAAGTAATATTTTCCATAATCTTCTTGTAAATATTTTTTAAGATTTGCAATTTCATTATTTTTCATTTTATAAACTAAAAGAGGTTTTTCTAACAACTTACAGGCAATTGCATATTCTGAATTTTTAATAATAACACCGTTTTCATCGCAAATTACATTCCCCCAAGTTCCATATTTGATAATAAGTTTACTAATTTCTTTCACGGCAATTGGATTAGAGTTTTTACGTAAATTTATAAAGTGAAAATCAACAAAACTATATCCAAAAGGAATATTAGAAACTATGCTTAAACCTACTTTGGAACCATTGGTTTCTATAGAATTATGAAAAAGGTTAAACATAATTTCATCAGATTTGGCAATATTTTGAAGTTTAATAACAGGAACATACTTGATTCTTAAGTCTTGCAATGCCTTTGTTCTTTGATGTCCTGCGATTAAAACATTATTATCACCATTTATTATTAAAGGCTTGATAATTCCAAACATTAGAATGCTTTGTTTTAATTTTTTAAAAGAATTTTTATTAATAACCCTTGGATTATAGTCTGCAACAGTTAAATCTGCAACTGGAAAATTTTTTACAAACTCCATTCCGGCACCATCCTAAGAATATAATTGACAAAACCTATTTCTACACCAAAAGTATTGACATAATGCTTATATAACGTTTCTAATCGGGAAAACTCCTCATCGGAAATAATTACTTTTTGTTTCCCAAAACTAAGTATTTTTAATGATTTTGTCGTTGTACATTTTTCTGCATAATCAGTAGGAATCTCAATTTTTAAATCTTTCTTCATGCAATAAAGCTCCTTCGCTAAAACTATTGACCTAAAATAGTAAAATAAATTTTATGTGTAACATTTATATTACTCCCCTGTTAAAAATTGGGCAAGAAATAAAGTTATTTTTAATTTTATATCCCTATTTAACAAAACAAATATTTAGAGATTTGTAAGTTGGTTGTGGGTAAATCCACTATCTGTATTATTGCTCAAATTTTAAAAAAGTTCTGAAAAATTAATTATTTTTTAATATTTCACTAAAAAACGGTATAAGTTCAACATCTGACTTGATATTCTTAAACGCTTGCATAAGTTTAAAACTAGAAATTTATTAAAAATAGTTGTTCACTTATGATTTAGATTTAAAATTCAAGCTTTTTAATTCCATTCAAAAATTTTTTAGATTTTTGTAGCTAATCGATACTTAGGAAACGAGTTTTGTTGTTTTGTTTGTTTCATATATTCAATAATTTTATCGGTTATTTTTATCATGTGTTCATAGCAAATGATAATTTCTTCTTTTGACAGTCTTGATTTTCCTGTAATATTAATTTTTGTTGCCCATTCAATAGAATTATTATGATTATACCATTTTTCCACAGCTTCATTAAAGTGAAAATTTGATGGATGTATGAATTTACTATATTTTTTGTATAAATCTTTTGCACTTGGTAGTATTTTATTATTTTGCAATTCCTCACATAAAAAAGAATCTGTTATTGAAATATTTTTGGAATTTTTTGTAATTTTACTTTTCCAACAATCTTCAGAAAATAATATCCTTTCTATCCAAGTTACTTTTGGTTGAATAATAAAAATTGAAAAAAGCCTCATTAAGCAATTTAATTGCATTCTTATTATGGCTCTTGCCATAAAAAAGTTTTCATCTTCCATCATTTTTATAAAAGCAGCAATATTAGAATGCACCATATTTGTTAAGGCGATATTAAACCACTCGACGTTTGTATGAGGTTCTTCTTTAAAAACATCTAGCTGAGTTCTATATACCAAATTATTCCTCTCTAATAATTTACTTTTAATTTCTAAGATTTCTATCATTTTTAAACACTTGCATAAGTTTCTTCATAGATATCTTTAAGATTTTTTCCTTCATATAACCAATACCTCGTAGGTTGAATATTATATGATAAATCTAACAATTTTCGTGTTAATGAAGTCAATGAATATTCTTCATCTTCAAACAAAACTTTTTTTGAATCAACAATTTCAACGCAAACATTTTTGTCTTTCGTAAATATTAATTTTGCTCCTTTTGGAATATTCATTTCTTCAAAATTCAGTTGTGGACGATGAAAATGCTTGGCAGCTTCTTGTTCCACAGTTGATACGTTTTTAGTTAATGCTGTTTCAACATCAGATGTTATTTCTCTTATTGCAAATTCTTTTAATAGCGGAATAACTTGTTCTGCATCTAACTTGAAAAATTCACGTTTCATATTCACCCTTTTGTCAACAAAGGCATTGTGAATAATTTTTCAATGTGTGTACAATCTCTGACTTCACCAGCCCAAAGACATTCAAACGGAAATGGCACACCTGTAGAATACAATTCTGACATTCTTGCTTGCAAATCTTTTCTTTGCGTCTTACCAATTTTAATCAAATCAGGCATAGCTTTGTTTGCTAATACATATACAATCTCACACTTTTCAGTCATATTAAAAACTCCAAAATATTTTTAAACAAGTTTATTATAGCATAAGATGTTATTAATAACCAAAATAGTTTAATGATATGGGATTTAAGTATCTCAGAAAGCTACATTTTTTAGATTTGGATGTTAAAAAATTTTATGCCCCAAAAAATATAGTGGCTAAAAGTGTTATGTAATAATGATGGAAAATATTAGAATCAAAATTTATTTCATTAACATAAAATAAGAGGGGGAAGCCCCCTCTTAAACTATCCTCTTGGAGGAAATGGATCATTCCCATAAGAATTTCTTTGCCGGATTTGTCCTTGTGTATTATGAACAAACAATTCAGAATTTTGATTGATTGCAATTTGTCTGCCAATATTGTAGGCTTGTTGTTGGGTATCTGTTCTAACCGTTGCTCTTGATGCTCCGGCTGCTTTAACTTGCCATCCACCTTCTGGATGTGGCGTAATATGTTGATTTGTCATTTTACAAAATCTCCTGTAGCGACTTTACACTAGTAACAAAGCTCGCTTTACTTTGTTACCACATCCCTTAAAAACTATTTACATTCCTTCATGAAAAGCAAACTTCCACTTGTCATGGATATGAATGTGTGTAATAATATTTTTAAGAGAAGGGGGCAAAGCCCCCTAAGAATAGAAATTAAATGCGTGTTGCTTTTATGCAGCACGTTTCTTTTTCAATGGAAATTTCCAACATTTCCCAGTTTTAGAGAAAATAATGACACCATTAACTTTACGATAATTAGTAATCATGTAAAGCTTGCCGTCATCCTCTTCTTGGACAAAACGTATTTTTTGCATTGTCCTATTCTCCTGTTTATTGCGCTCTTTACGTATTTTACGAACAAGAATTTCGACCACATCCTCTAAAGCTCTAATATCTGTCTTTTGTTTATAAGTCATTTAAGGAATCCTTTCTCATTCCTCCTCCTTGTGGTTATAATCATATTATGCATTTGAATTTTTTGCAAGTTGCATTACATATGTATTCATAATAAAGAAAATTACATATTGCGCTTGCGTTTTTGTTTCTAATATGCTACTCTTTAAACTGTACAAGAGGAAAGGTGTTTGATGAAAGAAAATATTAAAAGCAATCTTTTAAGATTGCGAGTTTCTAATGGCATGACACAATCAACTGTTGCGGAAAAAATAGGAATATCATTATTAGCTTATAGGAATATTGAAAGCGGAGAATCTATACCGAGTACACCCACGCTTGACAAATTAGCAAAACTTTTTAATGTTAATCCGGGTGTATTCTGGGAAACTCCTGAGAATACTATAAAAGCAGTTCGATTTAGAGCCTTGTCAGAAGACAAGAATATTAGAAAAAGAGAAGAGATCATTTATACGGTAGCAAATTGGCTTAAAGAATTTAACAATTTACTTTTATTGTTAAAGCAAGAAGATAAATATACTTATCAACTTAGTTCACTTGTCGGAACAACTACTGACCCTATTAAAATGGCGGAATTAGCTAGGAAAGAAATGAAAATATCTCAAGATGAACCTATAAGAGATATTTGTAGTTTAATTGAATCACGGGCAGGAATTAAAATCTATGCTAAAGAATTTTTTTCAGATAGTTTTTTTGGATTATCTTTATTAGACAATAAAGACGATAGGGCAATTGTTGTAAATACTTGGAATAAAATTTCAATAGAAAGACGTAAATTTACTGTAGCCCATGAATTGGGACATATATTATTACATGAAAAATCTTATCAAGAAAATATAACCGATGAAGATAATGTAGAGGAAAGTGAAGCTAATCGTTTTGCTTCATATTTTTTAATGCCATATAAATCTTTTATTAATGAATGGTGTAAATATGATAATTGTGACTTTGTTGATAAAGTTATAAAAATTAAACAAACATTTGGGGTAAGTTATCAGGTCGTCTTATACCGTTTATCCGAAATAATTAAGGGAATGAAAAAAGAATCGCAGTTTAATGTTTGGAATGTATTTAGAGAAGAGTACCGAAAAAAATATGGTGTAACATTAGGTAAAAAAGATGAAATGTTACCAATGAATGAAAATATAAAAGAATTACAATCCTTATCAAGTACATTTTACTATGGTAGAGGTATAGCAGATTTGGTCAAACAAGCATTCTTAAGGAAACTAATTAATGAAAATGACTGTGCAAGAATCTTAAAACTGTCTTTGAATGAAATAGACAAACTTAAAGGCATGTGGTTGTTTGACTCTTTAATATGTCCTAACCCTTCTTAATATTCTTGATACTTATTACTAATGAATGATTGTGTTTTTCTAAAATTTAAGTTATAATGATATAGCTAACTCGTGAAGGGTAAAAGCTGGGTTCTCGAATGAGAGTAGGCGTAATGCTTAGAATTCCTTTGCTCCTGGGGTTAGCTTATTTTTTTGTAGCTAGCAACTCTTTTAATCTATCTAAAATATTTTCTGGGTCTTTTTTTAGTTCTTCGATTATAAATTCAATAGCTTGCATAGAATAAGAATAATTTGGAGCAGAATTAGCCTTATAAACAAAACACCATTTTTCATTTTCTTTTATTCCAAAATATTTACAGAATAAGTTAAAATGATAGAAATTGAAAACCTTTATGATTGTACCATTTTGTTTAACATTCAAATTTAGTCGTTTTATTTGTTTTGTTATTTCAGCACAAACTTTTTTAGCATTATATTTATGAGTTTCATTAGGATTTTTTAATTCTTTTATAATCTGTACTGGATTTGTAGAATTTTTATCTACAACAACTGTATCAGTAGCCTTATTTTTGTCCTTAGTAATGTAATAATGATGTTCGATTTTTACTGCAAAATTACTATTGCTTTCATCTACAATTTTTGAAATCTTATCATTAAGTCCTAAAAGTTTATGAGTAATTTGATCAGAATATTTTGCTCTAATTTCATTTTCATCAAAAGATTTTTCCTTTACAACAAGATTTAAAAAATTCAGCGATATTAATTCTGTAACATCTATGCCATGAAATTTTTGCATTTTTTCATTAAAGTTAAAAATACAAGACTGAAATAATGAAACATAAACCATTTCGTATTCTTCTGTAATGAAGTGTGTACTGGTGTTTCTAAGTTCTATAATTTTTTCTAGGTTTAAACGCAAAGGGTCTTTGTCATTAGTAAAAATTTGTTTTATACAATTCTCAAGACTAATAGTTCGCTCAGGATTGTCTTTATAATAGATATTTGCTTCGCCTTTTGTTTTGATTAAATATGCTTTTAACATCAATTCCCAAGCATTACAAATAAAAAATGCAAAACCTTCCACTCTATATTTTATTGTTGGTTTGTTATAGATTTCTATTGCCAAAATAAAAGCTTCTTTTGATTTATTTAATAATTGTTCTGTTAAGTCTGCCATATCATCCCCTAATACTAGGTCTATTATAGCATGTTTGGAAGGCATGTGAAAATGTTTTATATTTGCTTAAAGGAGTTTATATGTACTATTTCCCAAATTTTGACAATGATACACGTTTTATTATGGTTAGTGAGTTAGTGCGTGATATTGAGAATGGTTTGTTTTATGAACCAAGTTCTTTGAAAAGTAGTTATATCGCACGATATAAAGAATTATTGAGAAAATGTTTTGAGTATGGAACTGTTGAAGGTTTAGAGCGAGCATTAGTGAATTCTCTTTTCAAAGATAAGAACAAAAATGAAAGAAAAATACCTTCAAATATAGCGACATTACTCGCATTTTCTGATTTCAACAGGTATTATATGCGTGCGATTTTAGTTAGGGCAATTGATGAGAATAAAAGTGTTTATGTTTATAGAGCAAAGCAATCTTTGAACGAAAGACGGGAGTCCAAAATTGCAATAGGGCAATGTTATTTTGACAAAATTGTACTAGCTCAAATGCTGAAAATTCTTAGAGATTATAAAGTGTTATTTACTCTAAAAAATAAGCCGAGCTTTATGCAAACTAATTCTGGTTTGAGTTTAAAAATTTAATCAATACAACCAAAGACTATTTTGTATATAGTTTTTAATTCTTCATCAGTAGAAGTTTTTAATAATTCATTAATTTTTGCGATTAAAATTTTTCTACTTTGCAAATGTTCTGTTCTAAATAATTTAGTATAATCAACATTTAACGCTTCTGCGAATTTCTCTATTAAATCCGCTTTTGGAAAGCTACGACCTGTTTCAATATGGCTCATGTGCTTAGGGTCAATTCCTACTAATTCTGCCAGTTGATATTGGGTTATTCCCTTTTTATTTCTTAATTCTTTTAATCTCTGTCCAAAGTCTTTTTTTAAGTCCATAAGCACCCCCACATGAGAATATATGGAGTTATTAAACTTATAAACCGTATTTAAAACATCCAACAAACTAATATTTCTGTTTTTAATATTGTAATTCTATATTTAATATGGTACAATCCCAATGAAATATACTTTGAATAAGGATAGAGAAAATTTATGCAAACGAAAATTAGCGTTATTATTCCTGTATACAACGTAGAAAAATATTTGCCTGAATGCCTTGAAAGTATTCTTAATCAGAGCTTCCAAGATTTTGAAATAATCTGTATTGACGACGGTTCGACTGATAGGTCGTTGGATATTTTACAGGAATACAAACGCAAAGATGATAGGTTTGTTATTATTCAGCAGAATCATTTTGGAGCCGGATTTGCAAGAAATAGCGGAATCCGAGTTGCCTATGGTAAATACATCCAATTTCTCGACGCCGATGATTATTTTGAACCGACAATGCTTGAAGAATTATATAGCCACGCAGAAAAATATGGTGCAGATTTAACGGTTTGTTCTTCAAGAAAAGTTGATGACGAGGGGAATATAGTAGAAAGCGGCAATCCGAATTCGCCAATCAATCTTGATAAAACTCCGCTAGAACAACCGTTTAACTGGAAAAATTTTAAGGACGATATTTTTTGTTTATTTAATGTTCCATCTTGGAACAAATTATATTTAAAAGATTTAATTCTTTCTAATAATCTTCAATTTCAAAATCTTACGAGTTGTAATGATGTTGCGTTCGGACATATTTCAAAAATTTGTGCTAAAAAGATTGTAGTTTTCAATAAAGAATTGATAAATTATAGATGTAATCGCTCTGGTAGCATTTCTGAATATAGAGCAAAACATTCAAAAAACATATTACTGGCAGCACTCCAAATTAAAGAGTTTTTGGAAAATAGAGGAATTTTTGAAGAACTAAAAAAAAGTTATATAAATGCAATAATTACTCATATAGTTTGGGAAATAAGTCATTGCAATGGTTTGCAGTATAATACTTTTGCACAAGAACTGAAAGAACTTATGCCACAGGATTGGAGCCTGTTTAGAGCCGCTTTAAAAAAAGAAATTATAACTCCCAGTTATATCGCAAAGTTTATTGGTAATAAAAAAATTATGCTTTGGGGCGCCAGCCTATTTATTAAACAGGTCTTGGAACAAGAAAAACAGATGAATTCAAATATTATAGGATTCATTGATAAAAATGAAGCTTCTTGGGGAAAAATATGCGGAAATTATAAAATTTATCCTCCTGAGGCTTTATATGATTTAAAACCTGATGGCGTACTTTTGACAGTTTTTGCAAATAATGAAGCTATTTATAAAACATTAAAGCAAGAATTTGCTAAAAAATATCCAGATGTGGAATTATTACCAAATATTTTTTTGTAAATCGGAATTATTATAATGTTTTGGAAAAAAGAAAAAGTTACAATAATATCACCTTGTTATAATGGTGAAAGCTATATAAGACCTCATATTAAATCTATTTTAAGCCAAGAATATGAGAATTTAGAGTACATTTTTGTAAATGATGGCTCAGAAGATTCAACTGAAAAAATAGTATTATCTTACAAAGACCAATTTAAAGCAAAAAATATCAGATTTATCTACTTAAAGCAAGAAAACAAAGGGCAAGCTGCTGCTATAAATTTAGGGTTACAAAAAATGAAAGGTCGCCATCTTTCTTGCATTGATGCTGATGATATTTTGTTACCTAACTATGTAAAACAAATGAGTAATTATCTAAAAGAACATAATGATATAAGTATCTGTTTCCCCAAGGTAGAAGAAGTTGAAGATAAAACTTTCAAACATTTAGGCTACCAATATAGAAACTTAGCCCCAGATGTCGTTGATACATTCTTTGATGATATTTTAGATTATCATAATATTCCTTTTTATCCTTCATATATGTTAAAAGTAAAAGATTTCTTAAAAGTTTATCCAAATAAAAAGATTTATGAAGGAAAGTCTGGACAAAATCCTCAACTCATTTTACCATTTGCTTATAACCGTAAAGTTGGATATTTAGATGAATGCCTTATGAAACGTGTTGTGCGCAAAAAGAGTGATTCTTTAGGACTTACAGATAAAGAAAAATTAACTAAATATCGAAATTGGGAAGATTTGTATTGTCAAGTTCTTAAGTACATTCCACAAATGCCAGATTATGAAAAAGGATATTATTTTACGAAAATAAAAAACATGTATTCCGCAAAAAAACAAGTAATAATACAAGCAATAAGAGAACAAAGGAAAAATAATGCAAATAACTAAACAATGTACAGGCTGCATGGCTTGCTTTAACAATTGTCCTAATGGTGCAATTAATGTAAGCTACGATGAAGCAGGATTTTATACTCCTAAAATTGATGAAAACAAATGTATTAAATGTAGATTATGTGTATCTGTTTGTCCACAAGAAAATATGAACGTCTGCAAAAATAAAGAAACTGACAACTGTTATGCAATAACATGTTGTGATGAAATACGACAAAATAGTGCATCAGGTGGTGCGTTTGCAATGTTGGCGTCACACTTTCTTGAAAATGGTGGATATGTTTGTGGTGCAACATTTGCAAATAATTACAGAAAAGTTGAACATATTTTAATAAACAAGAAAGAAGATTTAATAAAGTTGCAAAATTCAAAATATATTCAAAGTTATATTGGAAATATACTTACAGAAACTAAAAATTTGCTTGAAGAAGGCAATCAAATATTATTTTCAGGAACACCTTGCCAAATAGCAGGGCTAAAGGCTTATTTAGGAAAAGAATATACCAATTTGTATACTATAGATATTCTATGCCATGGAATTCCTTCGCCGTTAGTATGGGAAAAGTATGTAAATGAAGTTGCCCAAAATAGAAAAGTCTTAAATGCCTCTTTTAGAAGTAAAAAATATGGGTGGCGTGGTGGCTTTCATTTGGAATTTAAATATCGCTTTGGTTCTTTTTCTCAGCATAGTTCAGAAAATGTTTTTCTACGAGGGTTTTTAGATGACATTATAATTAATGAAAGTTGTTATAGTTGCAAATATACAACACTTAATAGAATTGGAGATATAACTTTAGGTGACTTTTGGGCAATTAATAAATATAAACTTGAACTTGATGATAATAAAGGTCTTTCGATGGTATTAATTAACAACGAAAAAGGGAATTTGCTTATTAATACTATCAAAAACAACTTTGATATTTTTGAAGAGGTAGATTTGTCAAAGGTTTTACCTTATACGTCAAGGCTTAACCAACCCGCAGAATTGAATCCTCATCATGAAAATTTTATAAAAAATATTAATAAAATGTCAGTAATTAAAAATTTAAAGCAAAATCTTTGCCCTAAATACGAAGGAGTAATCACAAATTTCTGGGGAGTTCCTAATTTTGGGGCAACATTATCGGCTTATGCAATACAACAATATTTTAAACAACATGGCAAAAATTATCATTTGCTTCACAAATACAAACTAACTGATTATACAAAGGAATTTGCAAAAAAATACTTAAAGATAACGCATTATATATCTAATGATATTCAATACAAGGAATTGAATAGATGTGTTAATAATTTTGTTTTAGGTACAGATCAGGTATTTAGAGCTGAATTTAATTTTATGCCTTCCTTTAAAAGAGGCTTATACGGCTTTACTTCTTTTTTCAAAAAACGTACTGCTTTTTCCGGTAGTTTCGGAACCTCACATTTAGACGAGATGAATTTTATAGATAAATTAAAATATACCAAACTACTAAGACGATTTGATGCAATTTCTGTAAGAGAAATTTCCGGAATAGAATTATGTAAAAAAGAACTTAATTTAAAAGCACAATTTATAATTGATCCTGTATTTTTAATTGATAAAAATATGTGGATAAATATGGCACCTGATACCGACAATAAATACAAAAATAAAATAGTTTGCTATTTTCTTAATACTAAAAAACATATAGAAAAAGATAAAATCAAAGATTATATTAAAAAGAAAACAGGCAAAGAAGTAGTTGAAATAATTAATGAAGAAATACCTATAGAAGAATTCATTTCGGCGATTCGTGATGCAGACGGTATTGTTACGAACTCATTTCATTGTACTTGTTTTTCTATCATTTTCAATAAAAAAGTATTGGGAATTCAAAGAAAAGCTTTTGACGCAAGATTCGCAAATTTGGTTGAATTATTTAACTTGCCTTCTAACATGATAATTGATGATTTTTCTTCTCTTTTTGAACAAGAAGAATTGTTTAAAGAATACGATGATAAATGTGTTCAATCAGTTATAGAAAAAGAGAGAAAAAATGCTTCAAAATGGTTCGAAAAAAATATCAATACTAACAAAAAAATTAATATAAGAACAATTCTCGCTGAAATAGATTATTTATTATTTCTACCGATTGAAAAAGTTTTAAGAGAAATATTGAATACCTACGTACAGTTAAAAGTAAAATATTTGTGTTGTAATAAAAATCAACGTATTGTATTTTGGGGTGCAAGCCTTTATTTAAAAGATTTTTTAAAGAAAAATCCCAAAATAGCCAAAAATATTTTAGGTATTATCGATATCAACCCTAAGGTACACAATGGCAATTTATGCGGTTGTAAGATTTATTCCCCTGATAAAATATCAGAACTGAAACCGAATTTGGTTATATCTGCAGTAATAAATAATCATAAAAATATCTATAAAGATATACAAGAATACTTGCAAAAAAACTATCCGGACATAAAGCTTTTGTCCGATATATTTGAATGGAAAAGATAAACTATAGAAAATTTTGACATTTATGAACCAAAAGACCCTAAAGAACAAAAAAAATCCGATACGCGCTAGGTAAAAATGACAAGAAAATGGTTATATGTATTGGTTTAAATCCAAGTACAGCAACAGATAAAATACCAGATAGAACGTTTAACAAGATTCGTAAAATTGTAGAAAATAATAAATACGACGGTTTTGTTCTTTTGAATATTTGTCCTCAAAGAAGCTCTAATCCTAAAAATGCAAAATACAATAAAAATGATGCCGACAAAAATTGTCAAATTATCAAAAAATATTTAGACAAATATCCAAAAGCACCGATTTGGTGTGCTTGGGGAAATAACATTCGCTTAACAAAGTTAAAAAAGTATCGTAAAACTAATTTCTACAAGAGAATATGTTTATACATCCTTAAACAAATCCGGCGAGCCTAAACATCCGTTGTTTGAAAAAGAAGACACAGAATTCAAAAAATTCTAAATAAAATTTCTACTGAAAGCATTAAAAAAGAGCCCGAAGGCTCTGATTTTAATAGTTCCACTTGTATTAAATGGTGGAGCTTGACATACGATTTAAAACTCGAAATCACCAAAATCGCCTAGTGGTGTAGGATTGAAGTATGTCAAAAATCTACATTTTTTAGATTTTGAAGTTAAAAAATATTTGTGTGAAAAAATGTAAGCAATCTGTTCCTTTATTTTTATATACAAAATGTTAAAATTTCTTTATAATGGCATAGTAACAGAATAGTTTTTATTTAATAAAGGATATTAACAAAATGACTTTAAAGCCTGACATACCAATTCATAATATTGACTCTGATAAGCTAAGAAGATATGATTTCGCTCAAACAATAGCAAAAACATTATTAAATGTCTCACAAAATAATAACAGCGAAAGCTTTGTATTTGGCTTGTGTGGCAAATGGGGTAGTGGAAAAACCAGTTTGATAAATTTAATAAAATTATCATTACAACAAAGCATAGAATCTAAAACAAACTCTTTAAAATGGACATCTTTTGCGGACTTTTGTAATAAAGTGTTTAATTTTATATCAAAAATTTTATTAGTTTATATTCTGTGCACTTTTTCATTTACAGAATTTGTTCTTTCTACAAATTTTGGATACAATATTATAAATTCTTTTTCTTCTATATTTATAAATATTTTAGATATAATTAGTGTCATTGAATGGTTGGCAAAAATTACATTTATTCTATATATAATCATAATGAAACCATTTAACCTGAATTTTTTGTTAACTTTAATAAAAAATATTATTAATAATATTAATAGAAGTATTTTGATAAGAAATAATAGTGAATCACAAAAACAAGAACCAATAATAGTAAATTTTTCACCTTGGAATGCTACTAGTAAAGAAATTTTATTAAAAGACTTTTTTGAAACACTAAGAAATAAAATTGATGAAACAAATAATAACCCGATGTATAGTAGTGTAATTGCGGCTATAGATAATTATTCAAAAAATTTATGTTACAGTTTTTTTAGGGGAATCTTTCAAAATTCATCAAATTCCGATATTGCAAGTTTGAAAACGAATCTTGAAGAACATTTATTAAAATTAAACAGAAAAATTATCATTTTTATTGATGATATAGATAGACTGAGTACAGATGAAATTTTTGTATTATTTAAACTTATAAAATCTGTAGCTAATTTTCCGAAAATTATTTATTTTTTATCTTTTGATAAAGAAGTTGTTATTAATGCCTTGGATAATTATAGCCATGGAAAAGGTGAAGAATTTTTAGAAAAAATTATACAAGTCCCTATAAATTTACCTCAAATATATATAAATGATTATCAGGAGTATTTAATACAAGGTTTTAATGACTTTATAAGTATTCATCCGCAAATTGAAAAAGATTGGAATGAAAAATATCAAGACTATTGGAATTTAACAGCACATAATGGATTTTTAAAATTATTTAACAGCCCAAGAGATGTAATAAGATATTTCAACACATTAGAAATTGCTTATAATCCTAAAATACATGGAGAAGTTAACATCATTGATTTTATGATTATTATAGCTTTACAACTTTTTCATCCTCAAATCTATGAGTTTATCTCTACTAATCAAGAACTATTTTTAGTGTCATCTAATCAATATAATAATGAAGACAAAAACGAAATAAAGAGTAAGTTAAATAAAATCTTAGAAAGTTATTCACCAAGTTTAAGAAAAGATTTTGAACAACTAATCGCAAATTTATTTCCATATTCACAGATATACAAAACTTTTAATTTGAGCTGTGAAACAACTGAAACAAGAAAAAAGAATGGAAGAATTTGTTGTCAGGAGCATTTCCATAAATTTTTTACATATAATATTGATGAAAATGTAATTTCACTTAATCAAATGAAAGATGTACTTAATAGTATAGAAGATATTACTGATTTTTCAAATAAGTTACTAGACTTAAACACACAAGGTAAAATTAAGAACTTCTTAGAGCAATTAGAAAATTATATTGATGATATTTCTTGCAATAATGTTGAAAACATTATTAAAGCCCTATTTAATCTTGGGGATTATTTTGATTTATCAGATGAGGGTTTTTGGGCTTTTGAAATATATGTTAATATTGATAGAATTACATATCAATTACTACAAAAGAAAGAACTTGATAATCAATTGGAACTCTTAAAAACTTGTATTACTAACAATCAAAGTATTTATCCCGCAATTAATTACATTAATTTGATTAAAAGTGCCTTAACAAAAAATAAAGGAGAGATTGAGTTAAACTATATTAATTTTGACGAATATCAAGACTTGGCACAATGCTTGACTTCGGAATTATATAAATGGGCGGAAAATGATTTAAACAGTAACAATGATGAGAACAAACCTTTCAATGGATGTTTAATTAAGCATAGAAAAGCTCTTTCATTATTATATTTTTGGTATGATATTGGTGATAAGCAACGTTTAAAAGCTTATTTAAATGTATTGACAAAAGAGAATACTGGTTTTATTGAATTCTTACATATATTAAAACATAAAATACGTAGTTCATCAGGAGTGCATTATAATGAATATTATAAAATTCAAAAAGAAGAATTATTAACATTTTTAGGTGACATAGATATACAAGAAAGATTAGATCAAATAGATAAAACCCTTTTACCAAGTAATGATAAAGAAGTTATAGAATTAACACTTAAAGCATTAAATAATAATGATTTTTAAGGTTTTAACCTTGCATTTAATTAAAAAATCTGATATAATTATATCAATAGTACTCGCTAAGCCTCTTAACAATGCTCAAATCAGCGAGTCTTTTTTGTAATAAGGATTTTTACGTGGACAAGATTAGATTTAATAAGCCTGCAATTTGTGTCAAAGAACAAATTGAATTACTCAAATCAAGAGGATTAATAATTGTTGATGAAAATTTCGCAGAAAGCATTTTAAGCAATATAACTTATTATAGATTATCAGCTTATATGAAATACTTTCAAGTAAATGACAGATTCTCTAAAAATACAACTTTTGAAGATATTGTGAATCTTTACAATTTTGATAAAGAGTTAAAACTTTTAATCTTTGAAAATATTAGACTTATAGAAGTTTCTTTAAGAGCTAAAATATGTTTGCAAATGTGTACAAACTATGGTTCACACTGGTTTTATGACAAAAATAATTTTCGCTCAGAAAAAGATTATAAAAAGACTTTAGAAATATTAGAAAATGAAAAGGGCTTGAAGAAAGATACATTCATAAAGTATTACTTTGAAAAATATTCTGCCCCCAGTTTGCCACCATTTTGGATGATTTCAGAAGTATTGTCTATGGGTGATTTGTCTAAAATTCTCAATGGGCTTAATTTTAAAGATTTAAAAATAATTGCTAAAGATTTAGTACCTAATTATTTTATCTATCCTGTTTTAGTAAATTGGGTACATGTCCTTGCTACTGTTAGAAATATTTGTGCTCATCATTCAAGATTATGGAATCGAGAATTAAAAATTAAGTTTTCTGAACCACAAAAAATTGATGAGTGGCATAGTAAAGATATTAAGAATAATAAGGTTTCTGCAATTTGTTTTGTAATTTCGGTGTTACTAACGAACCACCCTTACAATAAATTTGAAGAAAAATTTGAAAAACTATTGTCAAAATATCCAAACATTGATATTACACAAATGGGCTTTTCAGAATAAAAAATTGCATTAGTGAACTCCTTAAATTTATATGAATAAATTTAAGGAGTTTATATGTACAATTTCCCAAATTTTGACAACGATACACGTTTTATTATGATTAGTGAGTTAGTGCGTGATATTGAGAATGGTTTGTTTTATGAACCAAGTTCTTTACAAAGTAGTTATATCGCACGATATAAAGAATTATTGAGAAAATGTTTTGAGTATGGAACTGTTGAAGGTTTAGAGCGAGCATTAGTGAATTCTCTTTTCAAAGATAAGAACAAAAATGAAAGAAAAATACCTTCAAATATAGCGACATTACTCGCATTTTCTGATTTCAACAGGTATTATATGCGTGCGATTTTAGTTAGGGCAATTGATGAGAATAAAAGTGTTTATGTTTATAGAGCAAAGCAATCTTTGAACGAAAGACGGGAGTCCAAAATTGCAATAGGGCAATGTTATTTTGACAAAATTGTACTAGCTCAAATGCTGAAAATTCTTAGAGATTATAAAGTGTTATTTACTCTAAAAAATAAGCCGAGCTTTATGCAAACTAATTCCGGTTTGAGTTTAAAGTTGGTATAAATCACTTCAATTCTTTATATGACATCAAAATTTTGTGAAAAAATCGCATTTCCTCTAGTGTCGATTGTTCAAAAATTTGGTTAATATCTTCTATTAATTCAGATTTTGACTTTAAATGTCCAAAATCAAATAAATCCTTTATATCAATTCTCAATGCTTTTGTTATTTTATTTAAGTTATCTTCTTTAGGAAGATGAACTCCCTTTTCAAGCTTGCTCAAATTTGTAGCTTCCATGTCAATTAACTCCGCAAGTTCAACTTGTTTCAAGTTTCTTGCTTCTCTAAGTTCCCTAATTCTTTTCCCCACTTGTATACTTAATGTTGACATAACTACCTCTCAACTCAAGTATACTTTATTACAATTCTAATAAAAAGATTATTACGTATCAAGATAGTGTATATAAATGATTGATTTGTCATCACAAATGATTGTATACTTATCATTAATATGTATTTTATTGTTCTATTGAACTAAGAAAGAAATGGAAATCTTATGCCAAAACCAATTATAAATACAGACAAATTACATTTTGATATGACTTTTAATGAAGAAAAACAGCTTTCTATAGCAGATTCTTATTTGAAAGAAAAAAATACTTTTAAGAGTCCTGAGCTTGTTTTTAGAGAAAAAAGACCT
Source organism: uncultured Candidatus Melainabacteria bacterium (assembly GCA_934757255.1). Classification (GTDB taxonomy): domain Bacteria; phylum Cyanobacteriota; class Vampirovibrionia; order Gastranaerophilales; family Gastranaerophilaceae; genus CAG-196. The sequence goes on along the minus strand of CAKVLL010000018.1, from coordinate 18,581 downwards.
CAAAGTTATATTGAACAGATAAAAAATCTTGATATTGAAGGATATTCAATGTCTGCTGAAAAAATAAAAAATATTGTAGAAACTGTACAAAATTCTGTTCCGAATATTGTTTATGATGAAACATTTTTAGGAGTTTTGGGGAAATGTTATCTTGGTGAAGGTTATGATGTCCACACTTTAAGCTTAAATAATATATTAGGTATTGATGAGAGGACTCATTCAATAGGTTATGGCAGAATGATTTTAAAACATTATATGGTTAATGAAGCTTTGCCACCAGAATTAGAAAAGGGTAGAAGTCTTGCTATTAATCCAAATTATGTATTTGTAGAAATATATAGTGATAAACTTATTGCCATAAGTGAAAATGGAACAGCTTCAATCGTGAAAGATTAATTAAAATGACTTTAGAAGAAGATAATGAAAAAATATTAAGAGAACTTAAAAGCAGCCAAAGAGATATTGGCTTAATGATGACTGCAATTGAGTCCGAATTTGCTAGTTTGCATCGAGAAATAGCTACAGTAGATGATGATGTTCGTACTAACAGAGCTACTATTGTTGCATTGGCAACTGATGTTGCAACATTTAAACAAGAATTTTTAACTTTTGTCGATATAACAGAACGTCGAAATAATGTAACCCATGCTCAGGGACAGGTTATTATTCTAAATCAAGAAATCGAGAAGAAATTTGGTTTATATGATAAAGTTCGCAAGGTTTTGCTTGGAGTTTTACAATCGGTCGATACTGGTTTGGTTAGCAAAAGTGTAATAGTTAATTCTACCGAAAAACTCATGATTAGCACACCTCGTTATTGGTTGACACCATCATTAATTGCTATATCTGCGTGGCTAACAGATAACCAACCACTAGCTATAAAAGCATTAAATGAGGGATTAAAGAGGAATCAGATTAAAACTCAATTAATGTTTACTCTGGTCAATAATCGTTTAAAGAGAAATAAAGCAAGTTTTATATGGTTAAGTAAATATTTTGAAAATCAAAATCCATTAGAAATGTCACAAGAAACAATTGTATTACTAAATGCGTATACCGATGGCTTTTTTGGTCCAGATTCCCAGGGTATTTGTAAGAAACAAATTGAAAAATGGATAAACATTTTAGCTAGAGATGAAGAAAAAGTTAAGGCTTTGGAAAAAATTTGGTATAACAAAATTGATTTGTTAAGCGTTGAAGCTGATAAAAACTTGCCATTTAGATATCTTTCCAAATATTCTCCAGATTTTACAATGTTAGAAAACCTACTTAATAATGCAAAAAAACAGACCAGTTTTGTGAATTACTTAAATAGCATTATTAATGCTGAGATAACCAAAATAGATTATGTAAAAGCATTAGATGATTTATTGTATAGGTTGGTAAATGAATATGATTCTGATGAATTTGACCTAAAAAAGCAAAAAAGCATGGCTGAATTAATTGTAAAACACCAAGGTGATAAAGAAAAAGCGGAACAAGATTTTAATACAAATGTAATAATATTATTTAATAATCATGTTTCTTTTTTTGAAATATTAGTAAATGCTGTCAATTCAGAAACAACATCTGCTTCTTTAAAAAAGTTTTCATTATTTTTAGTCAAAGAATGGATTGCAAATGCACATAATGATTTTACAACAAGTTATCGAAGTAAATACCCTCAAAGTATAACAATAAAAATTGATGATTGGACTGATACAACAAAAGATGGTTCAAATGAAAAGAAATTATTTGAGAGTTATAAAAAATACCTTAAAGACAAATTAGATAAGCTTGTTAAAAGTTTAACAACTCCTATTTACATATCAGCGGTACTGAATATTATTTGCCTTTTATGGATATTTTTAGGTAAATTAACAACAATGCCAGTTGTTTGTATGATATTTGTAGTCATCTATTTTATACGAAGTGTGTATTTCTATTTTGTAGGTAGATCATGTGCATTGCAGGAATATAACAATAATTGTCAAAGTGGAAAAACAATTACAAGTGCTTTCTGTGCTGAGTTTGTTGATTGGCAAAAAGCTTATAAAAATTATGACGCAGTATATAAGAAAGTTGAAGAAACTTTAGCAAACTATAATGCTAATGATTTTACTAATAATAATGCAGAGAAAAAAATACTATAAAATATGGAAATTATATATGGAAAACAATTCAAAATTAAGCAAAGAAGAACAACTAAAACGCATTCAGCAACAGAAATTGCATAATGAAAAATTAGCAGTAAAGTTTCCTGAGTGGGATTTGTTACCACCAGCATTATTAGTACAAAGGAAAACTAAATTATGATACCAAGTACATATTCAGAATGGTGTAAAGTCTTTGATGAAATAGAAATGTGGGAAATTGGACATTGTGAAGAGTTATTAATCCAAAACTGTGAATCAGGTTCTATTGAATGGTTAGACGGAATTGCTCAACGGATTACAATACGTTTGGTGGACTTGATAAATAATCGCTTAAAAAAACTCAATGAATTCTATAACAAAAGAATCACATTAGCTTTTAATCCATTTGACACAACAAATCTGTTAATAATTTACAGAAAAGAATTAATTTTTCTAAAACGATTAGGTGGATTAAATATTTTACCTGATGATATTAAAACTTCAATAATAACCGAAATAATGAATTGTGCTAAGAAATCTCAAAAAAGTTTAGATGAAAGTGCAAAACAAGATTTATCAGGCGAGCTGAAACGAATTGTTCTAGGATATAGAATTGATAATATTTAGAGGTAATTTATAATGAGTAATATTCAAGATTTTTCAAATAAGATACAACGATATTTAATAGCTAGAATTCCATTTATTTCCATAAAATCAATCGAAAGAAATCGTGTACTTGATGCATTTTCTAATGTTAATAACGAACTACACTTACCGATTTATGTCCATACACTTTCTAAAGGTATGATAGATTTATCAAGCAATAATTTAGTTAATGAAGATAAATCTATTGTTGGAGCATTGGATTATATAAGTCAGCAAATAACACAGCGACAAAATTTAACTTTTATTTTGACAGAAGTAACAGATATTCAAGAAGATACAATCACTGCAAGACATTTTTTAGATTTAGTAACTTTAGCAGAAGAACGTGGAGCTGTTATTATTGTTATTAGTAATAATCCAATATGGAAACAACTGCAAAGGTTAGGCATGTCTTTGGAGTTAGATTTGCCGGAAGAAGATGAAATATATAAAATAGTAAAAGATTCTATTAGTTCATATATAAATAGCATTACAATTGAATGGGATGAAAATGATTACAGAAAAGTTGCCAGTATTTTTAATGGTTTAAGTAAAATTGAAATACAAAATATAATTGCAACATTGATTGCAAAGCGAGAAATAAAAAAATCGGACATAAATGAAATAATAAACACAAAAGACAGTATGTTTTCTAACATTTCTGGTTTAGAAAAAATTAATTGCACTGATAATGATGTTCGTGTCGGAGGCTTAAAAGGTCTAAAATTATGGCTTGATAACAAGAAAGTGTTATTGCAACCAGACAAAAAAGATATTCTAAAATCAAGAAATATAAGACTTCCAAGAGGAGTTTTGCTAGTTGGAGTTCCTGGTTGTGGTAAAAGTTTACTTGCAAAGTTTATTGCTAGTAATTGGCAATTACCGTTATATAGGCTTGATTTTGCAACAATTCAAGGAATGTATGTAGGACAATCTGAAAATAGACTAAAAGATGCACTACAACTGGCAGAAACAGTTTCTCCTTGTATTTTATGGATTGATGAAATTGAAAAAGGATTGGTCGGAGCAACAGGAACAGATTCTAGTGGAGTATCTACAAGAATGGTTGGTCAATTTCTTTTTTGGTTGCAAGAATCTTTAAAATTTGTTTTTGTCGTAGCTACCGCTAATGATGTGTCTAAGTTACCACCAGAATTATTGCGAAAAGGTCGTTTTGATGAATTATTTTTTGTAGATTTGCCTAATGAAACAGAACGCAAGGATATTTTGGACATTTATTGTAGAAAATTTCTAAGAAAAAAATTTGGTGATGATTTTCTTGATAAACTTGTGCCATTAACAGATGGATTTTCTGGTGCTGATATTGAATCAACGATTAAAGAAATTGCATATAAATCCATTTCGAGTAATGGACAAATAACAATGCAGTCTGTTATTTCTAATTTTACAAATGTAGTACCATTATCACGAACTAATCCAGAAAGAATTGATGCAATAAGACAATGGGGCAAAGAAAGGGCAGTTCCTGCATCAGGAAAATTTTCATTTAATATTGACAATGAGAATTCTGGTCGAAAAGTGCTTATATAATAAGCAAAGATAGCACAACAAAATAAGTACAGCTTATAATTCCATTAGCAGGAATGGAAAAGAAAGATTTTAAGTTGTTTGATTTTGAAAATTACCGAATATAAGTTAATAATCTGTATTCAAACAAAAATTTACTCTATTTTATGCTCTATAAATAGTCTAAAACTAGCAAAAATATTTATGTTCAGGTTTTATACATAGTGTAAGATTCAAGCTATAAGGAGAAATAATATGATTACATTCGGAATAAACCCAGATAATTTAAAAGAAGAAATAGAGTTGATAAAAGAGGTATTTAACAAATTAGGAAGTAAGATTGTGTGGAAGATAGTATTGACTTTGTCCGAAAATGGTGGAGCTATGACAGAAACAGAAATTGCGCACAAATTAAATAAAAATAATTGTTCTAATTTATCACCTCATATAAACTTTCTCCTTGCAATTAATATGTTAAAATCTGAAAACGATAATGAACAATTAACGAAGGGTACACGAGTTTATCTAAATGAAAGATATAATGGTAAAAGAGGATATACAATCATTTTAGATGGAGTATTTGATAATATGACCACCGAAGAATTTAAAGAAAAATATTACCCTCAAAAAAATAAAAAGAGAAAAGATTGTGAAGGTTACGAAAGATGTAAAAACTCCGTAGACAATAAAAATTGGAGCAGTGCAAACTGTAAATTTTTTGAACAAAAACTATAAAAATAGATGAAATGTTACAAAATGTTTCAAATGGTTATGAATTTTTCATAACCATTTTTTATTGATTTTACGTTTATAATTTTTTAGATTTCAAGCTATTACTTAATTTTAAATGCTTTTTTAAGAAAAGTACCATTTAGCCATCCTTGATATAGTTATTATGTAATCAGCAATTACAAAGCTGACCGAGGTTATCACAAAAGAAAGGAGATAAAAATGGATAATCTAATCATTAATGGCAAAATTGTTTATTTAGAAGGTGGTAAGAGCTCAACTGGGCGATATCTTACTACTTGTGTCATCAAAGCTAAGGACTTTAAGCGACACAAAGAGCAATCGTATTTGGTTACATTCTTTAATGACGAGGCAAAAGAATTTCTGGAACGATGCAAAAAGTCTGATTTTGTAAGAATCGAGTGCGACCTTATAAACAGGACTTATCCGAAAAAAGACTATACTTTGCAGATTATTGGTAACAAGTTTTCTTTGACCCAATGGAGTGAACCGGATAAACGCTTTATTTCATTAGAATATTCGCCAAACTAGAATTATACAAATGTCGTTTTCTCTTTTTAGAGCGTAGTAAGAACTGACAGAATAGGAGGTTGCTTATGGAAAAGCAAATAAGAATAAAAGTCTAAAGGACAGGTATGTGAAGGACTTAGACCTTCAAGAAAAAGAAGAGATTAAACAGTTACTTAAAATCATTTTGCAAGCGATTTTGGCTGTTTAACCTCTCAAGCAGTGACTGTTTATAAGAATCACGCTCTATAAACAGTATATTACAACTTGAGAAAATTTCTAGCGTGATTAGAAATTTTGGAGGATTTATCATGGGAAACATGATTATTAAACTTAACGCTATTTCAGTAGCAGACATAATTAAAAACATCAACAAAGCTGACAAAGAAAACCTTAAAAAGTATTCGTATGTTGACTTTGAGGGGGCTGTTACTAAGTATAGCAAACCAATTGAAACAGAAGATGTTATGAATGTCATACAGTTCTACCTCTCAGCATTTCTAAACAAATCCACAGAAGAAGAATTGAAAGAAAATACTGTAATTGTGGAATTACCAGAAGAGTTGTCAACGCAAATAAGCTTTATAAGACAGCAAAATCTGTTATTCAGAAAAGGCGATTCAGTATTTTCTGTTACGATTAAACCTTATAGTGAGCTGGTTGTAAAATATGACAGCAAAATTGACACAAAAGATGTTACTTGGTATTCAAATATACTTGGAATACTTAGTGTCAATGGAATTGTTAAAGATGATTCTTATTTTAACTTCTGGATGCAAGACACGCCTATCACATCATAATCATATGCGGCTAGGGAATTCCCTAGCCGTTTTCTTTTAAGTTCAAGGGAGAAAAAATATTTATGAATCTTATTAAAAATACAAATTCAGCTCTGTATTATTTTTATACAGACAGTAACGGAAATAAAAAATCCACTAAAATAGCTAACTACACGCTTAATTCTATTGCGATAGTTAATCAAATTTTATCTACTAAAAACAAATACAAGACAGTCGAGCTTCTTGCTTTAGCTATCGCAAAAGAGCAAAATCCGCAAAATAGGTTTATCAAGCTGATTAGCGGAAGTGATGAAGAAGATGTAAAAGCATTTGTAAAGGCTTTGCATAAAGGGGTTGTAGGTTTGTCAGAAAGCTTTTCTAAATCAATTTTCTGGAAAATAAAAGAAATGCTTTATGAAAACATTAAAACGATTAATATTTACAAAAATTACGGCTATCAGCCGACTGAAAATATATTTGTATTCAGTAACAAAATTTTTGACCTAAATTGTTTTGAGCTTTTGGAGTATCCAAATATTTCAACTGAATTAAAACTTACGGAACAGGAAAAAGAACAGATTTTGACACACAAATATCCAAAACCTGTGTATTTTCATTCTGATAATCCAAAGAAAATACTGGCAGAGTTCTTTGTTACAATTGCTAGGGTGTATAATGATTCTGCGGTTTTGGTTGCAGTTGGTGTTTGTGTTGGAGTTTTGTTTTTTGATTTATTTATCAAGCATGCTCAAGGTTTTCCGTACATATTTTTGTATGGTCAGCCGACGTCAGGCAAAACAACACTTATGTACTGTTTGGCGGCAATTTTTGGCTTTGTAAATCATACAGAACTAACTAGCGGAACATCAACGATAACAGTAATTAGAGAAGGATTATCAAACCTAAATAATGTTATGTTCTTTATTGACGAACTTGATAAATCATTAATCGAAAAACTGGAAAATTTGGGTAAAGATACGTATTCAGGTACACCAAGGAAAAAGTCCTCAAAAGACGGTACAGAAATTGTAACTGATATCAATACGTCTTTTTGTATTACAACAAATATTTTTTTTGAAAATATTACTTTTGCTAATTTTTCAAGAAGCATTTTGGTTGATATGCCAAAAGACAAATTTGAGCTCTCAAACTTTAAATACCATTCAGCGGAAGAATTGAAGAAATTATCTTCAATGTTACCGTTAATATTGAGTTATCGCTCAAAAATCATTGAAATATATAATCAGCAATTTAAGATTGCACAAAATTTTTGTACCCAATCGAGGTTGTGCAATAATGTTGCGATTGGCATGGCAATGTGGTCTGTAATTAATGACATTGTTGGGTTTGAAGTTGTTAATACCGAACAACTTGCAAAAGAATATTTTGAGTATTTTGAACGCTATCTTGATACAGAATTAAACTACGGTGATGTATTTTTAGCCGACGTTTACAGATTATTCGTAAAAGATGAATTAATTTTCGGTCGTGATTTTTTGATTACTCGGAGTAAATTTTTGCGGATAAATCTTAAAAAATATTGCGATATTTTTAATAGCTTGAGTGAAAGACAAAAACTGAATACCGCTCAACTAAAATTGAAATTAGCTAATGACAAGCGATTTAATCTAAAAAGTTCAGATTTGAAACCAATTGGTAAAGCAATTAAGGTTGATATTTCTGAAAATGAAATTTTGCTTGATATTTTAAATCGAGTTATGCCTGTAAATTCTGCGGAGGGCGAAGATGACTAAAACCGTTGATATTTACAACAGATTATCAAGCAAACCTCAAGAAAAAGGCTTGTCCAAAGAAACACAAGAAGAGAAATGCCGAGAATATTGCACAAAACATGGTTATCAAGTTAGGAATGTTTATTATGAAAATTGTAGTGCAATGAAAGCACACAAAAGACCTGTTTTTGCAAAAATGATAGCAGAGCAGTACAAAAACAAAGCAGATGTGATAATTGCTTTCAGCTTGAACCGTTTGACGAGAAATCCTTATGATTTTGAGGAACTTGAAAATCTTGTTGACAAACTTGATATTACAATTGTTTGTTTGCAGGATAACCTTGTGATTACAAAACCGTTTAAGGCTCATGAGAAATTTTTAGTAAGAATTTTGACTGCTAATGCTGAATTTGAAGTTAATCACATGAACGAAATTCGCAAACAAGGACTTGTAAAAAAGGCAAAAACAGGTATTAGACCTAGTAAGTTGAACTACGGTTATACAAAATTGAAGAGCGGAGCTATTGCAGTTGTACCCAAACAGGCTGAATTTGTAAAAAGAGCGTATGAATTGTATACAACAGGTAAATATTCACTTTCTACTTTACCTGATATTCTTTTTGAAGAAGGTTTAATTTACAAGTTGCAGAAAAGCGGTAAAATTCCTAAAGCGAGCCTTAGCAGTATGCTTAAAAGCAAGTTTTATACCGGAAAGTATGATTTTCCAGATTGCGATATAGAAATTTTAGGTAAACACAAAGCTATTATTAGTGATGAATTGTTTAATAATGTTCAGGTAATGCTAAAAAATGCAGGTACTGAAAAAGTGCAGAAACATACATTTTTATTTTCAAATTTGTTGAATTTCAAGGGTACTGATAAACTTTTAACTGGCGACATTAAAAAAGGAAAATATGTTTATTACACTTGCCGAGATGATGACGGTAAATATATTTGTGTAAATGAGAAAAATATTTATACAGAAGTTCTTGATTATTTTAAGGAAATTCGTTTAAATCTTATTCCTAAACATTTAGTAAATGAAGTCTTGAATGAAATATTAAAACCATTAAGACAACAATTATCGACCTTGAAAAGAAATGTTAGCCGAAAATATCATCAAGAATTGGAACTTGCAGATGTTATTGAAGAAAACGGTATTGATGATTTAGAACTGATTGAAGCTGAAAGAAATTTGATAAATGAGGCTTACGGAGATTTGCCCAGTCAAATTATTGAAATTGAAAACAAAATCGCTAATGCCAAAATATTATGTGAAAATGCTACTGAAAAGCGGTTATCAGAAGTTTTTGGAAGTCTTGATTTACAAGCAAAGCGAGATGTAATTTTACTTGTTAAGAACAAGTTTGAAGTTGATAGAGAAAAGAATGTGAAATTAACTTTTAAATCAGCTTTCCGTAAAATTCGTAAGCGGTAATACTTTTAAATTTTACTGAAAATCTGAATTATTGCCACACATTTTAGGGTGTGGCTTTTTTTATTTCTAAAAACTTTACTTTTGGGAAAAATGATAAAAAAATAAAACAAAATTCAGATTTTTAAGGAATTAATATGCTCAATTATTCAGATGTTCAGATGATTTACTACCGCAATACTGGTACCACTCGGTATTTTCAACGTCCTTATTATTCCAATCTTTTGTATACTGACGGAGTTATGGACTTTCAAGAATCTTTGGAAGCGTATTGGCTTGTCGATACAGTCATTTCTTATATGCCAACAATTTTAGAATGTTTTAACAAGACCGAGGACGGCTTTTTCGTTGTAGAAATCTTGATTGACAAGAATAATCAAGGAAAAATTGAAATTTATAGAGAAGGAATTAACCAAAATGGTGATTACGATGAGCATATAGTTGTAATAAGCCAAGAAATCCCATTTGTTGATTTACCAATAGCGAAAAATATGAGCATTACATCTTACAAAATGTATTTGCAACTGGGAAATTATACACCATTGCAGTTTGTTTTGATGTTACCGACCGAGTATTGACCTGAATACGACTTTTTAGAAAAGCTTTCAAGGCTTTTGTTATCAAATCTTTCAAAACAAAACGACCAAACGACCAATTTTAAAACATTATGCCTATTGAATTTAAGGTAAACTCCGTCAGGAGTTTCGTATGCCAAACTCACTTTACAACTTCTGAAAAATAGTAAAAAATTAAACTAGTATTCAGATTTTCTAGGAGATTCAGATATGGAACACAAAGAAGTTGTAATTTATGCACGAGTTTCAAGTCGAGAACAGGAACGTGAAGGTTTTTCAATTCCTGCTCAACTAAAATTATTGAAGGAATATGCACTAAAGCATGGTTTTCAGATTGTTGAAGAATTTTCGGACGCTGAAACTGCTAAAAAAGCAGGTAGAACGAATTACAACAAAATGCTAAATTTTCTTAAAGCTAATCCGCAAATTAAAACTGTGCTTGTTGAAAAAACAGACCGACTTTACCGCAATTTCAAGGACTACGTTACCCTTGAAGAGTATGAGTTAGAAATTCATTTAGTAAAAGAAGGCACTGTTATTAGCAAAAATTCTAAATCTCATGACAAATTTATTCATGGAATTAAGGTTTTAATGGCGAAAAATTATATTGACAATCTTTCGGAAGAAATCTCAAAAGGCTTAAAAGAAGCCGTTGAAGAAGGCTATTGGCCATTCCAACCGCCTTACGGATATTTGAGAGGTGCTAAAAAGAATCTGATTATTGATAAATCAAGAGTGTTGTTTGTAAGAAGAGCATTTGAACTTTTTGCTACAGGTAAATACTCACTCAGAAAACTATGCGAACAACTTTTTATTGAAGGCTACTACTACAAAACTGATAGACCTAAAATCACCCAATGCGTACTGGAATCAATGCTCAAAAATGTAATTTACATAGGACAAATGAGTTGTAACGGTATCATTTATCAAGGTAAACACGCACCTTTGGTTAGCCTTGATACATTTGAAAAAGCTCAAAAAGCATTTTTGAAAGTTGATAAATCAAAAGTCAGAAAAAACTTTGATTTTCTTTATCCCGGAATCTTGAAATGTGGAGTTTGCGGATATTCTTTTTGCGGAGAAAGACAAAAGAAAAACAATATTTACTACCGATGTTCACACTATGACAGAAGTTGTCCGAATACTGTATACATTTCTGAAAAAGAATTAACTCAGTCTTTTAGAATGCACCTAAAAAGAATCGGTTTGAATGAAGAAGTTTATGAACTTGTAAAACTTTCTCTAAAAGCTTGTTTAGGTGATGAACAAGAATTTCACAAACAGGAAACAGAACGAATTAATACTGAAATTATGGAATGTAAAGAAATTCTCAAAAAGATGTATCTCGACCAACTAAATAGTGTTTTAGAATATGATTTGTGGGTGAATTTGAAAAATGAATATGAAACAAAATTAAATCGTTTATGTGCAGAATTGCAAAAACACACCAAAGCAAATACAAATTATTTAGATACAGGTTTGAAAATCCTTGATTTGTGCCACAAAGCAAGCTTTCCAGCCACCGAACTTTCAGCAGAAGAAGTCGCTCAAATTATTCGAGAAGTTTATTTAAATGCAACAATTAAGAACAAGAAGGTTACAGTAATATTTCGTGAACCTTTTGCTACGATTGAAAAACTGGTAAAACTTGCAAAACAAGGAATTGCGGAAGTTGGATTGGCTGAATTTAAGTTTGCAATAATTTCTTCAAAAGATATAGATGCTGAAAGCATTAAAAAAGAGCCCGAAGGCTCTGATTTTAATAGTTCCACTTGTATTAAATGGTGGAGGTTAGGAGATTCGAACTCCTGACCCCCTGCGTGCAAAGCAGGTGCTCTACCAGCTGAGCTAAACCCCCATTTCGGTTGTTTTGGTCGCGTAACCTCTATTTGATATCGGCTACATTTATTATTGTACATGGTGATTTTTTTTTGTAAAGGGGTTTTTTAATTTTTTATTCTTTTTTTGTATTAAAGTAAAAAAACACCTACTCAAAACTTCTTACGTTTTGAAAACCTTCAAAATAATTTCTATCAGCACTTTTTATTGAATCATAAGCATTTTTAAAAACTTTAGCTTCATTTGCACCAAATTTAGCTGATTGCTCTTCATAACTTTGATATACTTCTGGCGCAACTTTTTCTTTGACACTATTCTTTAAAGTTTTTACATATTCATTTTTTGAATGATTACACATTACTGTACTTCCACAAAGTAATACACCTAATGTCATAGCTTTTACTTTAGTTAACGTTGGAATTTTGTTGATGTTCATTTTTACAATATCTCCTTTTATTTTATTAATTATTAACCATAAAACACGTAAATATATAATTTGTTAGCAAATAGAAAAATATTTAAAAATTATTATTTAATAACTAATTCAGAATATCTCTTTTTCATATATGAAGATATTTTTGATGTAACCTTCTGCGGTTCACATTCTGTAAATGTAAATTTTTTTGACGCAGTTTCCTTCTCTGGAGTTAAATTTCTAAGAAAGATTCCTTTATATACGTTAAAAGCATTGGAAACATAGTCACAAAAACCGCTCCATGGGTCGACAATAATAGCTTTTTTAGAAAATGTACTAGGGTTATCGAGTTTTGCACCTTTTCCGGCGTTAACAATAAGAACTCTGTGGTCAGCTTTTTCACTAGTTTTCGACGGCATTGAGCCACTTTTTAAATAATTTATTCTTAAAGAGCCTAATCTTACATCTTTATATCCGTTTGCTAAAAATGCAGCACTCGCCATTGTTGCAAACTCGGCACAATTGGCACTTTTTTCTCTTTTTACCATCTCTAAAGTTTTATTAACAAAATCAACTCCATGATATTTTAACAACTGACCCCGCATATCACTAAGACGCCAATATATCGGCAAAGTCTTATTTAAAGTTTGCTTCTTATGTTTTTTAAAAATATTATAATACTTCACTCTTGACGTTGAAAATGCAGGATATTCAAGCATTAAATTTCGCATTATTTTATCAGCGCGCCTAATTTCAAGGTTTCTTGCACAAAATGTAGGTTGATATGGTTTTGATTGTACGTTCATATTACTTTTAAAAATTGTAAAAATAAAATTTGCTATTTAAAAAAAATATTTTTACGGTTTACAATGTAACTCAAAAGGCAATTTTATTAAATAATTTCCCATTATTCATTTTTGATGTAGAAAAGGTAGGGTGCAATTTTTTACACAAATTAATATTACATAATAAGTAGAACAGCTTACGCTTTTCTTATTCTACATTCTTATAGTTATAATTTTTTAAATGTCAAAATGTTTTAATGTTTTTATTGGGTAGGTATGCCCAACTGACAGTTCGTCTAATTAAAACTTACATTGTTATCTATAAAAACTTTGCTTTAGATAAAACTACATCATCTTCAAGCATTTCTTTTACATATTTAGCAACTTTGTCGTCTGATTTTTCAATCATTCTATCAATTTCGGGTGAATCTTCAATAATCTTACCTTTTTTAATTGCTGTATCAACTTCTTTTGCGGCTTTTTTATCCATTACTACTGCATCTTTTAAAACTTCGCAAGCTAATTTAAATGTATCAGCAATGTTATGACTTGTATTTTTGATTAATTCATTAAAATCGGCATTTTTTAATATTAAAGCATGTTCGCCAATACCCTTCGCGCCTGTAAAAAGCATTTTAACATCGCCGTTATCGTGGGCAATAAAATCAAAGCTATCTTTTGGATAATCTTTTGTTCCGGATTCAACAAACTTTTTAATAGCATCAGGATTTTTACCTTTTAATCTACCTGCAATTTCTTCTAAATTAACTTTCGCACCAAAATTTGGACTTGTTGAATTTATACTGTTGTTCATTCTAAAATTTCCTTCTATTTTTCATCACACAATTTTGCCCTATTTAAGTTTTGTGAAGGATAAAAATTGCCTAAAAATCGTAATTTATTAATAAATCTTTACAAACATTTTCTTAAGACATAGGCAGTAGTATGAGGTCATGTTGAACAATTCTTATACAACACGACTAAAGCAGGAAATTTAATGTCGTGTTCAATGAAAATGTTGAACACGGTCTACACGCTACATTTTATTTTAACGCAGGATTTAGTTTACCGTAATATTTAACAGGAACATGTACTACTTCATACCAAGAATAGCTATAATAATTTGAGTTATCAATCACAGCTTTTTGCTCAACATATTTAGGTTCTTTAACATCAACCTTTTCAACTTCATTGTAAAGAACTTTACCGCACAATTTTAGTTTTTCTTCGGATTTTTCTCCAATTTTGACCTGTGGATTAGCCGCGGTCATGTAACGATTCAGTCTTCTTTCAAGCATTGCAGAACTCATATAAAAATTAAGCGGTATTGTATCCTTTCCAAAACATTTGTATTCGGGATTATTAATAATTCTTTTCCCATCTTTCGCAAAAGAATCCACTACCTCTTTTGTACCTGAGGTTAACAAAGGACGGGTTGTTGGTTTTAATGTTTGATTTTGACACGCTGTTATCCCTGTAAGCATAGTACCTGCTAAAAAAGTTTTAATATAATTTATTTTCATAGCACGATTATATCAAATAGGAATATTGAATTCAACATCTCAAAAGAGTACAGAGTCAGTTGATCGGTGTTGGACAATTGACATCCAACACGACAATAACATCTCAAAAATTTGTGTCGTGTTCAATGAAAATGTTGAATACTACCTACTTTTTTCAATGGAAAATTGAAATTGAAAAATTGAAAATTGTTTTAAATAATTTTCCATTGTCCATTATCCATTTTCAATTTAGAAAAGTAGAGTGCAAATTTTTGCACCGAAAACAAATATTATAAATTTGTGTTAACCTAATATGAGAGAGGTTTTTGTGAGTAATTTTCAAGAATACCAAGAATTTAAAGATATGTATGATAACGCACTATCTATTCTTAACAACTCAAATCATACAATAAATTATTACCGACAAAATTATGACAAAACAATTTTAAATAGCTTTTATTTTATTGCAGATATGCCTCTATATATTACCGATACGCTCAAAAGTAAGACTCAAAAGCTAAAGTTATCTATGGATAGTTTGCTCAAAAATATGATTGAGCATCCTGAAATAACTTTTCAAGAATACTTACAATTAGAATATTTTCTCTGCAACGCAGAGTACATTTTATTAAAAAATGAAAAAAATCTAATCTATTTTAAGATTAATAATTGCTTATATCAGTTTGTAATTAAAAATACCAAAGATGGACGTGAAAACTTTTTAACAACTTTTCACAAGACAAACATTAAACAATTAAATAAAGATATAGCACGATATAAACAAATAAAAAGATAGTTTTGATTATGAGGACTCGAATTATCCCTCTGTGACCTAAAGTCTCGGTATCGAGATTTACCGTATCAAAACTATCTATTTATATTATAAACTATAATTTGAG
Organism: uncultured Candidatus Melainabacteria bacterium; assembly: GCA_934757255.1. Taxonomy (GTDB): domain Bacteria; phylum Cyanobacteriota; class Vampirovibrionia; order Gastranaerophilales; family Gastranaerophilaceae; genus CAG-196. The sequence continues at coordinate 3,076 of CAKVLL010000018.1, read as the reverse complement.
TTTTTCAAGGTTAGAGTATTGGACCATTGTCATCGAAGCAGGTAGTGTGTGAACCGCTTGCGCTTTTCACACGCTACCTGCTTTCTGTTATTTAGCAAAAATTATTTTTGTTCTTTTAGTGATGCAATAAATGTGTTAAAACCATTCAAAACAGACTTTTGTTGTTTAATCATATCTCTCAATATTATAAGCGTTTTTTGAGAGCTTTCAAAACCACCATCACAATTTTCACAAAAGTTTTTTATTACTTCTAATGTAATATAATTTTTTTGTACCAAGTGTTCTATATTATTTAAATGTTTTATTAATTCTTGTTTCATATTTTATATCCCATTTAAAAAGCAAAAATATTATACACTAATTATGTAATTCTAGCACGTATAATTAACAATTATTTACGTTTAGACTGTACGTAATGCACGAACAAGAATTTCAACAACTTGGACTTAATATTAAGAAATTCCGTAAAAAAGAAGGAATTACTCAACAAATTCTTGCAGATAGAATTGGCAAGTCTTTAAATTTTGTTGGCAAAATAGAAGTTGGTTTTGACCACCCTTCTTTGTATACATTAATTGATATAGCGAAGGCTCTTAATGTATCATTAAAAGATTTATTTGAAGATGTTTAGGATGTTGATAGATTGCGTTAAACTATTTCATCTAACATGGCAAACACATAAACGTTAATGGTGCAAAAATTTGCACCCTACTTCTTAAATGGAAAGTTGAAAGTGGAAAATTGAAAATTGTTTTAAATAATTTTCCATTGTCCATTATCCATTTTCAATTGAAAAAAGGTAGGGTGCAATTTTTTGCACCAAAAACAAATATATATAATTATCTCCGTTCTATTCTCATCCCTACGACAAAAATTTTTTTGATTAATTAAAAATAAATCAACCATATAAATGATGGGAAGCATGCCGACATGATGTAAAGTATAAGAGGTACTAATAGTATTAATTTTAGTATCATCTTGGTGAGGTAGGTAAAATTGAAGAAATTCAAGTTTCGATTGCAAGTCGTGCTTGACATGCGAGAAAAAGAACTTGAGCAAAGACAAATGGAAATGGCTAAAATTGTTGCAGCTTTAAATTTGCAACAAGAAAAACTTCAAAATATCCTGAACGCTCAAGATAATAATACTTTAGAGATGGAAGCTCTTTATTCGGCGTCAGAGTTGGATATTATGCAAATTGAAAGCCACAGAAAATTCGGTATAAAACTCGTAACTGACGCAAACAATCAAGAAAGAATAATCAATAACACAAAACACATTCTTTCAAGAAAACAACAAGAAGTAAAAGAAGCGCATCAAAAAGTAGAAGTCCTTAAAAAGCTTAAAGAAAAGCAAGAAAAAGAGTTTTATAAAAGCTTTCTGCAAGCGGAAATGAAAGAAATTGACGATATAACATCAGCAAGGTTCAGACTCGGATGACACAAGCATTATTAAACAATTTAATAACTAATAATCAACAGTCATTTAGTGATAAATTAAGTGCTAAAGACTTTACGCAGTTTGATTTCCAAAATGTTTTGGATAAACAAACAAATTTGCAAGCAAAAGCTAATGCAGTAAAAGACAGTATTGGCGGAATGAAAAAAACTGCGGAAAATACTTTCCAAAAATTGCAAGATAAAATTCAAGAAACATACAAAGAAGTTGGAAGTGAATCAGCTTTAAATTTATCTTTAGCAAGTGCTGATGATACAGAAGTTACGGATAGTGCTATAGAATCAGAAGATTCGGTTTCAGAAAATACAACTTTGGAAGATGTAGAAACAACATTACAAAATCTTGTTCAGCCTTTGGTGGAACAAATTGCAAACCAAATAGGACAAGTTGAAAATACAGTTAAGAACGTTGCAGAAAAAGTAATTGAGAATGTTAGTGAAACATTAGAAAATGAACTTAATGTAACAATTAACGGAATAGATTTGGATAAGGTGCTTGAAGATTTCGGATTCAACAACACAGATGATTTGCCTGAAATTATGCCTCTAAAAGCGGAAAATACAGAGGAGAGTGAAGGAAAAACTTTAGAAGAACTTGTTGACGAAGATACTTTGAGAGAGTTAAACATTGAATCTGTAGAAGCTGATACGTCATCAGGTGAAGAAGAGAGCTCAGATTTGATGCAAAACCAGACAGCGGAAGAACAGGGGATTAAGGCGAGTTTGCAGCAAGCAGACGCAAATTTTGGGGAGTTAAAAACAGACTCTACTCAGTCTAATGTATCGCTTCAAGCGGCGAAGCCAACAGGAAACAGCGATGTTACACCGAGCAAAATTATTGATCAAATTTCCAAACAAATGGAAAACATGAATACAGGCTCTAAGGTAAACATTGTTTTGAATCCTGAGTCTTTGGGTAAGGTTTCGGTACAACTTATTAATACAAAAGAAGGTTTGTCGGCACAATTTACGGTTGCTACGCAGGATGCTAAAAATCTTATTATGAAGGGTTTGGATGGACTTAAAGATTCATTGTTAGCACAAGGCGTTAATGTTGACAATGTAACGGTTAAATTAAGCGAAACGCAAGAGAGTGAATACAACGCGGATTGGACTGAACAAGAAGGTTCAAGAGGCGAAAACAAAGAGCAAGGCTCACGCAAAGGACAAAAGGAAAAAGAACGTTTTGAAGAAATGATGTCATTTGCGCAAAATGAAGAAAATTAGGAGAAGGTTATGACCACAGTTTCAACTGAAATAACAAATTTGCAGAACCAGACTGCATTTACACAATCAAATACAACGGATAGAAAAACAAGTTCTACAAATGACAGTAGCATGTTTTTGAATCTTATGTTGCAACAATTAAAGAACCAAGACCCGACACAACCGACTGATAATACAGAATGGTTATCGCAGTTGGCTCAGTATTCTTCTCTTGAGCAAATGACTCAAATGAATACAGGTTTAACAAATTGTATGAACTATATTTCTGCAATGTACAAAGATATGTCAATGAATGCGGAAATTACTCAAACGCTTTCAATGGTCGGAAAAGAAGTTACAATTACTGTTCCTGATGAAAAAGACAGTTCAAAAACAACTGAAATCACAGGTAA
>CAKVLL010000017.1 GCA_934757255.1 uncultured Candidatus Melainabacteria bacterium | reverse complement strand
GGAACAGCCATACTCTTTTTTGAGTCATTAGTTTCTCCTTTTTTAAATAAGTAATACGCTCTTTTTTTATTTCTTTTCAGTAATATAAGCGTAACATGAAGAAAGCCCATTGTATATATAGAAATGTTAAGTTTTATAAAATCTTGGTGATGGTATCTAAAATTTCCAGTTATTCTTTGTGCTAGAATTGTTCTATGAACGATTTTTCTAATCCAACTGAAATTTTAAAAGAGTTTACTGTAGAAAATGCCGATTATTCTAATTTGCTAGCTAAAGCAGAAGTTTTAATGCCACACATATCTACAGTGCACGTAAATCAAGATGGGCGTAAATACATGTCAATTACACAGTGCATTTTGGAGTGTCTAAAAAGGATTTATGGGTTTTCTTCTAATGAGTGGGTTGCTGAAAATAAACTTCACTATGAACTAAAACAAGGGCAAGCACCTATAAGCTTTACGCGTATTAATAACAAAAACGAAGTTTGTTTATACAAAATGATAAATTTTGATCAAATTGATTTTGATAAAGCAATTGAATTTGCAGATGAATATGAAGTTGTTAAAAAGTCATCGAAAAAAAAAGAAGTAAAAATAGAGCAAAAAGAAGAAGATGAAACGTTTATAAAAATTTTAACATTGCTTAAAAATGGTGAAAATGTATTTTTAACTGGTTTTGCCGGTACCGGTAAAAGCTATATTCTAAATAAATTAAAAGAATATTTTAAAAAGAAATTAACAATAACAAGTACAACCGGCATTGCTGCTGTGAATGTAAAGGGGCAAACTTTGCATTCTTGGGCTGGAGTTGGACTTTGCAGAAATACAGTTTTTAACACAGTAGAGAAAATCAAAAAACGTCCGACACAATATCGACAAATTATGAATTGCAAAATTCTAGCAGTTGACGAGATTTCGATGCTTAACGTAGAAGCATTTGAATATATAAACGAAGTTTTGAGAGAAGTTCGAGAATGTAACGAGCCATTTGGCGGCATTCAAGTCATATTTATTGGTGACTTTTTCCAGCTTCCGCCGGTTGAAAAAGATGGAGAAATTAGGCATTATTGTTTTGATTCACCAATTTGGAATAAACTTGGTCTAAAGAATGTTGTTTTAAAAAAGAATTACAGACAAAATGAAGAAAATTTTATTATAGCGCTTGCGCACATGAGAGAAAATTGTCTTGAAGCAAAAGATATTCAACTTCTTAAAACTCGATGCGTAGAGGATGAAAATTCTGACATTCTTCATATTTTTTCAACAAATGAAGAAGCTAACAGATACAACCTCGCAAAATTTAATATGATAGAAGAGCCTGCTAGAATTTTTGAGGCGGAAGATGGAGTTTATCGCGGTACAAAGTTTATAAAAGATGGTTTTACAGAAAGTGAAAGTTATATTCTTGAAATTTTTTCTCGAAATTGTCGCGCAGAAAAAGAAATTGCACTCAAGCTTGGTGCTAGAGTAATGTTACTCGTAAATATGGATTTCAATAAAGGTCTTATAAATGGTGCTTGTGGCGTAATTGAAGGCTTTAATCAAGATACGATAACTATAAAATTTGATAATGGAATAGTTTCTTCAATTCCTAAACATACTTTTGAATATTATTATAACGATAGAGTTGTAGCGGAAAGAAGTCAATTTCCTTTGCGCTTAGCTTACGGAATTACAATTCATAAATCACAAGGTATGACTTTAGATAGGCTGGTTGTTGATTGTTCAAGGATTTTTGAGCGAGGTCAAAGTTATGTTGCAATGAGCCGCGTAAAAACTCTAGAAGGACTTTATCTCAAGAACTTTGAACCTGAAAAAGTTCTTGTTGATAATCGTGTCGCTGAATTTTACGAAAACTTGAGGGAAGTTGAAGATGTTGAACCTAATAATTTAGCGCTTGAGTTTGATATAGAAGAAGAGAAACAAAAAGTATCTTATGAAGAAGCAAAAAAACTTGTTCTTGATTGTATTAGCGAGTTCAACGGACAATACGGCAAAAGCGGTTTTGTAAAAATCTTAGCCGGAAGTAGTCAAATAAAAGATAACGGCTACAATGGTAACGTAACTTCTTCCAAATTTTTAGGTGTTCTTTCCGGATGGAAACAAAAGGCCATTGGTGAACTGATAGACTCGTTGGTTGAGAGTGGTAACTTAAAAATCTCAAAAATTAGTTTTGGCAGGCCGGTTTTGAGTATTGCAAAATAAGTTTCTAGTTTTCGAGTCTTTTTTCTTCGTTTTTTAGAAATTCACAATCTGCTTCAAGGCGCTTGTCGTCCATTGCATTAATTAACTCTTCAATGTCTTTAATCTGCCCAAGTTCAAAACCAACTTCTGCCAACAAAACGCAGTCGTTGCACAATCTGTAATTCCCATATTGAATAGAACCGGCCAGTGATTTTGTGCCACCACATGCATCACAGCTAAAATATTCATTTTCGCAATCAGGATTATCTTCTATATCGTCCAAGCGCATTTGCTCAACGACTTGTTGCATTTCTTTTACTACTTCTTCTTTTGTTTTCATTATTCAACAAGCTCCTTCATTTCTTTTACTGCTTGTTCTAAGCCAACAAATATAGAACGTGCAATAATAGAATGCCCAATGTTTAACTCTTGAAGGTTTGGAATTTCATGCATACGTCCTACGTTTTGGTAATTAAGTCCGTGTCCGGCATTAACTTTTAAACCGAAATTCTGCGCAAAAATAGCAGCGCCTTTTAAATCTTCAAACGCTTTTGCTTCTTCTTCCGTTCCAAAAGCTTCTGAATATCTTCCTGTATGAAGTTCTATAAATGGTGCACCGGTTTTTGATACAGCAGAAATTTGATGGACATCCGGATCTATAAAAAAGCTAACTTCAATGTTTTTTTCTAATAATGGTTTTGTAAATTCTATTGCCCAGTTTAGTTGACCTGCAACATCCAAACCGCCTTCGGTTGTTAATTCTTGACGTTTTTCTGGAACTATGCAAACGGCGTGAGGTCTTAGGCGCAAAGCAATTTCTTGCATTTCTTTTGTCATAGCCATTTCAAGATTTAAACGAACTCTCGGTAACATTCTTATTGCTTCAACATCTGCGTCCTTGATGTGTCGTCTATCTTCTCTTAAATGAGTTGTTATTGATGCAACGCCGCATTCTTTGCATATTCTTGCAGCTGTAATTGGATCCGGATCAATTCCACCACGGGCATTTCTTAATGTTGCAACGTGATCTATATTTACACCTAATAACATAAATTCCTTCTTTCTTATTATTTGCTCTGAGGCTTTATTAAAAACTTAATGGCATTACCAGCAATATGTTGTTGCATTGCATATTCAACTTTTTCTAGCGGAAGTTCTGCTGTAATAAGTTTTTCTACTTCGACTTCTCCTGATGCAATTAAATCAAGTGCTTGTCTAAAATATTTTGGAGTATGGTGGAATACGCTCATCAAACGAATATCACCGTAATGCATTTTTGTCGTATCAAAACTTACTTTAGATCCTGATTTGCAGCCGCCAAAGAAATGAACAGTTCCACCTGGGCGAACACAAGAGAACACAAGTTCCCAAATTTCCGGCATTCCGACACATTCAATCGCAACATCCAATCCCTTGCCTTCTTCTGAAAAATTTCTAAATATTTTTTCAGGGTTTGCATATTTCTTTAAATCAACAATATCATCAACATGCGCAAACTCTTCTGCAAGTTTTAGTTTAATCGGATTTCGACCGGCTACAATTACTTTAGCACCTTTTAGTTTACACAATCTCGCAAACATCAAACCTATTGGACCTATACCAATTACACCGACCGTTTGACCAGGTTTAATGCCTGTTCTTTCGACACCGTGAACAACGTTTGCCAATGGTTCACAAAATGCAGCTTTTTCAAATGGTAAACTTGGTGGTAATATAAGTGTGTTCTTTTTTACAATTCTTTCAGGAACTACAATATATTCTGCGTATGCACCGTTTAGCAAATTTAAGTTTTCGCAAAGATTATATTCTCCACGTTTGCAATAAAAGCATTCTCCACAAGGTGCAGAGTTTGCGCAAACAACTCTATCTCCAACTTTTACATTAGTAACATCTGAAGCTACTTTTTCAACGATACCGGAAAATTCATGTCCGAAACCGGAAGGAATTTCTTTGATTAAAACCGGATGTCCGCGACGAAAAGTCTTAACATCTGTTCCGCAAGTCAATGCTGCTTGAATCTTAACAAGAATTTCCCCTTTTTCTAAGGGTTTAACCATAGTTTCTTCATATCTTATATCTTGTGGACCGTAAAAAAGAACTGCTTTCATTTTATTTAATAACCTTCAAAATTGTTGCTGTAATATCATCTCCGCCATAAATAACCGCAGATTTTGGAACTACCATTGTGTAGCCCATCTCTGTTGCCTTTTTGCCAATTTGCGCTGTTATGCTCGCATCAGTTGCTTTTAATTTAGCGGCATAATCTTTTGTGTATGCTTCTCTTTTTGTAACCAATTGTTTTTCGTATTGAGCAGCTAAAGCCTTCTTTTTCTTCTCATCTGTTTGTTTATTAACATCAGCTTGAGCCTTTTTGATAAATTCTGTTAACTCTTTGTTTCTAGCATCTTGACTTGATTTAAGAGCTTTTACTTGGGCTGATGCAGCTACAACTTTTTGAATATCTACTACTGCAATTTTTTGTGGTTCCGGTGCTGCCAAAGCTGCAGTTGCAAACATAATTAAACTTGCAAGTGATAATGTGATAGTTTGTTTAAGTTTCATAAATCAGCCCTTTCTTTTGATTAAAATGAATGTCGATACAATAATTATACCAACAGACACGCAGATTGCAACAGGCAAGCCGAAAAGGTATTTTACAGAATCAATACGAACGCTCTCAACAAAAATTCTTACTATTGAATATAAAATCAAATAAATAAACGTTATATTTCCGTCTTTTTTGATTTTATTACTTTTCATCAAGAGAATTAAAACAACAAAAATTAAAACATCCAAAATGCTTTCATACAAAAACGCAGGATGGAAAAATTCGCAATCTTGATACGGAATTGGTCTATATTGAGGTGCTATATATAATTTCCAAGGTAAATCAGTCGGACGTCCAAACGCCTCGGAATTAAAGAAATTTCCCCATCTTCCAATGGCTTGTGCAAGGGGTAAACCTAATGCACAAACATCAGCAAGTTTAAAAGCAGAAATTTTATGTCTTAAACTAAACAGCCATAATCCGAATGCGCCACCCAATATCGCACCATGAATTGAAATGCCGCCATGGCGAATTGCAATAATTTCGGTAGGAAATCTTAAATAAAAATCATAATTTAGCGCACAATAATAAAGTCTTGCACCAAGAATTCCAAAAATAATTAGATATGGCGCTAAATCAATTATGGTTTCATTTTTTAAGCCGAAAAACTTTGTTCCTACCCAATCAGAATAAAGCGTTCCGACTGAAATCGCAATTGCCATAATTACGCCGTAGTAATATATATTAACACCACAAATCGTGCATAAAATTTGAGAAGGTGAAGTGAACATTATTCAGCATCTTCTTTCGCTGAATTATCATCACCATTAATGAAAGAATTTGATTCTTCTATTAACTCTTCTATAGTTTTCTTATCCTCTGCTGTTGGCTTTAATTCTAAGTATTTTGTAAGATTTTCAACTGCAGATTTTTTGAATTCTACGGCTTTTAGCTTATCTTCTTCTGTAATATCTTTTTTATCTTCCGTAACTTCTACAAGTTCATCCGCTAAATCTGCTTGAGCAACGCCTAATGAATAATAAAAATCGGCAAAATCAGGTTTTATTTTAATTCCGCCTTCAAAAGCTTCAATTGCTTTTTCATATTTCTTTGCATTTATTGACGCAATACCAAGGTTATAGTATGTTTCGTACATTGTAGAATCTAAATCTAAACTTGCTTGAAGTCTGTTCATTGCTGATTCGTAATCACCTTTTTGCATATATTCTGCTGCTTTATTATTAAGCTCTTGTACTGCAATATTGTTAATACAAGCTGTAGAGATAACAGCAACTAGCAATACTGAAGCAATCATTAAAGCTTTTTTCATTTCAACTATTCCCTCTCAAAAAATTAATTTTAATGGTATTTTAATACATGCAAATCAAATAATCAAGTTTGTAACAAATTATCATACAAATAAGGTAAATAGAAAACTCTATTTACCCATCTTCGCCATATTAATTACCCAGCCATCAGAACGGAAATGTGCGTAGTTATTTTTACCTCTGTATTTATTGCCTTGTGGACTTGAGTTTAACCAATTTTCTAATATGTTCAAAGCTTTATTAAGCAATTCATAACCGTATTTTTCAATTAATGAGCCATATTGTGTTGGCGTTAAAATTACCAGATTAATATCCGGAATGCAAGCCTTAACTTCGCTATCATATTTAGGTCTGCCACCTTTTTTACCGTTTTCAACACTTGTTCTTTCCATAAAAAAATATCCTTTCTATTCTTCGATTTGTGGTGTGCCGAATTTTCGAACCAATTCAATTACCGTTTCTTTCATTTTGCATTTGAAAACACTATTTCTAAAATATAGTTCGTGTAAATTACATTTTGAACAACTACAACCCAATTTGTAGCAATCTATAGCTGTTGGTGTCCAATTTTTCGACATTGTTTCGCTACATGATACATTGTATCTATAAGCCATATTAAACCTCTTCCCCAATAAAAACGTTTGACATAAATGAAAATGTATGCTTAAATATCAAATATAAACTTACATCTTGTATCAAATTGTAAGACAACATGATACATTTGTCAAGTAGTATTTTATTGTGGTGAAACATGAAGCTAGATGAATTGTTATCATTAATTTCTAATCGAACAGCAATGACGATTAACCAGTCAATGCTAGCGGAAAGCATGGGAATTACGCGTCAGACTATAAGTAACCGTATAAAAAATGAAAGTGAGGTTACTGTTAGCGAATTAAAACGCGTAGAAGAATTCTTTAATGTCGATTTATTTGGTTCATGCTCAGATGAGAATCTCGCGTACATAGATTATTATACAGATGTTTTTGCAAGCTGCGGAAATGGTAGTATTGTATTTTCAAGCGAAAAAACAAAGTTGCCGATTGCGACTTCAATGATTAGCGGATATTCTAAAAACAAATTATATTCAATGATTAATGCGACCGGAAACAGTATGGCTCCTACGATTGATAATGGAGATAAACTTATAGTTGAGCATTGGCAAGGAAATCAGATACAAGATAACAAAATTTATGTTTTCTGCTATAATAATGAGTTTTTTGTAAAACGTCTTTCTAAGAACTTAGACGAAATAATTATAAAATCAGATAATCCGGAATACAGAGTTCGTACAATTGCCGGCAAAGCTGTTGAAGATTTGATTTTGGTCGGTAAAATTGTAGCTACAATTAAACAAGTAGACTAACTTTCAAATTGACTTTACTTCGCATTTGACGTTAAATAATCCTATGAAGATTATAATTTTCGGTGCAAATGAACTCGGTTCTATGATTGCAACAGAGTTCTATACAGATAACGATATCACGGTAATTGATGATGAAAAATTTAAAGTCGATGCTTTTAACAAGCTTGATGTCGGCTTTATTTCCGGTAATGCGTCAAATATTGAGATTTTAAAACAAGCTAATATCAAGGACGCGGACGTATTTATTGCTTGTACAGCGTCTGATGAGTTAAACATCGTTGCTTGTTTAACAGCAAAAAGAATAAGTACCGTTCGTACAATGTGTTTTGTACGTAAGGAAGAATACAAATCTTCTTTAGGTTTGGCAAAAGATGCAGAATATAACTGTGATTTTTATATTGATAACATTATTTGGCCTGAAGAACTCATGACGCAAGAAATTTTTAGAATCATTACTGTTGCTAAGGCTTTAGATGTTGAAAACTTTGCAGATGGACGTGCACGCCTTTTAGAATATAAAATTGCTGAAAATTCAATTCTTGTAAATAGTATGATAAGAAATTGCGAATTTCCGAAAGATACTGTTATTGTAGGGATTACAAGAGATAGTGAATTGTTTATACCGAATGGTGAAACTGTGCTTCATGAGGATGATAAAGTCATATTCATGGGACTTTCTCATTCTTTAGATATTTTAGCAGGTAAATTTTTCCACGAAAAAGAATTTGTAAAAACCGTTGCAATTATCGGCGGCGGAAATGTTGGCTTAAAATTGGCAAAAAGTTTGGAAGCATTGAAGCTTAATATCAAAATAGTTGAAAAAGATGAAGAGCGTTGCAGGTTTTTAGCGCAAGAACTTGAAAATACGCTTGTAATAAATGGTGACGGAACTGATATTGAACTTTTAAACGAAGAAGAAATTTCTGATGCGGATGTTGTTGTAAGTGTTACAAACAATGATGAAAAGAATTTATTGTGTTCTCTTCTTGTAAAACACATGGGCGCAGGTCGTGTAATTTCAAGAGTTTCAAAGAATACGAACGTAGCGTTGTTTGAGAAAGTTGGAATTGATATTGCAATTTCATCAAAAACCGCGGCATTAAACGAAATTAAAAATAATGTAAAAGAAACAAATATCGGTATTTTAGCCACTGTAGAACAAGGCAAAGGCGAAGTTTTGGTTATCGAAATTCCTGAACATTATGAAACCAAAAAAATTATGGAATTAAGATTGCCTGTTAAGGCGATTGTCGGTGTTATTCAGCGTCGCAAAAGAATTATCATTCCAAACGGTACAACACAGGTTATGAGTGGTGATAATTTGATTATATTTACAACAAGTGAAAATGCGCCTGTTATAAGGGAATTTTTTGAGGAAATTAAATGAGATTAACTTATTTAGCATACTCTTTCAGCCTTAGCATAATGTATTTCAGCATTGTTTTGCTTGTACCGATTGCGGTAGCACTTTTTTATCGTGAATATACCGCAGTTTTACCATTTTTAATTGCTTGTGCAACAGCCTTTTTCATATCAGTAACTTTAAGAAAAATTGTTAAAGGAACTGAGTCGATAAAATCTATTAACGATATTAAAAAATCAGAAGGGCTTTGCGTTGTAACATTTTCTTGGTTGTTTGCGGGCTTATTGGCTGCAATTCCTTATTTATTTTTTGGAATAAGCCCTTTGAACGCTTTGTTTGAAGCAACTTCCGGCATTACAACAACCGGTGCAACGATTTTAACAACGTTCGATTATCCTAAAACGCTTTTCTTTTGGCGTTCGTTAACTCAATGGCTTGGCGGCATGGGAATTATCGTCTTGTTTATTGCGATTTTGCCACAATTTGCGATAGCGGGCAGACAATTGTTTTTTGCAGAAGCGCCTGGGCCGACTGAGGATAAATTCACTCCTCGAATAAAAAATACAGCGGCTGCTTTGTGGAAGGTTTATGCAGGATTAACAATTTTAGAAATTCTGCTTTTAAAATTTACTGGCATGAGTGGTTTTGAGGCAGTTTGTGATGCATTAGCCTCTGTTTCCGGAGGTGGACTTTCTCCAAATGCGAATAGCTTGGTTGGTTTCAATAGAGCTATTTTATCAGTTATTACTTTCTTTATGTTTTTTGCAGGTGTAAGTTATAATTTACAATACCGAGCTTGGGCGAAACTCAATCCGCTTGTGCTTTTTAGAAACGAAGAATTTAAAGTTTATTTTAGTTTTGTAATGCTGATTGCACTTGCATTGAGTTTTTCATTGTTTGGCAACATGCATTATAATTTGTGGGATTCTTTAACCCACGCATTTTTTAATGTTGCGTCAATAATTTCTTCTACCGGTTTTTGTAGTGTAGATTTTGCAAACTGGGATTATGCAAGTAAAGTTCTTTTATTTGCAACAATGATGTTCGGAAGTTGCGCAAGTTCAGCCGGTGGCGGTTTGAAAGTTGTAAGATGGATGCTAGTGTATAAAATTATGAAATCCGAAATGATGAAGATTTTACATCCAAAAGCGATTGTTGATATCAAAGTCGGCAGATATTCTGTTCCGAAGGAAATTTTGTATCAAACTTTGATGTTTGTATTCTTTTATATCGCGTTTTTGGTGGTTTCAGCATTCTTGCTCGGTTTGATTGAAAAAAATACTGTTGTTGCAATTACGGGTGCAGTAAGTGCTGTCGGTAACGTTGGACCCGGATTTGGTCTGCTTGGACCTTTACAAAGCTTTGACCCATTGCACGCTGTTTCTAAAATAATTTTAATTATTGATATGTATGTAGGTCGTTTAGAATTAATTCCATTTTTGGTTTTGTTCCAAAAAGATTTGTGGAATTTTAAAAAATAGAAACGATTTAATTATCATTATTGATAGAAAAAGTCTATCGTAATCAACATTTTTATTGAATATGATAGACTTTTGCGTTTTTATGATTGGTTAATAAAATTTTATTATCTAATAAATTTAGCAGCTTTTTTTGCAGCTTTTAGAATGCTTTGTGTATCAGCACCATCTAATGTGATAACTTTAACGAATTCATTTAATCTTGATTTATTTTTAGCTAAAAATTCACTTGTAAATTCTCCGACTTCTGGGTGCGGTAATTTTTTACCAGCATTAAAAGCTTCTAATTGTTCCATTAAATATTTTGAAGCATTTTCTACTCGACCTTTTGCATCATCCCAAGCAGGTACATCTAAAGCCGGATTATTTAATACAACAGCTTTGTTACCTTTATTTAAAGCATTTACAAAATCACTTACAGTTGCATTTCTTCCACCAGTTGCAACAAATACGTTTGATGCTTCGGCGGTTGCTTTTGAATATTCTGCACCATTAGGCAAAACATGTTTTGGTAATTTTGAATAAGCAACTGTATCAATAGTTTCTGGGAAATTTTTAGGATTTATATATTCTACATAATCCTGCGCAGTTGTATAAAATATTTTACCTTTATTTAATCCTGTAATTTCTGAAGTGATAGCATCAATACTTCCTTTATCAGCAGTTGGACTTGTAACAAAAGCTGTACTTCTAGTGCCTAATTCTCCATCTAACATTTTTAAAAATTGTTTTGTTTGTTTTGTTGTACTTTCATAACCTTTTGGAGGTGCTGAATAACCGGCAGTTGCAATTCGATATGGCATCGTACCAATTTCTTTTTTAGCAATTTCACCGACTTCTTGAGCGGTTCCAACATTAACTAAATTATGTGGATTTGCAACATTGTTATTCGAATTTGCTGCATTTACTAAAGCTTGTTGTTGTAATAATACTGGATTGATTTCTACCATAATACTTCCTTTCTAAAATACTAGATGATTTTCAATTACAATTGTCATAATACATATAAAACATTATTTTAAAAAAAATTGCTATAGAGCATAAAAGTAATTTATTTATTATAGCTACAATATACTCATACTTTGAAAAATTCATATTTACATTTCTTAATAGAAACTGTTCAGGGTGAGTTCTTATAAAAAAAGCAAAAGCTTTGAAAATACAGTAAAAGAGCCACTTTGTTGGCTCTTTTTACAAAAAAATACCCCAGTGTAAACGATAGTAGAACACTTATATTGAAAGCTCACCAAAAGGTAAAATATTTTTATAAATTGTGTAAACTATAATAAAAACAAACTATAATATAGGAAATGTATTTTTCCTAAAATGTGTTTAGGTAAGCTTAACTTTTACTACTCGTTTAAATTCGTTTGCAACAAATATTTTAGGTATTCGTCTTTTGATTTACTAACTAAGTTAATAGTTGTTTCATTAGGTGTTGCTCCTGCTTTTAATAACAATTCCACGATTTTAGTTTGTTTTTTGCGAATGGCATAATTTATTGGTGTATCTTTTTTATATTTTGCATTTACATCTACACCATATTGAATTAATAATCTGACAGCTTCTGAATTTTTATAATTTATTGCTTGGAAAATAATTGGTAAACCCATGCAATCATTATTAACATTAGCTTTGTGATTCAAAAGACTTTCCATTGTTTTATAGTTATTGCTTTTCATTGCATATACTAGTAATGGGACTTTGCAAAATTTTTCGTTGGGGTCAAATCCTGCTTGCATAAAATATTCAACGACTTCAGAATCTCCTCTGTTGATTGCATTTACGAGTCCGCTATTGTTATATAAGTATCTTTGATTTTGGATTTGTCGTTTATAATACATTTCTCCTTCTTCGTCTGCTGTATAAGCTACATTAGCGAAAGAACAAATAATCAATAAAGTAAGCAAAAATTTTTTCATTATAATTTTTCTCCATTGTTAGGCTCGTATATGAATTTTATTTGTTTATCATCTTTTGTAAAATAAAAATTTACAATAGGGTTATCAGTTTTTTTAGAAAGAGCTAAAACTCTCATCGTTGAATTGTTTTTTATTATTTCGTTTATTGGATGTGGTCTTGTAAATTTATTTTTTTCTAAATCAGTCTGTATACCATATACTAGTCCCCAGATGGGAACAAAGTCCATTCCCCTCGGAATTGCCGTGTACGCTGCAATTTGACTTAATCCAATGATTTCAGAAGATGCAACACTATTTATTATAATATCTTTTCCCGTGTTATTTGTTATTTCATAAACATATTCATTTGCGTAATGTTTTACTTTGCATTTTGGTTGTAATTGAGTTCTCTTAATTTCTATATTATCTTGTGATATCTTTTGTTTTTCAATTACTTTATTCCTTAAATTACCCATGTATGGATTGTATTCTCTATACCCAACAGAATTTGTTTTGTTATTTGAAATCTTGTTATTCAAATGATTTTCTTTTACAAAAGATAAATATTCATCTTCATATTTTTTCAAAGAGTCTTTATCTTTTAGTGGAAATGTTTTTGATGAAATATTTTGTATTATATGATTCGTTTCTACTGCACTATTTGTGTTTGATATCACATATAATTCTGTATTTGTATCATTAGGATATGCTTTGTAATATATGTTTCCATCAGAGGTAAAAACAATATTATTTTTTGCGTCTAATTTTAAATTATCAATCTTTAATTTTGAAAGTTCGTTATAAATAGAGTTCGTTGTTTGAACTGGTGTTACGTTAGCTATAATAAAAATATTATCTTTTATTTTAGCGAAACAAGGAACTATAGTTGTCATAAATATAAGTCCTGTAACAAAAATCTTTTTCATATTTACTCCTATATTTAAAATCTACTGATGATTTTTAAATATTCCTTTTGCGACTCTAAAACCATTTCTGAAATGAAATTAATAAAATCTGTGTTATTGCCTTTGTTAGTCTTTTGTAATGCAGAAATATAATCTGCTCTAACAATCGGTGGTATTACAACAATATTGTAACCGCTTTGTAATAGTGCTAAATTCATTAATAATCGTGCAACTCTGCCATTACCATCTGCAAATGGGTGAATATTTACAAAAATTATATGCACCATCGCCGCATATTCAACAGGGTGCAATTCAGCTTTTAATTTTGGTAATTGTAAAATGAACTCATGCATTTTTTTATCAAGTTCTTCAGGTTTTGGTAACTCTACATCAGAACCTGTAATTATAACTTGTGAGGTTCTATATTTACCAGCTTTTTCACTATCAATTTTTTCATAGAACAATTTATGCAATAGCTTAATGTCGTCTTCTGCAAAAGTTTTGTTTTGAGATAATTTAATTATTTCATCAAAAGCTTTTGCGTGTCCGACCGTTTCATAATGGTCTTTTAGAGGTTTTCCGCCAATTGTAATGCCATCTTCCAGTACAACTTTTGTTTCCGCGAGGCTAAGAGTATTACCCTCAAGAGCATTTGAAGCATAAGTTAAACCTATTTTGTAATACTCTTTTACTTGCAATAATGCATCGTTAGAAAGTGGTCGTAAAGCATTAATTTTAGCTTTATATTCATCATTTTGAGTAAAACAATTTCTATACATTTCTACCTCTTGCGCTAATTGTAGCATAAATACAAAAATACTCTAAGAGTTTCACTTGTGTTACAAACTTAGTTTAGATTGGATGTAAAGAAATGTAAAGATGAGTTTAAAAATGCCTCAAACCCTGTTAGAATGCCACTATACTATACTATACTATACTATACTATGCTATGCCTGGCGGGGCACTATGGCAATTTTTTGTTTATTTTGTTTTTTTATATATGTGTAAGAGTTAAATTAGTAGAAATTTAATAAGATTATATTAAAGGAAAAATATTAATGAGCATTAGTGTCAATTTTTTTAAAACTATTTTTGCAAAAAAACCTCAGCAATTTGAGAAAATTATCCCGGATGTTGCAGAGCAAGTAGGCGTTAAAAGTAAAACTATTTTTACAGAATTTGCTGAACCAAATACCAGTTATGTAAACTTGCGTATAATGCCATTTGATACTTTAAAAAAAATAAAACAATATAGTTTAGATATACAAACCCTAAAAGACGGTCAAATTTCAGAAGGAGTAATAGCACAATATAGAACTACAAGATGTCCAGTAAAATATATTAACAAAGAACAGCTTAGTTCCGAACAAAGAACTTTCATTTCAAAACTTGAAGATAAAAATAAAGAAGATTCATTAAATAAATCTTTAGATGAGGCATTAGCTCTTGCTAAAAAAAGAATTGAAGTTCAATCAAAATTACAAAAAGAAAATGCTAAAATTGAAGCGGAAAAAGCTAAAGAAGCTTTAATTGATAAATTTAATTCAACAATAGATCTCAACATACAACGATCCTATGGGTTAGACAAAAATGTAGAAATTTTGTTCAATCAAGTTCCTAAAGAGAAACAAGCAGATGTGTTATTTGATGTAATCAAAAGACATAAAATGGTGCTGAATGATGGAATGAGAGAAAATCTAAATATAGTAAAAAATAAATTAGTTGACATAATTAATTCCACAAATAATGAAGAAATGCGTGTGGCTTATAGTAAAATTTTAAAAAAAGAGATTGAGTCAATTGGGGACCCTGATTTAAGTGCAAATATAGTAAGATTGATAAATCTCACGAAAGATAAAACTATGTTGGCAGACAAGTTTAAAAATGTACTTTCTGTTTCTAGTAATGACTTCTATAAAACTGCACATTTAAAGAGTATCGGAACTTATCTAAAAACAAATCCAACAGATAAAACTTTTAATGATGCTATTGATGCCGCCATTTACAATAATCTTAATAACAGTACGACAACAGGTGCGGCATATGAAGCATTGGCTCAAATGGAAGGAAGTTATAGTAAATTAAAAAATCTGTTAATTTCAAGACCAAAAGACCAGAATTTACTTACATCACTTCTATCATCGGCAAAAACAGATGCGGAGAAAAAAGATTGTGCAAATTTTATTTTAGACTTGTGTAAAAATATAAAATTTAATGGAATTTATAGTGAAGAAGTTTTCAAAACTTATGAACTGCACCAATATTCATTAAAAAATAATTGGGCTAAATCTCATATCATTCGTCCTATGATTGAAATGGATTTTGCAAAAGCGGATAAAAATTATAGAGAAGAACTTATTGAAATTTTAAGAACGTATTGTTAAATCTTGTATAAACAAAAATATAATTCTAATAAATTAATTTTGATTTGCGTTATAAATAACAAGCAAATTTTTAAATATCTTGTTATAAGAACGTACTCTTTATGCCAGTGTTATTGGTAATGTAGCAGGTAAAAGCCTTGTAAATACAACAAAAGAGCCACATAAGTGGCTCTTTTTATGAAAAAATACGCCTGCCGCGATTCGAACGCGGGACCCTCTGCTTAGAAGGCAGATGCTCTATCCAGCTGAGCTACAGACGCATAAATCATTATTCAGTTTGTACACCTAGAATATCACATCAATTTTTTTTTGCAAGTTTTTTCTATTTGTTTGCTATGCATCTTCTGATATAACTACTTTACCAACTACTTTGCCTTGCAAAGTCTTTATTGTTTTATCAAGTTCAACATTACCCCAATCTAATCGATTTATCATCTCCAAAACCGCAAAACGTCTGGCTTCCATAGAACAATCATTAATTTTTACAACAAAACCATCTTCTTTTTTTGTATTAAACACAATGCAGAGTCCGCCAGCGCCGACTTTTGCAATCAGGTCATCTGTATTTTGGATAATTTCTGTATCCAAGCGGTTTTCACCACCGAAAATGTAAGGATATTTTTGAATTGCGTTTATGATTTTTTCGTATTGGAGTAAATTTTTGTAACCGATTAACATGTTTTTTAATGGCATACTGAGAATTGGCACACCGCAGCCATCAGTTGTTATAGGGTAGTTTGAGGCTACTTCGCACATGTTGTTTATTTTGTTTTTAATAGCGATTTGTAGGGGATGTTCAGGTCTGTCATAAGTTTTTATATCCCAACCTTTAGCTTTGCAAATAACCAAAAAACCAATGTGCTTGCCTGAGCAATTATTGTGAATTGCTCTAGCTTCTTCTCCTCTCAAAAGCATTTTATCTTGCATGCTTCGAGCAAGTGGCGCATGAATTCCGCATTTTAGATATTTTTCATCAATTTCAAATTTATCTAAAATTTGTTTAGCAACTCTAACATGGCATTCTTCTCCGGCATGAGAGCCACAGCATAAAGCAAGTTCTTCCTCTGTTAAATCAATTTTGTAGTCAACAAGAAGCGTTGCTTGAAGTGGCTTAGCACAAGAGCGAAGATAGTAAGGCATGGTATCAAACATTTTTGAATAACGCATAAAGATTCCGTCATGAAATTCTTCAATCAAACCATCTCTTACATATTCAATGCGCATATCAAAGCCTCATTACTCTTCTTTGTGGTCTTTGATAAATGTAAGAAGAGCATCCATTTTTTGTTTTAGTATTTCGTTTTCTTCTTTTAGTCTAGTATTTTCTACTCTAATATCAAAACTTTCTTTTTCTAAAGCAAGAGTTGGAATGTCATCAGGATTCAGCGAAAATCTTTTTCCAGCTTCTTCTTTCATAAAGATAATACTTTTTACATCTTTTTCTCTGACAAAACCCATTTGAACCATTAATTCAGCGATAAATACGTGTTTTCCGGATTCGTTCATTTCTTTTTGCTTATCAAGAACTTCGTCTAATTGATCAATTGTCATTTTACCGGCACGGATAAAGTATTCACCTGTTCTGTATTTGCCGGCGATAAATCCTGCAATCGCGCTAACAAGGTTTGGTACTTCATTTGAGAAAAATCCGGAAGTCTTACAGAAAGTAAAAGCTTTTGCGACTTCTTCCATTGTAAAATTATTTTCTATCGCAATCTCAATAAGTGACATCCCTTTTGAGCAACAATTCATAAAAGCGTAGATACTTTCATCAAATTTAGATTCTTTGGTCAAAAGTTCATTTTGTCCTAAATCTGAAAGAGCAGGTTTATAAATATGGAATAGTTCACCTTCCGGTAAATCTAAGAATTCGTTACTCAAATAATTAGTCAAGTCATTTGACAAATTCAAGAAGATTGTTTGCTTAATCCAAAGAGGAAATGCAAGCATTTTTTCCATAAAATCTATAAATAAGCTTCTACTCATGAAATATATCCTTCTTTTATATGATAACTACAAACAAATTATATCATAAGATAATAAAAGTAAACATTTGTAAAGGAAGCTTCATATATGGGCATGGACGGTTTGTCTATCGCAAATACGGGTGTGGTAAAAGAAACCACTTCAGCAGAAATTGCCAGTAAAACTGAGCAAGCGATGCAAGCTGAGCAAGTGAATTCAAATAGACAAGTCAATAGTTTGAGTCAAAATCAAAAGGTTCGTGCCAAAGATGAAGGGGATGAAAATTCCAAAAAACAAAATAATGATCATTTGAGAGATACTTTTGAAGATGGCTTGGTAAAAGAAGAAGAGCCGAGTTCAGAAGATGATTTGGCTTATGTTGAAGATATTGAGAATCCGAATAAAGATTTTTATGTTAAATTAAATGCAAAAGATGATATAATAGAATTATATGATAGTGCTACGAACAGATTAATTGAGACAATATCTGGCAATGAACTGGGAGAATTGGTTCAGAAGCTAAATATGGCATCAGGAATATTTGTAAATAAGAAGGTTTAAATGCCACCAGTAAATCCATATAACAAGTACATAAAACAATATCAGGCGAGTAACGTCAATACTGCAACACCGGAAAAACTAATGATTATGATGTTTGATGGTGCATTGCAGTTTTTACAAAAAGCAAAGGTTGCAATAGCAGAGGGTAATCTTAAAGAACGCTCTCAAAATATTGATGGTGCAAGAAAAATTATTAGAGAACTTATGCGTACGATTGATTTAGAAAATGGCAATGACGTTTCTAAGCAATTATTTAAGTTGTATAATAAGATGGTTATGAATTTAATTAAAGCGAATGTTCAAAGAAATGCCGCGCTTATTGATACTGTAATTGAAGATGTTTCAAATATTCGTTGGGGTTTTCAGAAGGCTATTGAAATTCAAAGTGGAGTTACAACATTAGAACAAGCCATGCAAGAACAACAAACAAATAGTAATTCCTCTCAATCATAGAAAGGGGTGTATCATGCAAAACGAACAACAATTTGAACAGTTAATGCTTCAATATAGTCAATTAAAACAAGGTTCAGAAGATATCTCTCAAATGATTGATGCAGAGGATTTTGATAGCGCTATTACTATGATTAAAAGTCGTGAACAGTTGTTTTTAAGCTGTAAGTGCATGCAAAATTATTTAGAATTCACTCCGGTTCAGAAAAAACAGTTGGATACTATTTTAAACGAAATCAGAACTTTAGAGTTGCAAAATATAAAAAAACTTCAAAAAAACATGGATGCGGTACAAGCTGAACTTAAAAAATCACAACAAACAGAAAAGTTTCAACAAGCTTATGATAATGCGAAAGAGGAATACTCCGGAAATATTATTAATATACAAGAATAGCATGTAGATGCTGTTCAAATGGTTGTCTAGCATAAGTTCTACGGTTAATGCAAAAAGTTGTTGCTTTTTCTTATGTTTTGTGCTATCTGGCTATAAGCTAGAAAAATTAAGTATTTTAAAGAAAAAAATGCTTGCATTATCAACTGGAGTTTGTATAATAGAGTTTGTAAATAGAAGAAAGGAGTTTTTAAATGAACAAAGAAGAATTAGTACAAGAAATTTCAAAAAAATCTAAAGTTACTCAAAAAGAAGCTAACGAAGTTTTATCAGCTTTAATCGAAACAGTTCAAAAAACAGTTTCTAAAGGTAAAAAAGTTACTCTAGTTGGTTTTGGTACTTTTGAACCTCGTAAGAGAGCTGCTAGAAACGGCAGAAACCCACAAACTGGTAAGGAAATTAAAATTCCTGCTAAAACAGTTCCTGTATTCTCAGCTGGTAAAAAATTCAAAGAAGTTGTTAACGGTAAGTAATTAACGATTTTTTCGGATAAGTTTTGAAGCGGCGGTTGAATTTTCAACCGCCGCTTTTAATATTTTGTTGTGTTGTTGGTGGAATTAGTAAGGTGCAAGTTAATTTAAGGGAATAGGGGAATAAGGTAATGAGGGAATAAGAGATTTTAGATTTTTATTTACTAAAAACCTCCAACATTTGTAACGCTCAGCATAGTTTTGCTAACAGCTACAACCTCCTTAAAAAGGGCGGTTAGAGAGTTTGTTTTTTATTTATTGTGAGTAGCTGAATCTGCTTCCGAATAGCTTTTTAGTGCTTTTCCGTAATTCTTAACAACAACTTTTTCTTCATCAGTTTCAGCATCTTTAACCTTTACTGTTTCTGTCTTTGATGAAAAATCTTTTTCTGGCGCAGATTTTGCTTGTTCTTCGCAGATTTTCATATACTCTTCGTAAGTTATTTTTTCTTCTTCATCGTCGCCATTAATTATTTTGTCCAAAATAGACGTTTTATCTTCTTCTGTGGAAGCTTTTGTTTCTTCCTCAGCCTCTTTTGCTTTTTGAGCATTTTCAGCTTCTTCTTTAACCTTTTTTGAAGTTTCTTCGTTATCTTTTGATAATTTATATGTCATACGATTATTTAGAAGCATTATGCGCATTTTATAATCAATGCCATTATTATCGCAGTATTCGTTAAATTCTTCAAACGTGACTATGCCATCTTCGTCCGCATCCATCTCTTTTTGGTACATAGGCTCGCCTTTTTGAGCATAAACGGAAGCTTTGCTTTTTGCAAAGTTATTATTATTTACACCAAAACTTGTAAGTTGATTGCTAGAATTTGTAACTCCAAGGCTAATTCCTGTCATCATAGAATCCTTTCCGAAACGACATAACACATATATACTCATTATAACGTATTTTCAAAGAGTTTCAAGCCATTAAATATCAATCGCTGGTTAAAAAATAAATATTTATGCTACAATATTTTATATGGAATTAAAAACTGAATTAAAGAATTTGATAATCCAAGCTTTGGAATTGGAAGATGTTACGGAAGGCGATATAAAAGATGATGAACCTCTTTTTGGTGAAGGTTTAGGTTTAGATTCTATTGATGCATTAGAACTCGGTATGGCACTAAAACGTAAGTATAATATAGTGCTTAAATCTGATAAAGAGGAAAATAAAAAGTTTTTCTACTCAATTGATACGTTGAGTGAATTTGTGAGGTCGCAAATTGATGGCTAAATATACAAAAGAAGAAATTTTTGCAGAGGTTAAAAATATTCTAATTGAAGAATTGGAAGTTGATGAGGGTGCTATAAATCTTGATGCTAATCTTTTTGAGGATTTAGATTTGGATTCAATTGATGCGGTTGATATTGCAGTAAGAATGCAGAAGTTTACAAGTAAAAAACTTTCACCGGAAGAGTTCAAAAAAATTAGAACTATTAATGACATAGTGGAAGCCGTTTATGCGCTTTTGCAGTAAGTTTTTAAAAATACTTGCGCCTTTTATTGGGATGTTTATTATAATCTTTGCATTCCATTATACGAATTTGATATTTTTTAAGTATTATCCGCCAATCGTGAATTTTTGTTTTTTTGTAGTATTTTTTTCTTCCCTTTTCCAAGAAAAAACTGTTATACAAAAAATAGCTTTATTGATGGAACCTGACGCTGATGAAAATGTTATGCGCTACACGAGAAATCTTACTTATGTTTGGGCGGTTTTTACATTGCTAAATTTTCTAGCGTCAGTGTGGACGATTTTTTTGTCAAAAGAAATGTGGACGCTTTATAATGGCTGTATTTCTTATATTCTTGTCGGAATGATTTTTGCGGTAGAATATATTGTAAGGATTAATTTTAAGAGGAAGTATGGAAGCAAAAATCAATGATTTTGTAAATTCTGGCTCTACAAAGTTTCTTACAAGCGGAACGATGGGAAATAGTAAGGTTATAGAAAAAACGTTTGAGAATTTGCAAAAAGAATGCAAAGACATTTTTGAAGCGCTTAGAATACCTCAAAATCTGGTTTTTACGACTACCACGGTTCCGGAACACTTATTTGGCTTCACTTTTTTTGCTATGTTACCTTATTTTTACGGTTACAAAAGGCAATTGGCTAGAATTAATTATCCGGAAGATATTAAGGCTGAAAACGCTGTATTAATTACAACACCTTCATTTTTAGAAGCGATGAGGAAATATGAGTCGAAGCCGATAGTAAATCCGAAAATCATAATCACTGCCGGTGCAGAATTGAAGAAAGATACATTTTTGTATGCGCAATCAATTTCAGAAAGAGTGATAGAAATATATGGAAGTACTGAGACCGGAGTTATAGGTTTTAGGGAAAATCCGGAAAATAAATTTCAAAAATTTAGCGGCATAGAAATTCTAAAAACAACAGAAGATTTTACGCAACTTGAAACACAATATTCAAAAGACTCAATTGTAGAAATTTCGGATAGAATTAGTTTTTTAAACAATCAGATATCTTTTATGGGGCGAAGTGGAAGAATTCTTAAGATTTTAGAGAAGCGTATTTCTGCAAATGATTTGGAAGCTGCAATTAAACAAAATAGCTTAATAAAAGATGCTTACTGTTTTGAGTACAACAATAAAATCGCGGCTTTAATTGTATTAGAAAAAGCTGGAATTGATTTCGTAATTAAAAATGGAAAATTTGAACTTACAAAAATGTTGAAAAATTCACTTGCAAGTAAGTTTGAAATTTTACCTCACAAATGGCGTTTGTGGTACGAAATTCCAACCGATATTAGAGGTAAGGTTGATAAAAACTTAATAAAAGAACTTTTTGATTTGAATTTAGCTTTGCCGCTTATAACTAATTCCTTAATGGATGGCGAAAACGCTTCTATTGAAATGGTATTTTTAAAGAACAGTAACTTTTTTAAAGGACATTTTGAAGAATTGCCAATATTAGCTGGAGTTGTTCAATTATTTTACGCGAACTTTTTTAGTAAGTTGATATTTGATATTGATTGTAGGTGCGGTCAGCTTAGAAAAATTAAATTTTCGAATATTATTCGTCCGAATAAAGAAGTTTATCTTCATTTGAAGAAAACAAATTTGGGAATTTCTTATAAATTCGAAAATGAAACAGTATTTTCAACAGGTTTGTTACCTTTAGAAAACACATTGTCATAATAAAAAATGAATGTTATTATGGGTTATTGATTATGAAAGAAATTATCTCAAAAACAAAAATTAAAGTTCCTTTTTATGACGTCGATCCAATGAATGTCGTTTGGCATGGTAATTATGTAAAATATTTGGAAATAGCTCGTGCAGAATTGTTTGATAAGTTTCATTACAACTATAAAGAAATGCACGCTGATAATGTTGCGTT
Organism: uncultured Candidatus Melainabacteria bacterium; assembly: GCA_934757255.1. GTDB lineage: Bacteria > Cyanobacteriota > Vampirovibrionia > Gastranaerophilales > Gastranaerophilaceae > CAG-196. The sequence goes on along the minus strand of CAKVLL010000017.1, from coordinate 13,354 downwards.
TCCAATTGCAAAAATTGATTTGAAGTATATCAAATCTGCACATTTAGGCGATGATTTGATTGTAGAATGTATTTTGGAAGAGTTTGAACCGGCAATTCTTATTAAATATAAGATTTTTGTAAATGGAGAGCGAATTTTAAGCGCAAACACAATGCAAATCGGAGTAAATATAAAAACTGGTGAAACGCTTTATTCTGTACCAGAAGCACTCAAAAAAGGAATTGAAAATTATGAAAAATAAAAATTCTATTTTTTCTTGTGGCTTAGTTTATCTGTTGACTTGTATTTCTTCGTTTGCAAATGTTTTTAATCATCCAACAGCTCTTAATGATATTGATATTCCTTCGTTGAATAGTATTAATTGTAAATTTAAACAAGAAAAAATTATCAAAACTTCAAATATAGTATTGAAGTCTTCCGGTGATTTTAGATTTGATAAAGGTAAGGGAATTACTTTTTATACAGTTTATCCGATAAAAAGTGTAAATTCATATACGACAAAAGAATATAAGCAAATAAACAATATTGTATCAGCAATTTCTAACAAGTCTTATTCTCGACTAGAAAAGGATTTTAAATTCTTTTATGAGAAAAACGGAACAAACTGGACTTTAGGACTAATGCCAAAAGCTGAAACTCAAGCTTATAATTATCTTAAATCAATTGAAGTTGCAGGTAACAAAACTATGATTATAAAAATAGTAATTTTACCTGTTGATTTAAACAAAACAACTATTTGGTTTGAGTAACTCCAACATCAAATATCACAACACCACGAACTGAAGCAAACTATGACAAGAATGATGAGTAGTTTTGTTGCATTTGAGCAATCGTAGTTTCCATCGCAGAGAATTTCTTCTCTAATTGAGCCTTATATGTTGAAATACTTGTGTTCTGTTTAGTAATTTTGGTTTCCATTTTTTTAATATCAGAATTCAAAGTCGATGTTTTTACATCAAAATATCCTACTGAAGATTTTAAACTTTGCTCAATAGAGTCTTCCATCATTGTAAGAACACCGCCTTCGCCTGCCAAAATTGATTTAACAGATTCAGGATTTTCTTCTAAAGCTTTTTTAAGTTTGTCTTCATCAAGTGTTAATGTATTTGTATCAGCATTTAAATTACTGCTATCAGCCGAACTTGTAGAAATTCCAATTTCAGAAAGAAGACTGTAAACACCGTCATTTGAAGTGTTTTTTGCAGTAGCATAGCTTCTGATAGTATTTCTCAATCCTGTTAGTGTTGTTTCACCGTGGAGATCAGCACCATTAGCTGTAACTTCATCAACTTTTGAAATAGTATCATTGTACGCGCTTACAAAAGATTTAACAGCCTCTATTAGACCACTTGTATCTTGAGTGACTTTAAGAGTTGAAGTTCCACTTTCTTCTGTGCTGGCTTTTTTCAATGTCAGAGTTACGCCATTAATTCTTGAAATATCAGAAGTAACAGTATTAGATGTAGAAGTCATTTTTGTTCCGTTGATTGTAAATTGAGCATTTTGTCCCAATTCTTGTGCATCTGTGAACATTTTGGATGATTTTACTGTGCCATCTTCATTCCATTCAGAAGTAGTAAATCCCATTACATCAGTAAAATTGCTTGTTCCTGCTTCAATATTGATAAAAGAAGCACCTTCTTTTTTAGAAGTTATTGACAACTTACCGGCCGCATCATCCCAATAAGCATAAGCTTGAGCATCATCATTACTGTTAATGTCTGAAATTAATGATGAAAGAGTTGTTTTGTCATCAATTGTAAACGTTGCATCACCTATTTTAAATGTACCGGCTGTTATTTTTTCATTAAAACCAGATTCATCTGATGTTAAAACAGATGCTACAGTTGCTTTAAATAACGAATTTGTAGATATGTAGCTTCCATCTTCTTGTTGTGTTAAACCAACTAAAGATGTTAAATTTGAAGAGTCTGTTGTTGCACCGATATGAATAGTATCACCTTCGTTTTGTGCAGAAAATTTCAACGCACCAGATTCATCAATATCAGTCTTTACACCAAAGCCAGCCAATTTAGCTTTCAAATCTCCTAAAGTACTTGTATCGCTAATGTTGACCGTATATTTTTGACCATTTACATAGGCTGTTAAAGTGCCATCTGAAATTCCTAAATTTTTTAATTTGGTTTTATCATCAGCAATTGCGCTTGCTGCATTTTTTGAGGTTGCTTTGGTATATGTTGCAAGCTGTTGTACAGTGATATCGTAATTTTGACGAGTTGCACCAGAAGATGCCGTTGCTGTAAAAATATCTGTATCAGAAGATGTTGCAGAATTTTTTGCGAACAAGTCCATTGTGCCACCAAACTTTGTGTCAGTAAGCTTTTCTATTGCGGAACGCAATGTTGTAAATTTACTTCTGGTATCATTCAATGTTGTTTTTACAGTTTGCTTGCTTTTTAAATCTGTTTGTAAAGCTGTAACTTTTTGTTGCTTTACTGAAACAAGTGCTTCTACCCAAGACGAAGTATCCAAGCCAGAAGCCAAACCGCTAAATGATATTGTTGATGCCATGATAATAAAATCCTTTTTATTTATATGTACGCTATTATATACAATATATATTCATTATAATTCATGTTATACAGGTTTTCAACCCTATATTCGTATGATATTGTTACAATTGTTAAAATTTATGTTATAATATGTGCTGTACAAATAGGAGAGAATTATGTTAAAAAGAGAACCAAGCTGTGAACTTGAAAAAGAGTTATTCAAAAACGTTTTTGAAAAAACTCCTGATTATATAAAAAATTCTGAGTTATTAAATTTTGACAACGAAGGTGAATTCACTTTTACGCTAAAAAAAGCGCACCTTTATCCACATTCGGAAGAAAACCCCGATGGTTTAAATCTTCTTGAATGGTTTGCTAATTATTCAAAAGAAGCAAAAGTTTCAACTGCAGGTATTCGCGGACCTCAAAATATTTTGTTCCCACAAGATACAAGATTCCCTATTAACCTTGTTGGAATTGTGCTTGCAACTTTAGCAAAAGCTCTTGTTGCACGTGAGAAGTATGAAGGTAAAGAAATTTTAAAACTTGTTGGCAGTGAAGTTAGATACAATTCAGGATTATATCTTGATGCAATTGCTCGTATTCAAGCTGCACAAGGCATTAAGACACTTACGCCAAAAGAAAGAAAAACCATTCCAATATGGTTAGCTTCATTCTTGGCGTTCAAATTGGACCTTGTTGGCGGTGAATACATTACTTCAAGCCACGGCATTTCAGTAAAAACTGCGACAAAAGATTTAAACTCACAAGGTAGTCAGTATTTACCTGAAGAATCTTTAGAATTTGTAAACAAAATTCAAGAAATTTTTGATATTGTTGAAAAAGAAGGTTCTTATCAAATCAAAATCGCTGCAAAAAATGATGCGTTAATTGATGAAGAAATTATGTCAAAACTCAATGATGGTGTTGATTTGTATGTTGAATACTTAAAATCAGGCGTTGCACAAAATTTAGACAGCGTTAAAAAAATGAAATCAAAATTATTTGTTGAATGCGTTGGCGGTTGTGCTTACAGAACATTGAGCAGAGTTTTAGAAAAATTAGGCATTCAAGAAAAGTACATTTGGAATAATACAGAAGAAGATCCGTTTTTCCATTCAATCGGCAAATACGATACTGACCCTAAAGGTAACAAATGCTTCTATGATTATTCAGTAGATGCGACTGTTTTGGCAAAAAGACCAAACGGAGAAAAATTCTTCCCTGTAATTGAATCTTTACATTATGAAAAAGTTCTTGCTGATTGTCCTTTAGGAACAATTGTTTTAATTACAGACCCTGACCATGATAGATTGACAGTTTGCCAAATTGAAGCTATCGGAAATGAACCTATGCTTGACGATTACGGAATTTCTTATATCAAACTTGATGAAAGCAGAATTTTGACAGTTTATAGCGCAAACCAAGCTTTCTTAATGCTTATGAACTATCGTGTTAAACAACTTAAATCACACGGTAAATTCAAAAACCACCCAAGATTTATGATTAAAACAACAGCTTCTGCTCTTAGCTGGGATGAATGGGCAAAATCACACGGTATCAAGGTTGTAAACGTTCCTGTAGGTTTTAAAGAAATTGCAAACATTATGAAGAAGGTTGAATTGCAACTTAAAAACAATCCTGATAAAGAAGTTGTGGTAGATGATGTATTCGGTAACTCAATTAATTTGGGCGTTCAACCAAGATTAATCTTTGGCGGCGAAGAATCCGGCGGTATGATTATGGGTTCAGAAGACTTAATTGAATCTTTAGCAGGAAGAAAAGCAATTGCTATGCGTGAAAAGAGCGCGACAGAAGCTATCATTGTCGCATCTGCGCTTGCTGCTAAGTTGGAAGAAGATAACAAAACTCTTTCTGAATATTTAGTAGAAATTTTTGATGAAAATAATATCATTGCGAAATACGATGTTAGAGAAGATATCGCTTATTATAACGAATCAGAACCTGATATTGAAAAACTTAAACTTGCAAAAGTTGAAGGTGAAAAACAAAGAACTAAAAATGATTTGTTCTTCTTATCACTTGCAATTGCAGTAAGAGAAGGTATTGCAGATATTAATGCCGTGAAAAAAGTTCTTAATGGTGCATTTGCAGAATTAAATTTTGACAATTTAATATCCGTTAAATTTGTTGGTGACGGTACATATTTAGAATTCACTGATAAATATGTTGAAATCAGGCCATCAGGAACTGATGCTAAAACAAAAGCTTATGCAGGCGGAGAAAACCTTGAAATGATTGAAAAATTCTCACGAGTTTTGGGCAATTATTCAGGTGAAAGAACTGAATTACATAAAGAACTTATTTCTGATGAGTTTTATGAAAATTCAAAAGATAAGGCTTTAGATTATTATTTGCAGTTTGTAGAGAAAGATGCAAATAATGAAAAGTTTGTTATTCCTCAATACAAATTTTAGGAATATATGTCTATAGTACTAAAAAGCGGAAAATTGGATACAATTTTCCGCTTTTTATAATAACTGTTTATCTTGTTTAAAATGTCATGAAACTAATTGATTTTTACAAGTGTTTGTAATACATTTATTGTGTATATAAAAAAGCTTTAAAAAAGGAGGAAGCTATATTATGGAAACATACGGAATTGAAAAATTTGGTATTATCGGACCAAAAGCAGTTCACAGAAACTGGACTCCAGCTCAGTTAACAGAAGCTGCTTTAAGATTAGGTGAAGGCTCTTTGAGCAACACTGGTGCTTTAGTTGTTACAACTGGTAAATACACTGGTCGTTCACCTAAAGATAAATTTATTGTTGATACAGAATCTATCCACAACGATATCGCTTGGGGTAAAGTAAACAGACCTATCAGCAGAGAAAAATTTAACTCAATCAAGGGTAAAATTGCATCTTACTTGCAAAATAGAGAAGTATTTATTTTCGATGGTTTTGCTGGTGCTGACAAAACTTACACTCAAAAATTCAGAGTTATTAACGAATTAGCAAGCCAAAACATGTTCATCCACGAACTATTAATCAGACCAACAGCTGAAGAATTGGCTAACTACGGTGAACCTGATTACACTATCCTTTGTGCTCCTGGTTTCAAATGTGACCCTGAAGTTGATGGTGTAAATTCAGAAGCTTGTATCGCTATTGACTACGAAGCTCATGAAATTATCATTTGCGGTTCTCAATACTCAGGCGAAATTAAAAAATCTGTATTCGCTACTATGAACTATGTTATGACTAAGAAAAACGTTCTTCCAATGCACTGTTCAGCTAACATGGACCCTGCAACTGGTGAAACTGCTGTATTCTTTGGTCTTTCAGGAACTGGTAAAACAACTTTATCAGCTGATCCAAACCGTAAGTTAATCGGTGACGACGAACACGGTTGGTCTCCAGACGGTGTATTCAACTTTGAAGGCGGTTGCTACGCAAAATGTATTCACCTTTCAGCTGAAAACGAACCTGATATCTTCAACGCTATCAAATTCGGTTCATTGGTTGAAAACGTAGTTATGGATCCTGAAACAAGAGAATTCGATTTTGAAGACGGTTCATTAACAGAAAACACTCGTGTTGGTTATCCAATCAACTACATCAACAATGCTCAAATCCCTTCAAAGGGTGGCATTCCAAAAGTTGTTATCTTCTTAACAGCTGATGCATTCGGCGTATTGCCTCCAATCTCAAGATTAGACAAGAACGCTGCTATGTACCACTTCGTAACTGGTTTCACTTCTAAATTAGCTGGTACTGAAAGAGGCGTTACAGAACCACAACCTACATTCTCAACATTGTTCGGCGAACCATTCATGCCAATGGATGCTTCAGTTTATGCTAAGATGTTAGGTGACAAACTTGACCAATACGGTACTAAGGTTTACTTAGTAAACACTGGTTGGGCAGGCGGTTCAGCAGCTTCAGGTGCTAAGAGAATGAAATTATCTTACACAAGAGCTATGGTAACTGCTGCATTGAACGGTTCATTTGATTCAATCGAATTCAAACACCACGATGTATTTAACGTAGATTATCCTACATCTTGTCCAAATGTTCCAGACGAAATGCTTGATGCTCGTGGAATGTGGTCAGATAAGAAAGCTTATGACGAAGCTGCTAACAAATTAGCACAAATGTTTGCTGATAACTTCTCAGCTAAGTATCCAAACATGCCTGCTGAAATCGTTAACGCTGGTCCTAAAGCAGTAGCTAACGTTTAATAGACTTAAACTTAGCTTATTTCAAAAAACAGGATAACCATTTGGTTATCCTGTTTTTTCATTAAAACCTTTTTATATTGATTTATTATACTTAATTTTATAGTTTCGTATCTTCTATCGCTTCCTCCATTGCAATATTCATGTCATTAGCATCTGTAAACTCTTTAAGCTTTTTGTTAAATTCCTTTTCATCAGTTATACCATTTAATGTCTTGATTTGTTCTTGAAGGGTTTTATCATCAATTTTATCTTTGAAATTATTAAAAAACTGAAGAACTTTGTCTATCTGTTTCTTTTGTTGTTCAATTTCGGCCTCTGTTTTTTCTAATTCTCGTATTGTTTCATTGTTCATTTCATCTAGTTGAGCCTTTTTATCTACAGTTAAGAATGCTACAAATTTATTAAAGATGTTTGGACATGAACTCTTTACTTTGTTTAAGAAATTTACAAATTCCTTCATATTAAGAACACCATCGCCAATATTTTCCCCTTTGTCGTTTTGCGCACCTTCAGTATCGCATTCTTTAAAAATTGTGTTTAACTTTGTTGAATCTTCGTCAGAAATTTTTCCGCCTTCCTTCTCAATGAAAGCATTCATACTAGCCATGTTTAATTTAAAGTTTGAAATTTCTGTCATTTGTTTTCTCCTTTTATATTTAATACAACCATCATATATAACGGCACATTTTAAAAAAACTTTAAGATTTTCATCGGCATTGTTACAATTATTTACAAACTCTCTCAATATAGCAAATTTTTTCTTGTTTTGGTTTAATATAAATAGAAGTGTGTGATTATGGAACTAAAAATTAACAATGCGATTAATTTTCAGCGACGCCTTAAACCAAAGGAAGAAGGCGAATATTCTGCTGTCTTAAAAGAAGCAAAAGAAAAAGTCGGAAATAAAGGAAAATCAATTCTTATTGTTCCAACATCTTTACTTCCGCAAGAAGCGCAAAACAATACAGGCGTTGGCACACTTAACACACAAGAGAGCGAAAAGTTTTTTGACTTTGCAAAAAAATACTGGGGAATAAATGAAGTTCAAATTCAACCAGTTGGGCAATATCACGGTAACGGCTAAATCCACCTATGATTCAAAAGAAAAATTTTCAGGTGAAATTGGAGGTAGAATAGCATTTTAGATTTATCCTCTAAAAAATTCTATCCAACGTATTAAATCTGAAATTTCGTAAGGTTTTGGTAAATATAAATCCGCGCCTGCATCTAAAATTGCAGCTTTTTCGTGAACTGTTGTTGTAACAATGATTTTTGTATTGACAAAATTTGGCTTGTTTTTAATTTCACGACAGAAGTCTAATCCTGACAAATCATCATTGCTGTCAATGATTAAAATCGCAGGTTGTTCAGCTGAATTCAAGTTTAAATTCTCAGTCACATCATAACCCTGAAGTTCAAGCGTTGTTCTTAAAAGCAAAGCTAATGCTTCATCAGGCTCTTTTATGTAGATAAAATTGTTTATTTTAGGTTCTACTACCGAATTTTCACCGGCAAGCTTAATTCTATCTATCGCATAATTTGAACCACTCGGAATTTTTGCAATTTTCTTTATTGAGAATAATCGTTGTTCAAGAGCTTCAACCGTTTTTATTTGTTCGTAATTATCAATAACTCCGCCGATTAAAAGTGAAACAAAATTGGCTCTCATGCCTGCCATTCGGTCACCTTTAAGCAACATATATCCGCGTTTTGCATCCTGCGCAGAATAAAATTTTGGTGCAACCGTATCAAATGCAAACGTTAAAAATACAGCCATTTTTTCGGCAGTATAAGGATTTGTAATTATTACAAAATTTTCTTCATCTAATTGACCTAAAAAATCGTTGTTGTCAATTGTTGATTTGATAATCGCAACAAGAGTTTGAATAAGTTTATCACCTGCAACATCGGTGTACACACTTTTGTAGTTTTTTAAATTTTCTAATCCCAAAAGTAAAACTGCAGGCTTGTTATCATTATTCAACAACCTTTTTAAATTTTTTTCTACAAATTTTTTGTTGGGCAAAAGTGTTTTAGAATCCAAATTAGATTCTATATCACGTCTTAAATGCGCTCTGATTCGCATTTTAAACTCATCTATATTTACAGGCTCGCTCCAAAAATCATCAGCGCCGTTTTCCAAAACCTGAATTCTATCATTTGTATCCGCTGATTTTGAAAGCGCAATAATCACCGGGCGCGTATTATAAGTTAACGCTCTAATTTTTCTGCACAAATCTGAAAGATTTTCTGCTAAGCTATCAGAAATTATGATTATATCAGGTTCAGCATGCTGAATGTAATATAAAGCGTCTTTTAAATCTCGGGAAATAACAGCCGATGTTTCCGTGTCTTCAATACTTTTTTTGTATTTTATTGAAAGTTCTTTTCTTTTGTCAATAATCAAGACATTTGAGAGCATTTTAGAGCCTCCTCTTGATTATAAATCGGAAAATCAACTTCAAACGTTGTACCTTCGCCAATTTTACTGATAAAGCCAATTTTTCCGCCCATATTCTCAACAAGCTGTTTTGTTATATAAAGCCCCAAACCGTTGCCTTGAGTTTTGCTTGTCAAATGATTCTCAAGCCTTGAAAATTTTTGAAAAATTTTGCCAAAATCTTCTTTTTTTATACCAACGCCAAAATCCTGAACCTTGATTTTAATAATGTCGTTTTGGATTTCAGTAGAAACAATAATTTCTTTTTCTGAATATTTGCCGGCATTATCAATAAGATTTGTCATAATTTGCTGAAATTTATCTTCATCAATATATGCAATCGGATTTTCTTTACTCAATTTTGTTTCAAATTTGTTTTGTTTATGCTGTTCTTCCAACATAGGCAAAACTCTTCTGATGCAAGCGTTTATGTCAACTTGTTTTAAAACCTGATTGCCTGCATTCATTTTTGAAACGGATAAAATGTTTTCAACAAGGTGGATAAGTCTATTTGACTGGTCTTCAATAATTCCGATAAATTTCTTTTTATCTTCGTCTTTAATTTTGTCCCATGAGTTTAAAAGAGTTTGCGAAAAACCTCTTATGCTAGTAAGAGGTGTTCGCATCTCGTGTGAAACTGTTGCTATGAATTCGTCTTGGATGGTCATTTGTGAATAAGCGAATAAGAGGAAAGTGGTAGGAGAGGTGAATAAGTGAATAGGTGAATAAGTGAATAAGTTCGTTTTAGATATTTTCAATAATAAACGCGTTTTTATTTAAATATATTTGATACGAACTTATTCACCTATTCACTTATTCACCTATTCACTTTCCCAAACTCTTTCTTACTCACTTTCCTCCCCTCTATTCTTCTGCCATAAATTCTTTTTTTGCTTCTTCAATTGCATCAGATAAAATATCTAACTGATCAGGTGCAAATGTTACACCTTTTTTTGTAGGAAGCCAAGTCGCACCTTCATCTGTAGTATAAAAAATTCTCAAGTTGAAGTAACTTTTACCTCTATATTCTGAAATTGAAATTTGTAATTGTTCAGTGTCTGTTCTATCGATTGTTGCCAAAATTTTTGCTTCAGCCATTTTACTTTCCTTTCTTTATTCAAAAATTAATATTTTATTTCCCATTTGTCAGCCATAACGCGAGAAGCACAAGAAATTCCATTCCCTGGTGTATCAGAACAACCATTTACAACTGTTTGTGGATTTATGTCTTCAGAATCAAAATAAGCTTGAGTTCCGGCAGGAATTAAAATACCGTTGTTAGCTAAGCCAAATAAGAATATATCTTTCCCAAAGTTGTTTGGCGCTTTGTCGCCATTTGTATCAATTAAAATTGACGCCAGTATTGTATTGTCATCATTAAAATCTGCTTCTCCGTCAATGCTTTTATACATAACAACAGAACCTGTTTTTGCAAGTCTATATGCAGTATATCCGCTTATTGCATCATCAGATGGGTCATCACCTGTGTAAGTTTTTATGTTTTCGATGTTATATGTATTGTCTTCTGTTAAATTAATAAAACTTATTATATTTTGAAATAGATTGTCTCCATCAGTTATATATGTATTACCTTCTAACCCAATATCACTCAGTCTGATTGCAGATAAATTGGAAAATGCGTTTCCATTTTGATTTTGGTTTTGTGCTTCTTGTATAACATTTGTCATACCAGTTTGTAATAATTCAACAGTTCTACCTAGTGTAACACCATTTACATGCTTATCAAAATTTGCAATAACTTTTGGTAAAGTTATTGCAGCTAAAATGCTAATGATTCCAAGGCAAATCAAAGCTTCTGCAAAAGTGTATCCTTTTTTATTAATCATGTAAACTCTCCAATTATTTGTATTCTGATTATAACATGATATTGGAGAAAATGTGAATTTTACAAATTAGTGATTATATCGCCCGTTTTACCCGCCTAATTTAGGACCGTTATATTTTTCATAAAGTTTCATAACATCGTCAGGTATCTTATCTCCGTGCACCATTTTCGCATAGGTTTCAGCGATAAATTCTCCGATGCCTGTTTGAGCATACCCTGAAACCTTGCCCGCTGTTTGCTGGTATTCTTGATTTGTCAAGAATTCATACAAATCAGGATAACGCTTTTTGAATTTTGTTGGATTTTTTTCAAACAATTCCTTGTAACCATTAGAACCTAAACGCCCCCAATGATTGCCAACTTGTTCAACATCAGTATTACTAGCTAGTTTCCATTGTTTCAAATCTAATTCTTTTAAATTCTTAGCATAATCCTGCAAATGCCCCATTTCATGGTAAACGGTTTTAATAGGAGAATATAAATCCATTTCTATCAAAAATATTGAAGATTTTTTCTTTTCAAAGATTTCTTTAGTCCAATTTCCTAATATTTCTTCTTGCTCTTTAGTAGTCTTTTTAGCTAAATCGGCAATATCAATATTTATATTCAGTTCTTTTTCAAAATATTGTTGATGTTTTTTGATTGTATCTAACGGATAACGTTTAAAATTAGCGTATAGCTTATCAAAACCATTGTTCAAACTCCAACATAATAAACGTTTTTCATTTATATTTAATTCATTTGGATTTTTGTAATATTTTTTTATCAGTTTTTCAACATCTTTTGATGGAATTATTGGTATACCATTGTGGGCAAAGGTTTGAATTTCATCATTATTATTAAATTTAAAGATTTGGGTATTATTTTTATAAAAAAGCTTATTATTAATTATTTTGTTAATTTTATTATCATCAAAGAATTTCTTGTTGATAGCGAATTCTCCAAAATTTTCAGACTCTATATTTCTAATAACATGTGCTAGTGTATTTTCTTCTAAATCTTTATATGTCATTTTCTTCGGCATAAATAATTTACCTTTATTGGCATTACTTACATCAACAAGTCCTCTGTTTGCATAATTTATGGCATCAAGCGTAAAATTGCTGTCAACTTCACCTATTTTTAAAACATCTTTTGCAAATTTTATGCCTTCTTCGACAGTTTTTGCTTCTTTAAAATCAATGTGTTTTGGAAGTTCTAGAAATTGCATTTTTTTGTTATACAACTTTGTAAGTTTGCCTGATTGATGTTTTGCAAAACATACAGCACCAATTGCTAAACTGCCCAAAACACCCAAAGCCGTAACCCCGATTTTTGCGCCTGTGGACATCTTGTCATTTGTTTTTTTGATTTTATTTGTAGCAGAAATTTCTACCGTATCCGGGGGATACGATAGCGGTGGTGTTACTTGTGCGGGGAGTGGATTAGACTCTACTCCTCCACGAAACGCAGGCGCACATGGGATTTGAGAATTTTGATAATATTTTTGAGGTAAAATCAAATAATTGCCATTTATTGATGTCATACAAACGCCTTACTACTTTTTCTAACCTTATATTAATAAAGTCTTAAATAAAAGAAAAATTGCTAATTTCGAAGTAGAACATTAAGGATTTGTAACAATTCTCTCTTTTAATTAACACTAATGTTTTGTAGAATTTGAGTTGATATAACATTAAATGAACGACAATCGCGCCGCGAGCGTTTTTTAGCGAGCGTGAGAGTGCAAGCTCTGCTTGCTAATCAGCCATTTTATCTAACGCTCGTAAGAGCGTAGGAAACAATGGCGTGTTTTCTCTTTCTTTTGGTACTTTTCTTTCTCTTTTTATCGCAACAAAAGAGAAAGAAAAGTTCATCAAAGAAAAGTTTTTTATTTCAAAATAATTCTTCATTTTCTTTTCTTTTTGCGATTAAAGAAAAGAAAACGAAGCAAAAGAAAAGAAACTGCGCACCGTTTTCTACAACCTTACGGTTGTGGTCTGAATGGATGTAGCGGGTGAACCCGCACTTTCACGCTCGCTAAAAAACGCTCGCGGCGCGATTGTCGTTCATTTGATGAAATTTTTATGGATAGTAGTGCGCAATAACAGGGCATTAGACTTTCAAGCGTGCCGTCTTTGCGAAGGCGATTAGCCTGAAGCAATCCAGCTTTTTATTAACTATTTTCTTTTACTAAAAAAGTTGTACATCGACCGAACTTTGCGAATTGGAGATAAACTTATCTTGGACACTGGTAAAAATGATGCGAAAGCAGAGAATTGTGTTATTGATAATTTATAAAAGTTAATAATTTGTCTAATATTAATCTTTGGGTTAATATAGAAATATGATTAAGGGGAAGATTGTAGT
>CAKVLL010000016.1 GCA_934757255.1 uncultured Candidatus Melainabacteria bacterium | reverse complement strand
TAACGCTTTCTTTCTTTCACCGCGTTCCTCCATTCTAATCTGAAAAAATTTTAAAATCAAGTGTTTTTTTTACAATTATTTACAGAACTTTACATTTCTTTAAAAAAAAGATATAAAATATGACTTTTACTAGCTAAACACAATAGTTTTTGATTCAATATGCGATTAATATTAAATAAGTTTTTCTATATAAAATCACGATATTTCCTTTAGAAACTAAACATCCGCATACTATCTTCCTCAATAATTGGTAAAAAAAAAAGAGCCTAATCGGCTCTTAGAATTAAGAATAGCTGGAAGTATGAAAAAGATTTAATATACCTATATTTAACTCCGATTAAGATTGTAGCGCTATTCAACAAGTCGGCAATTCGAAATTGCACAAGTGGGGGATATTGATAAAAAAAGTCATGATTTATATAAATCATGACTTTTTTATTCTAAATATTAGTAAGAAAGGCTTACACTTTTCCCACTACGTCTATCTGTCAACATGAACATTCTCTATAATCGCGCTATTAATTTCTTCATTGAGTGCTTTCATGTCAGAATCACTTATAACATAATCTTGAGAAAGTTTAGCAATTTTTTCAGTAAACTCCATTTTTGCATCATGTGGAAGTTTTGATTTTACAACGGTTTCCATCATAGAATTCATTTTATTTACAGTTTCAGTCGTATGAAGGACATTTGTATGCGTAAGATTATCGCTTACTCTTTTCCCTACAGCATCTAATTCTTGAGTTTTATGTGCCTCATTTGATGCATGACCTTTTATTTCTTCTTTATTACTATCTGCCTGATAATATAAATCAAGAGCTCTCGTTTCTATAAGTTTTGCCAAGCCTCCTGAATTATAGTCTAAATGTTCATGCAACATTGATGCTTCATTTTCAACTGTCCCAACAATATACTTTGTATTTCTATTATCATTTGCAATAATTTCTCTTTTTGCTTGACTTATGCATCTAATGACTTTATTTATATCGTAATCCATTTTTTCTGCCAATTTGTTAAAACCTTCTTTTGTAAGTTGACCTAAATCAATCAATTGTTGAACAATTTGTAATTGACCGCCTTTCAAGTTCGCATACGCATTATAAATAGTGCCTTTAACTTCTCTTGCAGCATCATTAACAACTTCCTTATGAGATTTATCTGCAAAAGTATTTATAGCCGTCATTGAATCTTGTCTCCAATTACGAACATCTTGTTGCCAAGCATTATAAGCACCATCCTTACCAAATTTTTTCTTTGAAAACTCTTTTGGATCAGGAAATTCTTTTAATTCTACTTGCGCACCAGGATAATTACGTTGCAAGTTCTTAAGTGCATCCTCAACTGTGTCTATAACTTCACTTGCATAAGCAGTCGCTTCACCTGCTTTTGTTTTTCCGCCAAAATTTGAATAATCCAATAAATGCGCCTTTATTCCGACTTTTTGTCGAGAATTAGCAATATTTATATTATCACCCACTGGTTCAGTTTTTGGGGATACAATAGGCACCGCAAGACTCGTTGATTGATTTTTTGTCACATCTTCTTGTGGTTGAAAACTTTGTACCTTCAATTCATTTTCTACTCTCATTGTCATAATATTCTCCTTTTATTTTCTCGTGCTTATGTTTTAATAAAGTTTTTGAGAAAATGAGAATTGCGTGCACAAGAGATTATTAATCCCGTCCCGTCCCGTCCCGTCCCGTAGGGCATTATGACAGGGTTTGAGACAATTGTAAAGAATTTTATTTTTTGCTTAACATTTGTAATATTTTGTTACAAAAAAAAGACGTGGTAAATCGTAGAGTGGCAAAATTGCAGAGTTTTTAAGTTATTTAAACCTCTAAAAACTTTCTCGCACAATCAAACATGCTTGTTACCAGTCCAGAATTAGAATAAATATTCATTCCGGCAGATTCTAGAACCTGTTTCATGCGAGTTTCCCATATATTATAAATTTCATCTTGCGGCATGTTAAGAGTTTTACCTATCAAGTTCAACTCTTTATAATCTATTGGAACAGGAAGCGCGCCTCGCAAAATATCGACTATATCTATACGTTTTTTTCTTGGAAAAGATTTCAAAAAAGACACAATAGAAAGTTTATTTTCTTTTATATAACTTTTCAAAGTTTCTACCGATTCATCTATAAGAATTGGCTCCTGAGGAATTCTATATTCAGAAAACTCCTCTGGTTCAACATCCATAACTGTTGCAATCCTTTCTATTGTAGTTCCTCTTGTTGAAAAAGGAACAGTTTCATCTATAAGATTATAAACATAAGATAAAGTCACACCTATCATTTCCGCAAAATCTCTTTTATGCAAAGAATTCTTTTTCAAAAACTTTGCAACTTTTTCTGAACTTTTTTCCGGTATTATTTGTTTCATATTATTTTCCCCTTTTGTTTTTCATCACTTTTAAGATAAAGTATTGTAAAGTTTTTTATAACCCTACTTTTGGCATCCACTAAGCCGATTTGTATAGAAATTAAAATTATAAAAAGATACTTAACATTTGCACACATTTAATGACTTTAAAATTGTTTTGATATATTATTAGGTCGTACGTATGTTAAAAGAAAAGGTTTTTTCATGGAAAAAGAAATGGTTATCGGTATTCCGAGAGGAATGTCATTTTACAACAATTATCCGTTTTGGTACGGTTTTTTTACAAGTTTAGGGATTAAAATCGTCTTATCTGATCCAACTACAAAACAAACTATGTCTGATGGTTCAGCACTAGTAGTTACTGAAACTTGTTTGCCTATAAAAATTTATTTGGGACATATTTTGAATTTGATGTCAAAAGGGGTTAAAAACATTTTTGTTCCATCACTTCAATCTATTGCACCTAAAATTTATAACTGCTCTAAAATCAGAGGATTACCTGATTTGGTTAGAAACGTTATCAAAGGTGAAATTAATATAATAGAACCAACTTTAGACAAATCTGCTAAAAACCAAGGACTTTATACATTTCTAGAAGAAGCTGTAAGACCTTTCGGAATTACAAATATTGATGAAATAAAAAAAGCTTCTAAACAAGGTTGGAAAGTTTATAATAACTTTTTAGTTATGATGCGTTCAGGCATGAATTACAAAAAAGCAATGAACTACGCACTACAAGGTAAAGTATTTATCGAAAACCCTTCTAACTCTGCGCCAATAAATGTTGCGCTTGTTTCTCACGGCTACAACATTTATGATGAAAGAGCTTGCATGAAGATTTTTGAAAAACTTGCAAAAATGGACGTTAAAGTATTTACTTCGCTTCAATTAACTGATGAACAGATGGATGAAGGTATTGTTTCTCTCGGTCAAAAACGTTATTGGGCGAATGAATACGAAATGACAGGTACAGCAGGCCATTATCTTAAAGATAACAAAATTGACGGTATTGTAACCTTAAACGCATTCGGTTGCGGCCCTGATTCGTTAATGATTGAAAGAATCACAAGAAAAGCCAAAGAAGCTGGAAAACCAATTCTTTCTCTAACAATTGATGAACATACGGGTGAAGCCGGATTTATTACTCGTTTGGAAGCGTTTATTGACATGCTTTATCGTAAAAAACGTTCTAAGATTATTAATAAAATTTCTATGGACGGTGAATACGATTATGTTCCACAAACAAATATTTGTGATTCATTGTTTGTAGAAAAAAAATAGTTTACTTGCAGTAGGTTGGGCTTTCAGCCCAACTATAACTAATAATAAGAGAGAACCGTGCTTGATTTCAAATCCACATTAAAAATGGCGACAACCTCGCTTCGAGTAAACATGTTACGCTCTGCACTTACGAGTTTAGGCGTAATTATTGGTGTTAGTGCGGTAATTATCATGCTCGCAGTAGGTTCAGGCGCGAGCAAAAAAGTTACACAAAACATGGAGTCCATGGGTACAAACTTGTTAACTATTCGTTCTGCTTCCGCTAAATCTGGTGGTGTTCACATGGGAATAGGAACAAAACCGACTTTAACATCAAAAGACGCGTTAGCAATAGAAAAAAATGCAAGAAATGTTTTAGCAATTTCTACTCTATCATCTGAAAGCAAACAATTAACTTACGGAAACCAGAATTGGTCGACAACAGTCTATGGAATTCAACCGGCATATTTATATATCAAAAACTATGAAGTAGATTCAGGCAGAGGCTTTGTTCAAGAAGACTTGCAAAACAGCGCAAAAGTTGCTCTAATGGGCGCAACTGTCGCCACCGAACTTTTTGGAGATGTTGACCCAGTTGGAAAAGTAATTAGAGTTGGCAATATTCCATTTAAAGTCATTGGACTTTTGGAAGAAAAAGGTCAGTCAGGGCCGTTTGACCAAGACGATTTAATATTTATTCCAATAACAACTGCGCAAAAAAAAGTTTTTGGAACTGATTTTCCCGGTACAGTCGGACAAATTGTTGTTAAAGGTCAAGATGCTGATATGCTTGATGCAACGATGGAAGACATTAATGAAATATTAGTAAATCGCCACAATATCGGAAAAAATCAGGAAAAAGATTTTGAAATTAGAAACTCCGCAGAATTCCAAGAAAAAATGAAATCCACAGTTCAAACATTTGCAATATTATTGGCATCAATTGCGTCGGTTTCTTTATTAGTAGGCGGAATAGGCATTATGAACATCATGCTTGTATCGGTTACGGAAAGAACAAAAGAAATTGGTATAAGAATGGCAATTGGCGCAAGAGTTAGCGATATAAGGTGGCAGTTTTTGATTGAATCATTTTTACTTTCAATGATTGGAGGATTAATTGGAGTTGTAATAGGAGTCCTCGGCTCTTATTTAATCACTGTTTTTGCACCCTCTATGACAATTTCAATTTCTTTATTTTCAATTATTTTGGCACTAGGTTTTTCCGGAATTGTCGGTGTAGGCTTCGGATATTATCCTGCTTACAAAGCATCGTTATTAAATCCTATTGATGCTTTAAGATATGAATAATTTAATCTACTATTCTTTATCTTTTATTTAAAACACATTCTCTATTTCCCCAAGTGATAGCCAAGCAATGTAAACGCTAAACCAAGTACACAACTCAAAATCATATAGCCTGTACCTAGTAGAATTTTCCCATATCTAAGCAAACAAAAAGTTTCATTATTAAATGTACTGAATGTTGTAAGTCCACCTAAGAAACCAACTGTAATAAACGATTTCACTTCATTTGGCAAACTAATTTTATTCATAGTTATACCAAACACATAGCCTATCAAAAAACATCCTACAACATTTACAAGAAAAGTTCCAAGATGTGGTAAACCGCAAATTTAATGCGAAAAACGAGTTATTAAGTACCTACAAATGGCACCCAACCCACCACCGATAAAAATTACCAAAACTTCACTTAACATAGACTCTTTTATTCTAACACAAATAGAAGCTGTCAAATAATAAGCGATTTTATTAAACTTCATTGCCAGCATATAAAATACACAACAAAAATAACTTTCTCTCAAAAATTTTCTATGTTATACATCTCTTGTCAACGCAGATAAATCAACACCTAAAACATTTGCAATATCTACAACTTTTAATATTGTAGGGTTGATTTTACCTGTTTCAATCAAACTTATAGAGTTTCTTGAAATATTTGTTAATTCTGCTAATTTTTCTTGAGAGATATCACGTCTTAGACGTTCACTCTTAATGTTAATTCCTAAATTTCTTAATCTATTCTTATCTTCCATAATATTATTTTCTTCTATTGTTAAAAAATTTTCTATACACGATATTTTACATAAAAACATTATCATCTTGATTTTAAAAAAAAATTTTATCCAAAGAGTTTATTTTAACATTTTACTATATAAAAAGGGCAGACTTAAAGCTGCCCTTTACCGTATTTAGCCTCAAAGAAGAGTTATTCTTCTTGTAAACTTACCTACAGGCATGTGGGCTATTACGGTCAATTTATATATTTTTAATATACTAATAATGAGCGTTACTAACATTACCCAAAATTACTAATTTTCTTTACATAAAATACATCCTTCTGTTCAATGATTAAACAGAAGGATATATTTTGTATTTATTTAATGTTACCTAATCTTCTACATCGCCTGCTGTTCTACCATATTTTTTGATAGTTGCATTCAAAAGATTTTCTTGGTGTTTTTCTCTATAAATTTGACACAATAGATTGTACGCATATCTGTTATACGGATTTTGGCGAAGTATAACATCAAGTTGTTCTATAGCAGAATTTGAACGCTTCATGTAATAATCTATTAAAGGAGAAAGAATCTCTGTTCTTTCGTTCATATCAGTTGCGCAAGCAATTTCTGCACAGCTTTTTGCTTTATCGAATTCTTCAGCGTCCAAATACATAACTGCAACTTCGTAGTAAACTTCTGATTTACTTCTTCTGTCACTCTTCATTTGTGCAACAGCTTGATATTCTTGAGCAGCTTTATCATATTCTGCACGACGTCTGTATTGTTCAGCCAATGCTAATTTTGTTTCAATATCGTTTGCAACAACTTCATCCAAATTCTTTGTATCATTTGTTACAGGCACATTTAATGTTGACAAAATTTCAGGAACTGTGAACATTTGTGATTTTTCTTCAGGAGTCGGTGCAACATTTGTTACATCAGGAACTACTGAGTAAACCAAAGCCAATGTTTTTAAATCTCTCGCCGTAATTTCAGTATTAAATTTTGTACCGATTGGGTACATAACATCATAAATACTTGGGCTTTTGCCGTTTAAGCCAAGAGAAAGACCGATTTCTTGAAGAGCAGATGAGAATAACTGCTTAGAATCAAGATTATGCCCTTTATAATCCGTTTTCTTAAACGTAATAATTGAATCTTTAATTGTATTACCGTTTAAAGTAAATGATTGTGTGCCTAAAGTTGCCTTGTTATCGTTAATATTTTTGAAGTAGCATTTCATGTCAGCGCCTGCTGCGTCTTCTACAATTTCAAAACTTACAAGACCGTCGCTTGCTCTTTCCCAAGTTTTATAAGCGCTTAAAACAACTTCTCTATAATAATCAGGAACATCAGGAGTGTCTTGAACATATACTTTTAGAGGGAATGAAGCTTTATTCCAACGAACGATTTTGCCGTTTGCTGCAACTTCTCTGAAATAGCTGTCAATTACAGCCGCTTTTATTGTCTTTTCACTCATTGATTTGTCGTAACCAAGTGTTATTGCATAACTATTTTTTAAACTAAATTCTGGTGTTGTGTCAGAGATTTGGCTATTAATACTTAATAATGACATTGCACCTGCTGCGATTAGTAATGTACAAATTGCTATCTTTTTCATATTTTGAGAAACCTCATTTCCTTTTATTGTCACTTATATTATATACTAAAAACCGTCAAGATATTTTTTGCTATTTTCTCGCTTCAAATTATACAATATTTGACATAACTTTACAATTAGTATACTAATTATTGAAACTTTCAAAATTTTAAGGTAAACTTTACTCATTAAGGAGGATATATGCACGAGTACGTTTTTAAAATGAAAAAAGGCGATATTGAAATTGAATTAAAGTCTGATGACTTAGAATTTGTTGAAGAACAACTTAACAAGTGGCGTGAAGAATTATTACAGGATAAATAATTATGTCAGTTTATTCATTTAAAATAACTAAAGGTAAGTACATATTGTCTTTGTCGACTTCTGACAAAGAGCTTGTTGAAGAACAATTTGCGCTTTGGGTAAGAAAAGCGTCAGAATATGTTCAAAAACACAAAGTTCAACAGTGCAAAGAAATGGTAAATTCTCAAATTAATTCAGAAAAAGAAATTACTCAAAAGAAAATTGACGAGCAACTTAGAAGGATGCCAAAAGCTGAACCAGTCGAAGAACAACCTGTAAAACAAGCCTCTTCAGAAGAAAAGAAAAAGAACTTAGATATATTTTATGCACCACCAAAGAAAAATGAATTTAAAACAATAATCTCGCAAAACAACGAAAATAATGATGTTTTTGATAATATTTTAGAAAAATCAATTAACACTCCGCAATCAGAACTTTCTTTCAAACCAAGCCCTTCAATTAAAAAGGATAATGCATTTTTGAACTTTATCAGTAGCAGAAATGTAGAAAGAAAAATAGATTATTTATTATTAACTGCATATTATTTCACTCAATATGAGCAAAAGCCAAGATTTACACTTAAACAATTAAACGCAAAACTTATGCAAAACATTGCAATAATTATTGACCACAGCGTTTTACAAGAAGCTATCAACAGAGATTATATCGAATGTTTGCCTGATTTGACAGGGCTTGTTGGCGCTTCTGAATACCGTTTGACAGCTTATGGTGAAAAGACTTTGTTTGAAGAGTAAAGTTTGAGTTTTATATGTTAAGCAAATTAACCACAGTATTAGAATGTTCTAGGATTTTTTCTCTGCCAATGACAATTATGTCTTGGCTCGTAGTTTTCACGTATTCCGTGATTTCAGCCGGAAAAGTTTCTTATGGCTTATTAGCACTAATTGGCGTATGCCTAGTACACCTTGCTACAAATATTCTGGATGATTATTTTGACTATAAATCACTTATTAAGCAAGTTCAGTTTAACAAAAAAGAATATTTAAAAAATTCGCAAAAGACAAAATGCAGATACTTAATTTCCGGCCTGGTTAAAGAGAAAGATGTTCTTTACATTGCTGCAACATACTTAACTCTTGCCTCATTAATAGGATTATTTTTCTTTATTAAGTGCGGAATTGGGGTTGTATATTTTGCAGCTATTGGTGGATTGATTGCAGTTTTATATTCATTCTTTTCTAAAATTAGATTATCAGAAATTGTTATTGCAATTGCTTATGGGCCGGCACTATTTGGTGGCGTATATTACGTCATGACAAAAACTTATTCTTGGGAAGTTTTTATGTTATCTATCCCAACTATGATAATTACTGTCATATTATTATATATTCATACGGTTATGGATTACGATTTTGACATTAATGAAGGTCATAAAACAGTTGCAAACTCTTTTGATTCAGCTTTAGATGCGCTAGTAGTTTTAAAATGGTTAATTATAGCGGCATATATTGCACCAATAGCATTATGCATACTTGATATTACAGATTGGCAAGCAATATTAACATGTTTAACAATTCCACTTGCTATCGATTTATACAAATCCATTCAAGACTACACGACAAATCCTGAGTCTATACCAGAGCATAAATGGTATCATTTCCCGATGGAAGATATGCGTGGTGCGCCTAGTTTTATGACTAGAATGTACCAATCAAGAAATCTTACAATTTATTACACGCTTATATTTGTATGCGCTTTAATTGTTTCTGCGATTTAAAAAACATACATTTTTATGATAAAATTTTTATAAAAAGGGATAAATAAGAAGATAATAATAGAGGAGTAGAGGTATGCTGAAATTTAAAGAGTTTGTAATTAAGCATCAAGAATTGTTTACTATTCTTGGCTTAGGCATTTTGTTTTATTTTATATTTTTCCACAACATTTGGGCTTACGCCTTAATGGATGTAGATGAATCAAGATATGTATCAATGTCTAAAGATATGTTCAATTCTAAAGACTTTTTAACTCTTTATTTGAATAACGAATTTTTCTTTGAGAAGCCTCCACTATATTTCTGGGGCGAATGTTTATCTTTTGGTTTGTTCGGAAAAATTTCTGAATTTACTGCGCGCTTCCCTGTTGCATTATATGGAACATTATGCGGCTTTTTAACATATTTCGTTGGACGCAAAATCGTTTCAAGAACTTATGGTGTTGTTTCAGCTTTAATATTATCAACCTCTCTTGAATTTTTAATACTATCAAAATTTGCAATCTTAGATATCGTAGTTGCAACTTGCGTATGGTTTTCACTATGTTTTGGTATGCTAACAACATTTTGCGAAGAAAAAAATAAAAAATATTTTTGGTGGTTATTTTACATTTTTTCAGGCTTAGCTGTTATGGCAAAAGGAATTCCGGGTTTTGTCGTTCCATTTGGTTCAATGTTCTTTATCTCAATATTTTCTAAAAAGTTTAAAGAAATATTTAGACCACAATATTTTTTAATTGGTTTTATACTATTTTTCTTAATAACACTTCCTTGGCATATAATTATGCTAAAAATACATGATCCTTTATTTTTCCAAGAATATGTAATAAAACACCACATAGCAAGATTTTTAGGGTCCAGTGAATTAGGACGTCAACAACCTTTCTATTTCTACTTCTTGACAATTCTTTGGGGATTTTTCCCTTGGGTCGTATCAAGCTTGGTTGTGCTAATCAGAAAATGCATTAAACGCGATTTTATATTTAAAGAGTTATCTGATACTCAAAGATTTTTAGTTTATAACGGAATAATTGCTGTATTTACACTGTTATTCTTCTCTTCTTCAAAAACAAAATTAATCACATATATTTTGCCGATTTATCCTTCATTAGCGTGTTTAGGAGGCTACATTTGGACTAAATACATAGAAAAAGGCGAATACAGTAGATTTATTAATAAAACCGTATACGTATTGGGTGGAATATTTATTTTGGCATCAGTTGTTGCAATATTTACACCGTTGTTTTTGCCTGCTCAATTGGTTCAAGATATAGCAAGCGCAAAACCTTTATGTATAACGCTTTTATTTGCATCAGGATTGGCTTCAATTTTATTTGCTAAACGCGGAAGATATTTAGGTGTATTTTTTACATACGTTTTACTTATGCTAGTATTATCAGCATTTGGAACTGAAAAATTCTTTAAAATTGATTATAAATTTGGACAAGACGATTTGTTAAAATATGCACAAATTGCAAAAAATGAAAATAAAACTCTTACTTGTTACAGATTTTCTCATAAGTATTCATTAATTTATTACGGCGGAAAACCTGTTGAATACGGAAAAGACTTCACACCTGTAGAATTAAAAGCAGCATTACAAAAATCTAATAACCTTGCAATAATTCCACACAAGGCTATTGATGAAGATGTTGAAAGTCTTGATTATAATGTAATAGAGGATGGCAGGAAGTATATGTTGATCGAGGGCAAACATGAACATCATTAACTTAACAAGTGAATCAATATTTAATCTTATGAAACCGCTATTAAAACTTTTGCACTCAAATGCAGGATATTCTGATGATGCTTTTAATCGAAAACTCGGAGATTTTGAAGTCCCAAACTTTACAAATGAGCGTGTAATAATGTTTCATGGAGTTTCCGTTGGTGAAATTAATGCAATTGAAAAGCTTATTAAAGCAACAAGAGAGGCATTTCCTGACGCAAAAATTGTTGTAACAACAGGAACAAACACAGGACAAGAAATTGCCCACAAAAAACTTGATAACATTGCAGATTTGATTACATATTTCCCTTTTGACACACCAAGCTGCGTAAATAAGTTTTTAAATAAAATCAAACCTACAGAAATTTTGATGGCAGAAACTGAAATTTGGCCGAATTTTGGCGGAATTTGTAAAAAACGCGGAATAAAATTGTATATTATTAACGGACGAATTTCAGACAGAACATTTAATTCTTATAAAAAATTGAAGTTTTTCTTTAAACCTTTGCTACAAAATTATACGGGTATTTTCACACAATCCGATGAAGACTTGAATAAATTTTTGTCACTAGGTGCTAATATTGATACAACAAAACGAATGAACAATTTAAAATTTGATATTACACCTCCTAATGTTGATTTTGAATTTGAAAAGGGCGGAAGAGTCTTTTTAGCGGCTTCAACTCATGCCGGTGAAGATAAAATCGTTTTTGACACTTATAAAAAACTAAAAGCGAAGCACAGCGATTTAAAATTCATTATCGCACCAAGACACTTAACCAGATTAGATGAAGTCAAATCCATAATAAAAGATTATTGTTTGCGCTCTCATGCCGGTGATTTGAGAGAAAATGACGTAATGATATTAGACACAATGGGCGAACTCGGAAAAATGTTTGCTTTTGCAGATGTCGCATTTATTGGCGGAAGCTTCAATAAAACAGGCGGACACAATCCTCTTGAAGCGACTATTTTTGGAAAACCTGTTATTTCAGGTCCATCAATCAATAATTTTAAAGATATTTATGCAATTATTCAAAATGCTAAAGCAGGATTTGTAGTCAAAACTGAAAATGAGTTATTTAATATTGCTGATAGATTATTTAGTGATAATAAGTTTTATCAGATAACGGCTCTAGCAGGAAAAAAAGTTTTTGAAGAACAACAAGGCGCACTCGAATTTATCCTAACTAAATTAAAACAAAATCAATAAAACACCTAAAAAATTATTCTATAATATTAAGTACTATACTCCTAGAGAAGGGGCAATTTGAATAAATGTTCTCACCAAATCACCATCCCACTGAGTATCAGCACCTTCTTCTAATATTGAAATAGCTTTTTCTATATTCATTCCGCGTCTATATGGTCTGTCACTAATAAGAGCATGATATGTATCAGCAATCGCTACAATTTTTGCTGCTAATGGAATATCACCATTTTTAAGTCCTTCCGGATACCCCTTTCCATCTATTCTTTCATGATGATATTTTACAATAGGAATCAAATCTCTTAGAGATGGATTTGGCATCAATACCTTTTCAGCTCCAATTACAGGATGTTGTTTCATAATAGCCCACTCGTCATCAGACAATGGACCTTCTTTTTTCAATACAGATTCCGGAATCCCAATTTTACCTACATCATGAAGTAATGCACCTAACTTAATACGCTCAACCTCGCCTTCAGGTAGATTTATAGCACGCGCCAAAGCTTCTGAGAATTTTGAAACAGAAGTAGAATGACCTTTTGTGTATGGATCTTTTGCATCGATTGCTCCAGCAAGAGACGTTGCTATCTCAGAAATTCTATTTCCTGCAGCATGATCTGCATTAAATTTAGACAATAATTCTTCTTCAAAATTAATACCAAGCTGAGAATGTCGCTTACCAATTACTTCTGCATACGATTTAAGTGCTATATCATCCCAGAAGTTAAAATCCGCAGAACTTATAATTGCAGACATACCGTCTTTGTAGCCTTTTGCTTGTGAAATATACATAGCCTGTTCAGCTAAGATTAACAATTTCTCTTTGTCATCTGCACAATTAGGATATGTTGAAATACCGACTGAAACTTTTACCGGACCAATATCATCAATAAAACAACAAGACAAAGAATATGTTATATATTCTGCAACATACTTAGCTTGTTCAACAGATGTATTAGGTAATATTAAAGCTATTTCATCACCACCATAACGTCCAGCAATATCACCTTCTCTGATATTTTGACGAACTTTTTCAGCGACAACCTTAATAACTTCATCACCTTTTGCATGACCTAATTCACGATTTATTTTTGTTATATTACAAATATCCATCATGACAATAGAAAGATTTTGTTTATTAGTTTTTGCTCTTTCAATTTCATTTGATAAAATTTCCTGAAAACCTCTATGATTATATAAAAGGGTTAAATTATCAGTGTTAATGTACTCATCACTTTTTTCTATTAAATCAAAATTATGAGTAAAAAGTGCTGAATAATTTGAAATAAGTTTATACAATCCTATATTTTGTCTTGCATAATTATCCTCTATTATCAACACACCTATACATTTATCAACCGAAATCAATGGTAAAATTATTACAGCATTGTTTTTAAAATAGGACAATTTAAGAAAATCTACATCGTCCTTAAATATAACCTCACGGTTCATAAATGATTTTATTATCGGATTTTCAATATCCTTTAAAAAAACTTTTGTAGAATAAAAATTTCCGGTTTTATCTTGCAGATTTAAATTTATACAATTTGATTTTTCCTTAAACAAACCATAAGCCATAAAATCAGAATCTATACATTGAGAAATTATTGAATAAACTTTAGAATAAAATTCCGTAATAGATACTACATTCATAATTTTAACAAGTTCATCAACAACAATCTTATAATTTAAAGTAAATCCTTTTTCATTATTAAATGTTTTATTTTGTGGCTTACTTAAAGAATTTGCACAACTATTAAAAGTTAAAGAATTAACTTTGGATACCAACTGCTCTTGTTGTATTGGAGAGGTTATTGGGGCCTTTGTTGAAATTTCTAAAATTTTGTTAATTAAAAGTTTTTCCTTCTTCACGTTTTCACCTTCATCACATTTTAGAGATATAAAACTTATAAAGTTTAAGAATTGACTTAATGTTAAGAAAAATTTACATTATCAATTTAACGCATCCCTTTTTCTTATATTAACATTTTTTCTAGGTTTTACTAGTATAAATTTTACTTTTTTTACAAATGTTTATAATATCAATATCAAAATATTTTATTTAATCTTTACTTTATTTCTCTTTTTTCACGTGATATTATAATTAAAATATGGAGAGATAATTTATGAAAGTAGCCGAATATTTAATAAAAAGACTTGAAGAACTTGGTGTTAATGATTTTTTTGGACTTCCGGGAGATTATAATTTTAACATTTTATACGCTATTGAAAACAACCCCAATACAAATTGGATAGGTTGCACAAATGAACTCAATGCAGGTTATGCAGCAGACGGATATGCAAGAATGCGCGGATTTGGCGCAATTGTTACTACGTATGGTGTTGGGGAATTAAGTGCCATTAACGCAATAGCAGGTAGTTATGCAGAAAATGTTCCTGTGATTAGTATAGTTGGAGTTCCAGCAACTAAATGTATCAATGAAAACACTTGCGTTCATCATAATTTTCAAGATGTAAACTATTATGCTTGTTTCGAAGCTCACAAATCCGTTACATCGGCAACAGCATTTCTTACACGTGACAATGCAAAAATAGAAATAGATAGAATTCTAAAAATTTTTGTAAAAGAAAGAAAACCGGTTTATGTCGCAATTCCACTAGACATTGCAAAAATGGAAATTAATGAAAAACAAGTTGATTATGAGTGGATAAGTGATGAAGAAAATCTAAAATTAGTAACCTCAAAAATAGTCGCTAAAATTAACAACTCTAAAAAACCGGTTATATTAGGCGATTTGCTTGTAAAAAGATTTGATGCGCGTATTGAATTCAAAGAATTTGTAGCTAAAACAGGAATTCCTGTTACAAATTTTCTAATGGGTACAAATCTTATTGATATGAATTATGAAAAATATGTTGGCGGATATTATGCCAAATTCAAAAATCCTATTGCTGAGAGATATATAAACGAAACCGATTGCTTAATTGCAGTTGGTGCTGTTTACACCGATTTGAATGCTTTTGGATTTAATTTACCATACTCAATTAATAACCAAATCGCGATTTATGGTACTTTTACTTATGTAGATGGAGTTAAGTACGACAACGTAAAAATGGCTGATGTACTTGAAGCTGTTACAGAGCTTGTAGACAAAAAAGAAATTTTTGTTGAAAAACATCCAATTGGATATGAACACGTAACACCAAATGCAGAAGCATTGACTTCCAAATATATCTATCCAAGGTTACAAGAATTTATCAAAGAAAACGATATAGTAGTAGCTGAAACAGGAATTATTCCGCATGGCGTTGCGCCAATGAAATTGCCTAACAATGTTGATTTACAAACTCAAACCTTGTGGGGTTCTATTGGTTGGGCAACTCCGGCAACATTGGGAGTTTGTTTAGCTAAACCAAAATCAAGAGTAATTCTTATAACCGGTGAAGGTTCACACCAACTAACGGCAATGGAAGTTGGGAACATGCTAAGACGTGGTATAAAGCCAATTATTATCGTTTTAAACAACAAAGGTTACACTATTGAAAGAGTGTTATCAGATAGTCCGGACGATAAATTCAACGACATTATGCAGATGAATTATTCTAAATTTGCTCGCGTTTTTGAAGGTGATATTTGGTCAACAAAGGTTACGACAGCAGAAGATTTTGATAAAGCTCTAAAAGTAACTCAAATAATGAACAAACTATGTTACATTGAAATTTGCACAGAAGCTATGGATATGCCTCAACTTACCGAAGATTTGATTGCAAACTTTAGAAAAAATGCAACAAAAGAAGAAACTTCAACTGCGGCGCAGTATTGTGAAAAAGATTGTTCTCAAGAAAAAGAAGTTTTTGAACTAAAGAATAACAATGTAAGTTTTAGCTACGAAACTGTTGTACACAAAGGTTTGGAAGGAATTGATAATGAGTAAATTATTTGTAATATCAGGTTCATCAGGTGTTGGCAAAGGAACTGTTATAAAAGAATTTTTACGTAAACATCCAGAATATAAGCTTTCAATTTCTTGCACCACAAGAGGCAAAAGAGAAGGCGAAGAACATGGAATTAATTATTTCTTTTTAACACCGGAAGAATTCAAATCTTGCATTGCAAATAATGAATTTTTAGAATGGGCAGAATTCTCAGGCAACCATTACGGAACAAAAAAAGCTTTTGTTGAAGGATGTTTAAATAATGGCGAAAATTTAATTTTGGAAATCGATACAAAAGGTGCTTTGAATGTAAAAAACATCATGCCGGAAGCTGAATTAATTTTTATACTTCCTCCATCTTTAGAAGAATTAGAGGCGCGCCTAAGAGGACGTCATACTGAAACCGAAGAAGCTATCCAAAAGCGCTTAGCGTCAATTAAATTGGAAATGGAAAATTCTAAAAAGTTTGACCACAACGTAGTCAATGACACAGTAGAAAATGCGGTTAAACAATTAGAAGAAATAATGCTATAAAAAACTATTTTTGCTTAACAACCATAAATGATTTTAACGCTCTACCGGTATCTCCAGACTCTTGAGTCGATACAACATTGATATCTTTATAGTTTAGAGAAGTTGAACTTCCACCGTCAAAAGCCATTGCGCTATCTAAATTATAGCTTGCACATAATTCTCTGGCTTCGTAAATATCCATAGGATGTTGGTTTGTAACAATTAGGATATGAACTTCTTGCGCGCCACCGTCAAGATTTTTGATTCCGATTAAAGTTCTTGCAGTTTTATGTAAAACGGAAGCAGACTCTCTAACAACATTACCGTCCTTATCTTTAACAACAAAAAACTCTTCTTCCAATCTTAAATTAGGAAGCAACTGAGGACCACCCTGTGCTGATGTTTTTACAGAACACATAAAATCAACTTTCGAATTGTGCTGTGTAATTTCGTATTTTAATTTGCTATCACAATCCAAAACTCTGAATTCTGTTCGATTTAAAATCTTTTGCAAATTCTGCCTCAAAATGGGATTTGCCATAATGCTTTCGTTGAAAAGCGGATCTTCAACAGTTTGATAATCATTTATTATATAAGAAATGGTCTTTTGATTTTTAGGATCAAAAAATCCTGTATTAATTGTCAATAGAGAACCACCTTTTTTATGCGCTTCTCTATTTGTAATCAAAGATGGAGAAGATACAAATTGGATTTGTTTTTTTATCTTATCACCACTGAGTACAATATGATAAATCCCATCGTTATTATCAACTTTTATTGGTGAAGCAAATGCTGCCAAAGTTGTTAAAGTTAGTAAAGTCAATACTAAAAATTTTTTCATATTACAAATCCCTTGTTCTATAGAACATAATTATTGCACACAAAAACGCCAAAGGCGGAATTGCTGCCGTTGCAAGCGGAGGCAGAACACCTTTTTCTGCCAACAAATCAAAGAATGGCAGCGTTATATAATAAACAAAAATACATCCAATAGCAATCGTAAAACCGATAAGTCTTTGTTCTCTTGGTTTACTAAAGCCTAATAAACAACCCATCACTGCTAAAAGCACACAAACAAATGGGTGGAAAAATCTTTGATAATATTTGTTTGCCATCAATCTGTAATCTTCATCCAAATTTTCTTTTTTCAACAAATCTACATATTTTTTTAAATTTTTATTATCTATATCTCTATCTTTTTTTGTCGAATTTATCATTATCGTATAAGCATCATTTGCATCATCGCCATTTAAAATATACGCTTTTTCTTGTTTTGTTATTTTCTTAAAAATGCCATCTTCATTTATGTCATAAGAAGTAACATTCTCCAAAACCCAACTTGGTTCTCCGTTTGGATTTACCCCCTTATAACCAATTTCACCGACTAAAATATTATCAAGCCCATGTAAATCATCAAAAACTTGTTTTGAAAAATTCATAACAATAACATTATTCATCTCTCCTTGATAAAAACGTGAAACAATAACAGCCTTCTCTGGATGATTATTTTCATCTTTCTTTGTATAAATATACTGAGTAAGTGTTTCACCACCCTTTATTTCTTCAAGTTTTTTACAAGAATAAGGTATCCATTTATCATAAGTCACAAAACAAAGATAAGTGACAATAAAACTCAATACTAAAAGAGGGCGTAATATTCGAGAAAAAGACATACCTACAGCTCTAAAAATTGTTAACTCTGAATCCTTACTTAATTTATCAAATGTAAATAATGCCCCTAACAACAAGCCTACAGGAAATGCTTTACCTAAAATTTTAGGCATTTCATAAATTAAAACCAAAACCCCTGTTTTTGCAGTATAAACACCTTCTAAAACTTTTTTAATAGTATTTAAAAGCATTTCTGGCGCAATCCAAACAATAGTAAACAACATAATTGCAACGATTGTTGTAATTAAAACTTGGGTGAAAATATATCTGTCATAAACTGTAAAAGGCTTTTTCATACTAGAGTTTGAAATCCTTTCCTAAATAAAATTCTTTTGCTACCGGATCGTTTGCAACATCAACACTTCTACCTTGTATTTTAATTTTTCCATCAAAAATCACATACGCTCTATCAGTAATAGAAAGCGTTGCTTTAGGGTTGTGGTCTGTAATAAGAACCCCTAAACCTTTTTCCTCTGAAATTTTTCTAATATTATCTTTAATTTCACCAATTGCAATAGGGTCAATACCGGCAAAAGGTTCATCAAGAAGCATAAAATCTGGACTAGCAGCAAGCGCACGAGCAATTTCAACACGTCTTCTTTCACCACCTGATAAAGCAACTGCAGGAGATTTTCTAAGTTTCATAACGCCAAATTCAGTCAATAATTCTTCAAGCTTTTTCTTTTTTTCATTAACTGTAAGCTTTTCATTCATTTCTAAAACCAATTGAATATTATCTTCAACTGTCAGTTTTCTAAAAATAGAATTTTCTTGCGGTAAATAACCAATACCTGCCTTAGCACGTAAGTTCATTGGCCAAGCAGTAATATCTTTTCCATCAATAAAAACATGACCAGTGTTCGGTTTAACCAAGCCTACAATCATGTAGAAGGTTGTAGTTTTACCGGCACCGTTTGGACCAAGCAAACAAACAACCTCACCTTTATCCATAAAAAAGCTTACGTCATTAACTACGCTTCTATCGCCATATATCTTAACTAAATTTTTTGCCTCTATTCTCATTTTAAATCCCCATGTCTATCTTTATATAATACAACAAAAATAGATTTAAATAATAATCTTTCGCTCTTTTTGTAACAATAAGTGTCAGGCATAGCCTGACACTTATTATTCTTAATTTATATTAAACTTGTTCCACGGAAGTTTTCTTGGACACTGAATATCTTGATTTATAATCCTCATAACGGCTTACAAACTGAATATCTTCACCTTTATTTCTGTGATTATATTCATGTTTATCAAGAGATGTATCTTGAAGTTGCATTACGCTTGTTGCAATGTTTCCACAGTGTGCTGCAACTCTTCTAAAATCGTTTAATAAATCTGAGAACATAAAGCTCAATTCTGCAGTACAATTACCATCCTTAAGCCTTTGTATATGACGATTTTTTACTTTTCTTATAATCTTTTTAATAACAGCTTCAAGAGGTTCTACTTCCTGTGCTAGAGTAATATTATCCGTTCTAAATGCTTCTAATGTCATAGCAAAAATTTCAGAAACAGCTTTTACAATGACCTTAAGTTCTTCTACTGCATCAGGCGAAAGACGTTTGTCATCATTTTTCATTGTTTCTGCAATTTTTAATATGTAAGCAGCATGATCGCCTATTCTTTCATAGTCACCAATTACTAATAAAAGCTGAGAAATTCTATTACTGTCTTCTTCTGTTAATTCTTTGTTTGAAAGTTTTAACAAGAAAGCATCTAATTTATCTTCATAAGTATCAATTTTAATTTCGTTTCCTCTAATTTGGTCTGCTTTTTTAGCGTGGAAGCTTTTAAGCATTTTTGTTGAGTTTATAAAATTGTATTCTACAAGTTCAGCCATTTTAATTGTTTGTCTGTAACATTCAGCAATTGCAAATGTTGGTGCAAGTAAAAGTCTTTCGTCCAATAAAACATTTTTGCTTGATTGTTTCTTGTCTGGCACCAATCTCATTGCCATTTTTTCAAGCAACTTAGTGAATGGGAACAATAAAATTGTTGTAACTATGTTGAAAATTGAGTGGACAATTGCAATTCCAAATGGCGAAATGTTGTTTGTCGCAAATTTGAAGTGGAAAAGAATATATCCGAATTCAAAAACAGATAAACAAACAATAACACCAATTACGTTAAATAATACGTGAACAGCGGCAACTCTTTTTGCGTTTGTATTAACGCCAATACTGGAAAGCATTGCAGAAACACAAGTACCAATATTCTGCCCCATAATTATTGGAATAGCCATTGCATAAGTCATGCCGCCAACCATTGATAAAGCTTGCAAAATACCGATGGACGCAGCTGAACTTTGTATAATTGCTGTAACAACAGTGCCGACTACAACCCCTAAAATAGGATTTGTAAACGCGGTTAATATATGTGTAAATTGTGGCATGTCAGCGAGTGGAGACATTGCATCTGTCATAACTTCCATGCCGAACATTAAAATTGCAAACCCAACAAGCACTGCACCAACGCTTTTACGTCTGTTACTTTTTGATGCCATTATAAAAATAATACCAACCAGTGCCATTATTGGTGAAAATGATTCAGGTTTTAAAAGTCTAACAAAAAAATTTGAGCTTTCAATTCCTGATAAGCTCAAAATCCATGCAGTTATTGTTGTACCAATATTAGAACCCATAATCACGCCAATAGCCTGTGATAATTTCATTATTCCTGAGTTAACTAAACCAACAAGCATAACGGTTACAGCTGATGAAGATTGTATTGCCGCTGTAACACCGGCACCAAATACTAAACTCTTTAGCGGATTAGAAGTCATTTTCTTTAAAATTCTCTCTAATCGTCCGCCAGCGATTTTTTCTAAGCCCGAAGACATAATAGTAATACCATATAGGAAGAACGCCAGTCCCCCACATAGTGTGAATAATGAAAATATGTCCATAATTTAAATCCTTTTCTTGCCTTACAAAACATTGTCGGTATTCATATACTTTGAGTGTATCACAAGAAAAATTTAATTACGATAAAATTTCTTTAACTAAATAAAAACTGTAACTTTTCGTAAAAAATTAAGAAATTGGTTTCCCAAACATTATTTTCATACCGGCAAAACGTTTTGAAAGAGTTATTTTGAAACCATTAACTATATCATTTACGTTTTTAATTAGTATATTTATATTTTCAATTATCGTATTGGAATTTGCTATCACACAATCAACAATTCCAATCGTTTCACTATTTACATGCGAACTTAGTTTTGTAACATTAAGGCTCGCATCTTCTAAATTTTTAGTTGTTCTTTCAATATTTTTTGTTGTCTGCTCTATATTAGCAAAAGAATTACTTAACCTTTTAGGTCTAACTGATTGATTCAATTCATAAGATGTTTCTGCTAAATTCTTGCTGGTTTCTGCAAGATTTTCTCCTGTAATTTTTAACGATGGTCTTAAATCTTTCAAAATTTCGTTTGCAGTTCCAAAAAGTTCTGTTAAAGCATCCAATGTATCTCCGGCAGAAGCAACCGTTGTATTGAGATTTTCTTTTATTTCATCTAACCCACCAGCTTCCGCTTGCTTATCTATATAGTCACCAATATTCAATCCCTTCTTTCCGTAAATAATTGAATGATTTTTCAAATATGTAATAGAAGGTGCCGTTGGATACTCAAGCTCTATATAATCTTTTTTATTTTTTGATTTCATTTTTGCAGTAATATTATCAGGCAAAGCTAAATCTTTTGCATTCAATATAATTTCCACATGCGTATTTGTAAAATCTTTTGATGGATGTACGCGGACAGTTCGTCCTAATTTAAATCCTTTATAATAAACATTCAAATTTTTAGGAAATGGCTCCAAATCCTCAAAAACTGCTGTTACATGCATATTAAAAAGATTATGGAATATAAAAACAAATCCGCCAATACCAAGTATCGCGCCTAATAATAATGTTAACAATTTTTTCATATTAACATTTTTAATATTTAATTATAAATTTAAATTACTCGAGAGAGCAATTCTTAAAATTTTCTAGGAGAAATTCCTTTACGCCAATTAGATTCAATTTGTTCAAGCGATATGCCTTTTGTTTCAGGAACAAAAAAGTAGACAAACACAATGCAGAGCAATGATACAAACCCAAAAATCCAAAATGTCCAGGCGCCACCAATTCTATGCAATAAAACAGGGAAGCTTCCAACAACAAAGAAATTAAATGCAAAGTTTGATACAGTACAAATACTCATCGCGATACCACGAATTTTTAGCGGAAAAACTTCTGATACCAAAATCCAACCAATCGGCCCTAAACTCATCGCAAAACAAATGATATAAGTAACTAAACTTCCTACAGCAACCCATTTCAAACTTGAACCTAAAACATTTGCGAACGCAAAAGATGTTCCAAGTGCAAATAAACTCAGCATTACACCGGTTAAGCCAAAATATAATAACGGTTTCCTGCCAAGCCTATCGGTATAAAATACAGCAACAATCGTCATTACAAAATTTACAACACCAATTCCTGTAGTCGCATAAATAGCAGTCAAATTACTATCAAATCCGGCTGTTTTAAAAATTGTTGGCGCGTAATAAATAATTGTATTTATACCGGTACAAATTTGGGCAAACATGATTCCAATTCCAACAACAAACGGCATAAGCATCCATTTTTTAAAGTGAAATTTCTTTTCTTGTCCTTCTAATTGTAATGTATTTTCAATATCTTCAATTTCTTTATTATCGTCAATATCCGGTTCAATCTTCTTGAATACAGCTTTTGCTTCTTCACTTCTATTTTTGCTAACAAGCCAACGTGGAGTATCGGACATAAAACACATGCCAACAAACAGAATTAACCCCGGTAAAACTCCGGCGAAAAGCATCCAACGCCAATTATAAACGGCCTGAGCAAATGCTGCGTTTATGAAATATGAAAACAATATGCCGGAAGTTATCGCCCACTGATAAAGTGATACCAATGTTCCACGAAGATTTTTAGGTGAAATTTCTGAAAGGTACAACGGAACTACAAAATTAACAATACCAACCGCAAAACCGACAAAAATTCTTGAAATTATGAGTACATATACGTTTGGTGCAAATGCACACATTATAGAACCAAGAATGAATATTAAGGCTGTTGCCATAATTATCTTCTTGCGTCCAAAAATGTCAGCTAGTACACCGTTTGTAGCCGCACCAATTACTGCACCGATTAGTACAGAACTTACTAAAAAGCCCTGCAAAGTATCCGGTAATATCCAAGTTTCATTTATAAAAAGTAACGCACCGGAAATTACCCCTGTATCATATCCTGACAAAAGTCCACCCAAAGATGCCACAATTGCTACAACATAAAGCCAAATGTACTTCATATAAACACCTCTATAATACGCACTTCATCTGCTACTTTTATTATAACAGATGTTATAAATGTTTAAAGTGGTTAATAAAAATTAAGCTTCACTTTCAGCCGGTAAACTATTCTTTGGAATATATTCTTCAATTTCTTCTGGCGGCGGATTTATAGGAAGTCTGAAACCGAACGTTGAGCCTTCGCCTTCTTTTGAATTAACAAAAACTTGTCCATGATGATGCTTTTCAACAGTAACTTTAACTAAATGTAATCCCAAACCTGTTCCCTTAACTGTATGAGTTGCATTTTCGCATCTATAGAAACGGTCAAATACTTTTTTCTGATCTTTTTCTGAAATACCCGCACCTTGGTCTTCTACGCTAACTTCTACATACTCGCCATCTCGAGAACGTTCAACACGAACTTTGATACGTTTTCCGTCAGGTGAATATTTAATAGCATTTGATAAAATATTCATAAACGCGCGCGAAATACTATCCACATTCAAATATATTTGCGGTAAATCAGGTTCTTTCATTATAGAAATAGTTAAATCGTGTTCCTTAGCCAAAACTTGAACTTGGTTAACCGCATCCTCAACAATTTCAATAATATCCTGTTTAGTTTTTTCCATGTGAACGTTTTGTGCTTCGTATCTTGAGAAATCAAGAATATCATTCACCATTCGGTTAAGCCTGATTATTTCTTGATTCATAACTCCAATAAATTCTCTTTGGGTGTTAAAATCAAAATCGTTACCGAAATTATAAAGCGTATCAATATAGCTTCTCAAAACGGTTACAGGTGTTCGAAGTTCGTGTGAAACATTAGAAATAAAGTTTGAACGCAATTGATCCATTTCAACATCTTTTGTAACGTCAATAAGTACAATAATGTAGCCAACATAAGAATTCGAGCGGGTAAACATTGGCGAAATCAAGCATTTCAAAATTCTTTGGTCAATTGTAATATTAAATGGAACTGGTGCACCATCATCATCTAGCGGTGTGTCTTTAAATTCCGTAATTTTATTTGCAAAACAGAATTCTCCGCTAGAGTCACAGAATTGTTGGATTTGACTGTTAAGAATATCTTCTTCTTCAACTTCCAAAAGTCTTTTAGCGTAATTGTTCACCATAATAACTTTATCGTGGTTATCACAAACAACAACGCCGTTTACAATACTCATCAATACTGACTCTAACTTGTTACGTTCAAATGTCAAACTTTCAATTGTTTGCTCATTATAACGGCTCAAACGCTCAGACATATCGTTAAACGCAGAATAAAGTTCTTTAATTTCTTTATCCACATCCTTGTCATCCAATTTGTAACCGAATTCGCCTGATGAAATCTTTTTTACACCTTGATGAAGCTTGCGAAGTTCTCTTGTTACAATAGAAGTATTCATGTAAATAATACCAACAATCACAAGCCAAGCAAGCAAAAATACGATTGCTAAAGATGTATTAGAAGTCGCAGAAACTTTGTCCATAATAGTTCCGGAAAGCCCAACTTCAACAGAACCAACGTTAGCAGAATTGCTCATATTTTTAACTATCATTGGCGAGCTTACCGTAATACGAGCCTTTTCGGCTTGGTCAGGATAATCATCTTTGCTTGAATAAATCACTTTTGATTTATTATCTTTGAAAATAATATAAGCAATATCATTATTACTTTTTAAAACAGAAAGCGAATTTGCTCTAAGCGCATCGTATTTAGCAAGCTCAGGAACTTCTTTTGTAACTTCAACTCCTTCAATAGCAAGAGTTTTAGAAAGAACCTGACCAAAATTTCTGTATGCGTGGTTCATATTTTGGTTGATGCTATATGTCGCAAAGCCTGCTGAAGCTAGAATAAAAGCAGTACTAACCCCCAAACCTGCAAGAATAAGGCGAGTTTGAGCAGTCATTCCCTTTTTTTTTGTTTTAATTTCAGCACCGCTTTCCATATCGAAATTATATCATGTAAAGTTTTTTTAAGCAATAATCGTTATTTCAAGAGCGTTAATTTAGAAGCATCTATTGCTACATCAACGGTATTCAATCTCCCAAGTGGTATATTTTTGTTTGTTCCATGGTAATCGCTACCGCCTGATATAAACAAGTTATTATCATTTGCACATTTTACTAAAAACTTAATTTCATCAAGATTGTATCGTGAATAATAACATTCTAACCCTTGTATTCCAAAAGTTAACATTGTTTTTAATTTTGGAATAAATTCTTTTTCCGTCAAATGTTTTTCACCCTCTCCACCAATTGGATGCGCCCAGACTGCAATTCCTCCGGCATTTTTAATTGTATTAATCACTTCAATTCCGTCAAACCTGGTATTACCGGTTTTTATATTATCTAAATATTTTTTCATAGCTGATACATTATCAGAAGCTAACCCTCGTTTAACAAGAATATTTGCAAGATGTGTTTTTACAACGCTTTTTCTCGAATACAACCAATTAAGTTCATCTTGAGTCAAATCAATCTTCCAAACATCTTTTAGATATTGAATTCTTGTTTCTAATTTTTTGCGTCTTAAAACTTTACCCTTTTCAATTAGTGCAAGCAATTCAGGATTTTCTATATCGACTCCATATCCAAGAATATGGCATTTTATTTCACCACATAAAGAAGTTAATTCAACACCTTGAATAAATTTCTTACCGATTGGCGCAACCAATCTCATTTCCGTGCAGCCTTCAATTGTATCGTGATCAGTGAGAGCAAAAATATCCAAATCAGAAGCTTCAATTTTTTGAGCCAAATCTTTAATGCTGTCACTTCCATCTGAATTATTACTATGTATGTGCAAATCCGCTTTCATATTATTGATTTACCATTTGTGGATTTTCTAATTCTTTTCTTATATCTTCAACTGAAACATGCAAAACAGGAGAATTATCATCTTTCTTCAAGTAAACATCAATAATACCGGACTGAACTATAAATCTTTTACACAAAATACAAATAAAGTTATGTCCGTAAATATACATAGATGCGCCAACACACCTGTCTTGTCCTGCTTGAATTATAGCATTTTGTTCAGCATGAATGGAACGACAAGTTTCGTAACAAGTACCTGAAGGAATATTATTTTTAATACGGTAACATTCGCCGCGCTCGTAACAAGATTCAACACCGGATGGTGTTCCATTATAGCCGGTTGCTTTAATTTTTTTATCTTGACCAACAATTACAGCACCAACTTGTGCCCTTAAGCAATTTGAGCGTGAAGAGCAAGTCTTTGCTAAATCTAAAAAATAATCTGTCCAACTTTTTATTCCCATAACTACATTATACAATAAAAAACCGTAAGTAAACTTACGGCTGGAATAAATGTGTATTT
Organism: uncultured Candidatus Melainabacteria bacterium; assembly: GCA_934757255.1. Taxonomy (GTDB): domain Bacteria; phylum Cyanobacteriota; class Vampirovibrionia; order Gastranaerophilales; family Gastranaerophilaceae; genus CAG-196. The sequence goes on along the minus strand of CAKVLL010000016.1, from coordinate 10,084 downwards.
TTGAATCTCACTTAATATTAAACGGTGACTTCTTCTTTGAAATAATCGACAACTGTGTCCATAACATTGTCAAAAAAGAAGTCCAATTCTTGCGACAACGAGATATTGTTGTTAATTTCTAATTTTTCAGTCTTGTTAAATCTTGCTAACATTTCATTTTCGATACGCATATTTAATCCTTTCCTAATTCTCTGGTGTATTAACTTGTTTTTTTCTTTTTGCTTACATATTTGTTATCGGCATTTTTTTTGAAAACTTTAGTTTTTTTAAGTAAATATTTACAAATCGTTACAAATTTATAGCAAAAATTTTCTAAAACCAGCGTAATAACTGGAATTTATCAAAAATCTTGTTAAATTCATTCTATTATTTTATTAAGGATTAAATTACAAAAGTCAAAATTAGGCTTCAATATAACTAGGTTGCAAAAATTTAGTCCGGACATAAATTAAACGACAATCGCGTCGCGAGCGTTTTTAACGAACGCAAAAGCATGGATTTACCCACAATATCCATTCGAACCACAACCGTAAGGTTGTAGAAAACAATGCGTAGTTTCTTTTCTTTTGATTCGTTTTCTTTTCTTTCGTCGCAAGAAAAGAATATTTCACGATTTAATGTTCAACAATTTATTGAGAAGAAAATTATCATGAACAGTAGTTTAATTTTTCTATAATTCTATTAATTGGCTCTTCCCAAGAAATTGAATCAGTTTGTTTAAAAATTTCTACACTATCATACCAAGGCGTGGTTTTAGTATCATCAAACCAGCGCCAATCAGTTGCATAAGGTAAAAGTAAATATGTTTTAACACCCAAAGCACCGGCTAAATGTGCAACAGAAGTATCTACTGTTACTAAAACATCCATAGCTTTAAGCGCTTTCGCTGTATCAGAAAAATTCTTAAAATCTTTTCCAAGATTTATCATTTGGGGATATTGTTCACATCCATTTAACGTATCATCAACCTGAAAAGAATAAATTTGGATATTCGCAAGATTCATTAGTGGCTCAAAACACTTAATATTTATTGTACGATTAATCATCGTTCTAATAGCGGCACTTCCAGCTTCCCAGCACAAGCCAACTTTTAGTTTGTTGTTTTCTATATCAGCTACCTGACTCTTCAAATAGCCTTCGCCAGATGGAATATTATCAAAATCAATACCCAAAATATACGCTAAATCCGTAATTCTCATTGCTTGCAATTCAGGATTAACTTCTTCATAATTAATAAAATTAACATTTTCAAAGCTTTGCCTAAAAATTTCTTGCAGCGGTTTTGGAGTTGCTACATTAATTTTTTTAGCCGGAATTAGTGGTAGATATCTTGAAAATTGTATATGATCGCCCAAACCTTGCTCGCAAATCACATTCACTTCATCTTGAATTATATCGCCAACTTTCCAAAAATTTTTACTAACACTACAAGATGGGCCGAGTTTTCTTTGAAAAAATAAGTCATAACCTTCTTTAAATTTCTTTTGTGAAAGATAAAGCATACCGAGAGAAACCTTTGCTTCCTCGTTATCAGGGAAAAATCTAAGCATAATTTTATAATACTTTTCTGCTTCATCTTTTTCGCCCAACTTCTGAGCACTCACAGCTATATTATAAAAAGCCTCCGGATTCCCAAGTTCTGCAGCTGCTTTATAACATTCCTTTGCCTGCCTATCATTGCAATATATAAGTTCTTTTAAATATCCCAAATGAAACCATAAATTTGAAGCATCCGGAGTTTTTTTTAGACTTTCGACGCAAAGCTTTTCTGCTTCCAGCATTTTACCACTTTGAGTCAAAGCTTTCACTTTACAAGCTATCGCACGCACATCCTCAGGATAAGATTCATATATTTTATCTGAAAATTCTATGGCTTTTTTATACTTATGAATTTCAAACAAACTCAAAATCAATTTATTATAAATATCAACATTCGCACCCAACTCTAAAGCTGATTCAAGAATTTCAGCAGCTTTTTCATAATCCGCTTTCTCATAATATGCAAAACCTAACGCTGAAACAGTCCCAAATGTCCGTTTTAAATCTACTGCTTTTTTTAATATTTCTATAGCTTTATCGTAATCTAAAACATTCACATAAAAAAGTCCTAAAACAGAAAGAACATCCGGATTATCTGGATTTTCTTCTAACAAAACTTTGTACACATTTTCAGCTTCAGAATACTTTTTTTCTTGAGTTAATTTAATTGCTTTTTTTATAAGTTCAATATCTATCATAAGCCTAAATTATTAAGAAAACCAACTACAAACCCTTGTAAAAGTTGTAATAATATAATTGCGACAATCGGTGAAATATCAAGCATACCAATTGGCGGAATAATTCCTCTAAAAATTCCTAAGAATGGATCTGTTATCGAACGAATTCCTGCAAAAGGTTGACTTAGCCAATCTATAGAAGGAATCCAGCTTAAAAATATTCTAAGAATTATTAGTATGTAATAGAAATAAAATAATGTATTTACTGCTCTTGATATCATAAAACCTCTTTTTCAATTGGTGAAAACACCTTCCCTTGTTAGGGAAGGTTGTTCATATTATAATTGTGAATTCTTTCTTGTATTAGCACATTCGCAATTATTATTTTCAGTAGGAATTCTTTCTATCATAGTAAATAACAATTTTTTCAAATTATCCAAATTGTTATTAAACACTTGAATAACTTCGTGGTGAGAAACAGGAGGAACATCGCCAACCAAACCTGCATCATAATCGGTAATTAAAGAAATATTTAGTGGACACATATCCATTTCTTTAACTAAATAAGCTTCTGGGAAAGCTGTCATATTGATAACTTCCCAACCTTGTGATGTGAAGAATTTTGATTCCGCCTTAGTAGAAAATCTAGGGCCATTAATTACAACAACCGTACCTGTTTCGTGAACTTTAATTCCCAATTCTTTAGCTGTATCAATTGCAAGTTTTCTTAATTCTGGACAATAAGTTTCAGCTGCTGAAGGGTGAGTTACAATAGGACCTTCAAAGAAAGTTGTTTTTCTACCGTCTGTCCAGTCTACAAACTGGTCGCATATTACGAAACTTCCAGGCTCTACATGTTTTTGCAAACTTCCGGCTGCACAAGGTGAAATTACGCGTTTGCAACCAACTTCTTTCATTGCCCAAACGTTAGCCCTGTAATTAATTAAATGAGGTAAAATAGTGTGGCTTCTTCCATGACGAGGCATAAATGCAACTTTATGTTCGCCGATTTTACCAATAAACAAACTATCAGATGGCATTCCGTAAGGGGTTTCTATTTTAACTTCCTTAATGTTTTCTAAAAACTTATAAAAACCTGAACCGCCAAAAACGCCAATATCCGCTAATTTTTCCATTTAATCAATTCCTTTCTAATATGTAATAGGTATTATTAATTCTAACACAAATAAAAATAAAAAAGTTAATATAAAACATTATTTATGTTAAAATTGACTATAAGGGGAGGTTTTATGCAAAAAATTTTGGTAACGGGAGGTGCTGGATTTATTGGTTCAAATCTATGTAAAAAACTTCTTGATGGGGATAATTATGTTATTTGTCTTGATAACTTATTTACCGGTTCTAAAAATAATATCAAATCCCTTATTAATAACAAAAATTTTACATTTATTGAACAAGATATTACCATCAATTTTTTTGAAAAAATAGATAAAATATACAATCTTGCTTGTCCCGCTAGCCCACCGCATTATCAACATAATCCCATAAACACTATAAAAACATCTGTATTAGGAATAATAAACATGCTGGAGCTTGCAGAAAAATGCAATGCTACAATTTTACAAGCTTCCACCAGTGAAGTCTATGGTGATCCTAAAATTCATCCTCAACCAGAAACTTATTGGGGAAATGTTAATCCCATCGGAATTAGAAGCTGTTATGATGAGGGAAAACGCTGCGCCGAAACATTAATAATGGATTATCATCGCCAAAAAAATATAAACACTAAAATCGTCCGCATTTTTAATACATACGGTCCTAATATGTCCGTAAACGATGGACGGGTTGTGTCAAATTTTATTACTCAAGCATTGAAAAATGAAGATATTACAATTTATGGTGACGGTTCTCAAACACGTTCATTCTGTTATATAGACGATTTAGTAAATGGTTTAATAAAAATGATGGACTCTTCAATTGCTGGACCTATAAATATCGGCAATCCTTCTGAGCAAACCATTTTGGATTTTGCAAACCTCATAATTGAATTAACAAATTCTAAGTCAAAAATCATTCATAAACCACTACCTAAAGACGATCCTACAAAAAGAAGACCGGACATTTCTCTCGCCCAAAAAGAATTAAATTGGAACCCTAAAATTAATATAAAAGAAGGGTTAATGAAAACAATAAATTATTTTAAGGAGCTTTTATAAATGAAAGTTTGTGTAATAGGAACCGGATATGTCGGACTTGTTGTAGGTACTTGTTTTGCAGAAATGGGAAACAATGTTATTTGTGTTGACAATGACATTGAAAAGTTAAAAAACCTTAAAAAAGGCATTATTCCAATCTTTGAACCTGGATTAGAGGATTTAATAAAAACAAATGTGAAAGAAAATAGACTTGTTTTTACTGACGATTTAAAGACAGCTGTTGAACAGTCATTAATTTGTTTTATTGCAGTAGGAACTCCACAAAGCGAGGATAACTCTGCAGACATGCAATATGTTTATGATGTAGCAGAAAAAATTGCTGATTCTATTAATGAATACAAGGTAATCGTTGATAAATCAACGGTTCCTGTTGGAACTGCAGAGAAAATAAAAGAAATTATTAAATCTAAGACGGATATTGATTTTGATGTAGTTTCAAATCCGGAATTTCTAAAGCAAGGCGCGGCGGTTGAGGACTTTTTGCGTCCTGATAGAGTTATTATAGGCACAACTTCAGAAAAAGCAAAAGATTTGATGCTAAACCTTTATTCTCCATTCGTTAGAAACCAGCATCCGGTAATTGTTATGGATGAAAAATCAGCAGAAATGGTTAAATATGCTTCTAATTCGTTTTTAGCAGTAAAAATTTCATTCGCTAATGAAATAGCAAATATTTGTGAAGCTATAGGTGCGGACGCAAATTCAGTAAGACTTGGAATGTGCGCAGACACCAGAATTGGTACGAAATTTCTTTACCCTGGGATTGGTTATGGCGGAAGTTGCTTCCCAAAAGACATAAAAGCACTTATCAAAACTGCGACAAAACATAATACACCTTGTGATATTATAAAATCTGCAGACAAGACAAATAAATATCAAAGAGAGATTTTTGTTGAAAAAATTATCAATCGTTTTGGCAAAGATTTGAGCAAAAAGACTTTTGCTGTTTGGGGTTTAGCATTTAAACCTAAAACAAACGATATGCGAGAAGCTCCATCTATTACAATTATAAACAAACTACTTGAATTAGGAGCAAAAATAAAAGCATACGACCCAAAAGCATTTGATAGTGCAAAATTAATCTTTGAAAACAAAATTGAATACGCAAAATCTGCATTTAAAGCTCTCGAAAACTCTGACGCTTTACTTTTGCTGACTGAGTGGAATGAATTCCGAAATCCTGATTTTGAAGAGATTAAATCTCGTTTAAACACTCCAATAATTTTTGATGGAAGAAATCAATATACATCATTTAATCTTGAAGAAATGGGATTTGAATATTATCAAATAGGGAAAAAGTAACTTTTTATAAATTTTAAAAATTTCTCATCTTGTATTTATAAAAAATTTTATTGTACATAAAAATCATTCAACGCAAGAGGATGCTGAAAATCATCGTGCGAAAAGACTTGCATTACATAACGTCCTTTTTCATAAAGAGTAAAATAGTTGGTTTGATAATATCTTTCATCTTTCATCAAGCGATAATCTTTTGTGCGCACAACCTCATTACCGCCCCAAGGTGCTTTATCTGTCATTTTGAAAATTTGCACACGAATAAACTCGTTTCTCATTTTCTTTGGTGCAATAAAAAGATAATAAACTCTTTGTCCTTCATTGAATGTTTTCTGATCTTGCAAAGCATTTTCTCGAGTTATCGGCTGAACATTGAAAAGAATCAAACCACGTTCGTAAACACAAGCAGACAACATAATTAAACAAATCAGAGAAACAATAAATAATTTAAAAATTCTTATCATTTTTCTAATTGCTTAATTTTCAAATTTACTATATTTAACATTTTTTCATCTTTTTCAATCCCAGAATACAAATAATAATATTCTAATGCTTTATCAATATCATCTTTTTGCTCATAAGCTTGACCTAAAGAATAGTAAGCATAAGGATAATCTGGCGATAATTCAATTACTTTTTCAAAACATTTTATACTATCATCATATTTTTTTTGACTTGCAAAAATCAAGCCTTTATTGAAATAAGCATCTGTATTTTTCGTATCCAAAGTTAATATTTTATCATAAAAACTCAATGCCTTTGGATTATTACCAATCACTTTATACAAATTAGCAATCTTAAGCATAGTAACTTTATCTTCCGGCGTAAACACAACAGCCTTTGTATAAAAATCTATTGCATCATTATATTTTTGCGCCTTATAAGCCTCGTCACCCTTCTTAATTAATTCATCATAACCAAGCGCTTTTTCGTTTATTTGCGGCTTCTTTTCTTCCAATTTGACTTTATTTGCATTCTTAAAATCTCTCAAAGCTATATTATATTCGCGATTACCAGGTGCTAAAGAAACAGCTTGTTCATAATTTTTTAAAGCAATTTCTGTGCAACCCATTTTCTCATTTGCTTGAGCATAACCGAAATACGCTGATGATTCTTTGTCATTAAGTTCAATTGCATCTTCAAAATACAAAATAGCTTGACCATAATCCTGTTTATCTAAAAGTTTATAACCATAAGCAATAGAAGCAGCTGCTAAATTTTGCTTCAATCTTTCATTTGGCTGTTTTTCTAATAAAGTCTTGTAAATCTCAATTGCTGAAACATAATTATCCATTGCGTGCAATGTTAGAGCTTTGTTTGCAAGCAATTCATAATTATCAGGTTCTGCTTTTAACGCCATATCATAATATTTTAGAGCATTTACATAATCCAATTTTTTGTGATAACAAAGCGCTAACTCTTTTTTTGTTTCATTATTTGAAGAATCTTTAGAATAAGATTTTTCAAAATTAAATAAAGCTAACTCGTTATTATTAAGTTTTTTATAAACTAAACCCAAATTTCTGTAAGCATCAGCATCATCAGGATAAGCTGCTAAATAAACCTTGTATTGTTCAATCGCTTCTTCATTTTTATCCATGTTTCCCAGTAAATTCGCATAATCAAATTTTAGAGCAACTAGATCCGGATTTAATTCAAAAGTTTTCTTAAACGCATCTAACGCTTTTTCATTCTCACCAATATTTTGATACGAAAGAGCTAATTTTGCCATTATTGCTTCATCATCCGGATTATCGTCCAATGCTTTTTCTAACATTTCAGCAGAAGCTTGAAATTGTTTTGTATCATATAATGCCATACCGTAATTTGCGAAATCCTTAAATGCAGACGGATATTTTTTATAAACAGTCGAATAAACATCACAAGCTTTTTCCGGTTGATTTGAAGCGTAATACACATTTGCTAGATTTTCTGTTGCTTCTTGATGTTCAGGATAAGCGCTCAAAAATGTGTTATAATTTTCAATTGCACTAGAATAGTTTTTTCTATAATATTCTACATTTGCCAAATTCAAATAATTATACTTATATTCCGGATATATCTGTTGCGCTTGCATAAATGAGTTATATGCATTTTCATAATCGCCCAAAGTTTGTAATATATTACCAATACTTATGTAGATAAAAGCGTCGTTAGGACGAAGTTTTATAGCCTTTTTATAAGCCCCTAACGCTTCCTCATAATTTCCTGTATCAGAATAAAGCCCCGCAATCTTAGTATACAACATTGCATCATCGCCATTTATTGCTATTGCTTTTTGAATAATACTAATCGCAGTTGTATAATCACTTTTATATTCATAATTACATGCCTGTTGATACAAAGCGTGTGCTTCTTTTGTCATTTTTGCTTCTACAGATACCATTGAGGTAGAAACAATTATTGCCAACAAAGTTATATAAAAATTTTTTCTAACACTATTCATGCCCAATCCCCTCTAAAAATATATTTTATCAAAAAAAGGGAATTGTAGTTAGAAAGTTAAGATATATTAAAAAGGTTTTTTTCAAACGTACTTACTCATGGTAAAATCTATTTATGGCAAATGGTCAAATTTTTAAAATTCATTCAGATTTTTACTACGTTAATTCTAACGGCAAAGAACATGAATGCAAAATACGCGAAGTTCTAAAGAAACAAAAACAAAAAATTTTTGTCGGAGATTTTGTCGAATTTAAAGATGGTGCTATCGAAAAGATTTTACCAAGAAAAAATTTCATTACTCGTCCGACGGTTGCAAATGTTGATAGAGTGATTATTATCTCTGCCGTAAAAGAACCTGAATTAAGTTTTACGCAACTGAACAGATATATTAGTTTTGCAAAATATCATAATCTAGAAACAGTTCTTTGTTTCAACAAAAATGACCTTTCCAATGACGACAAAACAATAGAAAAAGTTTTTTCAATTTATCAGCCTCTTGGTTATGATATTTTATTTACTTCGGCTTTAGAAGGCTTTGGAATAGAAGAGTTTAAAGAAATTTTGTCAGGCAAAACATCTGTTCTTTGCGGTTCATCAGGAGTTGGCAAATCAAGTTTAATTAACGCCGTTTGTCCGAATTTGAATTTGCGTACAAAAGAAATAAGCGAAAAAACTCAAAGAGGAACGCACACAACAAGGCACTGCGAAATTATTCCGATTGATAACAATTCCAGAATCGTTGACACCCCTGGATTTAGCAATTTGAAATTTGATTTTTTAATGCCAAACGAAGTTGACTTACTTTTTCCTGAAATTGCGCAATACAAAGAATATTGTAAATTTCAAGATTGTTTGCACCTATCGGAAACAGGTTGTTGCGTAAAAGAACATTTTGATGAAATAGACGAAACACGTTACCAGAGTTATGTAGAATTTGTTAAAGAAGCTCAAGAATATAAAGAACGTGTTAAATATCAAGGTGTTAAAACAGAAAGTACTCACAAACAACAACACAATAAAACGGCTGTGAAAATTAGTTCTCGCAAAAGAGAAAGCGCTAGAAACACATTAAAACAAAATATTTATAAGGACATTGAAGATGAAGGAATTAATTAATTTAGTAAACGAACACTTAGACGAATATTTGCAAGTCGTGTATCCTGAGGATATTTTTAAAGCGATGAAATACACGCTAATGTTACCTGGGAAGCGTCTAAGACCTGTAATGTGTTTGGAAACAGCAAAAATACTTGGTGCAGATATAAAGAAAGCACTTCCTTCTGCTTGCGCGATTGAAATGTTGCATGTTCAAAGTCTTATACACGATGATTTACCTTGTATGGACAACGACGATTTTAGACGTGGAAAGCCATCAAACCATAAAGTTTTCGGAGAAGCTAATGCAGTTTTGGCAGGCGATGCGCTTTTAACTTTCGCCCCTCAGCTTATTATTGAAAAATCAAAAGATTTGCTTTCTATGACACAAATTGTAAGAATTTTACATGAATACACAAAATTTGCAGGAGCATACGGACTGATTGCAGGACAAGTTGTTGATATCGAATCCGAAGGCGGGAAGCTTGTTAAATCGCCGAAAGAAACTTTGGATTTTATTCATTTGAATAAAACAGCAGTATTATTCAGATTAGCGGTAAGAATCGGCGCAATTGTAGCCGGTGCTGATGATGCTACAATAAACGAATTTGACGATTTCGCTAAAAAATTTGGTTTAGCATTTCAAATATACGATGATATTATGGACGAGGTTTCTTCCTTTGAAGAACTGGGCAAGACCGTTGGCAAAGATAAAAACTCCGGAAAGCTTACATACGTTTCATTGTACGGATTAGAAGAGGCTAAACATAAATTCAATTACCTAATTAAGGAATGTTATGGTATAATTGAAAAGTACAATTCTGATATTTTCAAAGAAATATTAGACAAATTAGA
>CAKVLL010000015.1 GCA_934757255.1 uncultured Candidatus Melainabacteria bacterium | reverse complement strand
TTTCAAACTTTGCTTTAAAGTCTTGACTAAATTTTGAAAAATCAATTCCTGCCACTATAACACCTTTTTCTTCATCTCATATTATTGTTATCGGCAGTTTTTTTAGAAACTTTAGTGAATTAAAGTGGATTGTTACAATTGTTTACAAATTAAGTAAGGTGAGTTCAAGAAGCAATCGCAACATTAAAATATTGAAGTTTTTGTTTGGCTGCGTATAATGATGGCTTTTATTGATATATTATTAATTCAAATTTTAACTAAAATATCAATATTCTTAATATTATCAGAATATTGATATTTTAGTTAATTATTTAAATTTAATTGTTTGTTTTTATGTTAAAGATGTTTGTTCACCTTCTATTGTTTCAATTGGACAACCGTCATTTGAAGTTTCATTCGATGAATTGTCTGTATTTACAATTTTGTTCACTGAAACAACCGTATCATTATCAGTCAAGTTTTGTGCTCTAACACCTGTTGCAGGACGTCCTTGGCAAGAAATATCACCGGCTTTAATTCTTGTTACAATACCGTTTGCTGTTACCAACATAATTTCATCTTTTTCTTCAACAATAGTTAAAGCAACTAATCTTGACATGTTAGACTTGAATTTAGTCGCAATCAAACCGATACCGCCTCTGTTTTGCGAACGGAATTCTGAAAGTTTTGTACGTTTACCGAAACCGTCAGAAGTTACAACAAGTAAATCTGCGTCATAATTTCTAGGAACGATATCACAACCGATAATTGTATCAGCGCTTCTAAGTTTCATTGAGTTTACACCTCTTGCGCTTCTACCTAGTGGTCTTAAATCCTCAATTGGGAATCTGATTGCCATACCACAAGATGTACCGATAATAATTTCATCATTCGGATTAGCAAGTTTAACCCAGTTTAACTTATCGCCTTCTTCTAAAGAAATTGCAATAATACCACTTCTTCTGATATTTACAAAATTATCAAGTTCAATTCTCTTAATATAACCCTTTTGAGTTAACATGATTAAGTTTAATTCATGTGAGAAGCTGCTTACAGGAACAACTGCTGTAATTTTTTCTCCTTGTTCAATAGGAAGAACGTTTACAATAGGAAGTCCTTTAGATTGTCTTCCGCCTTCTGGGAAGTCGTAAACATTCAAGCTGTAAACAATACCCTTTGATGAGAAGAACAATACTTTATCATGCATCATTGCAGTAAAGAAGTGTTGAATATCATCATCTTCCTTAGTCTTGATACCTGCTTTTCCACGAGTTGCACGGTTTTGACGTTCAAAAGTATCCAGTGAAATTCTCTTCAAATATCCTTGGTGAGTAATAAATACTGCCATTGGAGTGTTTGGAGTTAAATCTTCAATTGTAACTTCACCTTGTTCAGGAACGATTTGAGTCTTTCTATCATCACCATATTTTTCTCTGTCTTCAAGAAGTTCAGCCTTAATGATATCAAGAACTTTTTGTCTGTCAGCCAAAATTCCTTCATATTCTTGAATTTTCTTCAATAACTCATCGTATTCATTTTTAATTTTATCTTGTTCCAAACCTGTCAATCTTCTTAATTGCATTTCTAAGATTGCATTAGCTTGGTCAATATCCAAACCAAATCGACTCATCAAACCAACACGAGCATCTTCTGTTGTTTTAGATTTTTTGATAAGTTCAATAACTTCATCCAAAGAACCCAAAGCAATTAATAAACCAGCCAAAATATGCGCTCTGATTTTTGCTTTTTTCAAGAAATAAATAGTTCTTCTTGTAACTATTTCAACTCTGTGTTCAACAAATTCGTTTAAAACTTCATACAAATTCAATAATCTTGGTTGTTTACCGCAAAGTGTAACCATGTTTACGCCGAATGTTGTAGCAAGTTGAGTAAATTTAAATAAGTTGTTCTTAACAACTTCTGGCTTAGCATCACGTTTAAGTTCAATAACGATGCGCATGCCTTCTCTGTCTGATTCATCTCTCAAATCAGAAATGCCTGTAATTCTTTGTTCTTTAACCAAATCTGCAATCTTTTCGATTAATTGTGCTTTGTTAACCTGATAAGGAATTTCTGTAACGATAATCGCTGTTCTTGTTTGACGACCTGCACCACCAGGAATTTCTTCAATAGTCGCAACTGCAGACATTTTAATTGAACCGCGACCTGTTTCATAAGCTTGTTTAATATCATTCAAACCAACTATCGTAGCAGCTGTAGGGAAATCCGGACCTTTAATGTGCTCCATTAAACCTTCTACAGTAATTTGAGGATTATCAATTAAAGCAATTGTACCATCTACAACTTCTCTCAAGTTGTGAGGAGGAATGTTTGTCGCCATACCAACAGCGATACCTGAAACACCATTTAATAAAAGCATTGGAAGTCTTACAGGTAATACTGAAGGTTCTTCCAGTGAACCGTCAAAGTTCGGCACAAAATCCACTGTTTCACAATCAATATCAGCAAGCATTGATTGCGTTATTTTGTGCATACGAGCTTCTGTATAACGCATTGCAGCTGCGCTGTCGCCATCAACTGAACCGAAGTTACCATGACCGTCTACAACAAGATATCTTGTGTTGAAGTCTTGAGCTAAACGAACAAGTGCCTCATACACAGAACTATCGCCGTGAGGGTGATATTTACCAAGAACTTCACCAACGATACGAGCACATTTCTTAAATGGTTTATCAGGAGTCATTCCCAGTTCATTCATAGCATATAAAATACGTCTGTGAACAGGCTTTAAACCGTCCCTTACATCAGGAAGCGCACGACCAACGATTACACTCATCGCATAATCAATATAACACTTCTTCATCTCTTCTCTAATATTAACCGGTACGATTTTACCGTCCGAAAACATATTTTGCTGAGCCAAAATCCTTCTCCTCTATCCATTTTCCTTAAAGTGGAACTTTATTTAAACAAGCTTCACATAGCCTGATACATCCCCTTTATACTAAATATAGTAACACAAAAAAGGTTTCTGTAAAGTAAAGGTAAAATAAAGTTTTACATATAAATACACCTTTTATTTATTTAGTATATACACCTTAAATTCAGTGTTTATAATGTTTTAAGGTTTGTAACAAATTATATAAAAAAGCGCAATTAAAAAAAATAAAAATACTTTATATAAATGTAAGTAAGATAAAGGAAAAACAAAAAAATAAATAAGCTTAAAAGTCGAAACGTTAGACTAAACGCTTAATAAAAAATTTCTTTTTATACTCTCTCTTAATATCCTCGTGTTTATTTAATGTTGCTAAACTTCTTTTTAGCAACTTTTTCTTTTATATTCATTGTTTAAAGTTTTTCATATAATAAAATACTAAGTTTGATTTTTATAATTTGCGACACTCTTGCGACACTCTTTTATAAAATTATTATGAATAATAGTTGATGAATTTTAAGTGTGAAACACTTATGACACAGTAAGTATGATTTAAAATTTTGTAAAGATTATTATTAATTCTAATTATTTTACTTGCAAAAAAAAAATTAGCAGATTAAAATGTAAGAGGTCGAAAAATCAAGTTTGGAATCTTGAAAGCAGAAAGAAGGTTATTATGAAAGATGGTATCCATCCAGATTATAAAAAAACTGTTATCAAATGTGTTTGCGGTAACGAGATTGAAACAGGTTCTGTAGTAGACGGTCTTACAGTTGAAATTTGTTCAAATTGTCACCCATTCTATACAGGTCAACAAAAAATTCTTGACTCTGAAGGACGTGTTGAAAGATTTAAAAAACGTTACGGAACGAAGTAGTAGTTTTGTTAAGATTTTACAAAAAAAAGAAGTCTTTTATGGCTTCTTTTTTTTGTATTTTAATATCAACTCTTTACTTTTCTGTTGAAAAATAGTAAAATAGACACGTTATATAAGTATATGAGAGGATTTATATGAAATTTCACATGCAGGTGTTAATCGCACTTGGACTTGGGCTTAAACGTAATTGGCATATTTTTGCAGGACTAGTACTTGGTGTTGTCGTTGGTATTTGGCTTCATAAAGAACCTAGTCCGATGTTAATGACTACGCTTACTTTTATAGGACAAGTATTTATTAGATTAATTCAAATGGTAGTTATTCCGCTTGTAATTTCCGCTATCGTAATTGGAATTACGAGTGTTGGAGATAGCAAACAGATTGGTAAACTTGGTTCAAAAATGATACTGTATTACGGTATTATAACTGTCGCAGCTGTTACAATAGGTGGTGCTTTGGCATTATTATTAAAACCTGGATTAGGTGCTGCACATTATATAAATATTGATACTGCCGCTGATATTCAAGCTCAAGTTGCAGCTACAATTGAGGCTCAAAAAGGTAATTTATTAAATATAATTTTAGGATTTATTCCAAAAAACCCACTTGCATCTATTGCTAGCGGTGACATGGTTCCAATTATTGTATTTGCATTAATGTTTTCAGTAGCTTTGGCAAAAGTTGGTGAAATAAACAGACCATTTGTTGGTTTCTTTGAATCTATTTTTGCTGCGACGATGAAAATTACTGATTGGATTATGTGTTTTGCAGCGCCAGGTGTTTTTGCATTAACTGCTGTTGCAGTTTCTTCATTTGGTGTTGATATCTTTATGAGTATATCAAAATATCTAGGTGTTTTGGCTTTAGGTTTTGCAATCCAGTTCTTTGTAGTTTATCCAGTATTTTTGAAAATATTTTCAAAAGTTCCGGTAACAATGCTGTATGCAGCCATGGCTGAGGCTATGATGGTTGCGTTCGGTACTGCAAGTTCTTCTGCAACACTTCCTTTGACAATTGCTTGTTGCGAAAAAAGAGGTATTTCACATAAAATAGCAAGTTTTGTATTACCATTAGGTGCAACACTAAATATGGACGGTACAGCGATGTTGCAAACAATCGCTGTAATCTTTTTGACACAAGCTTATGGTGTAGCTTTAACTCCGTTTCTTGTTGTACAAATTGCACTATTAGCAATCATTGCTTCTTCAACTTGTGCCGGAATTCCTGGTGCTGGTTTAATTACAATAGCACTTGTTCTTAATGGCATGGGATTAAGTCCTGAACAATTGGTTGCTGGTTTTGCATTCTTATTCACAATAGAAAGAATTACAGATATGATGCGTACTCTATTGAATGTAACATCAGATGCTGTTGTAGCAGCAGCAATTGCTGATAACGAAAATGAAATTAATTATGATTTATTAAACAATCCGGAAGAATATGGAGATATAATTAATTAAGTTAAAATTTTAAAACGGCGCTCTTCCAATCGGAAGAGCGCCGTTTTTTATAAACAATAAATCTATGCTGCTTCTGTCTGAACGTATTTAGCCGATTTAGCGACAACTCCATAGCAAACCATTGTCAACCGATTATTCAATGCTAACATTGTTCTAAAATTGTTTGCTGAAACATCCATTGCGCTCATAACATCATCTGCTGAAATTCTTGAAGTTAATGCATCTTCGTTATGATTATCTACTTTTTCTTGTGCATACTTTTCTACTAATAATTTGTCAATAAAATCTCTTGCGCCAATTGCCATAAATTTCTCTCCTATTCTTTTTGTATATCTTATGTATATATAAAGTATTTATTATTTAAAAAATTGCTTTTTTTTGTTAAAAATGTTAACTTTTGTAAACGAAAGAGGCGCAATTACATTGCGCCTCTTTCGCTTGTTATTCAATTAATTTTTAAGTCAGATATTGTGTTAGTAGTATTTATTAGTAATTGTTTATTAAATCGTCAACTGCGGTTTTTAATTCTAACATTTTTGCTTCTTCTTTTGATTTTGCAGCGTTTTCTTCTATTTCTTTAACTTTTTTATCTGAGATTTTTTTTAATTCTTTTTCTTCTAGAAGTCGAGTTAACTCTGCAAGTTTTCCGAATCCAGTAAGTTGCTTAAACTTTTTATATTTTTCAGGGGCTTTATCTCCAAATAAAAACTTAAATAATTGTGGTTCATCAGGATTGTAGCCACCAAATGTTTCATCTCCGCAAGTTACATAGTAGAATTTTCCAAGTTTGCTTTCTTCATTAGTAAAAGCTTGTAAATAGTCCTTTTTGTCATTTGGGTTTACGCTTTTAATTTTTGGTGTATACAAATTGTCTTCATAGCAGATATTAAATAATTTTACATCTTTAACATCTTTACCCAGTTTTTCTAAGTCTTTTGTATAACCAAGTCCTCTTTTTTCTATATCAGCTCTAAGCTTAGGGTTGATTTTTAATGCCATTTTAAAATTTGTATTGTTATTTTGTATTTTGTTAATTTTCATAAGTTATCCTTTCTAATGCCTGCACAAAAATATAAAAAATCATAAAAATATTTTTTGCTACTAAAAATATGGTGCATCAAAAGATGCACCATATAAATATGCTTGAAAATTTAGAACATTAGTCTAAACAGTAAGAATCTCTTGTTCAATTTTTCTGAGAATTTCTTCAAGTTAGAAACAGTAGATGAAGTGTCTTCAACAATTTGTTTCAAACCTTCTTTATCTCCACCTTCTCCGTTAATTGTTTCTAATGCTGTTGAAACTTCGCACATTGTAACGTTCAAGTTATCAATCGAAGTGTTAATTTTCTTTTTCAAGTTTTCATCTTTAGTCATTTGATTAACAGAAGTTGAAATTTCGTTCAAATTTTTCATTACAGCATTCAAATCTTCTGCAAATTCTTTAGCGTCAACAGAACCGATAATCGGTGTAAGTTGTTTTGATAAATTAGAAACCGCATCAGCTGTATCATACATCATAGGCTTGAATTTTTCATCGCCTATAATACCGTTAATATTTGTTGCTAATTTGTTGAAGTTGTTAGAAACATCACTCATCATCCAAAGAATTGCATCAATATCATTTTTAGATGTTTCAATTAGTTTTTCGGTTTTAGCTAAGGTTGAAGTTGCTTGTGCTGTCAAATCCTTGAAATTAGTTACTGATTGTCTAATTTCAGCAATCATAGAATCGTTCAACAATTCGTTCACAATTCTGTTTGTTTCGGTCAAAGATTCGGCAGCCTTGTATTGCAAGTCCATAAAGTCTGCAATTCTCATCGGTTCAATTATTGTATAAGGTGAAGTTTGTTGCGGATATGGAATTGCCATATTATCCAAAGGCGCAATTCTCAATTTCTTTTCGCCATTCACATTAACTATTCTACCTGTCATAAATGGTGGTAGAACTAGCCCCGGAAGGTTTACAACATAATCAACTTTATAAGCATAATTTGTTTTTACAAAGTCTTTAACTTCGTAAGGAACAAGTTTCGCAGTCATAATTTGAGATTTTTTTACTGAACCTACATCATAATATTTATCGTCAAGTTTAATTTCGACTTCTGCACCATTAGATAATAAATCTTTATTAATTACCGGAATATAAACCGTGCGTGTTCTTGGAGGTGTAATTTCTAAGAATTGTTCACCGATTAAACCTGATTGTTGGATAGAAAGCATTGAAGCTTTAGGTATTGTAATTCCCGGTTCGGTGATGACAAACTTCATTCTTACATAGCTGGAATCACCATTCACAACTGGTGTAATTTCTTCCACCTGACCAACACGAAGTCCCATCATTTGTACACCTGAACCTGGGCGCATGCCGTTTACATCTTTAAACTGAACTTCTATCCTCTCCGCAGAAGAGAAAGAACGCCCTTTAATCCATAAAACTGTAAACAATAGAATTGTTAAAGCTACTATTGCTAATATTCCTACTTTAAATGATGGTGACATTTTCATTGTATGTTTTCCTTTTGGTTTGTGCTGAATGCACTTTGTTTGAATGTTTTTAATAAGTTTTTGTATGCTCGCTAATGTAGAACCCTCACCCTAGCCCTCTCCCTCTGAGAGGGAATAACCGAGGTATGTTAGCCTATGCGTTCATTTTCATCGGTCCTTCTATGGTTGCATTAACAAACTGTTTCGTGTAAGGAGTTTCTTCACGTAAAAGTTCTTCTGACGAACCTTCAAAAACCGCATGTCCATTATACAACATCAAGACAGAATCGGCTGTCCTCTTTATAGTTGACATTTGGTGTGTTACAACGATTGATGCGGCGTTCGTTTCATTTTTTAATCTCACAATATAATTCTCAATCAAGGTTGATGAAATTGGATCCAATCCTGCTGTTGGTTCGTCATACAGAATTATTTTAGGCTCTGTAACGATTGCACGTGCAAAACTTACACGCTTTTGCATTCCACCAGAAAGTTCTGATGGATATTTATCCTCTATACCTGATAAACCAACCATTTCTAGTTTTTCTGCAACGATTTTTTCTAACTCTTTTCTTGTATATTTACCGCGCAAATCTTTTCTTTCTTGCAAAGCAAAAGATATGTTGTCAAAAACATTTAGAGAATCAAACAGCGCAGAATACTGGAACACCATTGCGATATCTCCGCCGGTTGTGATAATTTCTCCAGAGTCTTTTTCTATAAGTCCGCTAATAAGTTTTAATACAGTACTTTTTCCGGAACCGCTGAAACCTATTATAGACAAGATTTTTCCATCATCTACCTGAAAAGAGATGTTGTCTAAAATTGTTTTTTTGTCGAATGTTTTTACTAAGTTTTTTACTTGTATGCCCATGAGTAGAACCCTCCACCTCTCCCTTGGAGAGGGATGACCACTTCTTGTTTGCTTCGTATTCTGTTTTTGCAAAAATGTAAGCAACAAGACAAGCCATATTATTTAATAAAAGAACATTGCTGCAAAAATCAAGTCCAAAATTACGATTGCAACAAACGACCAAACAACGGCTTTTGTCGTTGCAATACCGACTCCTTTTGCACCATCGCGCGCTTCCATTCCACAAGAACAACTTATTAAGGTTATTACGAATCCAAAAGCTAAAGATTTAAGCAAACACACATTTAAATCATGCATATTTAGACCAAACCAAACGGAATCGAAATAAGCCTTGTAAGTTAATCCTGAAGCTAGATTAGAAGCAACGGCTCCACCTATTACACCAAAAACAGAAGATACGATAACGACAAGTGGCATAATTAAAGTACCGGCGATAATTCTTGGTGTAAATAAATAATGCACAGGGTTAACCTTTAAAACCCTGATTGCATCAATTTGTTCTGTTACTTTCATTGTAGCAATTTCAGAAGCCATTGATGAACCTATCATTGATATTATCGCAAATCCAGCCATTATAACCCCTTCTTCTCTAACCATAAGAATTGCAACTAACATGCCAACATAGTTACCGGCACCTTGTTTTACCATTTCACCTGCAACCTGCATTGCAATAATGATTGAGGTCATGCCTACAATGGATAAAGTAATTGGAAGTGAAGATACACCAAAACGTGCAGATTGTTCCATTATAGCTTTGAGTGTTGTTGGAAAAGATTTTAAACCTTTTAGAAATTCTAGTCCTAAAAGCGCAATATTTCCCAGTGTTGATACAAAATTATCAAACTCACTCAAAAACATCCTAAATATTTTGTATGTGTATGTTGCTTTGTAATATATCTTCACTATGTGTTGTATTTTACCACATAAAAAGGATATTTTTCAAATAAAATTTAAATTGCACCTTATAAAAAAATATGTTAGAATACCAGTATGAAAATTGATTATAAATTATTAATGGATACAGCAAAAGAGGCAGCTAAAAAATCTTACTCGCCGTTTTCAAAATTTGCTGTTGGTGCAGGTGTTTTAACTGCAAATGGAAAAGTTTATGGTGGATGTAATATAGAAAATTCATCTTTTGGCATGACTATTTGTGCAGAAAGATGTGCAATTTTTAAAGCTGTATCTGATGGAGAAAAAGAAATTCTTGCAGTGGCAATTTATTCTCCAAATGAAGATGATTGCTATCCTTGCGGTGCTTGCAGGCAAGTAATGTATGAATTTCAAGGCGAAAAAGAAATTGAAATCATAACAGAAGAAAAAGGAAATTTAAATATAAAAAAAATGAGCGATTTTCTTCCTTACGGTTTCAAAATCCAAGGTAATTAATCGCAAAAATTAACTATCATGTATATAGTAGAACTTTTTATAAAATGGCTTAATAAAAATAAGCGAGGAGATGGGGCGAACCCAAATAATATTTACGCGGCAAAAGATATTGTAAAGTCTGAAGAGGACGAGGCTTTAACTTGCAACCATAATTTTATGCCGGTAGATAGTACAGGTACAGTTTTGGCTTGTACAAAATGTGGTTTTGTAGTAAAAGAGAGAAAGAGAAAAGCCGATTAATACGGTTTTATTTTTTATTAAAGGAAATCAATATATGACAAAATTTTTAGATTTGATATCGTCAAAAATATTTAGAAACTCAGTGTGTTTTATTCTATTTACGTTTTTGATGACAGTTACAATATCTTCTCAAAACTATTTTTTTCAAAAAGTAATTGAAAATGGTATAAGCAAAAGGGATATCGTTGCGCAAAAAGATATTAAGGTTATTGACACAAAGAAAACAGAACAACATAAAAAAGAAGTTGCGCAGAATGTTGAACCTATTTTGACACAGGCAGAAGATGAATTTATTACAACGAGTCTTTTGACTTTGCAAAATTCGGTAAAAAAAATCAGAGAAAAAAATGTT
The DNA here is from genome assembly GCA_934757255.1 of uncultured Candidatus Melainabacteria bacterium. Classification (GTDB taxonomy): domain Bacteria; phylum Cyanobacteriota; class Vampirovibrionia; order Gastranaerophilales; family Gastranaerophilaceae; genus CAG-196. The sequence continues at coordinate 27,315 of CAKVLL010000015.1, read as the reverse complement.
TCTGAAGACATAAAGAAAGACGAATTAAACGTTTTATTTGATGAATCAGGTAAAAAAGGCTTAATAGAGTTTTTGTTAAAAGCCAGTGATGATGATTTACAATCAGTTTTTGATAAATCTAAAATTACTTTGACATCAGTTTTAAATATTGGAATTTCAGCGAAAGATTTTGACAATAATAATGTTACGGCAATAATTAGAAGAAATTTGCCAAATAATGTTCCGCGTTATCAAGGAACTTTGATTGCGGGAATTTTGAACCAAATTATTGTACCAAACCTTGTAGTTGATGAGTTTGCAACGGAAATTGCTAAGAAGAATGCACAAAACGCAGTAAAACCTTATGAAGTTGTTTTCAAAAAAGGTCAAAAAATTGTGTTTGAAGGTGAACCTGTTACAAAGCTTAAGCGTGATGCTTTAAGAGCCGCAGGATATAATGTTTTAGAAGTTAATTATGGCGGAATTATAGGTTTTTATATTTTAATAGCATTTTTCACTTTTGTATTTTTGCAATACGAAAAGAATTTTGAAAAACAATATTTTAATGCAAAATACATGCTCATAATGTCGTCGTTTACATTGTTTACGGCTTTAGTTTCAGCAGTATTGCCAACAGGATTTTCGCCTTACATAATTCCAATACCTGCATATACAATTTTGCTTTCAATTTTTACAACTCCAAGAAATGCTTTTTTTGCATCAACTATTTTGCTTGCTTTAATTTCAATTGGCATGCATTGGAATATTGAAATAGTTGTATCATTTATGCTTTTGAATACAGTTGTTATGACAGCTGTTTCAAAACTAAAATTCTCAAAACGTTCGGATTTGTTAATTACGAGTGCTAAAATTTCTTTAGCAGGGATTTTGATTGTTGGTGGAATTTATTTCTTGGAAAAATATATGATGGATATTGATAACATGTTGATTTTCCAAGATTTAGGATATATTGTAATTAACTGTTTTGTAATAAGTGGTATTATTCTGCTTGGTATTTTACCGATTATTGAAAATGTATTTAGAGTTATGACTCCTTATGGATTGGCAGAGCTCGCAGATCATAATCAACCATTGCTTAGAAAACTTATGAATGATGCTCCGGGGACATTTAATCATAGTTTAACGGTTTCTCATTTATGTGAAAATGCGGCAGAAGCAATTGGTGCAAATCCTGTATTAGCAAGGGTTGGCGCAATGTATCATGATATCGGTAAACTTTTAAGACCGATGTTTTTCGTTGAAAATCAATCATTCTACGGTATTGAAAACCCTCACAAATCTTGTACACCAAGATTCAGCAAAATGCTTATTACCGCACACCCTAAAGATGGGGTTGAATTAGCAAAAGACGCACATCTTCCACAAATTATAAATAACTTTATTTTACAACACCACGGTACAAGTCTTGTAAGTTATTTCTATAATGAAGCATTGAAAGAAGAAGGCGCAGAAAACGTTAATGAAGAGCAATTCCGTTATCCCGGTCCAAAACCAAACATGAAAGAAACTGCAATTCTTATGATTGCGGATGCTGTAGAATCTGCAGTTCGTGCAGCCAAAAACCCTTCAAATGAAGAAATAGATGCAATTATTGATAAAATTATTAAAGAAAGACTTAATGATGGTCAGCTTTCAGATTCACCGCTTACTTTGAAGGATTTGAAAACAATAGCGGAAACTTTTTCAAGAATGCTGAGGGGTATGCATCATAAGAGAATTAAATATCATAATGATTTAGTTCAAGAATTAGATAAAAGCAATAAGCTAAATCATGAGGTTGTAAAGCCTGCAATGCCGGCTCTCGATGATGATTTAGATGCAAAATTAAAAGAATTGGAAAAGAAAAAGAATGACAACAATTAATATTTTTACAGAAAATATTTTTGAAGGCTGGAAGCCTGATGAAAAAGATATAATCGGGAAAACTCGTAAATTGTTGGAATTTTATATTTCTGAACTTAAAGAAAAAAGTTGCCTAAACAACCGCGAATATTCTACAATTACTTTAGATATTGTATTGTGTAATTCTGATAAAACACATGAATATAATAAAGATTATAGAAATAAAGATTATCCGGCGGATATTATAACATTTGCAATTTTTGCAGATGACGAAAACAGCTTTATTTTTGATGGCGAAATTAATTTAGGAGAAATAGTAATTGCTTTAGATAAAGTAATAGAAGGTGTTAATCGTGATATCAGTCATTCTAAAAATAAAGAACAAGAATTGTTTTTCTTGATTAGTCACGGTCTTATGCATCTTTTGGGGTTTGACCATCAGAGTGAAGAAGAATATAATTTTGTTATAGCGGAACAGCGCAGGGCTTTGGAGAGTATTGAGTATGACAAAATTTAAAGCACAAGGATTTAATAATACGTTTAAGAATGCAAGAAAAGGATTTAGACTCGTATTAAAAAGTGAAATGAACATAAGAATTCATGTTGCAATCGCTACATTCGTTGTATTTATGGCAATATTTTTAAAGTTTTCAGCAATAGAATTTTGTTTGCTTTTATTTGTAATCGGACTTGTTATCGTGGCTGAAATGCTTAATACTGCGATTGAATTTACATTAGACTCAATTTATCACAACAGATACTCTAGAATGGTCGGGATGGCAAAAGATATTTCAGCCGGCGCGGTCATGTTTGCATCAATAATAAGTGTATTTGTGGGGATTGTGCTGTTTGGTAACAAATTATTTTTCTAAGCTTCCTTTTTACCAACTTCAATTCCTGGAATTGTAAGTACAGCTGGAATACATCGAGAAATAGTCTTGATAATAGGGTTTTTATTATCAATCTGGCTTGCTGCCATACACATATCATCTACGTGAGCAGAAAAATCTGTTAATTTTACAGGTCTACCTTTTCCTTGGTGAAAAATTTTTTCATTAATTTTGTTTGCAACAATATTGCTAACCCATACGCCACTAAATAAACCTACCATTGCAGCTATTGCTTTTGGAATTTTACTTCTGTATGTCTCAGCCAATTTATTTTTTTCAAAGAATTTTTGACCTAAATATTTACCGCCTTTTGCGAATTTAGTCACAAAGATAATCGGAACAGCTACGTTTGCAATCTGCATTAAAGTTTCTCTTAGTTTTGCTTTTCGATTTTCTTTGTTCTTATCAATTGCAAAACCCGCAGCCAAACCTCCCAAGCAAGAGCCGGCACCCATCGTTATAATCTCTCTATCTTCATAATCAGCTTTATATAAATAACTCTGTTTAAAGTTTTTAAACATTCGTTTAGGATTTAGTGAATAACCGTCTTTTTTTGCTAATAAAGCTAAACCGGCTAAAACTCCAATTGCTGATGATGTCGCAATTAAAGCCTTTTGTTTATCATTATAAGAGCAAGGTCTGTCTGAATCGCCATGACCAAAATTTGTATTATACTTAACAGCTGTATTATAATTTGTCGGACTAACATTCATGCTTTATAAAACCTTCCGGCTATAATAAAACATGTGAAGATTTTAAATTGCTATATTGTAACAATTTCTTAACAAACAGGGGAGTAGAATTTAGAAATCTCTTCAAAATATTTTTCTAATGCTTTATAGCCGTTGTATATTTCATTCGTAACAGTAGCATATCTGCTTGCTACTATGTATTTAAGTTCTTTACATCTTATTTGTAATAGATTATCTGCGTCTTTTCTTAATAATTCATTACCGGAGGTAGACCATTTTTTCAAATAAGAGAGTTCTTCATTAATTTGTTTAATAGTTGAATATTCTAAAGTGTTAAAATCGTATTTTTTTAATAATTGTAATTCTGCATTTGTAATACGACTTTGCACAGCTTGGAACCTGTAAATTTTCTTTATTATTACGTAGTTATCTGCTACTCGTCTGTGAGAGTACGGAACAGAACTTTTTGCAAGAAGTGCTGAAGTTGAAAGTGCCGTAAAAGCATCGTCATCTCTGGATAACGTACTTTGAATCGGATTAATTGTCTCAATCTTTTTATTATACACAGTCTCTTCCTCCTCCTCTTTTTATATTACAATCATATATTAAGAATAAAACATTGTCATTAAAAAAAAGAAGAAAGTTTACATTATTTAAACTTTCTTCTTTTTATGTTTTTATTCTTTTCTTCTTTATTGTGCAGATGTCACAACTTTATCAATTAAGCCATATTCACAAGCTTCAGCTGCTGATAGATAGTGGTCGCGTTCACAATCTTCTTTTACTTTTTCAAAAGGTTGACCGGAATTTTCTGCCATTATACCAATTAACATATCTTTCATTCTTAAAATTTCTTTAGCTTCAAGTTCAATATCTGTGGCTTGACCTTTTGCACCGCCTAACGGTTGGTGAATCATAATTCTAGCGCTAGGAAGAGCCATTCTCTTACCTTTAGCACCTGCTGACAATAGGAAAGCTCCCATTGAAGCCGCTTCACCAAGACATATTGTTTGAACATCAGCTTTGATAAGGTTCATTGTGTCGTAGATTGCCATACCAGCTGTAATTACACCACCAGGAGAATTAATGTATAGCATAATATCTTTTTCCGGATTTTCACTATCTAAAAGTAAAAGCTGAGCCACAACAGAATTTGCTACTTCGTCATCAATTTCTGTTCCTAAGAAAATAATTCTTTCTCTTAATAATCTAGAAAAAATATCAAACGATTTTTCGCCTCTTGAAGATGATTCAATTACCGTAGGAACATAACTTAAAATTTTCTTATAGTCAGTAGTTTCTGTTGTCATAATTCTCTCCCTTTTTGTAACTTTTTATTAAGATTATTTTACAATAAATAACAAAGCATATCAAGTTTCATTTTTAAACAAATCTTTACAAAAAAGTTTAACTAATTTTCAAAATTGGAAAATACATTAACGACAAATTTTTTAATCGTTCTATACTTATAATATAAAGGAATTAAGACGTTTTATGAATAGTATAGAGGTGTGTTATGAGCAAAAAAAGTGGTAGTTTGATGTTATCTTTTTATCAAGAAACTTTTAATGAACTTTACAAAATCGATTCACTAATTAAAGTTACAAGAACAAATTGTGAATCAATTGAATTTAGTGGGCAATATTATGGAATTCCAAATGAAAGTATTTCAATGCTCAGTGCTGAACGTAACAACTACATTAATATTCTCACTATTTTATCAGAAAGGGTTTCTAATATTATAAATAGAGGTGTTTTATTAGAAAATGAAATTTTATCTACAATAGAACGCCAACAATTGCAGCTGACAGATAACAACTCAAAGTCCCGCATATAAGTGCTCTTAGACCTAATCTTGCAAGATTTTTTTTCTGATTTGGTGCTAATTCTCCAATACCACCTATTTGAATTGCGATAGAACCGAAGTTACCGAAGCTACATAAAGCAAAGCTTGCAATCATAAAACTTTTAGGGTCTAAAGTTTGTGCAACATGAGTTAGACCGACATAGGCAACCATTTCGTTCAGAACAAGTTTAGTTCCCATTAATGCACCAACTGTAGAAGCGTCGTGAAGTGGTACTCCAAGTATAATTGCAAATATTGCAAAAAGTTTACCTAAGATTAATTTTAAAGAAAGATGTGATAAGAACGTAAGATGTGAGCATCCTGGAATAAATTTAAAGCAGAACATTCCTCCAAGCCCTAATATCCAATCAATAAAAGCTACTAAAGCTACAAGTGCTAAAATCATTGCGGTTACGTTTATTGCAACTTTCATACCATCAGAAGCACCATTTGAAATTGCCTCAAAGACATTTGCAAAGGTTCTTCTTTTAGAAATTCTTATATTATCTCGAGTTTCAGGTTCACCAGTTTCTGGAAATACAATTTTTGTTAGAATCATTGCTCCTGGAGCCGCCATAACGGATGATGCTAATATATAGTGTGCCGGAATGCCCATACCAATATAAATAGGCATTATTGCACCAGAAATACAAGCCATACTTCCAGCCATAGATGCCAATAATTCTGAACGTGTTAGTTTTTCTAAATACGGTTTTATCATTATTTGTGCAGTAATTTGACCTACAAACGAACTCGCAACGTTAGAAAGAGCTTCTGCGCCGGATATATGCATGATTTTGTTCATAGCTTTACCTAATACTGCAACAATTCGTTGCATAATGCCATAATAGTAAAGAATGTTTACAAGAACCATCATAAAAATATTTGTACAAATTAATTGTACTGCAAATATTGTGCCACTTTTCCCGAAAAGTTCAATAAGACGGTCATTTTGTAATAATGCTCCGAATACAAATAAGCCACCTTCAGTTGCAAATTCAAGAATTTTTTGGATAAAAAGACCTATCATTAAAAAGATTTTTTGACCGATTGGAACTTTAAAAATAAACACTGCTAATGAAACTTGTAATAAAAATCCCATTCCTATTGTTTTGTAATTTATAGCTTTTCTGTTGTTTGACATTAAAAAAACTATTAAAAATATAACTAAAATTCCAATAAGTCCTATAAATCTTTCCATTTAAACTCCTTGATATACTATGAGTATAATTTTAACATAAAATAATTAAAAAATTTTGTGTAAAGAATTGTAACGATTTTTATTGATATCCTAAAGTTTTTACTAAAAAGTGCCGTAATTATTATTGCAAGGGAAAACAAAAAAGGACATTTGAAAAACAATGGGAATGGCAGCATCACAAGCTAGATTATTAACTCTAACGAGTAGGCTCCACGATATTGAGTACAAGGCACAAAATATCGAGAGTCAAAAGATAGCTTTGGCAACTCAAAAAGACGAGTTGTACCAAAATTATAATGCTGCATTAGATGCGACAAAAATTCAAGTTGCATTTACGGATGATAGTGCAAGTACAAGGTATGTTGATGCGACATTTTCAAGTGTTTGTACATACCAAGCTGATAGACGAAAGCAATATACATTGAGAGATGCTCAAACAGGAAAAGTAATTGTAGATTCAAACGTTTATGAAAAATATGCAAAAGAAGGATATGATAATGACAAGTATTCATTTGCATGGGCAATGATGGATCTTGCAGATAATAGTTGTTGGGAATGTGGAGATGATGACGCAGCTTCTATTGGCATAGGAAAAAGTGCTGCAACTGAAAGTGGTGATTTGTGGATGAGCGAAGTTGAGCAAGCTGTATTTGATAAGCATGTAGCTGCAAATGATTTAGATAGCAAAGTTCAAGCTGCTTATGATAATTTAACTGAAGTGAATGAAAATCCGGAATCTACAAAAGCTGCGAAACAAACTGCCTTAGATAATTTTAGGGATAAATTATATAGTAAATATTCAAAAGAAATTTATAGCTACATGAGATTAAATAAAGGTGATTCTCAAAAACAAAATGGAGATCCAACTTCCGATACAGCAGAATTTGATGATGAATTCCCAGAAGATTTAGATGTAAGTAAATTTAATTATTATGTACATTTATTTGAACAAATAGAGGCATCTGGCGGATGTCAAGAAATTGGTGCTCAATATACTTCTGGAAATGATGGTGCAGAGTGGTTTAATAACATGGTAACATCCGGTCGAGCATTAATTGATGTTTATGACAATAATGAATGGAAAGAAACTAGTGTTGCAACAAGTACTACTGAAAACTACTTGCAAGAAGTTCAAGACGATAAAGATTTAAAAAAAGCAGAAGCTACTTATGAATATGAATTGAATAAGGTTAATGCTAAAGATACTAAGTTTGACAAAGAATTAAGTAAGTTAGAAACCGAAAGAACTGCCATTACAACTGAGATGGATTCTATTAAAAAAGTAAAAGAGGATAACATTAATAGAACTTTCGGCATATTCTCATAAGATTTACAAATTAAAATTTCCCTTTTTCCCTTTTCCTTAGCCACTTTTAATAAAAGTGGTTTTTCTTTTTTTGAAAACTTTTTTGTTAATATTATTTATTGTTATAACTTGCAGAAAAATCTTTATTATTTATAATTTCTCTATATGAGTATTGTCCAAAAATCACAAAAATCGTTGGAATACGATAAAATATTAACTGAATTAGCAAAATATGCTAAGACAGAGCAGTCTAAACAACTTTGTTTAGAGTTAACTCCGTTTGTAAAAGTTGATGATATTCAGGCTCAAATTGTTTTGACTCGTGAAGCTAAAGATGTTTTGGATTTAGCTCGTGATATTCCGATTGATAAAGTACAAAATTTCAAAATATTAAGAGAACGTAACGAGTATTTTGTAGAAGAAGAACTTGTTGATATTGCAAAAACAATGCGCACTTCAAGGATTGTCAGAAATTTTTTGAAAGAAAATCTTCCGTTTGATGCAACTATGCACGAACTTACGAATGATTTGTATTCAAATAAAGAGCTTGAAGACAAAATTCTTGATACTTTTGATGACAATTTTACGGTTAAGCAAAATGCAAATCCTGATTTAAAGGGACTTTACGCTTCATTAAGAGATACAGAAAGCAACTTAAAACAACGCGTTCAAGAGTTAATGAATTCTCCTGAATTTCAAAAACATTTGCAAGAAAATATTTATACTTTAAGAGATGATAGAATTGTTTTTCAAGTAAAAGCTTCGTCTAAAAGTAAGGTAGGCGGAATAGTTCATGATGTTTCGGCGACTAATAAAACGTTCTATATTGAACCTGCGCAGATTGTTCCGATAAACAATAAAATCAGAGAAATTAAATCAAAAATTTATGCAGAAATTATCAGAATATTAACAGCATTAAGCAATGAAGTTCGCAAAGAAATGGATAGCTTAATTAATACTGAAAATTTACTTGCTCAAATAGATTTTCATTTTGCAAAAGCAAGATATGCTGTTAAGATTCAAGCAATTGAACCGGAAGTTAATGTTGATAGAAAAATTAAGATTGATTTAATGCGCCATCCGCTTTTAATTGGTCACGTTGAAAAAATCGTTGAAAATGATTTTGAGATTGGCGAAACTTATAAATCTGTTGTTATCACAGGTTCTAATACGGGCGGTAAAACTGTCGCATTAAAAACAGTCGGATTATTTATTTTAATGATGAAGTCGGGTTTATTTTTGCCTTGCGCAGAAGCTCATATTTATCCGTTTGAAAAAGTTTTGGCTGATATAGGGGATGAACAAAGTATTTTACAAAATTTATCAACTTTTTCATCTCACATGAAAAACGTAATTGATATTTTAGAAAATGCAGATTCTGAAACATTTATTTTGATTGATGAACTTTGTGCAGGTACAGACCCTCAAGAAGGCGCAACTTTGGCAGAAATTATAATGAAAGAGTTTGCAAAGCGTCACGCTCAATCAATTATAACAACTCACTACGGAGAATTAAAAACTTTAGAATATACAGACCCGTATTTTAAAAATGCGAGTGTTGAATTTGATACAGAATCTTTGTCGCCAACTTATAAATTGATAATTGGTATTCCGGGGTTGAGTAATGCAATTTCTATAGCGTCAAATTTGGGTTTGCCTGAAAATTTAGTTTGGGAGGCCAAAGAACTTTTGATAACTCAGCGTGATACATCCAGCCTTGTTGTAGAAAGACTTCAAGATACTCAACAAAGGTTAGATACAAATCTTAAGGAAGCTGAATCAAAAAATGCAGAAGCTGATGAATTGAAAAAACATTATGAAAAAGAACTTACTGCGCATAAAAAAGAAAAGAAAAAGTCTTTAAAGATTATTAAAGATAAATTTGAGGGACAACTTGATGAAGCTAAGGCTGAAATTAAAGAAATTTTAACTGAATTAAGACGTGAAAAATCCGAAAAAATTGCACGTCGTTCTTATGAACGTTTGGCGCTGATTGAACAAAGTTTCCGTTCTGGCATGCACGAATTAGAAGAAAAAGAACAATATTTAGAACTTGATTGGACAAAGGTTCAAGTTAATGACAAGGTGATGATTAAGGACTTGAATCAACAAGTTACAGTGCTTTCTTTGCCTGATAAAAACGATGCTTTGTATATTCAGATGGGAATGATTAAAACCAAGGTTAAGAAAAATAAGCTTGCAGTTTATAATCCTCAATTGGCAAAGAAAGTTCATTTACCGTTAGGCGCACTAAAGAAAGATACTACATTCTCTGTAAGGCGTTTGGATGTATCTAATGAATTGGATTTACGTGGTGAAAGAGTTGAGGAAGCTTTGGATAATTTGGAAGTATACTTGGATAAAGCAAGCTTGGCAAATCTTTCTCCGGTTTATATTATCCACGGACATGGAACAGGCGCTCTAAAAAGTGCAGTAAGAGATTTTCTTTCAACTTCACCTTATGTTGCTAAATTCAGAGTCGGCGAAGACACCGAAGGCGGCGATGGTGTAAGCGTTGTAGAAATTAAATAATGTTGTTTGTTACTGCATAAACAGCTGCTTGAACTTTATTATGTACATTAAATTTTCTGAAAATACTATCTACGTGTGCTTTTACAGTGTGAACAGACACTGATAGTATTTCTGCTATTTTGTTATTGCTATAACCTTGTAATAATAAGTTAAGTACTTCTTCTTCTCTTTGTGTAAGTATGTTATTCTTTGTATTACTCATATTTTAATAATAATACTTTTAAAAAAAAACGCTTCAATATATTTTCCAAAATCCAAAATCTTAACAATTCGTAATATTAATTATAAAATTTAGACTTGTAAAAAACTTACGTGTTAAAGATTCTGTCACCAGCATCACCCATGCCTGGCACAATGTATCCGCGTTCATTTAGACATTCATCTACGGCAGCAACAATAAGTGTTATATTAGGAAAGTTTTTAAAAACAGCTTCAATGCCGATAGGTGAAGAAATCATACAAACACAGCAGATGTTTTTTTCGGGGATGCCTTTATCTACATAAAGCCTAATTGCTTCTATAAGAGAATTGCCGGTAGCAAGCATTGGGTCTGTAATGTAAACATAATAGTTTTCAGGATTATCAACAGGCATAGGAACTTTATTGTAGTACCAAACCGGTTTTAGCGTCTTTTCATCTCTGTACATACCAATATGTCTGATAGTTGCTTGTGGCAAGATATCAACGGCTTCGTCCGTAAAAATCAAGCCGGCTCTTAGTATTGGTGAAATAATTATTGTTATATCCGGATTGATTGTTTTGGTAACAAATTTTGTTAATGGGGTTTCAATTTCAACCTCTTTTTGTGGCAAATTTTTTGTTGCTTCATATAATAAAATCCTTGTAAGTTTTCTAGCCGCGAGTCTTACGCCTTGTGTATCAGTATTTTTGTCGCGCATTGTACATAAGCTTTGATTTACTATAGGATTTGCTACAATTTTTATGTTATTGTTTTTCATTTTTGTTTACTCCATTTAGTTTGTTATTTAAATCGGTTGCTTTTTTATTTGCATCGTTAACGATTTTATCCGCGTAATTTATAAATTCACTGGCATTTTCGTTATTTTTGCTTGGTAATTCTATTACTTTTACTTTTTCAGCAAATGAGGATGATGTATAAAATATTGCATTTAATTTGTCAAACATTTCGTTTAATAACCCCATTGCATCATGCAATCTTTTTGGAGGATCAACTTCCAGTATTGGAACGTCGGTATTTATATAAGTGCTTTGATTAGGTAAATATAATTCTAAAGATTTAGAACCTGCCATACCACTAAATTCTACTGTTGCGATTGTTCCTTGTGGAAGTTGCATATTTTTATCTGTTAAAATAAATTTTACAAAAACTTCTTCATTTGTTGGTTTGATTTTAGTAATATGTCCAACTTCGATTCCCATCATTCTGACCGGAGAACCAACAATTAATCCGTCTACGTCTGACATGTATATGCTAAAAGTATTACTTTTTTTTACTTTGTCTATATAAGAAAATGTCGAGAAAGCTGTGATTAATAATATTATTATTAACCAAATTAATAATTCTCCACTATGAGTAACGTATAGAGTTTTTTGTTCTTTTTTTTCTCGAGTCATATTAGATTAATTATATAAAAATTTTTAGCTTTGTACAAGAAAAATTTTAGTGGATATTAATTCTTGTTTTTATTAAACTTATTTTTATGAGTGTATCGTATCCAAATCAATATAGAAATTATTGTGTATTTAGTTTTACGGATAAAAAAGATTTAAAGCAGATAAAACAGTCACTAGAAAATCCGGCTTCTGAAGAAGAGGTGCTGGAAGATTTGTATACATTAAATTTAATGTTGGATGAAGGAAATCAAGAGGTTAAAGAACTTTATCCGACGCTTTCTAAATATAATAATACAAATTCTCCTAATGTTCAGACTTATTTAGCAGGAATTTATAGAAAAATAAAAGTTCCCGATGCTTTTGGACCGCTTTGTGCGATGTTAATTCGAAATTCTATCAACCCTCCTCAAAATTGTAATTTTGATCCTAATGAAGAAGTTGGCGGAGCAATATTGGATTATCTGGCTTAGAGTTATTGTTGGACTAAAGACCCTACCTACTTTTTTCTTCATTGTTTTGTAGTACAATAAACATATGGGTTTAATATCGTTATTAAGAAAAAAGAATAGAAAATTTTTATTTACAACTCCTAGCCATGCCGGAAAATTATGTATTTACCATAAATTCTATCAGTGGTATAAATCTGATATTTCAGAAGTTGATGCTTATAATCCGGAAGAAGCTTTGGAAGAAGCAGAAGAACGTGCCGCTAAAATTTATCAAACAAAACGAACTAAATTTTTAACTAATGGTTCATCAAGCGGAATTATTGCAGCAGTATTAGCTTGTTGCGAACGAGATGATAAAATACTCGTTTGGAGCAATTCTCATCCTTCACATAAAAATGCTGCAAAACTGGCAGGTGCAAGAATTATTGAATACGAACTTCCCTATAATGAAGAATGGGGAGTTTATGAACGTTTGGATAATGTAGAAGAATTGATTAGACAGTATTTGCCAAAGGCTATAATTGTAACTTCACCTTCTTATGAAGGAATTGTATCGGATATTTCTAGTATTAGTAAAGTTTGCAAGCAATACGGAGTTCGATTAATTGTTGATGAAGCGCATGGTGCGTTATACCCATTTTCAGATGAACTTCCGGAAAGTGCAATACAATATGCAGATTTTACAATCCAATCGCTGCATAAAACTGCCGGTGGAATAAATCCAACAGCACTTATTCACTCAAATTGCGACTTAGATATTGATAGTGCGTTGAAACTAATTACGACTACTTCTCCTTCTTATCCGATGCTCGCTACTATTGAAGCGAATATAGATTTTCTAAATTCAAGCAGAGGCAAAAAGAAATTAAACCAATTAATAAAACAATTAAAAGATATAAAAGCTGAACTTACAAATATAGAGTTTTATGGAGATGATATTACAAAATTACTTATCAAAAAAACTGGCATGTCTGGGTTTGAATTATCAGAAATTTTATTTGAAAGATTTAATATAGAGGATGAAAAAACGAACGAAAAATCCACGATGCTCTTAACAGGACTTGGGACGACGAAGGAAAAACTCAGACAATTAAAACATTTACGCTATATCTAATTTAAATGTAAATATTTTGTAACAAATTTTATATAAAAGTCAATTTTCTTCCTTCAGGTGTTTTATACATTTGGAAAGTAGTAGTGTGTTATGAATATACAGCCGGTACAATATTACAATAATTACAATAACTATAATAATGTTTCTATGCAAGGGAAAAAAGGCAACTCTTGGAGTCGTCTAAAACGTCGTATTGCCCAAAAAGTACTTGATGTATTACCTTCTCATACACAAAAAGAATCGCCTAGAAAAATTGACGAATGGAATAAATTTGACAACTGGGTGTCTAAACCCGCGCAAAACCGTGCAATAATGGGCGCAACTGCTATTATTACCCAACCGGCTATTGATTATAATAACCACAAAACAGATATAGAAACCAGAAGAGTTTCAAGAAACAGAACAATAGCAAAAATTATAGCCGGAACTTGTGTTGGAATTTTGGTAAGAGGTTCCGCTTATAATGCTGTAGAAAGTATGACAAATATTAACGGTAAATCTAAATACAGCAAAGCACTTCTTCCTAAAAAGTATTTGTCTGAAATTGCGCATAACGAAAAATTTTTGAAAAACTTTAGAAGCGCACTTTCAAGTTCAATAGCAATTTTAGCAATGTGTGTGACGAACTTTGTCTTGGATGCGCCTTTAACTATATTTTTAACTAACAAATTTAATCAAAAGAAAGGAGATGAAAAACATGAATAATTCTCCTTTCCAAAAAGGTCTTGAGTGGGTTTATAAAAACTTCAAAAAAAATACTGCAACAATGCTGGTTGTAACCGGCACTATCGGTTGGGGATTATCTTCGCTTGCACAAATTGGCGCGGTAATTTTTAACCCAAAAATTTCCAAAGAGCAAAAGAGTTTCTTAGTTCCACAAGAATTCTTAGACGCAGTTGTTAATATTGGCTCATTTTTTATGGTAACTCAGGCTACTAAGAAAATAATTTCAAAAATGGCTTCAACTGGGAAAATAGCACCGACTAAAGTCCGTAAATTCCTAGAGCAAAACAAAGATTTATATGGTAATAAAGTTGGGAAATTGTCTTTGGATTTAGATGAAGTTCTAAAAAATGAATCAAAATTCCCTAAAGATTCATATTATGCTTATAAGAACTTTGCAACAACAGTTGGAACAGTTGGTGCAAGTATTTTATCCTCAAATATAATTACTCCGGTTTTAAGAAATACAATGGCGTCTGATATTCAGAAAAAATACTTGAATAATCGTCCGCAAAATTCCGGTAATATGAAAATTTAGTTCCTTTTATGATACAATACACAAGATATGAAAAAGTTTTATTTAAAATCAATGGGGTGTAAATCTAATCAATTTGAAGGGCAAATTGTTGCTCAAAATTTGGTTTCAGCCGGATATTTACAAGTAAACAAGCAAGAAGATGCAGATTATTATATCCTAAATTCTTGCTCAGTTACGCATAAAAGTGATAATGAAGCGCTATATTTATTAAGACACGCGCACAATATCGGATTGAAAACGATTTTAACGGGATGTGTTGCACAGATTGAAAAAGAAAAACTTTTAGAAGAGTCTTTTATTGATTATGTGTACGGTAACGAAGATAAATTTGAGATTGCAAAATTTTTGGACGAACAGAGAGAATTTGTTGTTCAAGATTTGATGAATAAAAAAGATTTTTGCAAAGTGACTCTTGATGATACAACAAAAACTCGTATTAGCCTTAAAATTCAAGATGGATGCGACAATCGTTGTTCATATTGCATAATTCCTTTTGGACGCGGTAAATCAAGAAGTGCAGAGTCAGATTTTATAATTAACGAGATTAATAAGTATGTTGAACATGGCTATAAAGAAGTTGTTTTAACAGGAATTCATATTGGTCTTTGGGGTAAAGAGTTTGATAAACAAATTTTAGATTTGTTGAGAGAAATTGAAGTAAAAACTTCTATTCCTAGATATCGCTTGGGTTCACTAAATCCACATGAAATCACAACCGAATTATTAGATTTTTTACAAAACAGTGAAAAGTTTTGTCCACATTTTCATTTATCATTGCAATCAGCATGTAATAGTACATTAAAGAGAATGAACCGTCACTACAGCGTAGAATTTTATTTAGAGCAGATAGAAGATATCGTTTCTAGATTTAAAAATCCATTTTTAGGAAGCGATATTATAGCAGGATTTGTGGGTGAAACAGAGGATGAATTTTTAACTACGGTTGAAAATTTAAAAAAATCTAAGCTTAGTCAAATTCATACATTTCCATATTCGATACGAAAAGGAACTGCTGCAGAGAAGATGGAAGGACATCTTGAAGATAAAATTAAAGATGAAAGAGCTTCTGTTATAAAGAAAATATCAGCGGAAAAATACCTACAATTTGTAGAAGATAATATTGGTTCTGAGGCAGAAGTTTTAATAGAAAAACGTTTGGATAAGAATGGTAAATATAAAGGTGTTACTCGTAATTACTTAAATGTAATTCTTGATGAAGGCGAATTTAATACATTAAAAAATGTTATTTTAACAAAAGAGAATATTAAAAAGTAATAATTTTCGATTATTAAGTTGTAGGTTGGGTTTTCAACCCAACAATAAACTGGAAATATGCAATTTTACATCAATAACCTTTTTAAGGTGGGAACCGTTAACGCTTTTCCGCACCCTACGCATAACTGTCCAAGATAATTTTCATTAAAAGAACATCATTCGTGGCGCGAATGTCGTTCAATTTAAGTCTTAACTAAATTTTTGTAACCTAGTTATGTTGATTTTATTCTATTTTAGAATTGTCTTACCAAGAAAGATTAGGCAAATTTGGCTAGTTAAGATAGTTATTTTTATTATTGAAAAAAGATTATGATATATTAGAATTAGTAATATAAACTAGTCAGGGGAGTAATATGAATATAGATAAGAAGAAATTAGCAATACAAATCATTGCAATTGTTGGTTTTGCACTTTCAATAAAACTTGCATGTATATATTATGTTGCAAATTACGAAAAATATGCTCTTTCAAGCTTTTGTTCTATTAACGATTTTATAGATTGTGATGGAGCAGCAAAATCTACGGTTTCGCAATTTTGGGGAATCCCTCTTGCTTACTGGGGAATATTTTTCTATCTAACAGTTCTATTTTTGACGATTGTTGATAAGATTAAGAACCTAAAATTTCTCAAATTTTTAGAAGTTTTTAAAAACCCAATATCATATATAACGACTCTTGGTGCGATTGCGTTTATTTGTTCAATGATTCTAGCCGGCTTGAGTTTATTTAAAATTCATAAACTATGTATTTTATGCTTTATAACATATTTAATAGACTTAATTATTGCTGTACTTGCAGCTTCCGCTAAGTTCAAAAATATCCTAACCAGTTTTAAAACTACCGTGTTAGATTTTATTGATGGTGCAAAAAAATATACAAAAACTTTTATAGTTTTGTTGATTTTAACAACTTCATTCTTAACCTATAGTGGTGTAACATACAATTTTGTACCGCATATCAAAAAACAAAAATCCATTTTAAAATACCGCGATATAAAATTTAATCCATATAGGGTAAAGGGAAATTTGCTTGGTGCAGAGGACGGTACAGTTGTAATAGAATTGTATTCTGATTATGTTTGTCCACTTTGTTATATAAATAATATAATGTTGCATGAAGCTGTTAAAGAATTTTCAAATATCAAAGTTTTGCATTATAACTATCCATTTGATAAAGAATGCAACCCTTATATAGAAGTAAATATGCATCCAAACGCGTGTTTTATGTCTAGAGGTGCGATTGCCGCAAGAAATCAAGGTAATTATTGGGAAATGAGTTCTCTTTTATATGAAAATCAACCTAAAAAAATGGAAGATATGTTAAAGTTAGCTGAACAATTAAATTTTGACAAAGATAAATTTGTTGCAGATTTTAATTCTGAAAAGACTTTACAAGAAATTGAAGCTGACATAAAAAAAGCAGTAAATTTAAATATTGACAGTACACCAACTATGTTTATCAACGGTAAAATGTATGTAGGGGTAAAGCCTTATTATGAGTTGAAGGATTTGTTAATTGAAAATGGAGCAAAACCAAGAAAATAAAATATTAGTTCATGCTTGTTGCGGAATTTGTTCAGGATATCCTATTTCTCTTCTTAAAGAAATGGGATATTTGCCTGTCGTTTATTTTTGCAATCCGAATATAGATTCAATTGACGAATTTGACAGACGTTTAAAAGCTCAAAAAATAGTCTGTATGTATCATTGGGTGGACTTGGTTGTAGAAGAATATAATCATGCAGATTTTTTAAACGTAGCAAATTGCTTAGAAAATGAGCCGGAAAGAGGCAAACGGTGCGTAGAATGTATTAAATTAAGATTAGAAAAAACTGCACAAAAAGCAAGAGAACTTGGAATTAAGAAATTTACGACTTCGCTTGTAATTAGCCCGCATAAGAATTTTGATATGATATCTAAAATTGGGGCAAAAATTGCCGGTGATTTAGAATTTGTGGCAATCGATTTTAAGAAAAAAGATGGATTTTTAAAAACAAACAAATTGTCAAAAGAATTAGGAATATACAGACAAAATTATTGTGGTTGTGAATTTGCCAAAAAACATTTAGATAAAAATTAGGAAGGAAAATATTATGGAATGTAAAAGAGAAGATAATTTGCAGGAGTGTACTTGTTCTGCTACAACTTGTAAAAATCGTGGAATTTGTTGTGAATGTGTACGACACCATAGAGAATTGGGACAAATTCCAGGCTGTTTTTTCCCTAAAAGTGCAGAGTTAAAGCATGATCGCTCTATTGAATACTTTATAAAAGTTTACCAAAATGCAAATAACTAGTTCTAGTGTTTTGTATTTATGTTGTATAATAAAGAAAAATAGAGAGGTAGGATATAATGGAAGTTTCACTAAATTGGTTAAATGAATTAGTTGATCTTAAAGACATTGACGTAAAACAAATTGCTCATGAACTTACTATGAGCGGTTTAGAAGTTGAAGAAATTGAAGAATTAAGACCAAAATTTACAAATATAATTACTGCAAAAATTGAAAAAATAGATAATCACCCAAATTCTGACCACTTGCACCTTGTAACGGTAAATACAGGTTCAGGTCTAAAAACAGTAGTTTGTGGTGCGCAAAACATACAAGTTGGGCAAGTAATTCCTTACGCATCAGTTGGAAGTAAAGTTCTAGACCGCAAGTCTGGCGAACAATTTGAACTTACTCCTGCAACAATTAGAGGGGTCGAATCTCAAGGTATGTTATGTTCAGACGATGAACTGGGCGTTTCTGACAGAAATTATCAAGAAGAAGATGGAATTCTTGTATTAAATAGAATTTTCCCTAATGTTGGTTTGGGTTTGGATGTAGAAAATGTTTTAGGTTTTGAAAAAGATTATATTTTACATACTGCGCCAACAGCAAACAGAGGCGACCAAATGTCTGTAATTGGTATTGCAAGAGAACTTTCTGCTCTATTCAACAGACCTTTGAATTTTGAATATGCAGCAAGAAATGCAAAAACTGCGGATTTTGAAGTCGAAATTAAAGATAACGATGTTTGTAAATATTATTCAATCGGTGTTTTAAAAGATATTACAATAAAATCTTCACCGGAGTGGATGCAAAAAAGACTAGTTTCTTCAGGCATCAGAGCAATCAATAACGTTGTAGATATTACAAACTACGTTATGTTGGAATACGGAACTCCGCTTCACGCTTTTGATTTGGATAAATTGAACGGATATTTGTGTGTAAGACGCGCTGAAGAAGGTGAAAAGCTTGTAACATTGGATGAAGTTGAAAGACAACTTAACCACGATACAGTTGTTATCGCAACAAAGGAACAACCTGTTTGTTTAGGCGGTGTATTTGGCGGTGCTAATTCTGAAATTGATGACAATTCTAAAAACTTAGCTTTAGAAGCTGCATATTTCACACCTCAAGCTAACAGAAAAAGTTCTCGAAGCGTAGGATATAAATCAGACGCTTGTTCAAGATTTGAAAGAGGAGTTGATATTGAGGCTGTTAAATCAGGTTTATTAAGAGCCGTTGAATTATTAGAAAAATACGCTGATGCTAAGTTTGAAGGGTTGGCAGAAGCTGGTGAAAACAAACTTGAGCCAATTGAAATTACTCTAAGATATCCGCAAATTAAAAGAATGTTGGGTTGTGAAATTGAAGCTTCTAAATGCTTAGCAATTTTAGAAAAACTTGGTTTCACAATTTTAGGTAAAAATGAAATGGCTTGCAAGGTACAAGTTCCTTCTTTCCGCGCAGGCGACGTTACAAGAGAATGTGATTTAATTGAAGAAATCGCAAGAATTAACGGTTACGACAAAATCACACCGACTCTTCCAAATAGAGCCGGCACTCCTGAAATCAGCCTTGCTGAAAGAGTTATCAATAAAGTTCACGATTTAATGAGAGCAGCAGGACTTAACGAAATGCAAACTTGTTCTCTTATTGGTGAACCTCTGCTTAAACAATTCAATATGTCTTATGATAAAGAAAACGCTATTTTTGTTGAAAATCCTGCATCAGAAGATTTTGCAATGCTTAGACAAACACTTATAGCAAGTCTTTTGAATTGTATGAAATACAACTACGATAACGGTCAAAAAGATTTTTGGGGTTATGAAATCGGACGTAGTTATTTGAAAGTTGGTGAAACAACTGAAAAAGAAACAGGTATTAAAGAGACTCAAACTTTAGCCGGAATTATTACAGGTAATGTTCAAAACTCTTTGTGGCAATCAACCGGTGAAGTTGACTTCTATACTGTAAAAGGTATTGTGGACAAGGCTTTGGAAGAATTCGGTTTGACAAGACGTATTAAATTCTCATTGTTAGCAGATTCTCCATTGGCTGATTCTCATAAATGTTTGCACCCATATAAAACAGCTGTTTTAACTATGTTGGGTAAAAAACCTGAAATTATCGGATATTATGGTGAACTTCATCCGGAACTTAAAAATAAATTAAAACTTAATCAAGATGCGTTCTTGTTTAAATTAGATTTAGATATGTTAATTTCTGGTGTAAACGAATCTGTTGTAAGATATAAAAAACTTTCTCAATTCCCTGAAGTTCAAAGAGATTTAGCGGTTATAATTCCTGCTAAAACTACTTGGGAAGAATTAGAAAAAGTTATTAAAAAAGGCGTTGATAATAAAATCTTTGCTGGTTGTGAAGTTTTTGACGTATATCAAGGCGAACACGTTCAAGAAGGATTCAAATCAGTTGCGTTTAGAATTAAAATGCAAGATGCTAATTCAACAATGACGGATGAAATGATTGAAACTCAAATGGCAAACGTAAGAGCCGTTCTTAAAAAGAACTTGCCTGAATTGTCATTCAGAGGTTAAATTAAAAATACCCTGCTATAAAGCAGGGTATTTTTGTCTGGGAATGGAGAGTCAATGAATAATATATTTATAAAAAATTTAGATGCTTTATCAACTAAAAATCCGGATTTAGCAAAGAGGCTAGAAACTCATATCTTAACTGATGTACCACAATTGGTACAAGAAAATGATGCTTATAATTTTTTATACAAAAACGTATATCTTCATAATAGACAAAATCCACTCCAAGAAGCTAATGAGATTTTTGCAATGGCTGAAAATTCGCCAATTGCGATTCATTTGGTTTTTGGAATCGGCTTGGGTTACTTATTTCAAGTGGCATGTCTAAAGTCACAAGGCACAATCATTTTGCTTGAAAGTGATTTGAATATTTTGCAAGTAGCTTTCACTTTAGTTGATTTTTCAGTAGATATTTTGAGAAAAAATGTTTATATAACAGACAATTTAGAACAAGCAAGCGAGTATTTGTACAAGAAATCCGGCAACAAAAATACCCCGCTTTTACTTTCAACTACAGCATATCAAACTTTAGAACCTGAAAAATTTAGTAATTTGGTAGATGAATTAAAAAAAATGATAGGCACTTTTACCTTGAATTTAAAATACACAAAAGAGCGCTACTATTCTCTTACAAAAAATTTCGCAATAAATATTCCTTATCTCATAAACGAAATACCTTTTGCTGAATTTCAAGATAGATGCAAAGGAAAGGCTGCGGTTGTTGTATCAGCAGGTCCAACACTGGATAGAAATATTGAAACTTTGAAAAAATATCGAGATAAATACATTTTGTTTGTTGTAGGAACAGCTGCAAAAACGATATTGAGCCACGGACTTAAACCGGATTTTCTTTGTATAATAGAAGGCTACGACAGCTCAAAACAAATACAGGGACTTGATTTAGAAGATATAAATTTCATAACAGAACCATATTCTAATAATAATTTGAGAAAATTTAATTTTAAAAATACTTTCACTCATGTTTCTGCAAACTTGCCTATAAACCATTTGTGGCAGCATTTAACGGATATTAATATAGAAGAATACTGCTCTAAAGGCACAGTTTCTTATACAGCTTTAAATTGTGCAAGGATTCTAGGCTGTTCAAAAATCATACTTGTTGGACAAGATTTAGCGTATATAGAAGGTCAATGCTACAGCAAAGATTCTGCATATAAAGATTTAAAGTGTACTTATAATAAAGAATTTAATCGCTGGGAAATCTTGGCAGAGAATTTTGATAATTTCTGCGCTTCATTAAGTAACGATTCAAAAGAAGAGGTGCGTGTTAGAGTTGCACAAGAAAGACTTAAAAATTTAAATAATTCTTTATTTTATGTAAAAGGTATTAATGGTGATATGATTCTGACAGAATCGGTGTATGCAACATTTATTGAGCCATTAACCGAGTATGCAGAACATTTTAATGATAGAGAATATATTAATACTTCACTAGTCGGAGCGCAAATTGATGGTTTTAAAAATATGCCGTTAGAAGAAGCTTTAAAGGATGCCGAATTGGTTGGCGAGTTTAATTTGTCATCTGATTTTAAGTACGATGTAGAAAAACTTAAATCTAGGCTTAGTGTTATCGTTGCTCAATTAAAATCTTCGTTTAAATTGATAGAAGAAGGCAATAAAATTATTAAAAACCTAAATAACAATTTGAAACGCGGAATTAATGTTGACACGTTAAAAGAGTTAAAAAAACTAATTGCAAATTATTTAACACTTAGTTCTGATTTCTCAAAACAAGTTGAAATCTTTGACTTTATTACAACTTCAGAACGTATAGATTTAGACTATGAGATGAAAATGACAAAAGAATTCACTGTTGATTCTGTAAATAATATTGTTGAAAAAGTTGCAAGGTATTTAAAAATAGCATCCGCACGAGTAAATGTAATAATAGGTCTATTAGAAAAAACATGTGGTTAAATAAAATGAAAGTATTAATTCAAAGAGTAAAAAGAGCTTCTATTACAATTAATAATGAACTTTTTTCAGAGATTAACAATGGCATGTTGGCATTAGTTGGGATTGAAAAAGGTGATACAGTAGAAAATGTGCAAAAAATAGCGAAAAAAGTTGTTAGTTTGAGAATTTTTGCTGATAAAGATGATAAAATGAATTTATCATTAATTGATACAAAAGGTGAAATGTTAATTGTATCCCAGTTCACATTATGTGGAAATTGTAAAAAAGGTACTCGACCAAGTTTTGACAATTCTGCACAACCTGATTTAGCGAATGAATTGTATGAAAGATTTATTCAAGAAGTAAAAAATTATGGAATTAAATGTGGTACAGGGCAATTTGGCGCAATGATGGAAGTTGCTTTGATTAATGATGGACCGGTAACTTTCATGCTGGAATGTTAGTTATATAAGTATTAAAAACTTAGCTTAATAAATATTTACAAACTAGCAAATTATTTTTTTTGGATTATTTTAATAATATATAGATTTAGTGTGAAGGTAGATTTTATGGTAAATGGAATTAATGTTGGTTTAACAGGTTTTAAACAAAATTCTTACGGTAATATTCAACGAACCGGAACAACAGAAAATGGACGTGCAATATATAGAGTTATTGATTCTGACGGAAAAGAAGCCGGAAGATTGAGCGTTGCCGGAACAGATACTGATAAATTTGAATCTGCATATAGAGATATCATGGATGCCGCACCAAAAATTCAAAAGTATGTAACAGAAAATTCTTCTGAACAAGATATTAAAAGACGTAGAAATTTATCGCGTGCAATTGTTGGTGTTGGCGGTTTTGTTGGTGCTGCCATTCCAATTCTTTTGACAAGAAAATTGTCTACAATCAAACAAATTCTTGCAACAGCCGGAGGTATTGTAGCCGGATTATCAGCCGGTTTTGGAACATCGCTTGCTGTTACAACGCCGCCGGGAACATATAAATTTGCAAAAGCATCTAGAACATTTGCAAAACTTGATATTCAGCCGATTATGGATGATAAGAAATAAAAAAATAGCTATCTAATATTTAGATAGCTATTTTTTTTAATTGTGTATTTAATATTCTAACCTGCAGTCAAAGAGAAAATATCGTAAATTTCTTGGTCTGAAAGTTCTGTAATAATCTTTTCACCTTCGTAAACTGCCAAATCCGCAAGTTCCTTTTTAGACTTCAACATCTCATCAATTTTTTCTTCAAAAGTCCCAAGTGTTATAAGTCTATGTACCATAACGTTCTTTTCTTGACCGATACGATACGTTCTATCTGTCGCTTGATCTTCTACCGCCGGATTCCACCACAAGTCATAGTGAATTACGTTAGTTGCGCTTGTAAGGTTCAAACCAGTACCACCTGCTTTAAGTGAAAGTATCATAATTTTTCTATCATCATTCGTTTGAAAATCTTCAATCAATTTTTCACGCTGAGGAACTGTTAATGAACCGTGGAAAAATGATGGTTCAGAACCACATTCTTCAATTAAAATCTTGGTTAACAAATCGCCCATTTCTTTATATTGAGTGAAAATAAGAGTTTTTTCATTATTATCCAAAATACTTTGTACCAAAGAAACGCATTTTTCTGCTTTACCTGAAAGCTCTTTAGACGTTTCACCGCTTTTTAAGAATTGATAAGGGTGGTTACAAATTTGTTTAAGCGCAGTTATAAGCTTGAAAATATTACCGCGCCTATTTACACCTGTAAATCCGCTGATTTTTTCCATCATTTCATTAAGCGTTTTTTCGTAAAGAATAGCTTGTGATTTAGCCAAATAGCAGTAATCGTTCATTACCATCTTGTCAGGCAAATCCGAAATTACGTGTTTATCGGTTTTCAAACGTCTTAAAACAAATGGAGAAACAGAAAGTTTAAGTTTTGACGCTCTTGTTTTTTCCTTAAATCTTTCAATAGGCACGGCATAACTCTTTTGGAATTCTTTCAAAGAGCCTAAATAACCTTTGTTAATGAAGTCGAAAATACTCCAAAGCTCTGTAAGACGGTTTTCCACCGGAGTACCTGTCATTGCAATCTTGATATCTGATTTTAATGACTTAATCGCCAAAGTTTGCGCCGTGTCAGGGTTTTTAATATTTTGAGCTTCATCTACAACAATCATGCCCCAAGAATTTTTCTTCATTTCTTCAACATCTATTCTCATGATTGCATAAGTTGTAAGAATAACGTCACATTTTAAATCAAGTTTTCTATCCATGCCATGATAAGTCGCAGTTTTTAGAGAAGGTGCAAACAGTTGTAATTCTTTCATCCAGTTACCCATCAAAGTAGTTGGACAAATTACCAACACAGGGTTTTTAATTTTCTTTTCTTCTTTTAGTTTAAGAATTAAACTTATAACCTGAATAGTTTTACCTAACCCCATATCGTCAGCCATACAGCAACCAAACCCTTTTGAAACGTTTGTCCAGAGCCATTTTAGACCGGTCATTTGGTATGCTCTCAAATCGCCCTTCAAACCTTCAGGCTGAGTAACTTCAACAGGCTTTGCAAAATCCTTGATAACGTTTGCATAAGCTTCATCATAATTGAAGTCGTAATTTTGAAGTTGACCTGACATAGAAGCGTGTATAAGTTCAAGTCTTGTCATCTTCTTATGATTAGCATTTTGAATTTGTTCAACAAGTTTTAAACCTTCAGCTTTATCAACTAAAATATATTTGCCGTTGTATTGAATTAGGCCGTTGCTTTCGTTTACAAGTTTGTTAAACTCTTCCAATGAAATCTTTTCGTCACCTAATGAAATTTCGTAAGTGAAATCAAGAATGTCGTCAAGAGAAATCGCACTGCTTGAAACAGTGTTAAAGATATTCATCAAATCGTCTGAGCGAGAAGCTTTAACTTTCGCGTTAATTGAAGCACGAGGAATAATAATATTTGTTAACTCTTCCGGTAAAATTACGTCAATTTGTGCTTTTTGTAAGTAATAAGCCGTTTGAGCAATAATTTTATAAACTTCATTTAAGTTTAAAGTCAGAGCAAGTTTGTCTTCATCTTCAAAAAGAGTTTCAAGTTCCGGCATGTATCTAACTGCATAATTAAGTTGTTTTTCAATGATTTTAGATATATCAGCCGTATCTAAGCCCCAAATTTCATCCTCGTGATAAAGTTCATCAAGCAGAATCGTTTCATCAGTTTTTCTGTTTTTAATATGAATTTTTAATTCAAATTTATCATCGCTAACTTTATTAACCTTGAAGAATGGGATTAAGTCATATTTTCCTAGATACAATTCATCAAACCATTGTGCAAAATTTTCGGCAAGGTCTTTACCCTTCATCAAGCATCTTTGTTCTAAATCCTTAATCATGTAATGACCGGATTTGATGTCTTTGAAGCGGTAAGCCTTAATTCCTAAGAATTTGTAAACAAGGTAGTTCAAATATTCTCTGACAAATCTTTCTACAAAATCTTTTGGCTTATCACCTTTAATAAATAAGTTTTCAGGAAGATTGTTTTCTAGCTCGTTAATAATTTTTGCAGATTCTTTATTAGAAATAATCGGCTCATAAACAATTCTGAAAGAACCGCCTGATGCGCCTTCTTTTCTGTGTACAGTCGGAATAAAGTACAATTTTTCAATAAGCTTCATAACAAAGTGTGTAAGCTTGTTGAAATATGCAAAAGTTTGAGTTAATGAAGAGAAATCAACAACTTCGCCAAATCCGCCGAAATAGTCTAAAACTAAATCTAACGGCATGATGTATCCGATTTGACCGTTAACTTCTTTAGACGTAAATCTAAACATTGAACCTTTAGATTTTAGGTAAAATTGAAAATTGTTTGTAGGTGTTACAAAAAACGACAATTTAGGATTAGTCACCGTTCCATCGTTTATAAGCAAGAAATCAGTATTTCTTACAGGTGAATTTGGAGATAGAAAAATCCCCTCAAACTCATCCTCTACAAGCTGATAAATCAAACTCAATGTGTAACGAAAATCTTTGTTCTTGAAACCGTTTGGGTTTTCACTCAAATTGTAAAAGAACTCATCTACATTATTTTTCTTTAGTGATAAATCTATATTTAATGGTTTAACGTTATTTTCGGTCATTATTTATATTCTCTTATTATATTTTTTGTTGCGGTGGGAATCGCTTACGCTTTTCCCACCCTACGGTTCTCTCAAAGAATTTAGAAGTTGAAAGGTTGAAAGGTTCTTTAATTTCGCTAACGCTCATGAAGGTTATAACGAACTTTTCAACTATTCAACTTTTTCTCTTTTCTATTTAATCAAACTATCGCAATCCATTTCTGCAGGTTTTTCAATACCCATCAACTGCAATACAGTTGGTGCAACATTACATAAAGCGCCGTCATTTTTAAGTTCAAGCCCTTCAGGGCCGTTGATAACAACGAAAGGAACTTCATTTGTTGTGTGTGCAGTGTGTGGTTTGCCTGTTTTGTCGTTAAACATTACTTCAGCATTACCATGGTCAGCTGTAAGTAACATAACAACGCCGTTTTCTTTACATTTTTGAGCAAT
>CAKVLL010000014.1 GCA_934757255.1 uncultured Candidatus Melainabacteria bacterium | reverse complement strand
AATTTAATTCTTTTTGCGCCGTCAATTTGTTCTTCACCAATCATTGAGTGATCAATATCTTCAAAAACCTTATTTTTGCGAGGACAATCATGTGCATCGTGAATATCTTTTAAGATAATTTTAGACGCATCAGATTTTCGAAGTGTCAATTCATAACCGCGCACTCTTATTTCTAAAGGGTCACCCATTGGTGCAGTTTTGATTAATTTAACTTCAACATTTGGAGTTAAACCCATATTTAAAATATGATTCCTAAGAGCCTTATCTTCACATTCGATTGATTTTATATATCCTTCTTTACCAACAGGCAAATTATCTAACGTTGTCATTTTAACCTCATATATCTAAATCTATTATATTTGTTAAATTTGAGATGTTAAGAGGTTAAAATAATAATTTATCCAGAAAAAGTTTTTACATCACTTTCAGACTCGTAAGTAAAATAAACAATTGAAAATATTTATCCCACAAAAAATACCAACTTATAATCTTACAGAGAAGAGTAGCACGATTATTACAATTGCTTAATACTTTATTCAAAATTTAGCAATTTAAATAAGTTCAATAACTTTATATATATAGTTAGTTGTATCTTTAAGGTTTAAATATGACATTATATCTCAATACAAGTAATACAAATTGTTATACACAGAAGAAAAGTTCTGGCAATTATAATACTACTAATAGATCTGGTCAAACTAATTTCAAAGGTAATAATCAAAATCGTTTTGAAGATTTTAAAAACAATAAAATAAATAAAACTAATATAGCACTAAGTGGTATATTAGTAGCTGGATTATCGTTGGGAATAGATTTCATTTTTAATCACGGCAAAACTTCAAAAAGGATTTGGAATAAGTTAAATCCAACAAAGCAAATATCAGAAAATTATGTAGAAAATATTGAACAAATACAACAAAATTTCTCGAAAATTTTTGGTAAAAATTTTTCTAAAAAAGAAGCAAATGAAATGGCACTAAAATATAAGTCTATAATGGAAGAAAGTGACATAAATATTCTTTCCGAAAAATTATTTAATGAAATAAAGAAAGATTACGGTTTACACGGTGTAGAATTAAAAAAAGCTGGCAGTATTCACTTAGGTAACAATGTTAAAGGTGGTGCAATGACTGACCAAACTTCAACAGTTGTAACAATATATTTAGACAGTATTAAAAACGACAATATACTAAGCCCTAAAGTGTCTTTATTTGAAAAATTATGTCATGAATTATGTCATGTACGTCAAAATAGAATACTTTATCGTGATGACAAAGAAAAATTAATTGATATATTAGCAAACCGAGCGCCTAACGAATTAACGAAAGATTGTTGGAATGAAATTTTACTACGTAATGGTAATGATAGAAAACAAGCAATAATCGCTATAAAAAATCAATTAAGAGATTTATTTAAACATAAATATGGCAATGTAGAGACCTTACCTCAAAAAAGCGCTACTGACATAGAGCAATTGTTTTATAATAAACAGCATTATAAACGTGCCGGTTCTGTTCCTCATGAAGAATATATTTCTCAACCTATTGAAAAAGAGGCTTATGAAATTAGTGATTTAGCACAAAAACTTCTTGGTTTTATGAATATAAAATAATAACGTTAAGTCCTGCTCAACATTTTTCATTGAACACGACAATAATGTAAAAATTTAGGTCGTATTGGATGACAATTGTCCAATACGACCTAAAAACTTTAACACAGCTTATATATTATGTTTTGTTTTTATTTAAAACAATGCTATACTTGATTAGAACATAATGTTCAGCATAGAGTAAAAGATGCTCTTTCTAAACGGAGTCAACTTACAAAATAGCGTATTAGACATTCGGGTTGGCTCCCGACTAGAAAGAGGTCGGTATGAATGAATTCAATATAAGTTTATTACTAATCTTTATGATTTTATTTGTATTAAAAAACGGCTCTCAATCAAAAAATTAAGAACCGCTAGACATTCTTAGAGCATTGGTAGTTTCGCAAGCTACCACTCTATGCTTTTATTATACATTATTCTTTTAGTTTTTTCAATAAAATCATTCAATACGCATTGTTAATTGTAACAATTTAGATATAATACAAAAGACCTTGGATTTTGTGTACAAAATCCAAGGTCTTTTGTATCTATGTAGGTTGGACTTTCAGCCCAACATTATCAACAATTAAGCGTTTAATTTAGCTTTATCTTCTTCGGTTACACCTTTGATTGTAAGGTTGATTCTGCCCTTGTCATCAATTTTGATAACCTTAACAACAACTTTTATATTATGTTTTGTTTTTATTTAAAACAATGTTATACTTGGTTAGAACATAATGTTCAGCATAGAGTAAAAGATGCTTTTTCTAAACGGAACTGGCTTACAAAGTATATTGAAGATTCTCGGGTTGGTTCTCGACTAGAAAGGAGAGTCATATGGATAAATTTAATATAAGTCTTTTATTGATTTTTATGATTTTATTTGTATTAAAAAACGGCTCTCAGTCAAGAGACTAAGAACCGTAAGATTCTCTAAAGAGCATTGGTAGTTTCGCAAGCTACCACTCTATGCTTTTATTATACATTATTCTTTTAGTTTTTTCAATAAAATCATTCAAAACGAATTTTTAATTGTAACAATTTAGATATAATACAAAAGTCATCGGATTTTGGAATTCCAAAATCCGATGACTTTTATTTATGTAGGTTGGGCTTTCAGCCCAACATTATCAATTAAGCGTTTAATTTAGCCTTATCTTCTTCGGTTACACCCTTGATTGTAAGGTTGATTCTGCCCTTATCATCAATTTTGATAACCTTAACGATAACTTCGTCGCCAATATTAACGTGTGGTTCGATTGTTTCAATTCTTTCTTGGCAAATTTGAGAAATGTGAACCATACCATCTTTACCGCCACCAAGTTCAACAAACGCGCCGATAGGAATGATTCTTACAACTTTACCCTTAATAACCATACCAACTTCAGGTTTGAATGTAAGATCTTTAATCATCTTCTTAGCAATTGCTGCACCTTCTTGGTCGTTAGAAGTAATTGTTACAACACCGCTGTCTTGAATATCAATTTCAGCACCTGAAGCGTCAATAATTGCTCTGATTTGTTTACCACCAGGTCCGATAACTGTTCCGATATCTTCAGTAGGAATTGTCATTGTAGAAATGCTTGGTGCAAATGGTGAAAGTTGTTTTGCAGGTTCTGTAATAACTTTTCTCATTTCACCCAAGATATGCAATCTGCCTTCTTTTGCTTGAGCCAAAGCTCTTCTCAAAGTATCGTTAGCAATACCTTTAGCTTTCATATCCATTTGCAGAGCTGTGATACCGTCATCATTACCTGTAACTTTGAAGTCCATATCACCTAAGAAGTCTTCGATACCTTGAATATCTGTTAATACAACAGGTTCTTTACCTTCTTCCGTAATCATACCCATTGCAACACCGCCAATCATGCACTTAACAGGAACGCCTGCATTCATCAATGCCATTGAAGAACCGCAAGTTGAACCCATTGATGTAGAACCGTTTGATTCTAATACATCTGAAGTTACACGGATTGTATAACCGAATTCTTCTTGAGAAGGAAGTGCAGGAACATTAGCTCTTTCAGCCAAGTTGCCGTGACCAACTTCACGTCTGCCAGGGCCTCTTAGAGGTTTAACTTCACCAACTGAGAAACCAGGGAAGATGTATTTGTGCATGTAAGTTTTTTCAGTTTCAGGATCAACGCCGTCTAATTCTTGTTTCATACCAGGGCCTGCAAGTGTTGCAACTGACAAGATTTGAGTTTGACCTCTTGTGAACACTGCTGAACCGTGAGCGCGAGGAATAACACCTACTTCGCACCAAATAGGTCTAACTTCGGTCGGTTTACGTCCGTCTGCTCTAACACCTTCATCAAGAATCATTGCACGCATAATTTTCTTTTCAGCAGCTTTAAATTCTTCTGCAACAAAGTCAATGCCTGTTTCTTCAATGATTTTGTGGATGTAATGGTCTTCAGGAAGAGCTTCAACTCTTTCTTTAACAAGCTTTTTAGCTTCTTCTAATTTTTCTTGTCTGTATTTTCTGTCAAAGTTGTGATATGCATCAAAAATCATATCGTGAGCAACTTCGTCAATGATATTTTTAAGTTCTGTTGTATCGTAAGGGTTTACGAATTCTTCTTTAACAACACCACAAGCTTTTGCAAATTCAACTTGAGCTTCGCATTGTTTTCTTATTTCACCTTGAGCAAATTCAACAGCTTCCATAATATCGTCTTCTGTAACAAATTTACAACCTGCTTCAACCATAATTACTGAATCATGTGTACCTGCTACAACAATATCTAAATCTGATTTGTCAGCTTGTTGGTGAGTTGGGTTAGCAATAAGTTGACCATCAACTTTTGAAACTCTTACAGCACCAATAGGGCCTTCAAATGGTGCGCCTGAAAGCATCAATGCGCAAGATGCACCTAACATAGCCAATGTGTCAGGTTGGTTTTGTTGGTCATAGCTGAATAATTGAGCTACGATTTGAATATCGTTTCTATATCCTTTTGGGAATAGAGGTCTTATTGGTCTGTCAATCAAACGTGAAACAAGAATAGCTTTATCGCTTGCTTTACCTTCTGAACGGTTGTAACCGCCAGGGATACGTCCGATTGAAGACATTCTTTCTTCATAATCAATAAGAAGTGGGAAAAAGTCTATCCCAACTCTAGGTTCTTTACTAACTACACAGTGTACAAATAACATTGTGTCACCGCAACGAACAGTAACGCTTCCGTTAGTTGATTGTGCGTACTTACCTGTTTCAACAGTAACGGTTTTACCGCCAATTTCTAATTGAAAACTTTTTGTTTCAGGTACCATTTTTCCTTCTTTCTCCGGCTACTCGAAAGCCGAATGCTTCCATTAAGTTCTACTAATTTTCTTTTAAAATTTTCCATGCTGATTATACAATAAACATGTGTTTTTCGCAAAAACTATCAATGGTGAGGCAAAAAAAGAAGTGTTTTACAAAATCTAAGCCTCTCCAGCCGGTGTAATAGTACCCAACAAATAAGCATTTACAAAAATACAGTAAATATAAATGAGATAGCCTATAACATAAGAAACAAAAAAACATAACACAAACAATGGACTTCTTTGCGCTGGTGTTAACAGAAATTGCAAATAAGAAAGAATCGAGGTTAAACCTGACATTATAAAATTAAAAACAAAAAATAATACACCATTTAGAATATATTTTCCTGTATAATTTCCTGCAATATAAACTGCTTTAGGGAAATTTAAAGTTGCTACTATAGAATTCCGTTTTGCATAGTTCCATAATAGAGCCGGTGCTAAAAATACGTATAAAATAGCAACACCAGTCAATGCAGTCATAGAACCGGATGTCGAAAATGAGTTTACGCTCAAAAGAGAAACTCCAAAATTATCCAACAAAAGCGAACCGGATAAAATAGAAATTAATGGTAAAAACATAATCAAATTGGCTACAATTGAAGCAATACCTCGCCAAATAAACTTTTTAGTATTAATATCAGGAAGTTCAATCTTATAAACTTGTCTAATTTTGCCATTATAAATATTTCCACCAACAACATCAAAATCTCTTGAAATTATTTGAGATGTTAACTCCCAGAAATAACCTTGAATACACAAAAATGGTGCAATAAAAAGTAGAATTGATAAAGCACAGCAAACATAACCCCATAATGGAGGTAATGCTTGGCAAAACAAAACCAAGTAAGACAAACAAATTGCTGGTATAAAGAATTTTATTAAAATAAAAAATAAGTATTTAAAATGTTCTTTGAAATTATCAATTTTGAACATCCAGCTAAATGGTTTAAACATGAATTTTTCTTTCTTATAAAATTATTGCTGGGCAAGAATGCCCAACCTACAATTGTTTTATGGTAATAGGGGAATAAGGTAATGAGGGAATAAGTGGTTTTAAATATACAATTTATATATTGCGCTAAATTGGCGTATTTAATTAAAATATCCCTAAAATCTCTTATTCCCTCATTACCTTGAGTTTATCTCGCAAGCGAAATGCTTGTCACACCTACATTTCTTGCGCTATCCATCAACTTAACCACAGTTCCGTGGTCTGCATTATCATCAACCTGTATCAAAAGTCCATCCGGAAAATCTTTAACATGCGCAGAAACGGTTGATTCTAAATCCGCAGCCGCAATTTCTTGTCCGTCAAACAAATATTTGTTATCATCAGTTACACTAAAATTCATAATTTTAGCATCTTTTGCGATCTGTTCTTGATTAACAACCTCAGGCACGGCAAGATTTAAACCTTGTTGGTCAAGAAGTGGTGCAATAACCATCATAATGATTAAAAGCACCAAGAAAATATCTGTTAGCGGTGTAATATTTATTTCATTAAAACTATCACGCATTATTCACTCCAATTCTCATACTGATTATCAGTAGGCAAAGGTGTTGTTGCTTCATTCATTACATTGTTGGAAGTGTAATTTGAAGTGCTTTCTTCCAACTTTTGTTGTTCTTTTTTATTCAAAGGTTCACCGGCTACAATAAGTTTTTTATAATGCGCATCTTGTGCTGCGTCCATAATATCCATAATAATTGAACTCTTAGCCTTTTCATCAGCCTTAACTACAACTTCAGGATTTTCATTATCACCTTTTGCATTCTCTAAATCTGTAGTCAACATTCCAATTGAGGAACGTTTTGAATCAACATAAATTGTACCGTCTTTTGTAACGGCAACGGTAATTTTACCCTGCTCAATCGATGTTCCGCTATTAACTTCCGGCACATTTATCGAATTATCAACTGATTGAAACGTAGGCGCAACAACCATCATGATAATCAATAACACCAAGAAAATATCCGTTAGCGGTGTAATGTTGATTTCTGTAAATAATGCTTTTTTCCCTGATTTTATAGCCATACTAACTCTTTCTCCCTCTCCTTGAGGAGAGGGTAGGGGTGAGGTGTCAACCCTCTCTCCCGAATTGTGTAACTTAACGACTTTTTACAATGCCACACTACTAGATTGTGACTTCAACTGATTTTCTTCTTCTGAATCTACGAAGCTTAAGAACAATAACTTAATTAATTGGAAATCGTCTTCAAATCTTCTAACTGTAGATTGGAAAGTGTTGTAGCAAACAACTGCAATAATCGCAACGCCCAAACCAAAGGCAGTAGCAATTAATGCAGAACCGATACCCATTGCAACCGCTGCTGATTGGTTACCTTGTGATGCCAAATCTTGGAATGTGTACAAAATTCTAACAACTGTACCGAACAAACCTAAGAAAGGTGCAACACCACCAATCGTACCAAGAATTGTTAATCTGTGTTCAAGTTTTCTTGTTGCTAAAGCGGCTGCGATATCGAATGAACGTGAAAAACCTTTCTTTTGTTCTGATAAAATTCTAACACCTTCTTCTGTAACTTCACCAATAATACCGCCGTATTGAACCGCTAAGTTTTGCGCACCCATTAAGTTGTTTTTAGTCAATTCCTTTTGTAATTTTGGAATAAACTCAATAACGTTTCTTTTATTAGCGTTGTAAAAAGCTGCTCTATCGATAGCTACTGCAACTGTCAAAATAGCGCACACAAGAATTGGCAACAATACAGGCCAATCTAATTGAATTGAATGTAATAATAGTTCCATTTTTATATCCTCTTTTCTCTAGTATACTTTTTAACTTTTTGTCTTTTTATTCATTACAAGAAATGAAAATCTAAAATTTTCTTCCTCGTTCTTAATTGAACTCGGAAACGGTTCAAAAGACGCATTCTGTACCGCTTTTACAGTTTCCTGAAACACCAATGGATTGTGAGATTGTGTTTCATACGATAACTGTTTTACATGTCCATTTTTTGCAATCGTAGCATTTACAATAACACGACTGTCAAAA
Source organism: uncultured Candidatus Melainabacteria bacterium (assembly GCA_934757255.1). Classification (GTDB taxonomy): domain Bacteria; phylum Cyanobacteriota; class Vampirovibrionia; order Gastranaerophilales; family Gastranaerophilaceae; genus CAG-196. The sequence goes on along the minus strand of CAKVLL010000014.1, from coordinate 36,006 downwards.
TTTGTTGAAGGTTTCCAAAGTTGTTTAACTTCTTTTTCGAGATTTCTTGTATAATTTTTCATTTCAACACTATTATCATCCAGTGCTTGGCAAATCAACATTGTAGAACGCTCATCAAGAACATTACCAATTGTATTTGCACTCTTTCGCATTACTAAAACTTCTACATCTGAATTGTTAAATTCTATATCGAGTGCCAATTCTTTATCTTTAATGGAATTTGGCAATTTGCCAAATGGTGCAGCTTGAATAATAGAAGTCAATGTTGCTTTTTCAAAGGTTGAAGATTTGGTTGGATGCATTAAATTATAACTTATAATACTACCATTTTTATCTAATATTACCAAGTAAGCAACATGTGCCTTTTCTAGATTATTCTTGCTCCAATTTTTATCAATGTTTTGTGCAACAGCACTAAGATAATTGTTTACACTATCATCATTTTTCAATTGTTTTAGCTGAGAGTCAGCAATCTTAGAAGTTTCATGGTTCTTTAAATCAAAATAGGCTGAGGTTGCAAATACGAGAATTACAAGTATTGCAATTACCAATCCTTTTAATAAATTTTTACCTTTTTGATTTTCCATAAAACCTCTTGTTATAGTTTTTTGTTTTGATGTTGGGCAAGAATGCCCAACCTACGTTTGTTTTTTCTTGTTCCCTCTCCTAGGGAGAGGGTTAGGGTGAGGGGTTTACCCTTTTTCCCTAATACATTTCGCCTTAATATCTTGACGCATTGAATACGTTGTAGTCGAATGTAAACTGAATATCAATGCTTTGTCCTTTAAAGTCCGCAGGTAACGGTCTAAACGGTGCCGTTAATTCTACTGCTTTTAATGCCGCTTGGTCTGCTGATGGCATGCCGGAAGATTTATGAATTCTGCATGACAACAATCTGCCGTCTTTTGCAATCTTGAATAAAAGAACTACACGTTTGCTTTCGTTTCCTTTTGGAGGATCCCAGTTCAACTTAATTCTACGTTGCAATTCTCTCATATATGGACCAAAGTCAGGTTCTCTTAGAGCATCAATACCTGGAGCGCCACCGCCACCACCTGGGTTGCCATAATTACCGCTTCCGCCACCAGAACCTGTACCTCTTGACAATTGACCACTACCGCCACCAGCTGATGGTGATAAAGAAGGACGTGGTGCGTAAGCACTTCCTCTTGAACCGGCTCCTGTACTTCCTCCTGATTTAGCACCGGAACTTGCACCTGTTCCGCCGACAGGACCTGTTGAAAGAGTTTTACCTACAGGCGCACCTTTTGGTGCCGCAACCGTAAATGGTGAAGATGGTTTTGCTACAGGATGCGGTGCAGAAACTGGTCGTGCACTTGGCCTTGCAGTAGGTGGTACCGGTTTTGCAGTCGAAGGCTTATTCGCTGTTGTTTGATTTTTACTTGGCGTTTGCGCCTTAGGCTGTTGTTTAGCCGGCTGTGTTTTATGCTGAACAGCTTGCTTTTGTGCTTGCTGTTGTTGTTTTTTTATGAGTTTATTTGCGCTTTGCGCAGCAGCTGAAGGTTTAGAAGCTTTTTTAGGAGCAGGAGAAGGCATTGAAACTTTGCGTTTAGGGTCATTTATGCCGCCACTTCTTGAATTCATATCAGAACGATTTTTTGTATTAGGGTTTCTCGGTGTTGCTTCTTTATCAACCAAAACAAACTCGATATCCTTTTTTAATTGAGCATCAGGCTTTTTGAACAGGCTTAAATTAATACCCATCAAAGTCAAAGCAATTGTAATTAACCAAATTAATAGAACAACTGCGGGATGTAATGCCGTAGAAATCGCCAATGACTTCTTAAATGGAATTACCTCAGGTTTGCTCGTTACAATGGATGGCAGAGTATATGGCTCTACATCTTTATCCTCGTCCTCGTCTAGTATAAAACTTCTTTTACTAATAATTGACACTTTATTTTTCTCTCTAATATTACCTTTTTAGAATAAATAGTATGAAGGTGATTTAAATTAACCTACTTACTAATTTTCGTAACTATAACTTGATGTTGAAGTTGTAATAGGTTGAGTCAACAACAAGTCTATGGTTGCATTTGCAGGAATTTCAACATCATTTCCCTTGTCAAATGCTGATTTAACTAAACCACCACCGGCACCAACTGCTGTTCCAAGGGCAGCGCCTTTACCTACGCTACCGCCAGCTAGTGCACCAAACACAAGACCTGATAAAGCACCTGTTGCGGCACCAACTCCCATGTCTTTTGCGTAATCTTTAGTTACATCAAGCTTTGTACCACCAACAAGAACACCCGAAGAATCGTCTGTTTTAATTACGGCAGAGATAGGAATTTGAGTTCCGTATGGTGTGTATATTTGTGTAAATCTTACACAAAGTTTACCGTTCATGCTTCCTCTTTTAGCTTTGGAAGCTTCAATTACGGTACCGTAAATTGTGCTTCCGGCAGGAGCGATAAGTTTATTATTATAATAATAATCTGAACCGAGCAACATACTTACACTTTGTCCTGCTGTTGCATTAGCAGATGACAATGGTGATGTTAACGTCGCAGGAACACATGTACCTGCCGGAACCATTACAACACTACCTTTTAACGGTTGCTTTGTGGAATATTGCATAGGTTGTTGATAATATTGCCCGCTTGGTTGTGGTTGGGGTTGTTCAAAAGAAAAATTTGACGCCGCAAAAGCTGTATTAAAAGAACATAGTGATACCAGCATTAAAGATGAAACAAATTTTTTATTCATAGTTACAATCCCTCCCTTATAATATTTTATTATTAATTGAGATTTTGTCAATTGTAAAGGCTGATAAATATACTAATGGGTATTGAAAAATGAAACGTAAGCATGTTATATTTCTGTATATGTTAAAGAAAATTTTTATAATATTTGCAGTATTTTGCACACTTCCGGTTTTTGCAGGAGAAATAGAAAATACAATTGCAAAAGGAAATAACGTCTTTTTATACTTGTACACACCTGATTGTGGATATTGCAAACAATTTGCACCAAGGTATAACAAATTATCAAAAATGTATGACGGACAATATAATTTTTACAAAGTTGATGCATCAACCGCTTACGGATATTCTCTTATGCAAAAATACAGAGGGCAATATGTTCCATACGTTTTGTTATTAAATAAAAATAAAGGTGTACATATTTCACCAGATTGTTTATCTGACACTGCTTGCATAGAAAAAAACATGAAACATTTTAGAGGATAAGGAGTTTTTTATGAAGGGAATTGTATTAGCTGGAGGCGCCGGCACTAGATTATATCCGGCTTCACAACCTATTTCTAAGATTTTGTTACCAATTTATGATAAGCCAATGATTTATTATCCGCTTTCAACCTTAATGTTAGCTGGAATTAAAGATATTCTAATCATTACGAATGAAACTGACTATGATAATTTTATCAAATTATTAGGCGACGGTTCTCAATACGGATTGAATATTCAATACAAAATTCAGTATGTACAACGCGGTATTGCTGATGCATTTTTGATAGCAGAAGATTTTATTGGTGGTGATGAAGTTGCATTAATTCTTGGTGACAATATTTTCCATGGTCATGGATTCTCAACAATAATGAAAAACGCGCTAACAAAACATGCCGGCGCAACAGTTTTCGGTTACACAGTAAAAGATCCGGAACGCTTCGGAGTTGTAGAATTTGATGAAAACAAAAAAGCAATTTCACTGGAAGAAAAACCGGAAAATCCAAAATCGAATTATGCGGTTACGGGACTTTATTTTTATGATAATAGAGTTTGCGAATTTGCAAAACAATTAAAGCCTTCTGCAAGAGGGGAGCTAGAAATTACCGATTTGAATAAAATTTATTTAGAATTGGGTGAATTAAATGTTGAAATTTTAGGACGCGGCTTTGCTTGGCTTGATACAGGGACTCATGATTCAATGTTACAAGCAAGCTTGTTTGTTCAAACGATGGAATTAAACAAAGGTGTGAAAATTTCTTGTCTTGAAGAAATAGCTTTTAATCAAGGATTTATCACAAAAGAAGAGTTGCTTGCAAAAATTGAAAAATATGGTTACAAAAATGACTACTATAATTATGTAAGAACCGTAATAGAACATCCGGTCGTAGTTTTTGTTTAATATTTTAAGATTTCTAAATCAAGTCAATAAAAAATAGGACGGTTTTAGAACCGTCCTATTTTTCGTACAGCTTAATACAATTTCTTATTAGAACATCAAGCCAGCTTCTCTAGCAGCGTCTGCTAAAGCAGCAACTCTTCCGTGATATAAGAAACCGCCTCTATCGAATACAACACATTCAACGCCTTTAGCCAAAGCTTTCTTTGCGATAGCTTCGCCTACAACCTTAGCAGCTTCGATGTTACCACCGTGAGCTAATTTTTCTTTAAGGTCTTTATCAACTGAAGATGCTGAACATACTGTTACATGTTTTTCATCATCAATTAATTGAGCGTATATGTGTTTTGTGCTTCTATAAACAGCCAATCTTGGGAATTCAGTTGTACCAGCCAACTTAACTCTTAATGCTTGGTGTCTTTTTTGTACTTTTGGTTTTCTAATTTCTTGTTTAATCATTTTGGTTTTCCTTTCTTTGCCCAAATCTGCTTGATACCACTCAAGGATTTATGTGGGCGATGTGTTTGTCTTTTAGTCGTTAGGTCGTTAAGGCGTTAAGTTCGTTATAAATTATTTTAATTTCCTCCCCTCGCCCCTTGCGGGAGAGGGGGTGGGGGTGAGGGGTATTTTATTCCTCACAATGACTATAAGTTAATTTCCCTAAAATAATGAAAATGAACTTAATGACTTTCAGACTTAACGTCTTAACAGTTTGTAGTACTAACTTTGAGGTTGACCTATAGCTTTTTAACCAACTTGTGATTCCACTAATGTCAACCGACCAAATGTCTACGTGCGTACCGGATTTCCTTTGGTCTAGTAGTTTCACTATTGAGGTTGACCTGTAGTTTTTTAACCAACTTGTGATTCCACTAATGTCAACCGACCAAATGTCTACGTGCGTACCGTATTTTCTTTGGTCTAGTAGTTTCACTATTGAGGTTGACCTGTAGTTTTTAAACCAACTTGTGATTCCACTAATGTCAACCGACCAAATGTCTACGTGCGTAGCACTACTTCTTACCTGCTTTACCGGCTTTACGTCTGATGTATTCGCCTTCGTATTTAACACCTTTTCCTTTGTAAACTTCAGGTGGACGTTTGCTTCTGATGAATGCCGCAACATCACCAACAGCTTGTTTGTTAGAACCTTTTACAGAGATTTTAGTGTTAGCTTCTACTGCAATTGTGATACCAGCAGGTGGTTCAATAATTACAGGGTGAGAGTAACCAAGTGCCATGTTAAGTTTAGTACCTTCCATAGCAGCACGGTAACCAACACCAACGATTTCTAATTTCTTTTCAAAACCTTGAGAAACACCGTGGATAGCGTTTGCAATAAGAGTTCTGAATAAACCGTGAAGTGCGTTTGTTTTTCTATCGTCTGAATTTGGCTCAACGATAATGTGATTATCAGCAACAGAAACTTTTACTTCATCTCTAAAAGTAACTGATTCAGTACCTTTAGCGCCTTTTACAGTTATAACATTTCCTTCAATTTTTACTTCTACGCCTGAAGGAATTTCAATAGGCTTTTTACCAATTCTTGACATATTATTTTCTCCTTTTTTTGTTTGAACAGGCTTTTCTGTCAATTGAACCTGTTTTAAGTGTAATGTCTTTAAGTCATTAAGTTGCTAGGTCGTTAAGTTCATTATAAATATTTATGGATTGCTTCGTCGCCATAAAGTGAAGTTGCTCCTCGCAATGACCCAATGTAATTAAAAGAACATAACGTCTTTTATCTTAACGCCTTAACGACGTTCTAGTATACGTAGCAAAGTACTTCGCCACCTAGGTTTTCTTTTCTAGCTTTTCTGTCTGTTAAAAGACCTTTGCTAGTAGAAACAACTGCAATACCCATACCACCCAAAACTTGTGGAAGGTTTTTAGCTTTGCAGTAGTTTCTAAGACCTGGTTTAGAAACTCTTTGTAAGTTTGAAATAACAGGTTTGTTAGCTTCGTCATACTTCAATTCGATTGTTAAATATTTGAAGTGTCCTTCTGCTCTTTCAGTGTAATCAGTAATGAAACCTTCTGATTTTAAAAGCTTAGCCAAAGCAACTTTTAATTTAGAAGATGGCATTTCAACTGATGGGTGAGAAACTAAATTAGCGTTTCTGATTCTTGTTAGCATATCTGCTATTGGATCTGTGTTCATTTTACTTATCCTTTTTCCTTGTGGTTTAGAATTTTTTATTCAAAGAGTTCTTTTTGGGGGGACTTTTATCCCTAAGATTTTCCTGTTTCGCAACCAAACAGTCCCTATAACCAAGTTGCTCATTCAATAAACCTTTTGTACTCTTTGACGGTCCATTCCGCCCCTTGTACTCGTCGCTTGCTAAATTAATTTTTGCTCAAATAAAGCGTTTTTTAGTAGTCCGACTATTTCATATTAACATGACAAAATTTTTATTACAAGCAAATTGTTAAAATTTATTGCAAAAATATTCCCCAACTACCTAATAGTTTTTATGTAAAAATTCAGCTTTAATATAATTATTAAATCTTTTTCATACTTCCAGCTATTCTTAATTCCATAGAGTCATAATTGACTCTTTTTTTTTATAACTAAAATGACAAAAAACTGAAACCCTAAAACCGACATTTTACTTTATCTAGATTTAGAGTTTCAATTTAATTATTATTCTGCTTATTTACATCTATTATATCTTATTCAGTTACTGCGTCATAACAATCTGAACAAATTGTTTCGTGTCCTGCGTGTTCGCCGAGTTTTCTAAACTTCCAGCAACGTTCACATTTTTCACCTTCTGCTTTTGTTACCCAAACTGTTATGCCACCTTCTGTGTATTCGTTTAACACTTCAGCCGGAGCTTCGTCAGCCACATAAGCTTGAGAAGTAATGAAGATGTCTGCTAAATCTTTAGCATTCGCTTTCAAGATTTCGCTATCATCAGATTTAACATAAACCGCAACTTCTAAAGAGCTTCCAACTTTCTTTTCTGCTCTAAGCGGTTCAATTGCACGAGTTACAACTTCTCTTGTTTTCAAGATTTTTGTAAAATCTTCTTCTAATTGAGCGTTATCCCATTCTTTATTAAATTTTACCCAATCAGCAAGCAAAATACTTTCCAAACCGCCACGTTGCATTTCAGGAGTGTTTTGCCAAATGTCTTCTGCTTGGTGAGGCATTACAGGAGTTAAAATTCTAACCAAAACTTGCAATGTTTCATAAAGAACAGTTTGGCAAGCGCGTCTTGAAACAGATTTTTTGCCCGCAGTATAAAGTCTGTCTTTTACGATATCAAGATAGAATGAACTCAAGTCTACCGCTGCAAAGTTTTGCAAACATTGGAAATACTTGTAGAATTCATAATTATCAAACGCAACTGTTACTTCTTCAACCACCTTGTTTAGTTTGTGAAGCGCGAATTTATCAATTGGTTTCAAATCTTCGTACTTCACATAATCAGTTTCAGGATTGAAGTCGAAAATATTACCAAGCAAAAATCTTGCAGTGTTTCTTGTTTTCTTAAAAATTTCAGCAAGCTGTTTAATAATATTATCACCGATTTTAGTATCGTTTCTATAATCTACTGACGCTGCCCAAAGTCTTAAAATATCTGCACCATAGTTCTTGATGATATCATCAGGTCTTATATAATTGCCTAAAGATTTAGACATTTTTCTTCCGTCTTCTCCGAAAACAAAACCGTGTGTAAGAACAGATTTATAAGGTGCTTTACCTTGTACAGCCATTGAAGTTAATAATGAAGACTGGAACCAACCTCTGTGTTGGTCAGAACCTTCCAAATACATCTCAACAGGAGTGTGACCCAATTGTTCTGAACGTTTTTCTACAACAGCTCTCCAAGTAACACCTGAATCAAACCAAACGTCCATAATGTCTTTTTCTTTTCTGAAATGTTTTTTACCGCAATGAGGGCAAACAAAGTCTTTTGGCAACAATTCCTCTGCGGTATATTTTACCCAAGCATCAGAGCTTTCTTTTTCAAACATTTTTGCTACGTTTTCAATAGTTTCATCAGTAACAATAGGTTCTCCGCATTCTTCACAGTAGAATACAGGAATTGGAACACCCCACGCTCTTTGACGTGAAATACACCAATCCGTACGACCTTGAACCATGTTAGAAATTCTTGCTTCACCGCTTGCAGGAATCCATTTAACGCCCTTAATTGCTTCTAATGTAGCGTCACGGAATTTGTCAACCTTAACAAACCATTGAGGAGTTGCTCTGTAAATTACAGGATTTTTACATCTCCAACAGTGTGGATAAGAGTGATTAATATCAGCCGCTGCAAGCAAAGCACCGCAGTTTTGAAGTTTTTCTATAACGATTTTACCGCCTTTATAGTAAGGAATTCCTTCTAAATCCTTATCGCCAACGATTTCTGTCCAAACACCTTTACTATCAAGCGGTGAAAATACTTCAATATTGTATCTGCAACCTACTTCATAGTCTTCAAGACCGTGTCCCGGTGCCGTATGAACCGCACCTGTACCTGCATCAAGCGTAACGTGTTCACCTAAAATAATTGGTGATTTTCTATTATAAAGCGGGTGATTTGTATTCAATAATTCTAAATCAGCACCCTTAACAGAACCGATTACGTTAATATCTTTTTCTTCCCAATTAACACCTTCAAGGAAGCTTGCTAACAAGCCTTGAGCGATTACATAAACATCGTTATTGTATGTGAAGAATGTATAATCAAATCTTGGGTGCATACTAATTGCCATGTTTGAAGGAATTGTCCAAGGAGTTGTTGTCCAAATTACCGTATAAACATTGTCATTTGGCAAATCAACTAATTGCTTAATTTTATTTACTCCTTCTTCATCAAACTTGAATCTTACATAGATTGAAGTTGAAGTATGATCTGCGTATTCAACTTCTGCTTCTGCTAAAGCTGTTTCGCAAGAAGCGCACCAGTAAACAGGCTTTAAGCCTTTTTCGATGTAACCTTTTTTATACATATCGCCGAAAACTCTAACTTGTTCAGCTTCAAATTCAGGATTAATAGTTAAATAAGGATGTTCCCAATCACCCCAAACACCAAGACGTTTGAATTCTGATTCTTGACCTTTCAAACTGTTCCAAGCAAATTCTCTGCATTTTGCTCTAAGTTCTGCTGGAGTAACAGCTTCACGTCCGCCTTTAATATTTTTAACAACTTTATTTTCAATTGGCAAACCGTGTCCGTCGTACCCCGGAACGTAAGGTGCGTAGAAGCCTGACATAGATTTATACTTAATCAAAATATCTTTTAAAATTTTGTTTAAGGCTGTTCCTACGTGAATTTTTTCGGAACTCAAATATGGAGGGCCGTCGTGTAAAATAAACTTGTTTGCTTTATCTCTTTGTGCAATATTTTTTTCGTAAATTTCATGTTCTTCCCAAAACTTTTGAGTTTCAGGTTCTTTCTTAGTAGCGTTTGCTCTCATTTCCAAAGTAGTCTTTGGCAAGTTTAACGTTTCTTTGTATTCCATATTTTATTCCTCATGTATCTTAACTTTCAGTTATTATCAAGTAATTCCTGAATTACATTTTGTACCAAGAATACCACAAAAAAAGCGAGTTATAAAGAAATTTTAATAACAAAATTTTTAGCGTTTTTATTTAGTATACAAACCAAATCCAAATTTTCATATAAATGAAACCAACCAATATCTAATCAGTAGTTACAAGCCAATGTCAGTTAAAATTAAAACACCCTGTTCATATATAGCGAACAAGGTGTTTTTAATTTTAATCATAAATAACTTTTCTATTGTTTTCTAAAACAGATGCACCGCAAGAATTGCCGGTTGTAACCGTTGATTGGTTACATTTATCTTCACCGGTATCCCAAGCACCGTTAGCTCCATAAGCTTCCAATGTTCCATCAGCCATCAATGTAAACAAGAAAATATCTTTTCCCATTTTGTTAGGTTTAGCCTTTCCATTTACATCAATTATAATTGTTCCACATGGTGTGTTATGCGCCTCCGCCGCGATTTTATTATAGATTGTAGAATGTTTTCCTCCAAAAAAATAGTCTGTCTTGTTTGCACCTACATTGTTATCAATATCAATGCCATACAAAAAACCATCTTTAGATAAAGCCAAATGACTTAAAGCTTCTATAGAATTTAATCCCACTACCGACTTCACAATTTTACCATTTAGCAAACTTTTTTCTTCTGTTTTTGGGTTCTTCAATTCTGAACCATCATACATTTTAACCAAAGAAGAATATTTATCAGAGTTTGAAGACTCGTCATAATATTGAACTTTCATATAACCGCTTAATGCATTAATATAATTTTCTTCTTCATTTGCGCCAGAACCACTCAAAGCACCCGCTGCTTGAATTGTTGAAGCACTGCTTTCATTTAATATATTTTCATTTGCTAATTCAAACGTAGAAACAGCTTTCGCAAGTTTTGGTCCTACTTGAGCAGAACCAGCATTCTGCATTAATGCCGGTGCTGTTAAAGCCGCAACGACACCTACTATACCAAGGGTAATTAAGATTTCAGCTAAAGTAAATCCTTGTTTTTTCATGTAAGCTCTCCAGATATCAGTATATTTATTATAATTATATATTATCATATTATACATCGTTTGTGAAGAGTAAAAGGAAATTACAGCTTCGCTTTAATTCTTTCCACCAACTTTTCTACACTATCTTTTTCTTCTTGCGGAATATCAAAATTCAAATAATCTTCAAAATATTCAATCGCATCTTCATAATCGTTTCTTGCTAAGAATAGCACTCCAACTTTTTTGTAAGCAAGCGTAAACTTATCATTAACAGCAATTGCTTTCAAATAATTTGAAATTGCTTTATCAATTTCATTATTAGCCTCATAGGCTTGCGCTAAAGCATAATAAAGAAGTTCATTATTTTCTTGATAAGTTATAACCGTTTCAAAATTAGAAATTGCGCTTTCATAATCTCCGAGCTCAAAATAAACATGGCCTAAATCATAATAAGCATCATAATTTTCAGGTTCGCCATCCAAAACTCTTTCCAATTCGTCAATCGCATCATCCCATCTTTGGTCTTCTATATAAACCCTTGCTAGCAAATGTGCAATCGCTAAATTATCTTGCAATTCGTAACTTCCACGTTGCAAAGTTCCAAGCGCGGAGGCTAAATCACCGGCTTTATAATATAAATCCGAAAGGTTAATATAAGCTTGCGCAAGTTCTGGGTCAAGTTCTAGCGCTTTAACATAATAATTTTCAGCTTGTTCAAAATTCGCCAAACAAGAATACGCAACACCTAAATTGTTATAAATATCAGCATTATCAGGTTCAGTTTCCAAAACCGAATGAAAAGCATCAATCGCCTCTTTGTATTTACGCTCTTTAAACAGGCTCATTGCCTTATCAATTTTTTCTGACATTTATAAGTCCTCTTCGTCTTTTGTATCAATATTGTGAATAATTGTTCTTACATTACCTTCAGCTACAAAATTTTTTGGATCCATCGTCATTTTGATTTTGTCAGCAATAATATCTTTATCTTGTTGGATAATTTTTGAACGTCCAACAAAATAAACTTCATTCGGTTTATTTGTTTTAGCATCAGGGAAAACTGAAACCTTTGGTCCTTGAGCATAATAATCATCATACCAAACTTTTACGTGACCACTTCCAACATAAGTGTTTTGATGCTTACTATATTGCTGATAATCAGAGTGAATCGTCAATTTTTTACCATCATCAGAAATTGCAATTGTTTTTGTATTACCTGAAACGCTCATTTCTTCCGTTATTGGATTGTAAACAAAGTGGTGACCTTCAGATTCGTTTTGTTCCTGTTTAACTCTCGCATTACCGATTAAGTCGATTTTTCTCAAACCACCCTTTTGGTCAGCAATAATAACGGCTTTGTCTGAAAATGTATCAATATCTTTGTATTTGATTGTTACACCGCCTGTACAAACCATTACACTGCTCTTTGTATCGTATTCTTGAACATCGGCGTTAATAACAACGATAGGCGTATTGCCTTCCGTAATTACAGATTGTGCTTCGCCTTCCGCTCTAACAACTTTATTAATCAAAGAAACTTGCAAAATATTTGCTTTAACTTCCCTTTTCTTATTTTCATTTACTTCGTAAGCGTAAGGTTTGTCATAAAAAGTTGCCGTATCAAGCTTATTGTTACGTCTGACTGAAACATCTGCTCTATCACTTTGTACAGTTAAATTATCCAGCTTAACTTTAACTCCGCCATCAAGTTTAATCTTATGTTCTGAATCAGAAAATGTTTGAGTTTTTGATTCGATAATCAAGTCAGAAGAGAAAACCGCCAAGCTTGATAATATAAGTAATGCGACTATTAAAATCCTTTTCATTATTTCTCCTTATCGCTAAAAATCTTTGTGTTGGTTTTACCGATGATTTTAAATTTTTCATAACCTGCGTCTATAATACCTTTTTGAGCAGTTGCAATCATATCACGATTTTTCTTAATCAAAACATGACCTTCCGCAACCGTTTCTTTATCATTGCCATACCAAGTTAATTTATCAGTATTAAGCGAAGTTCCATCCTCAAGAACGATGTACGTGTTATCATAAAGAGTTATAACACCTGTATTTTCATCATAAGTCCCTTTAGAAGATTGGAAACTCATTGCGACTTTATTTTCTTTATAAAAATTACCGATTACATTATTAAGAGTAGCAATGCTGTGGTCATTACTATAATGCCCCGTCTCGCCATAAATTTCAAAATATTTATTACCATCTTTTGTTTCAGTAATAATAATACCGGAAGCATCAACTTTTTGTTCATCTTCAGAATTTTTAAGCTGTGAACGATTAAAGTTTGAAGTAATAACCCCTGCTGAAATAAACGCCCAAGCCATGACAAAAACCACAGCAAATACCGCAATAAAGTAATTGCGTTTCTTCTTATCTAATCCCTTAAATCTCTCGTATAATTTTTTAAGATATTCCATATCAGAATTTTAACACAGTGTAAAACGACTGTCCATGATAAATTAATTATAATCTCTCAAAGCTGGTCTTGAAGAATCAAACTCACCATACAAATTATTTTTTCTGGTTTTCTTGATTTCCAATGGCTGATACAAGCTTTCATCTTGCAAAATTTGTTTTTTGAAGTTAATATTTTGAATTCCGTTTTCTTGCTTTTCAACTTGTGTCTTAACCGGTTCTGCCTTAACTTCCAATTGTTTTTGCAAATTCTTCTCTTGCTGTTTTTGTGCTCTTTCTTCCTTAAGCTTTTGATATTTCAATTTTGTATTTTCTTTTGTTTCGTTAAATTTTTCTTTTGTATCAGCAACTTTAGCATCTACTCTTGATTTTGCAACAGCATAATCTTTTCCGCCTTCTTTATGCCATCTTCTGTATTTTTTAGTAAACACATTATCAAAATTACCCATATCATAATAAACTTGATGAGTTTCTTTCGCATAAACATCAGATGGTAAAACATTAACTTGCACATTTTGTGCAATTTCAGGACAAATCATTCTAGAATAATCACGAATTTTTTGCAGCTGCTCTGTTTGAGGAGATGGGCCTCTTGTAATAATTCTATTTTCTACAACACTAATCGTTTTGTAAAAAGTATTTGACCATAAAACAACATTATTTTGTGTATCAACTAAAACCGCATAAGTATTGATTTTATACGCAGGATCAACGACTGTCGCGCCAGGAATATTTAAAAAATCCCAAAAAGTTCGTCTTAAAATATAGTTTTCAGAATCAATTGAAGAAGTTAACAGCAGTACGTGCCTAGCTTTTGCTTGATTAGCAAGTTTTCTTAATTGAGCATAATCTATATTATAAGAAGTTTTAAAACGATTAGTAAGATTTCTCGCCGGAATCATATAACTCGGATTATTCTTGAGAACCTTGCGTTCATCACTAACCGTCGGAGATTTGATATAATCGGTCTTATTTAAAATGTTGATAACTTCATTCGCAAAAAATTCAGAAGTTGCGTTATAAATATAAGAATCAACCGCTTCATTTTCTGTAACAATATTATCCGGAATCACCAAAACTCTGAACTGTTCTGCCATTACACAAGGCATCAGCACCATAACAATCCCAATTATGCATATTCTTAAAAAATCTCTCACAACAAAATTATATCATAACCCTTAAAAAAAACATAGATTATAAATACCTTATAATCTAAATTTTAATTTTTTCAAACTTATCAATCAATAATTCTGGATACTTTTCTTTAAACTCTTTTATCTTACGCGGTGTTAATTTTCCATCTGCATCAATCTGCAATTCTATATTACCATTTTTTATGCCCAATGTTTTTGCAAAATTTGACTTTATTTGTTCTACATATTTACCAACAAAATCTGTAACCTGAAGCCAAGGATCAAGAATTAAAGCATCTTTACCTTTCAATTTATATCGAGTTTGAATATCAAACTTTTTATCTGTTAACATTGCTGCTTCATGCAACGCATATTTATCACCTGCAAAAATTTTAACTGCATAAATATTTTTTTGTCCATTAATCCTTCCAATTAACTCCGCTAACTTCGCCTCTTCGAAACAATTACCTAAACCTCGTTGCAACATTTCTACAACATGTTTATGTAAATTTTTAGTATCATCCTCAATTAGCATGCGCTCTTTTGCAAATTTTAAACTATACTCAAAAGACATTTGTCCCCAAAATAAATTTCTAACCTTGTCATCTCCAATCATGGAATCTATACGGCTGGATGAAACATGTGAATATACACTATGAGCTTTTCGCGTGATATAATCCGCACGACGAATAGCGCTTTTTCGGCTTTTAAATGTAATCATATTTTTTATATATCACAAAATAATTTTAATTTTTAGCGCAAATTTATTCTTTAGAAGTTTTGTGTAAAATATGAATATCTCACAAATTCAAAATTTCAATCCTTATTCTTCTTATCAAAATCCTTTGCCAAGTTTTGAAGGATACAAAAGCTCTTTTTCAAAAAAACTCGACCAGATTTTAATAAAAAAACATGCTACAAAAGAAGATAAAGAATTCTTAACAAACAAAATTTTCATTTTTTTAAAAAAGAAAATAAATTCAAAACAATCAATTGGAGAAGGTTTTCACGGTATTGTATATAAAATTGATGACAAATATGTACTAAAAAAATCTATATACGATGAAATTGACACATTAGAATTTGAAAAAATTCCAAAGCAAAAATTTAAAGCTTTAAAAACTTATTATGGTGAGCCCATCGCAAAAATTTCTGGTATGTCAATTCTAAGAAACATCTCTCCAAATGGCAAGCATACAACCGTAGGAATCCCTTCTGAATTTGCAAAAAGAAGCAACTTGGATGAATGTTACGCTTATTATGATTTATATTCTCTTCCACCACTAGCAGATATCCCGCAAAAAGCCTTTGATAATATTGCAAAAGATTTTAATACACTAAACAAAATGGGACGCGGATTTAACAATTATCAATTCGATTTCTTGAATCCTAACAATTTTATTATTATCGGCAAAAGCTTACGCATAACAGATGATATCACACAAACATATCTTCCAAATTACAACAATGTTGCAAAAATGCTAGAAGTTTTCTTAAATCAAATAGGATTCGAAAAACCGGCAATATATAATGACCAAAATGTAGAAATGCGCCGAAACATTTTAAACAAAATAATTTTGGCAGGAATGCGACAAAATTTATCATTAGGAAATACCAATAACGACATAAACAACTGGGATATATCTGTAAACACTCTTTGTAACTTTAAAACTTCCGGCAAAAAGGTATATTCGGACTTAAAAACTTTGCAAAAAATATCAAAAACAAAAACTCGCTTAGAAAAAACAAAAGAATATTTAAATGATTTAAAATAAACCTATAAAATATATAAATAAAAGGCGCTTGAAATAAAATTTCAAGCGCCTTTTAAAACCTTAAAATCTAATATTAAGCACGTTTGCTACCAGAAATTGCTAATTGGTGTCTACCTTTAGCACGTCTTCTGTTTAAAACTTCTTGTCCACCAGGAGTAGACATTCTAGCTCTGAAACCACTTACGTGTTGTCTTTTAATCTTTGTTCCTTCTAATGTACGTCTCATTGTTCTATTTCCTTTTCAGCTAATTTTACTTATTATGTTTCTATGAAACCATGAACATGACATTCCGTCAACCTTCTTGATTAAGTATTGTAAAGTTTTATTTGTGCTAAAATTAACGAAAAATAGGAGGATTTTATGAGCGAATACAAAATAGGTTTTATTGGCGCCGGTAAAATGGCGAGTGCAATTATCAAAGGTCTTATTAAAACAGGTTTTGCAAAGTCTGAAGAACTAATTGCATCACAAGCAGAAAAAGAATTGACTGATGAAAAGTCTAAAATTCTTGGAATCAAAGTCACTGCTGACAATAAAGAATTAGCACCAAGTGCAGATACAATATTTATCGCAACGAAACCCAACCAAGTAGAAGAAGTTTTAAAAGAAATTTCACCATTTGTTACATCAGAAAAACTTATAGTTTCAATCGCAGCCGGCGTTACAACTGAAAAATTAGAAGCGAATTTGCCGGAAGGTACAAGAGTAATTAGAGTTATGCCAAATACACCTGCATTAGTAGGGG
Source organism: uncultured Candidatus Melainabacteria bacterium (assembly GCA_934757255.1). Classification (GTDB taxonomy): domain Bacteria; phylum Cyanobacteriota; class Vampirovibrionia; order Gastranaerophilales; family Gastranaerophilaceae; genus CAG-196. The sequence continues at coordinate 19,299 of CAKVLL010000014.1, read as the reverse complement.
AAGGCATGAGTGGCATGGTTGGCGGTAAAAACGCAACAGAAAAAGACTTGGAATTTATAAAAGAACTTCTTTCTACAATCGGTAAATGCATTATTGTTGACAATGAATCTCAAATCGACATTGTCACTGCAATTTCTGGCTCCGGCCCTGCTTTTTATTACAAAGTAATAAATGAAATTGCACGCGCCGGAGAAAAACTGGGACTAGATTACGAAAAATCTCTTTTATTAAGTATTCAAACCGCAATCGGCTCTGCTAAAATGGCATTAAATAGAGAAATTTCAATGGAAGAATTAATTTCAAATGTAGCAACAAAAGGTGGTTGCACAAGAGTTGGTGTTGATTGCATGGAAGATAACAATACTGAAAAACTTTTTTATGATGTTATAAAAAGTACAACAGAAAAAGCTCATGCATTAGGAAAGTAGTATAATTATTTTTCAAAATTTTTATCAGAACGGACGGTCAAATCGTCCGTTTTTTGTGTTAAAATACCGATATGAAAAATAAAGAAAAAGTTTTAAAGAAAATTAGTGACGCACTCAATGCAAACGATATAGCGACAGCCAGAAAAATTATCGAAAACGATTTGAAACGAGTTGGCACAAAAGAAGAATACTACTTTTATTTGGCGCTAACTTCTAAAGATATGGCGAAAAAGTTGGAGTTATATACACAAGCACTCAATTTGAACCCAAGTTATTTAGATGCTTGGATTAATAGAGGCTTGGTTAATAACGAACTCGGAAATTACGAAAAATCCATTGAAGATTATAATAATGCAATCGAACTCGATTCTAAATGTGCACTTGCATACAACAATCGCGGCTACACAAAATTCAAACAAAATGATTATGAAGGAGCTTTAGCTGATTACAACAAAGCCATACTTCTAAACCCAAAATTTCAGATGGCGTTAGATAATAAAGCGCAACTTTTCCAAAAAATTTGTATGAAAGATGACAAGGATTTTAGCGAGAAATATTATTTAAGTTTAGGCATTACGGAAACTAATGATGGAAATTTCCCTGATGCTATCAAATCCTTCGATGAAGTTCTAAAACTTAATAAAAATTCTTACTTAGCATATTTTTATAAAGGAATTTGCGCTCATAGTTTGGGTAAAACAGACGAAGCGTATGCAAATTATACCAAAGCAATTGAGCTCAATAAAAAAATGGTTGATGCGTATTTTAATAGAGGTCAATTAATTTTCAAAACTAATCCAAAAGAAGCATTAGATGACTTTGTCGCAGCAGTTGCGTTAGATTCAAAATTCATTGATGCTTATTATTCAATTGCTGCTATTCAAAAAAATCTTGGTCAATATCAAGATGCGATAAAAAATTTAGACAAGATTATTGAACTTGAGCCGCAAGCGGTTAATGCAAAAGCACTTAAAAAATTAATCGAAACAAAATACCTATAAATACTAGCTTTTAACAAATTTTACAATATTTTCTATTAAGTACTTCCAAAAATAAAAAGTTTATGTTATTATAGACTTACCGCTTTGGAGACGTGGCCGAGTCGGCTGAAGGCGGCACCCTGCTAAGGTGTTATATGGGGCAACCTGTATCGTGGGTTCGAATCCCACCGTCTCCGAATTTTAAAGGCTTTTGGATTTTATCCAAAAGCCTTTTTTAAATATTATAAGCTGAAAAATATTTACTCTTCTTTAATTTTCTTTAACAACAAAATCAACGGTGTTATAATAATGCCGGCTACCGCAAAAATTCTAAACGCATCAATAAATGCGGACAAATTCGCTTGTTGCATTAACAATTGATAAGCGGTATGTTGTCCCATATAAGTTGCTGTATGCGGATCAAACGTTGTCATAAACGCGCTTCCGTAAGTTTGAACTCTTTCTGTGTAATTTTGCGCAGTATCCGTCAGATGTTGAATTAACATGAACTGATGTTTTTGCGCCCCACGAGAAAGCAAAGTCGCAACGATAGATGTACCAAAAGCACCTCCAAGGTTTTTAAGCAAGTTCTGCAAACCACTAGCGTTTGTCATTTGGTCATTACTAATAGTTGCCATTGATAATGTAATAATCGGAATCATTGCAAGTCCCAAACCAATCCCGAACAAGAAGTTTGGTATTGCAATATTCATTGTTGAAATTTGTAAATTTAAACCGCCAAGCATCCAACTTGCACCGGCAATGCATCCCAAACCTATCATAACAAGAATTCTATTATCCATAATATTTGCAAGAGTAGCACATAAAATCATCGCAGTTAGTGCACCAACACCACGCGGCATCATAGACAAACCGCTCTTGAACGCATCATATCCCATTAACGATTGCAAAAATTGTGGAAGAATCGCCATTGAAGCCAAAAGTACTGCTTGCATTACAATCTGAACAACAGTGCCGACAAAAAAGTTTTTATCTTTAAATACACTTAAATCAACAAGCGCATCCTTGTTTTTTATTTGAGAAATTAAAAACGCTAAGCCGGTTGCGCAAGATATTGCAGATAACCAACAAATCCAAGGCGCATTAAACCAGTCTGCGTTATTACCTTTATCTAGAACAATTTGTAATGTCAAAAGCCAAATAGAAAGCATGAAAAAGCCAAATGCGTCTGTTTTTACATTTTGCTGTTTTCTTGCATAAGGCGGATCAAAAAGAAAAACATTAGACAAAATTACGGCAATTATACCAAATGGAATGTTAATAAAATAAATAAATGGCCAAGACCAATTTTCTGTAAGCCAACCACCCAATACAGGCCCTGCAATTGGCGCAAGTACAATTACTAAGCCAAACACCGCCATTGCTTTTCCTCTATCTTGTGGCTTAAAATTTTCCATCAAAATCGCTTGAGAAATAGGAAGCAAGCCCCCACCACCAATACCTTGCAATATACGAGCAAAAATCATAGTTTCCAAGTTTTTTGACAAACCGCAAAGAGCAGAAGCTACCGTAAACAATATAATACTTAATGTAAAAAAGTTTTTTCTACCAAGAACCTTGCTAAACCATCCTACCATCGGAATTACAATACCACTTGCAATCAGATAGAAAGTTAAAATCCACATAGATTCTTCTCTACTTACGGAAAAACTTCCCGCCATGTGTGGTAACGCTACGTTTGCAATTGTTTCATCCAATACAAACATAAATGCTGCTGTCATTGTCGGCAAACACGTAAGCCAAGGATTTACATTCGGTTGCTCTTCTTCTATATTATCAATTTTTGCTACAATTTCACTCATGTATAAAATATTCCTATTCTTAAATACAAAAAAATTTTATCACACGAGTGTTGCAAATGCAACATGTTGTAAGAGCAACAAATTAGAGTATTTATTTCCTTATTCCAACTCTATCAGCTATAAATGTTGAAAGCAAAGGTATTGCTGTGTAATAAATTCCAGCTAAGATGAGAATAGGTTTTGCAATTTTTATTCCTTCAATTTGTTTTTCTAAATTCGGTTGACCTTTATTTAGTTTGCTAAATTTCTCGATAAATCTTTCTGTAGGCTTGGATAATGCTTTATCAACCGTATAAGCGCTAATTAAACTTAAGCCGGTAGAAATTTCTGCATTATAAGCAAGCGTTTTTTTTCTATTATTATCGATTTTTTGGTTTTTGTAAGTTTGTTGTACAAAAATTCCGGTAGTTAAAATATCAGTCAGCGCTGTTATGTGCATCGGAAAGTTTGAATTTTGATATTTTTTAGAAAAATCTTGAATTTTTTTGTTGTCTATTATGTGTCCGATTTTACGCACAACTTTATCATTTTTACCTTTAAAAGTCGGATTATTTTGTTTTTGGGGAAATACCGTATTCATAATATAAGGCACCCCTGTCGCCGTAATCATTGCTTTTGGCGCAGCTGCGATTAAACCTGAACCAAGTTTAAATATTTGTGTTGCGAGAATATATGGTTTAGAACTTACAAGACTCTTATGAGGTTCTTTTAGATTGCTAATTGTATCTTTAGCTAAATACTTTGAAGGATTTTTATCTATTTTTTTTATAGCATTAGAAAGAGGCTTTGATAGTGCAAACATCAGTAAATAGCTTGCTATACTTGATGCATAAGACTTCGCACAAGCAATCTTTTTATTTTCTACATCTGTATTGGGAGTCGCCATGATAACTGCCGGACGAATTACGGTTGAACCTACAAGCATTGCACTTGCAGCAAAAAGAGCACCGTTATCAGCGGCAAGTTCCAGTCCCTTTTTTAAAGTTTTATTTGTATACAATCCCTTGAATGTGATATTTGAATTTACTTTCATCTATTTTTATTAGATAACATAAATATGGAATTTATTAAACAATTCAAAAAAAGTGAAATTACAGCAACTGTGCTTATTTATTTAATATTATTTTTAAATATTACAATATTTAAAGATTCACCAATTGCTTTTATATCTGCATTTTTTGGAATAACATACACAATATTAGCAGGTAAAGGCAACCCCATTTGTTATATTTTTGGCATCCTAGGCTCAAGTTTTTATGGCTACTTAGCATTTCATAACGCACTTTGGGGAAATTTGCTTTTATATATGGGGTATTATGTTCCTATGCAGATTATAGGCTATTTCAAATGGAATAAACACTTAAAATCAAATACTTACGAAATTATTAAAACATCACTAAATAAAAAAGAACTTTTAACTTTACTATTTGTTTGCATTTTTTGTTGTATTATTTCTACATACTTGCTTATTATCACAAAAGATAAAAGCCCCTATATTGACTCTATAACATCCGTTCTTTCTATTGCAGGAATGTACCTAACAGTTAAGCGCGCTATAGAACAATGGTGGTTTTGGATGATTGTAAATGGTTTATCCGCCTTAATGTGGATTAAAATCGCATTGGAAGGCGAAAAAGTCTTTTCGACTGTCACAATGTGGAGCGTTTATTTTTTACTTGCTATTTATTTTCTAATTACTTGGAAAAAAGAAATTAAATCATCAATAATTACAGCAACAATTAAAATGCCATAATTTAACAGAACTTTCATACCATCTTCAACATTATAATACATACTATATAATGAAATATATTATAGTGTTAATTTATTTCAATTGACTAATTCCAATCCTTAAACTAAAATAGTATAAATAACTTTAAGGAGAAAATATGTCAGGATTAGAGTTTGACCCCGGATTTGCACCGTTTATTTTAGCATTCAGAGGAACTGTTGAATATTTATATATGGATATCAACCGTTTTAAAAATCTTTCGCAAAGAAAAATGAAGTTTAAACAATATTATAAAAAAATGCTTGATATGTTTAATAATAATTTGGGATTTTACGTTGGATGTCTTATGTGGGCTGCGTATATAAAAACTCAACCTGAGCAAGAAATTTTGAATAACAATTGTCTTGGTCAAGAATACAATGAAGAAGAAAATGTTTCAGATACAGAATTTATGATTAAGTTTCTTGAACTTCTTCCAAAAGATGTGAAATACTTTTTAGGTCAAAATTACGAAATTAATCAAAGCGATATGAAAATTTTAGAACTGTATAAAGAATTTTTAATCTTAAATAAAGGTTTTGTTAATTCTAAAAATAATACAGATATTGTTCTTCCGAATGGTATTAAAACCGAAGGTGCTGAAGGTTTTAAGGATAAAATTATGGAAGTAATAAAAAGTGAAGATTTGTCAAAATTATTAGAATATAGGGATTTGATATGTCAAATATAATAAATGTTGCAAGAGGTTTAGAAAAAGCCGATTTAGTAATTAAAAACGCAAATATTGTGAATGTTTTATCAGAAGAAATTCACAAAGGCGATATTGCGATTTGTGATGGCGTGATTGCAGGGATTGGCGAAAATTATTCTGGAGAAAAAGAAATTGATATCAATGGTGCTTATGTAACACCTTCGTTTATTGACGGTCACGTGCATTTGGAAAGTACGATGATGTTGCCGAAAGAATTTGCAAAAACAGTTCTTCCTGCCGGTACAACAACGGTAATTATAGACCCACACGAAATTTCGAATGTATTGGGTTTGCACGGTATAAGTTTTATGCACGAAGCTGTAAAAGATTTACCGATGAATGTTTACACAATGCTTCCTTCTTGTGTTCCTGCGACACCTTTTGAAACATCAGGCTTCGATTTGAACAGTTACGATTTGTCTTTATTAATCGACAAACCTTGGGTGCTTGGTATTGCAGAGATGATGAATTTTCCTGGGGTTTTGAATTTAGACAAAAACGTTATGGCAAAATTGGAACTCGCAAAATCAAGAGGTAAAAGAATTGACGGACACGCACCATATTTGAGCGGAAAAGATTTGTGCGGATATATTGCAAGCGGTGTAAAATCCGACCACGAATGTACAACTCCTGAAGAAGCGATTGAAAAATTACGTCTTGGTGTTTACGTGATGATTAGAGAAGGTACTGCGGCAAAAGATTTAGATGCTTTAATACCTGTTCTTAAAACTTCTAACACAAGAAAATGTATTTTTGTAACTGACGACAGACACCCTGCGGATTTAAAAGAACATATTAACGGAATGGTTAGACGTGTGGTTGAAGCAGGCGTTGACCCGATTAAAGCGGTTCAAGTTGCAAGTTTAAATACTGCTGAATATTTTGGCTTAAAAGACCTTGGTGCAATTGCCCCAGGGTATAAAGCAGATTTACTTGTTCTTCCTGACTTAAAAACATTTAAGCCTGATATTGTTTTAAAAGATGGTCAGGTTGTAGCTCAGGATGGTAAATTAGCGGTTGAAATTCCTGAAAACGATGCGATTGCAACTCGTAACTCTGTAAACGTACGTTGGATTACAATGGATGATTTTAAAATTCAAACAGAAGGCGATGGAGTTAAGAAAGTTAGAGCTTTGGAAGTTATTCCTCATCAACTTATTACAAAATCTGTTATGTCTGATGTTAAAGTCGTTGACGGAAATGCGATAAGCAATGTTGAAACGGATACATTAAAAATTTGCGTAATTGAAAGACACAGAGCGACAGGTAATATCGGCAAAGGATTTGTAAAGGGATTTAACTTGAAATGCGGTGCGATTGCCTCAACAGTGGCACACGATTCGCATAACATGATTGTAATCGGTACAAATGATTTTGACATGTACACGGCAGCGGTTGCTTTGATTAAGTGCCAAGGCGGTAAGGTTGTAGTTAAGGATGGAGAAATTATTTCTCAATTACCGCTTCCTATTGCAGGTTTGATGTCTGATAAAGAATTTGATTTTGTAGTAGAAAAATGCGATGAATTAAACAAGGCTGCTCATTCAATCGGATGCAAATTAGAAGACCCATTTATGACGATGGGATTTTTATCTTTACCTGTAATTCCAGAATTAAAAATTACGGATAAAGGCGTTTTTGATACAAATAAATTTGATTTTGTTGATATTTTAAAAGACGAAAAAGTTAAACAATAACACCTATTAATTAACAATTACTTACCATTTCCATGTATGGCAATTCGACAAAATCAAAATTTTTATAAACATGAATGGCATGTTCATTCTCTTTTTCAACTTCTAATCGAAAAACTGCTTCTGGATATTGTAACTTTATTTGTTTAATAAATTGAGAAACAATGCCTTTTTCACGAAACAAAGGTTTTATATATAAATCCTCAAACCAAATACAAGATTTACCAAATTCGGTAGAGAAACTTTTAGCAAGCATTGCATAACCTAAAATTTCGTCTTTTTCTTTAAAAACATACCCTTCAAGAAAGGGGCAATCGTTTATGCAATTAAGAAAATCATTCTCAAAAATTTTAAGGCTTCCATTTGTAAATACAGCTTCTGAGGAATAAAATTCTTGCATCATAGAGATAACTTCGTCATGATGTTGAATATTCATTTTATTTATTACAAACATTTTTCACCTAATATCTGTTTTGACAATACAAATTACCTATATTATACAAAAATCTGTAATCTTTGTCTTCTATTTCTATGTAATACTTGTCTTTTCGGTTGTTATACCTATCTATTACGCGTTTTTGCTGAACTGTTGAAAACTCTTGATATACTCCCTCCGGAAAATTACAATCAACAAGCGTCCATTTTACTTTACAAGTTTTATTAATTTTGCCAAAAATTTCGTAAGAGCCAACTCCATTTTCTTGGTATTTGTACTTTTCGCAAGTCGAAAGTTTATCTAAGAATTGCAACTTATTTTCTAAATCCTTATTATTTGTCGCCACAAATTGGAATAATTCAGACGCAAAACAGCTGGATATAATCAGTATAAGAATTATAATAGATGTAATCTTTTTCATTTCACCTTTTCCGATTTAATTTCATAATAATATAAACATAAATTTAGGCGAATAATTTTGGATTTTGAGCTATAATGTTTTTATTATGAAAGGTATTATTTTTGATTTTAACGGAACCTTATATTGGGATTCACAATTACACTACGATGCTTGGAGAGAATTTTCCAAAAAGCTAAGAGGCACAGCTTTTACTGACGAAGAAATGCGCGATAAGATGTTTGGTCACACAAACGAAGATATTATTGAATATGCAATCGGTAAAAAACCTACGCCGGAAATGGTGGAGAAGTACGCAAAAGAAAAAGAAAGTTTATATAGAAAACAGTGCCTGATAGATAAAGAAAACTTTAAATTAGCACCTGGAGCAGTAGAGTTTTTGGAATTTCTTACCCAAAACAACATTCCCAGAACAATTGCTACGATGTCAGAGTGGGATAATGTTGAATTTTATATCAAGCATTTTAATCTGGCAAAATGGTTTGATTTAGACAAAATCGTCTATTCTAACGGTAAAATTCCGGGAAAACCGGCGCCTGATATTTTTGAAATTGCTGCCGACAAAATTGGCTTAGCACCAGAGGATTGTGTGGTTGTAGAAGATGCAATTGCAGGAATTAATGCGGCAAAATCTGCAAAAATTGGTAAAATTATAGCAATAGCATCTTTGGAACCGATTAATTTTTACGAAAAAATTGATGGTGTTGACAAAATCATTAAAAACTTTAATGATTTTGATAAGTCTATGTTTGAAATTTCAACTTTTTCTAAATAATTAACTCTGTTTATGCTAAACTGGTAGCATTATGATTACAACAGAAAATTTAACAGTGCGTTTTGGCACAGAACCATTATTTGAAAATGTTAATATAAAATTTGCAGAAGGCAATTGTTATGGTCTTATAGGTGCGAACGGTGCCGGAAAAAGTACATTCTTAAAAGTGCTTTCAGGTGATTTAGAACCTACAAGCGGTGAAGTCCATGTTAAAAAAGGGCAACGTATTGCAGTATTAAAACAAAACCATTTTGAGTTTGATGAATTTACTGCAATTGACACTGTAATTATGGGGCATAAGCATCTTTATGACGTTATGAAAGAAAAAGATGCTCTCTATATGAAGCCTGATTTTAACGATGATGACGGAATCAGAGTTGCACATTTAGAAACCGAATTTGCAGAAATGGACGGCTGGCAAGCTGAATCCAATGCATCATCTTTATTAAATGATTTAGGAATTCCGCAAGAATTACATTATTCTTTGATGAAAGACCTTTCAGGCAGTGAAAAAGTTCGTGTATTATTGGCACAAGCTCTTTTTGGAACTCCTGATATTTTGTTACTGGATGAGCCTACAAACCACTTGGATTTGGCAACAATTACTTGGTTAGAAGACTTTTTGATTGATTTTCCAAACACAGTAATTGTTGTTTCGCACGATAGAAAATTTTTGGATAGAATTTGCACGCATATTGCGGATATTGATTTTAGAAATATTCAACTTTATACAGGTAATTATTCCTTCTGGACTCAAGCAAGTGCTTTAATTATGAAACAAAAAGAAGAACGCAACAAAAAGCTTGAAGAAAAAGCAGAAGAGTTTAGAAAATTTATCGCAAGATTTAGTGCAAACGCGTCTAAAGCTAAACAAGCAACATCAAGAAAAAATATGCTTGAAAAATTGACTTTGGAGGATATTAAACCTTCTACAAGAAGATATCCGAGTATCAATTTTAAATTTTCTAAAATGCCTGGTAAAGATGTTTTAACGGTTCAAGGTTTGAAAAAATCTATAAATGATGAGCTTTTAATTAAGGCTTTATCTTTTGATGTCCGACAAGGTGAAAAAATCGCATTTATTTCTAAAAATCAACTTGCAGTAACAACACTTTTTGAAATTTTAGAAGGTAAAATTGAACCTGATGAAGGCTCAGTAACTTGGGGTGTTACTGCAACTCATTCTTATTGTCCAAAAGACAATGGTGAATTTTTTGATACGAATAAAAACTTAATTCAATGGCTTGCACAATTTTCGCAAGAACAACACGTAAGTTTTCTAAGAGGATATTTAGGTAGAATGTTGTTTTCCGGAGAAGACGCTGAAAAATCCGTAAACGTTTTATCTGGTGGCGAAAAAGTTCGTTGCATGTTCGCAAAAACTATGATTGAAGAATCAAATGTTTTGATTTTTGATGAACCTACAAACCATTTAGACTTAGAAGCAATTACTTCTTTAAACAATGCATTAATTGATTATACAGGCACTGTTTTGTTTACTTCTCAAGACTACCAATTCATAAATACAGTTGCAGACAGAATAATTGAAATTACGCCAAACGGATATTTGAATTATCAAATGCGTTATGAAGATTATTTAATAAATGAAGATGTTCAGAAACGTAGAACTTTAATGTATAAATAATTTACATTTCTATAACAATTAACGCATTCTTTAATCTTATGGTAACATGAGAATATAGGAGGACAAAATGAATTATCATAACATCACAAAGGATGACATGCTAAATGGGGATGGCCTTAGAGTTGTATTATGGGTTGCAGGTTGCACACACCACTGCTTAGGTTGTCAAAACCCTATCACTTGGGATGTTTCCGGAGGTCTAGAATTTGATAAAGCAGCAGAAGATGAACTCTTTGAAGCACTAAATCGTCCTCACGTATCAGGAATTACTTTTTCCGGTGGCGATCCGTTACATCCGTTCAATCGCGAAGAAGTTTTTAGATTAATTAAAAAAGTAAAGAAAGAATTACCAGACAAAAATATCTGGCTATATACAGGCTTTCTTTGGGAAGAAATCAAAGATATCCCTGAAATTGCAGATATTGATGTTATTTGCGAAGGCAAATTTGTTAAAGAACTTTTAGATGCAAAAATTCATTGGGTTGGTAGTTCAAATCAAAGAGTTATTGATGTAAAACCATCTCTTAACTCTGGAAAAATTGTATTACATAATTCTTAACTAAAAATAAAACCTAACGTTTTCTTTTATTTTTTTTATATTTAGGCGAGCTGTTATTTTTTTCGACTTTTTTAGCTTGCGCTTCTGAATATTTATAATTACTCAAATCCAAATCTATTAACCCTTTAGATTCTCTAAACAATGTTTTTTTAATCTTATAAGGATAAGTTTCATTGCCCCTTAACCCACCATTTCTGATTATGGTCATTATTTGCTCTATATATTTTTGACAATTTTTTAAAATTATAGGAAAACGTGCTATAAACTTAGGAAGGGGCATATTTGACCTTGCACTGTTAGCACTTTCAGACACCAATAAAAAGTTTTGAATTTCATTTTTACCTGATTTAGAACTTGGTTTTACATGTTCAATTGTAGCTAAAGATGCCCTCATAATACGCTTCGCAATTTCCGTTTGTGTCCTATCAGCATATTTTACAATAAATGCATTTTCGCTGGTTCCAGAAGTTGGAAGATAAATTGCTCTATCCTTTAATGTTTCAAAAATTTTCTTTTCACCATTAGCCGGCTTAATTTCTTCTAAAGAAGATAGTAAAACTTTTCTTTTAAAAGTTTCATTTTCTTTATTATCCAATATTACTTGACGACAACGAGTTGTTTTATGATGTACCTCTAATGCTTTTTGAGGAGATAATTGAATAGAAATTTTATCAACATCATCTAATACGTTAAACTCTTCTAATTTCAACCTTATTAAAGCTTCATTATAATAACGCTTTAGAACTTGAGGAATCGTAATTTCGGGTTCGGACTTTGATGCCTGTTGAATTTTTTTGAAAATATTTTTTTCTATTTTCTGCATGTAAGTTCGGTACGGATAAAGCACTTTTACAATGTCTTTTATATTTTTACACTTTTCTATTTGATATTCAATTTTTGGTAATTCCATCCCTGAAATCATCTTCGTACCAAAATACGGATCTATCATATGTTTAAGTTTTCTTAAAGGAGTTCCTGCTGATGTTGTACTTTTAAAAGAAAGTTCTTTCTCAGGCAAAATAGCATTAAACTCACTATTTGAATTATGCTCAAATCCCCCTTTAGAGTTATTATTTTTTAAACCCCTGACACCAAAAATCTTATTAGTAATTGCTAAAATTTGCATTCATTTTATCCCTACCGCCTAATGATACCATTATTTTTTTTGTTTGCCAATAGACAAGTTATATAATTTTCAAGAATATATAAATTTTTCTTCACCATTTTCATCTAGAATAAGCGCGCAAAGATGGGCATTTGGATATTTTCCGCACCCTAAATCAATACAAATTTTATCTTCATCAATATATGGCTCATCAAATTCCGTATGACCAAAAATAATTTTTTGCCGTAAATTATGCTTAGAATAAATAAATTTACTTCTAATATAAACCAAATCAACTTCATCTTGTTCTTCCAATGAATAATCCGGATTTATTCCAGCATGAACAAAAAGATATTTTTCTGTTAAATAATAAAATCTCAAATTCTGATAAAAACTTCCATGAACCTTAAATATATTTTCAAAACTACCATAACTTCTAACAGTCGCCGGTCCGCCATAATTATCGAATAAAAATTGATAGTAATCATCAGTTTTTGCATGCAAAAGCGCATATTCATGAGAGCCCATTAAATAAATACATTTATTAGTTTTAGAAACTTCCAAAACTCTATCAACAACTCCTTTTGAATCAGGACCTCTATCAATATAATCGCCCATAAAAACAAATATATCATCAGGGCGAGTTTCTATCTGGCTAAGAACACTTTCTAGTTTTCTTAATTCACCATGAATATCCGTAATTGCGATATATCTAGACATGACAACTACTTCCTCTACTATCCAAAGTCCTTTCATTAAAACAATTCATTGCATGATATGAACTTCTAACAAGTGGCCCTATTTGATAATTTTTAAATCCAACTTTACGCGCCAAATCTTTTAGTTTTTCAAATTCTTCTAATGTATAAAATTTTACAACGTCTAAATGTTGCTTTGAAGGTTGAATATATTGCCCGATTGTAAGAATATCAACCGCCACTTCTTTCAAATCGTTCAATGTTTCTTCTATCTGTTCTTTCGTTTCACCTAATCCGACCATTAATCCGGATTTAGTTACAATATTAGAATTAGATTTAATATACCTTAAAACCTCCAAAGACCAATCATAATTTCCTTGTGGTCGCGCTATAGGAAACAGCGCTTTCACAGTTTCAATATTATGGTTAAAAACTTCCGGTTTAGCTTCAAGTATTCTATCCAATGGCGCATGAGAAAAACGACTCCAATCAGTATTGCAATTTGGTGCAAGTTCTCTTGGTTTAAAATCCGGAGTTAAAATCTCAATTTTTGCACTACAAACTTTTCTAATTTCTTCTATACAATTTTTAAAATGTTCCGCTCCGCCATCAGGTAAATCATCTCGTGTAACGGACGTTATAACAGCATATTTAAGCCCAAGTTCTTGCACAGCTTCTGCAATATGTTTTGGCTCCTCTAAGTCCAATGCCTCCGGTTTAGCAGTCGAAATATTACAATAACGACAATTCCGAGTACAGTTGTTTCCCATTATTAAAAAAGTCGCAGTATTGTTAGAATAACATTCGCTTTTATTCGGACAACGCGCACCTTCACAAACAGTATTTAAACACTTTGTTTTAAGAATTCTTCTAACGGTCTTTGTTTTTTCTGTATCAATAATTGGACGTTTTAAATATTCTGGTAATCTAGGCATTTTTCCCCTTTAACATTTTTATCATAATACTCTAAAATAAAAACATCTGCAAATTAATTTATTTTTTCAGATGACATGGCAACCGTCGCAGTATTATCAGGATTAAAATGGATAGAACCGTCTTTACCATTTTTGTATTCAATTTCCGGTTACAAATCAGGGATTGGATATAGAAATTGAAGTTCAATGTCGTGTTCAATGAAAATGTTGAACACGACCTACACGCTTGTAATTTTCTTACACTTCCCACGTGTTATTTCCAGTCAAGTAAAATCCATCTTTGTTTGAATAGCCTATAAAAAGAGCTAAGTCTGGTATTGAGTTCCAACCTTTTTCTGCGACCTTGTCAATTAAACTTTTTGCATAATCATAGGCTGCTCCTTTAAAATCAATACCGACAGTGCTATTTTCAATGCCTTGTTTTAATAAATAATCCAGATTTTGACCGTCCGAAGTGTAAAATTTCCCATTGTTTAATGTTAGTGATGCTAAATCTAAACCGGTAAACTCTTTAACTTGTTGATAAGCTCTAAATTTATTAACAGCATCTGTATTCAAATTAGAACTAGCGTTCATCGCATAATACATTAAATTTTTTGAATTATTTTTGCTGTTTAATAATGAAGAGATTTGAGATAGTAAATTTTTGTCATCCAAACCTGAAATAGTCGTATTGAAAGAATAAGGATTGAAAGAAATAAGCAATTGGTTAGTATCCTCTAGCTCAATTCCGTTATTTTTAAGAAGATTTGCCATGTTTAGACTTATTGAATTGTGCTTTGCGCTTGCTTGTTTTGCCTCATAAGTATCCCAGTCATCAGCCGTATAATTTAATCTTGGGTCATCCAAGTTTCCACAGCCAATCGTGCCAAAACATACGGCATTATAATCGTTTTTGTACATTGCATATTTTTCTGGCTCATCCCAACGTTTTGTATAAGCAAAATCATCGGTTCCAAAATACTTTTTGCTTAAATAGTTATGGACTTCACTTTGTGTTTTGCATTGTTTGCGGACAGAGCTCGCCCAATCTGCAAGTTTTTCATCCAATGCTCGTCTTGAAAGGTTTAATTCGGAATATGGGTTATTGTCTTCTGATTTTGATTTTAGTTCATCAGAATTCCACCTCTCAACGCTTTGTTGATAACGGTCTTGCACAGTGTCAGGTGAATATCTGTGGGGGTCATTGTAATAATTAAAATATCCGATTTCTGCCATATTTGAATCCTTTCAAATTGCTATTTTAATTATAACGTATTTTCGGAATTTTTCTAGATGTGAAAAAATAGTTGTAGTTGTAGGTCGTGTTCAACATTTTCATTGAACACGACAATAATTTTACAATGTTATTGTCGTGTTGGATGAAAATTGTCCAACACGACCTACACATTTTTTTAATTCGGTGGGTACACAATACAAAGCTTTAATTATACCTACTAGTCTAATGAAGCTTTACCCACCCTACACATCTTAAACAGAACGTAGTGTGGGAAAAGCGTGAGCGATTCCCACCTTTTTAATTTGGTGGATACTACACATCTTTCAATTGAAAATTATTTAAAATAATTTTCAATTTTCAATTTTCCATTTTCGATTTAAAAAGGCGCGATATAAAATATCGCGCCTCTGTTTAATATCTCTTACCTTTACCCTTTAGCTGTAGGTCGTGTTCAACATTTTCATTGAACACGACAAAAAATTTTATAATGTTATTGTCGTGTTGGATGACAATAGTCCAACACGACCTACACATCTGCATTAGATTTGTTAAAAATTTTTTATACTTAATTTGATAACATTTGTTCATTTCCTCATATAGGGTGCATTAGAAAAGACTTTACCTATAAAAATGTTCGTTTTCTCCAAGTTAAACAAAATTACTTAATAGTTTATAATGTAGAAAAAGAAGCTATCTGCATCTTAAGAGTTTTATCTAATTATCAAGAGATTTGCAATTTGTTATAAGTTTATAAAATTTGATTCTATATAATAATATTTTTAATATTAGTCGTGTTCGATCAAAAACGTTGAACACAACTTACGAACTTTTTATTCACGAGCTCCCTTTTGTTTTATTTTCATTTTACAAATTTCATCTCTTATTTTATTGCCAGCCCAAGCACCAAAACCTACTATAAACATACTACTAACATAACTGATTATTGACAATTTATGAGCATTTTTAACTCTCTTTAATGCTTCTCCTTTCACACCGGCTTTTTCAGCAATTTTTGTTCCTTTTACATTTGCAATGCATTCTTCTATTGTTAAAGGTAAAAATGAACAGGCAGTTAATAATCCACAATGATTTTTAATATTATCATATATATTTGTTTTTTCACCTTTTTCTTTTTTATCAGTAAAAATAGCGCAGGCAGAAATTGAAAGAGACCCAAAAACAGCAAGTGGATTTCTAATTTTTGCAAGAGTTTTTATTAATAGATTCGAAGATTGACTATTTAATTTATGTTGAAGTTCATGAAATATTGGCGCTCCTAATTTATCAAAATTACAAACAACTGCATTATCTCGAGGAGAGAAAAAAGCATTCTTACCTTTTACTGTTGCGTCAAAAGAATCATTATTACAAGGAACACGTAAAAGATGTAATATAAATTTTGCTACACCTTTATGTGATTTTAAATCTACTTTTAATTGCTTTTTAACATTTTTTGCATTTTTAGAAGTTAAGTTTATAACTTTTATATCATTTTGTAGATGGTTTTGTTTAATTGCTTTTTCAACATAATCTAAATATCCACCTCCTTGAATATTCTTTATATTTTTTTTAACATATTTTTTTAAAGGATATTTAGCTTTTTGAGTAATAAAAGTTTGTCCTTCCCAGCCCGCAGCAACACCCAATGTACCTATTATGCCATTTTTAAGAGATGAATATTGTTGCGTTTCGTAATTTGAATTAATTGCGTCCATTTACTACCTTCTTAATTATATAAAGACATGAAAATTTGAAAAATTGTCAATTTTTTACAATTTGTTACTTTCAAAATTCTACGAGGACACTAACGTTTTCCCCACTCTACATTCTATGTTCTCCCTATTAAATGAAGTTGGTCGTGTTGGACAATTGTCATCCAACACGACCAACTATTATACGAATTTGGGTTGTATTAAATATTTTCTAAATCACCTTGCTCATTGATTTTTAAACCACTTTGGTTAAGTAATTTGTTATAATCTTGTATAAATTTAAGTTCACCCGAACTCAGCGTTTCACCACTTGCTTTTCTTTCTTGCAAATCTTTATAAATCGCTGTTTGCATTGCAACTTGTTGAGCTTTATTGTTAACAACTGCTTGTAATACGTTTGCTGTGCCAGCTTTAACACCTCTAAAATTATATTGCTTATTTTTATCAGGTTTTATTTTAAATATGCCAAAGTCATCAACTAAACCGTTCTTGAATGCATTCACTGCCTGATTTTTATAACCGACTACATTCAAATTCATAGTCAACTCATAGCCACCTTTGTCGTCATCAGATAATTGATAACTGCCACTAACACCTTGTCCTGTGATTTTTCTACTGTTTGTAGCTGCTTTTTCGAGAGTAGCCGGAGTTGCACTCGTTTGAGATTGTAATTGATTAATTAGTTGTAGGTCGTGTTCAACATTTTCATTGAACACGACAAAAAATTTTGCAATTTTATTGTTGTATTGGATGAAAATTGTCCAACACGACCTACACATCTTTTTAATTCGGTGGGTACGCAATACAAAGCTTTAATTATACCTACTAGTCTAATGAAGCTTTACCCACCCTACGTATCTTGTGTTAATAGTGCAATATAACAAATAATTATGCTACATTAGGTCATTTTTATTTTTATAAACATTCCATAAAATTATATTATGGATGTAAAAAAGGAACTCGGATTAAAAATTAAAAGATTAAGACAAAAAGAAGGGCTTACGCAAGAACAATTTGCGGAAAAGTTAAACATCGCAACTCGTACATTGGCCGGTATTGAGATTGGCGAAAGCTTTGTTTCTGCGCAAACAATCGAAAATATTCTTAGTTTTTCGGATATTTCGTTTGAAGATTTCTTTATTTCCAGTCACTTAAGACCAACAGAAGATTTGCTAAACGATATTTACTCATATTTAGACAAAGTGAAAGAAGATAGGGAAAAAGTCGAAAGTATTTACAAAGTCGTAAAAGCTTTGGCAAATGAATAATTATTAAGAAATGTTAATTGTCATAATGCGCTCACAATGCATAATGTAGCGATTTTATGAATTTTTATCACATAAAATGAGCAATTTTTAAATCTAAAAATACTTTATATTTATACAAAGAGAACACGAGTATAAATAAGGAGATTTAGAAATGGCAAATTACACAGTTCAAGCAGGTGACACATTAAGCAAAATTGCAAAAGCACATGGAACATCAGTTTCAGAATTGGCAAAACAAAACGGTATCAAAGATGTCAATAAAATTGAAATCGGTCAAGAATTAAGTTTGGGCAAAACAACAGCTTCTGCACCTCAACCACAACAAGAACAAACAGTTGGCTTAGATACCTTGGAAACTCAATCAAAAAAAGATTCTACTGATTTGTTCAAAACAACTGCGCTCGGATTCGGAGCAGCTTATGTAGGTGCTCATGTTTATGATGACGTAAAAAAATATGTACCAAAAGTAAAAGCTAAAACTGTGCAAGCATACGCTAATATGAAAGCAACTGCCAGACACAATGCAAAAGCAGTGAAAAGCTTTGTCACACAAAAAGCTAATGAAACAAAAACACAAGTTAAAACAACCGCTATGAAAACAAAAACAAGGGTGCAAACTGCTACTGCGAAAACAAAAACTGTTGCAGGAAGAGCTGTTCAAAAGGCAAAGGTTGGCGGAAGATATACCAGATTTATTGCAAACACTAAGGTTGCACCAAAATTGATTAAAGGTGCTTCAAGATACGCAGTCCCTCTAGCAATTTTCTTTGAAGCAAGAAAGTGCTATAAAGCTTTTGATAAAGGAGCAGTGGAAGGTGGAAAACAAATAGCAAAATCGGCTTGCTCTTTTGCAGGCGGCTTAGCAGGTGCAAAAATGGGCGCAGCTGTTGGTAGTTTTGCAGGTCCTGTCGGCACTTTTGTTGGTGGTGTTACCGGTGGTATTCTTGGATATTGCTTGGGTGAAAAATTATGTTCGTAAAAATAACAAAGACGCGATATTGCATCGCGTCTTTGTTTTAATATCTCTTACCTTTACCCTTTAGTCTAGCAGCCGCAGCCGTTACCTAAAGAAGCGTGGAATGTTCTTGAGATAACATCGTCTTGTTGTTCTTTTGTCAACT
>CAKVLL010000013.1 GCA_934757255.1 uncultured Candidatus Melainabacteria bacterium | reverse complement strand
ACTGTCATGAATGCTGTTGCTTTACAATGTGCTTTGAAAAAAATTGGCGTTGAATGTCGTGTTCAGACTGCAATTGCAATGAATCAAATAGCAGAACCTTATGTTCGTCATAGAGCAATAAGACACTTAGAAAAAGGTAGAGTTGTTATTTTTGCAGCAGGAACAGGAAACCCATTCTTTACAACTGATACAGCATCAGCATTAAGAGCATCTGAAATTGATGCAGAGGTTATGTTGATGGCTAAAAATGGTGTTGACGGTATTTATAATGATGACCCTAAGACAAATCCAAACGCTAAAAAGATTGATAAAATGTCTTATAATGACATTCTTAAAAATGAATTAAAAGTTATGGATTCTTCTGCTTGTGCTTTATGTAAACAAAATCATATTCCAATAATTGTTTTTGATTTTAAAGCTCAAGGAAGTTTGGTAAAAATTATGGACGGCGAAGCCGTTGGAACGTACGTAAGTTAGTTAATTTTATATAATAAAGGAGAAAATTATGTCAGAAGCTCTTGAAGAAATGTTTTTGTTCGGAGAGGAAAAAATGGAAAAAGCTCTTGGTCAAATGAAAAGAGAATTTTCTACAGTTCGTACCGGTCGTGCTAATCCTGCAATTTTAGACAGAGTTGTAGTTGATTATTATGGAGCGCCAACTCCAATCAGACAAATGGCACAAGTTAGCGTTAGCGAAGGTACAACTTTGGTAATTACTCCTTTTGATAAAAGCATTTTAAAAGATGTTGAAAAAGCTGTTATCAAAGCGGAATTAGGTGTTGCGCCAAACAACGATGGTGTTTGCATTCGTTTGAACTTCCCACCTCTAACAGAAGAAAGAAGAAAAGAAACGGCAAAAGAAGTTAAGAAATTCGGCGAAGATGCAAAAATTGCAATCAGAAACGTAAGACGTGATATGGTTGATTCTTTGAAGAAAATCGAAAAAGAAGAAAATCTTCCGGAAGATGCTGTTAAAGATAATCAAGATAAAATTCAAAAATTAACAGATAAATATGTTGGCATTATTGATGCTCAGGTTGTAGAAAAAGAAAAAGAGGTTATGACAGTATAATGGCTTTAACAAAAAGTGTAACAAGATTGTTAACGGGAGTAGTGTTTGGATTTACGGCTCTATTTGCTATAATGGCAGGTGGATTATGGTTAGTGGGACTAGTCCTTATAATTGTTGCACTTGCGTCAAAAGAATATGTAAAAATTCTTGAGCATAAAGGTTTTCGTCCAAGTTCCAGAATTATAATTTTATCCAGCATTTTATTTGCGGCATTAGCTTATTTTAATCGTTTTGATTTAGTAGCATTAGCATTTACGGCTTGTTCTATAATGGCATTTATGTCTGTACTGTTTAAAGGTAAACAACCGTACATTGCGAATGTTGCGACAACTATTTTAGGTTTTGTGTATTGTGGTTGGTTTCCACTTCATCTTCTGTTTCTCAGAGATTTGGGAAGCGAACCTGCTTATAGTGGAGTGCTAAAATATAATGTTACAACAGAAGGTGCAGGATACGCATTGTTGCTATTCTTTGCCGTAGTTTTAACGGATTCTATGTGTTATTATGCAGGATGTTATTTTGGAAAACATAAATTATCTAAGGTTATAAGCCCAAATAAAACGATTGAAGGTTCTATTGGTGGAACATTAGCTTGTATGATTTTTTGTATAATCTTTGGTCAAATTCTGATGATTCCTTGGTATCATTGTTTAATTTTAGGATTAATTATTGCAGCTTTTGCTCAAATTGGTGATTTGTGCGAATCAATGATTAAACGAGATGCCGGAGTTAAAGATTCAAGTAATATTCTTCCCGGACATGGAGGATTTTTGGATAGAACAGACAGTTACATTTTGACAATTCCGGTTGTTCATTATTACATGTACTTTTTTGTAGTAAACAATTTTTGGGATTTGTTTAGAGGCATGATGTAATGCTTGTTGAAGAAATTTTTAAAATTAATAGAGATGATGAGTTAGTGAAAATTGCGCTAACTCATCCTTCTTTTACAAAAGAAAACGGTTATAGTGATTTAGGTAACTACGAACGCTTGGAGTTTTTTGGCGATTCAGTTTTGAAACTATTTACTTCAAAACTTTTGTACGAAACTTATCCTGAAGCGCCGGAAGGAGAACTTTCTAAAATTCGCTCTATACTGGTTTCTGATGCGATTTTAGCGCAAATAGCAAAAAAAATAGGCTTGGATAAACTTATGATTATTGGGCCGGCGGAAGAAAAACAAGGCGGAAGAAAGCGCGAATCAAATATTGCTTGTACACTTGAAGCTATTTTGGGTGCAAGCTATTTTAGCGGAAAACAAGCAGAAATTGAAACTTTTATAAAAGAATACGTTATGGCTTTTGCAGAAGATGTCGATAAGCATTTTGAAAAATATAATGCAAAAGATATCTTGCAACAATATACACAAGGTATTAATAAAACATTGCCAATTTATAAAACGCTTGCTATAAAAGGTCCTGCACACAAACCTGTTTTTGAAGTTCAAGTTGAATGGAATGATGAAATTATTGCGACTGCAAATGGAAAATCAAAAAAAGAAGCGCAACAAAATTGTGCATTAGAAGCTTGTAAAAAATTGGGCGTGATAAGTTAAGTTTTGTAAAATTATATATCAAATTAAGCAATTTTTGTTTTTTTACAACTTAGTATATGTGTGTGAAAATAAAGGATGTGTAGTATGTCATTAAGTCTAAATTGCAATCAGGAAAATGTTGTCAAACCGAATTTCAAGGGTTCATATCAAAGAACTGAAAATGGAACTCCTTATTATAAAACGAATTCTGGAACTATCGCTGGTGCTGTGATGGCTGTGCCGGCAGGATTAGCTTGGATAGGTAATTTAACGTTACCTACAGCAGAAGGGAATTCTGCAAATGAAATAAAAACCGTTTTTGATAAGTTTTTAAAGAACTCACTTGAATTTAATAGTGCTTTGAAAAAACGTGCTATCCCTTGCGCAATTATTGCATCCGGCGTTACTCTCGGATGTGGCATGTTGGTAGATGCGTTAAGGAATAAAAGAGCAAGAGAAAGTGCTGAATTTGTAAAACAAGTGGGCACTAAAAATGCTGTTATGGCAAGTGATACCGTTAGTTTGTCAGACAAAGGCAGACCTTACTATGATTCAAAAATTGGTAAAGAATGCGGATTTGCTTTAGGCGCCGGTTGTGGTTTTATAAATTATGCTATGAATTATAGTAAACATAATCCTCAAAAAGGAATGGCGGCATTATTAGGTAACGTAATTTCCTTCGGTTTGGGAGGTTTATTAATGGGTGCAATAGCTGACCATAATACAAATAATGATGCAAGAAAACACGCTTAACATGTTTATATTATAATATGAATGTGAAGGTTTCACCCCTCACTCGCATTCGTAAGGCTTGCGTAGCTAGCCAACGATTGTTCCCTCTTCCACAATGGGCGAGGGGAAAGTTTGGAGTCAAGTCATTGCGAGGAACAGTGAGTGACGAAGCAATCCATAACAAAAATACAAAGTTCCCACCGAAAATAAAACTAAAATATGAGGATAAATATGTTAAAAGATTTTTTTCTAAACGAAGTTAAACAAGGTATTACAAAAGCTATAGAAGCAAACGAGCTTGGACAAATGAGTGCAGAAAGCGAATACTCTCTCATTATGGAAAAACCAAAAAATCCTGATTTTGGGGATTTTGCGGTAAACGTTTCATCATTAGCGCGTTCTGCAAAAATCGCACCGCCTATGATTGCAAACGCAATTGTAAAACATCTTTCGAATAAAGATTATTCAGTTTCTGTAGTCGGTGGTTTTATTAACTTCAAAATTGAAAATTCACTTTTAGCAAACGCTGTTGCAGAAGTTTTAGCAAAAAAAGAAAACTACGGACGTCCTGAAAATGTTCCGACAGAAAAAATCTTATTGGAATATGTTTCAGCAAACCCTACAGGCCCATTCCACATTGGTCATGGACGTTGGGCAGCTATGGGAAGTGCTTTGGCTAATTTGCTAAAATTCTACGGACACGAAGTTTATCAAGAATTTTATATCAATGATGCAGGTAGCCAAATCAATAAATTAGGTAACTCTTTAAAAATCAGAGTTAAGCAAGAATTGGGCGAAAATGTAGATTTTCCTACGGATGAAGTTGAAAGAAAAAATTACTATCCGGGAGATTATTTGATTCCGGTTGCTAAAAAATTCTTGGCAGAAAAAATTGCAGATGTAAAATCAGGCGCTGATGTTGACGCATTAGATGTTAAAATTTTCTCTGATTTTGCAAAAAAAGAAATGGAAGCTTGCCAAAAGAAATTGTTGGAAGATTTTAGAGTTCATTTTGATAATTTTTATTCAGAACTTGATTTACACAAATCAGGAAAAGTTGAAGAAAGTTACAAGGAACTTGTATCAAAAGGTATGTTGTACGAAAAAGAAGGTGCAATGTGGTTTAAGTCTTCTGAATTCGGCGATGACCAAGATAGAGTTATTAAAAAAGCTGACGGCTCTAACACATATTTAACAGCTGATATTGCTTATCATATCGACAAACTAAGACGTGGATATGACAGATTAATCAATATTTGGGGTGCAGATCACCACGGTTATGTAGCTCGTGTTAAAGCATCAATAGAAGCTTTAGGTTATGACCCAAATAAATTAGAAGTATTGTTAGGACAGCTTGTAAACCTTGTTGTTAACGGCGAAGAAGTTCGTATGGGCAAACGTAAAAACATGGTTACTTTGGACGATTTGATTGAAGAAGTTGGAATTGACGCGACTCGTTATTGGATGGAAATGCGTAACATTGATATGACGCTTGATTTCGATATTGAACTTGCAAAACGTTCTACTGATGAAAACCCAGTATTTTACGTTCAATATGCTTATGCAAGAGTTTGCTCAATTTTGAGAAATGCAGTAAATGAAAGACTTAACGCTGAAACAGGTGAAAAAACACCGGCTCCTATGACTCAAGCTGAATTGGATGATTTGATTAATAATTTTGATAAAGATATTATTTTGAAAACTGCTGACAGTGCAAAATCATTGATTTTGAAGTTGGAAGAATTTAAATCAGTAATTGTGCTTTCTGCTCAAAATAGAACAGTTTACACAATTTGCAGATATGTTCAAGAGCTTGCTGCTGAATTCCATTCATTCTATAACTCAAACAGAGTTATTTGCGATGATAAAGAGTTGATGAAGTCAAGATTGGCATTGATGGTTGCGATAAAGACAACATTAAAGAATGCGCTTGATATTTTGGCAGTTTCTGCTCCAGAAAAAATGTAAGCTTATTAAAAGGAAATGGCGCAAAGAATTGCACTCTACCTTTTCTAAATTGAAAATGGATAATGGAGAATTGAAAATTATTTAGAACTATTTTCCATTTTTCACTTTCAATTTTCCATTGAAACAATAATGCAATTTTTTGCACCATTTACTTATGAGATAATAGGGGATACAAAAACCTCCAAAATCATTTGATTTTGGAGGTAAAACTCTCAACTATCTTAATTCCAGACAGCCTTTTTCATAACCAGAGTCGATTCTTCACCGACAAAACTACTTACGCTTCACACTTACTTCACAGCTTGTAATTTTGCTTGTACTCCTGATTCTGCATTAATTGCTACTGCATTTGCAACAGCCATTGTCCTTCGTTTTTTGGCCCCTCTTAATATGAATTCAACTCCGCTAAAAGTGTTGTTAGTTGGGGTTGTGATTTTTTTTAACATATCCTGTTGTCCTTTCCGATAAATGTATTTTTTGAGTCTTGTTTATTTTTTCCTTGTATTATTTCTATCGACATTTTTTTGAAAAACTTTAGAGTTTTAATCGAAATTGTTACAATTATTTACAAAAGTGCTTTAAATTAGAGGATGTAATGTGTTACGAAAAAATCCTCTGAACAGTTGATGTCTTGAACGCTGAAATTTGATACGATAGCGTGGGAAAGTGGTAGGGAAAGGAATTAGGGTATTAAGTCTTTAAGACATTAAGTTCATCTAAATAAAAATCTTTATAACGAACTTAACAACTTAAAGACCTAACGACTTAAAGACTTCCAAACAGGATATGTATGATAAACTCAGTATTCTTCGATGAATTATATAAGCAATTTGCATGGTTTGATTCAGTTTTCACGCCGGTTGTAGAAAGCTGCAGCAGTGAATTCTTTTTTGACGGCTTTGATTACAAACTCGCATCAATCAGCACCAACATGAATGTACTTTCCCAAAACGATACATTTTTTGTAACCAAGGTTAAAATAAATTCTAAGAATGACGTTTATATAAGAATTTCGCAAGATGCAATCAATGTAATATTGGATAAAGTTTTAGGCAAAAACAATCGCAGATTTGATTTGACAGAAGTTACAGAGCTTGAAGCAAGGATTATTACCGCGTTTAACGATTTTTTGTATGAGTCGCTTGCACCTAATTTTACGATTGAACCACATAGAAGATACACAGAAATTCTACATCTTACTTATTTTGTAAAAAGTGAAGTTTCAGATTCGGCTGCAAAATTCATAATTTCTGTACCGAAAGATATTCTTTCACCTCAAGAAATTGAAAAAACCGAACCTAGATTTGAAGATAGAGATTTTGCAAGTAGTTTGGTTGATGTAAAACTACTTTTGGGAAGCACAACTTTCCCTGTTGCGGATATAAAAAGGCTTGATGTGGGTGACATTGTTGTTTTTGAAAACAGTAACTCATCTGAGATGACACTTGTGTGCAACAATATTGTTCAGAAATTTCAAGTTAAACCAAATATTAATATAATAGAACCTTATGATGCCAGCGGAGGAGGCGGTATGGAAGATAATACAAACACTAATTTGTGGGATAGTATACAAGTTGACATGGCGGCTGAGTTTGAGAAAGTAAAAGTAACTTTGGGCGAACTCAAGAGTATCGAAGAGGGCTTAATTGTTGATTTGTGTTCTGTTTATGACAATAAAGTTACTTTAAAAGTTGGCGGAAAATCAGTTGCTTCAGGCGAATTGGTTATTATTAATGACCGTTTCGGCGTAAGAATTGAAAAGGTTAATGATTCTTCTTCTGCTCCTGCAAACGAATCGGAAGAGTCGGCAGAAGTTGAAGCAGAAGAACAGGCTCAAAATGGCGATGATTTCGATTATAGCGATTTTGAAGTGGAAGATGGGCAGGAAGGTTGACTTTCGGTAAATGGGAAGTAAATATTAGGTATTAATACAAGAAAGGGAATAAGGTAATAGGGTAATAAGGGAATAAGAGATTTTAGAAATATTCTTAATAAAAATACATTAATTAAATGTAGTATAAAACAGAAAATTTAAAACCACTTATTCCCTTATTACCTTATTCCCCTATTCCCCTCAAAAGGATATACGAAATGGGATATTTAGCAAATTTTATGGTATACACGCTTGCAATGGTCGGAGTCATTGTCGTTGCACTTTTGATTTTTAAAAACGCGACATCCGGTGGAATTACAGGTGGGAAATCTAAATACTTAAAAGTAATTGACACATTGAATATTGCACCAAGAAAAACACTCTACATAGTATCAACAGGTAGAGAAAAATTCTTGATAGCAGGTGATGTTGATAAAACGAATCTGATTTCTAAATTGGAAACAGCTGAAGATTGTGGTGCGGATGTTAGTAGAATGGATTTTAGCACATCGTATGAAATGCACAATGACAATGCGCTTGATAAACAAGTTTCGCAAGTTCCCTCTCCTCGGGGGAGGGTTAGGGAGGGGGCTAATCCCGTAGGGGTAAATCTCAATTCAGCCCCAATGACCTTTCAAGAAACTATGTCAAAGCTTCCGAAACCAAGCTTCATGGATAAATCAGATATTGGAATTAAATCAAGTATGTTAAATTCGAAAAATACAGGCGGAAAATCGGTTTTGAGAAATTTGGCAGAAAGGATTAAATAAAAATGGGAATAAGGTAATAGGGTAATAAGGGAATAAGAGATTTTAGAAATATTCTTAATAAAAATATGTTAATTAAATGTAGTATAAAACAGAAAATTTAAAACCACTTATTCCCTCATTACCTTATTCCCCTATTACCCTCAAAGATAAGGAAATAAAAATGGACTCAGTAATAAAAGATATGAACCCTGTTTTACAAATGCTTACGGTAATGTCGCTATTTTCACTTTTACCGTTTGTATTTTGCTGTATGACCTGTTTTTTAAGATTTACAATTGTATTTTCACTTTTAAAAACAGCAATGGGTGTTCAAGTGCCGCCAGCAATCGTTACAATTGGATTGTGTATGATTTTAACATTCTACACGATGGGTGGAGTTTTTCAACAAATGTATGATAGAGGCTCTATTCCTTATCAAAAAACAGGAAATTTAATTGCGACAATTGATGAAGGCTCGAAACCTTTAAAAGAATTTATGATGAAACAAACAAGAGAAAGTGATTTGGCGTTTTTTGTAGAACTTAAACACAAAACACCGCCAAAATCACCTGAAGATATTACGATTTGGGAAGTTGCACCGGCTTATATTTTAAGCGAATTAAAAACTGCGTTTGAAATTGGCTTCGTGGTGTTCGTTCCGTTTATCGTATTAGACCTTGTTGTTGCAAACATACTTCTTGCACTGGGTATGTTCATGTTATCACCTACAATTATTTCCTTGCCGTTTAAATTGCTTATTTTTATTGCCGTTGACGGCTGGGCGTTGATTGTACAAGGATTGGTGCAGAGTTATAATTAAATTTGAAATCTATGAAAGAAGGATTGAGATGAGTTGAAAGTTGACAGTTGAAAGTGGAAAGTTGTTTATATGGTGCAAAAAATTGCACCCTACAATTTCTTAATTAAAATACGTTCAATATTGAAGTATTTAAATTTAATAATTTTTCTAAAATAACTTTCCACTTTCAACTGTCAACTTTCAACTCATCAAAAATTTAACAAACTATAAATAAAAAGAGGACCTAAAAATGGAAATGCTAACTGAATATCTTGCAAAAGGCTTTATGATAATGCTTTCAATATCTATGCCTTGCGTACTGACTGCAGCCGCAATCGGTTTGGTTGTCGGTATTATTCAGGCGGTTACTCAGGTACAAGAACAAACCATCGCCGCTGCACCAAAAATCTTTGCTGTATTTTTGGTTATTGTAATAGGCGGTATGGGTTTTATCAAACTGCTTACAAATTTTTTTACAGAAGGCATGTCACTCGCGTTTAATTCTGTTCCGAAAAACGATGCGTTCGTACTTCCTGCGGATTATTACAAATATACAACTCCTTTTGAAGGTGAAATGAAAGATTCCTTTAAAGACGCGCCAACGGTTAAAGAAGTTATGAAAAATCCGGGCAAAGTTCCTTATATAGATAAGGCGCAAAAGATTAAATATGACACCGCGCCAAAAGCGCCTATGCCAAAAGGAAATTTTGTTGAGATTAATAAAATGTTAGGGAGGTAGATGAAGTTGATAGTTGAAAGTGGAAAGTTATTTAATTCGCTTCGCTCATAAATATTGTATAGAATGTAGGGTACAATTTTTTGCACCATTAATAATTTTCCATTATCCATTTTCAATTAAAAAAGTAGGGTGGGAAAAGCGGGAGCGGTTCCCACCAATATACAAAATAATAGTTATTAAAAAGCTGGATTCTTCAGCCTAATCGGCTTCAGAATGACGGCACGCTTGAAGGTCACACGCCAAGTCATGCGAAAATGTCGGTTGGGCATACTTGCCCAACAATAACTAAAGAGGAATAAACCCCTCACCCGAATTTCTAAGTTTCGCACAGCTCAACTTGAAATTCTACCCTCTCCCTATGAGAGGGAATAATCAAAGATTGATAATTGAATACAAAAAATTTAAAACGAACTTATTCATTAAAAAGAGGAATAAACCTCTCACTCCTAACCCACAAGGGGCGAGGGGAACAGGATAAAAAGGAAAAAACTTGAAAAAATTACTTACATCATTAATATTTATACTAAGCGCAAGCGTAGCTTGCGCCTACGAAACTTGCCTTATTACAGCAGACGGCAAGCTTACTGATATCAGTATTGAAAACAACGATATTATTGATGTATGTCCAATTTTTACAGTTATGAACGAAAAAAACACGCTTCTTGTGCGTCCGCTTAAAGAAGGCGAAACAAGGTTTTGCGTGCTTAAAAACAATAAAGATAAAATTATGTTTACTGTCAAGGTCGAGGCAGATAAAACAACAATAGACGATGTCGATGGTTTCGATATTCTCGGAATTGACGAACCGCCGGAAGAATATGAGTATGAACTGGATGAACCGGTTTTACCAGAAAGGTAATAAGGGAATAGGGGAATAAGGTAATAAGAGGTTATTGTTTTTTTAATAAAAAATACGCAAATTTAACGCAATATATAAATGGTAAATTTAAAACCACTTATTCCCTCATTGCCTTATTCCCCTATTCCCTTAAATAAAAATGGACAACTTTATACAACAAATTTCAATCCTATTTCCACAGTTTGACCACTGGTTTTCAGCGGGCATAATCGTTTTTGCGCGCTTGTTGGGATTTGTGCGTTTTGCTCCGATTTTTAACCGTAAGGAAATTGCCGGACTTGTCAAATTGGCATTCGTATTTATTCTTACTGTAATGATTACCCCTATTCTTAAACCTGCAGCACCACCTGCCGATATTTCACCACTTTTACTTTTGCTTTTAAACTTTGCAGTAGGCGCAATTATTGGCTATATTGCACAACTTTTGATTTTGGCAATTGAAGCTGGCGGTGACATGATTAACACTCAAATGGGTTTATCATCAGCCATGGTAATGGACCCAACTACTAATAGCCAAACTTCGATTTTGAGTCGTATTATTACACTTTTAGGAATTCTGATTTTTATTGAACTCGGTGGTTTTTATTGGCTGATTAACGCTCTTATGCGCAGTTTTGAAATTTTTCCAATTTACGCTGTTGCTATTCCGCTTGAAAAAATTATAAATATGGATTATTTGATAACAACCACTTCTAATGTACTTTATATGGGCTTGCAAATAGCTTCTCCCGTACTTTTAGCTACTTTAGGGCAAGATATTATTCTTGGTGTAATTTCTAAAACTGCACCACAAGTAAACGTTTTCCAATTAAGCTTCTTGTTCAAACCTGTATTTGGTGCTGCGATTATGATTTGGATTCTGCCAATGCTGATTAATGTTATTTCAGAATTCTTCTTATCTTTCGCAACAATATATTAATGCTATTGGTTAAAAAGCGATATGTACTTAAAACTTACTCTCCAATATGTTCTAGCGCCATTTCTAGTACAGTTCTTACGTGGTGGTCACTTAGTGCGTAAAATACATTTTTGCCGCGCTTTTCCGCTTTAACTAGTTTTGCACTTCTCAAAATCTTCAACTGGTGCGAGACCGCCGATTTTGTCATGTTTAAAAGACAAGCCAAATCTCCAACACACATTTCATCTTCTTCTAGTGCCCATAAAAGCTGAATTCTTGTGCTATCACCCATAAGTTTAAAAAAGTCTGATAAGTCGTACAATAGTGTCATATCAGGCATGTTGGGTTTTACCTTATTAATTATATTCATGTTTAATGCGTCCATATAATATATTATAGTTGAATACTTGTTCAAATGTCAAATTGTATTAACTTTTGTAAAAAGACGCGCTTTTGCATGTTGACAGTTGAACAGTTGTTCAACTATAATGTAAGAAAAGGAGAACATCATGTGCGAACGCGAAGAAACTAATACATTTGTTATCCCACGAATAGTTGCAGGGCTTATTTTGTTTGGTTTAGGTTATATATTTAAGCCACTTTTTTTAGTTGCTTATTTGATTGTTGGCGTTGATGTTTTGCTGCGTGCAATGAGAAATATTTTTAAAGGTCAGGTTTTTGACGAAAACTTTTTGATGTCACTTGCAACAGTCGGCGCGATTTGTATAAAAGAGTTTCCGGAAGCTGTTATGGTAATGATTTTGTACCAAATTGGCGAATATATGCAAGATAAAGCGGTTGATAAATCAAAAGACTCAATCGCTGCATTGATGGATATTCGCCCTGATTATGCAAACTTGAATGGTGAAAAAGTTTCTCCGACAGAAGTTAAAATTGGAGATATTATAACAGTTAAAACTGGTGAAAAGATTCCGCTTGATGGTATTGTTGTTTCCGGAAAAGCCTCTCTTGATACTTCAGCTTTGACAGGTGAATCTTTGCCTAAAAGTGTTGAAATTGGAGATGAAGTTATTAGCGGCTGCATCAATCTTAACGGACTTCTTGAAGTCAAAGTGACAAAAGCGTTTGGCGAATCTACTGTTGCAAAAATTTTGGAACTTGTAGAAAGCGCATCTTCAAAGAAAGCAAAAACAGAAAACTTTATAACAAGATTTGCACGCTACTATACTCCGGCGGTTGTAATTATTGCCTGCATTATCGCTTGCATTCCGCCATTTTATATCGAAAGAGCGTTAACGTTTCTTGTAATTTCTTGTCCATGTGCGCTTGTAATCTCAATACCTTTGAGCTTTTTTGCAGGAATTGGTGGAGCATCTTCCAAAGGGATTTTGATTAAAGGTAGCAGTTATATTGAAATCTTATCAAAGGCAAAAGTTGCTATTTTTGATAAAACAGGCACATTGACGAAAGGTAATTTTAAAGTTGTTGAAATTTCTTCTGATAATCCTGATTTGTTGCGCTTTGCAGCGCTATCGGAAGCTGCTTCGCCGCATCCGATAGCGGAAGCGATTAGAGAAGCTTATAAAGATAAATATAATTCAGAAATTCCGACAAACAACGAGATAGAAGAAATTGCGGGATATGGAATTAAGGCTAAAGTTAATGGTAAAGAAATTTTGGTTGGTAACGCAAAACTTGTCAACACTACTCCAATCAACAATGTTGGAACTGTCGTTTATGTTGCTATAGATGGCGTTTATCAAGGCTATATTGTAATAGCTGACACAATCAAAGACGATACAAAATCTGCGATAGAAGCTATTAAAAAGCTTGGCTTGAAAACGGAAATGTTGACAGGTGATTCTAAAACAACTGCACAAAATGTTGCAGCAGAAATCGGAATTGACGAATATTATGCAGAACTTTTGCCAAATGACAAGGTCGAAAGACTTGAAAATGCAATTGCTTTAAGTAAAGGGAGTGTAATTTTCGTTGGTGATGGCATTAATGATGCACCGGTTCTGAGTCGTGCAGATGTCGGTATCGCAATGGGTGGTTTGGGTTCTGATGTTGCAATAGAATCGGCCGATGTAGTTATTATGGACGACAAGCCTTCAAAAGTTGCTTTAGCAATTAAGATGGCAAAAAAGACGATGCTTATAGCAAAAGAAAACATTGTTTTCGCGCTTTGCGTTAAATTGTTGTTCTTAATCTTGGGTGGTTTAGGTTTTGTTTCAATGTGGGGCGCAGTATTTGCTGATGTTGGGGTTTCAATTATTGCAATATTGAATGCGCTAAGAGCAGCTTCCTTTAAGACTTAATATTTTGTTGGGCTTGAAAGCCCAACCTACTATTCCGCTTGAAAAAATTATCAATATGGATCAACTTGATAACAACTACTTCTAATGTACTTTATATGGGCTTGCAAATAGCTTCACCCGTACTTTTAGCTACTTTAGGTCAAGATATTATTCTTGGTGTAATTTCTAAAACTGCGCCTCAGGTAAACGTTTTTCAATTAAGCTTCTTGTTCAAACCTGTATTCGGTGCTGCGATTATGATTTGGATTTTACCAATGCTGATTAATGTTATTTCAGAATTCTTCTTATCATTCGCAACAATTTATTAAAATTATTAGTGCAAAAATTGCACATTGTATTCTTGAATTAAAAATATATTCTCCTTAATATTTCTTAAAATATACCTTTCTTTTGAACATGTTTGTTCTAATATAGATGAAATATTATTTTATATCGCAAATGATATACTAATCTAGTGAATTTCTAATTATGTGTAAAAAGGAGGTTATTAATGAGAATATCACCCATCAAAAGTAGTACAAATTTTTCCAAACCGGCATTTAAAGGGTACATGGTAGAAGAAAAAGGTCATTATTATGGAACGCCTGAAACTCATAAATGGGCAGCAGAACATACCGGCAGACGTATGGAAAAAACATTAGACAGTTTTCACAAAAACATAACCGGAAAAATTTACTATGCGGACCCGTTAGAAAAAGTTAATGATAATCTTAGAGAAATGGTAGATTATGTAGTTTATGATGATGAACCAAAATTTCCTGATATAAATCATGAAGTTAGCAAATTATATTTTGGAACGGATGGAGATAAATGGGAAATTCAAAAAAGATTTAAAGATTCAAAAGACTATTTCTATCGTTTGGAAATGGCTGACAGCAAAACAGTTGGAGAATATGAGCAAAAAGCGTGGAATGATTTTGACAGAGAAAACTCTAGAAGAAATGCTGAATATTTCAAAGCTCACGTAAACGATGCAAAATACAACCAAGAAACCATTGCCAACTGCGAAGCAATATTAAAAGAATCTGACGGTTTAAGATATAAAAAAGATCGTCTGGCGTATGAAATAGGAAATATTAAAGAGAGTATTAAACATTCGGAAGCTGATATTCCAAGAGCAGAAATGGAATTAAATCATAGAACAGAAATTGATAAGATGTTGACTGAAAAAGTAAAAAATTTACAAGAAAGAAAAAACAATTACACAAAAATTCTTGAACAATTGGAAAAAAATAAAACTAACGATGCTGCAACATTGAACTCGTTAGATAAACTCGCTCAAATAAACTCAGAAGGTCATGAGGAAATTGATAGAACAAAAACTTACACTTATAATAATTTTATATCAGAATCTGAGGCCTCTAAAAACTTTAAAGAAACAAAATCAATATTTGAAAAAAATATGTCAAAAGAATCTTCTGAAAAAAATGTAGTTCTTGAAAATATTGAAAAATTGACTAAATCAATCGGTGAATTTACTAAAAAAGCAGAAGAAAATCAAGCATATATTAAAAAAATAAGTGATTACATAAAAGCTTTACCTCAAATTATAGCCGATAAAAAGAACAGTTTAGCAAATCAGAATCAACAATTTGAAAAAGTTAAAGCTGACTTAATACCGTATTTTGATAAATTGAAAAATTATTTTTATTCTCGCGGTTTAAAAACAATCAGATAATTATAGGAGTTGATAA
The DNA here is from genome assembly GCA_934757255.1 of uncultured Candidatus Melainabacteria bacterium. Lineage (GTDB taxonomy): Bacteria > Cyanobacteriota > Vampirovibrionia > Gastranaerophilales > Gastranaerophilaceae > CAG-196. Next base: position 32,285 of record CAKVLL010000013.1, on the reverse strand, counting down.
AATGAAAATTAATGCAATAAGTAATACAAATTTTAGAGGTTTATTTACGAATAAATCCGCACAAAACGGTGGAAATTGGAGAATGGAATACAGTCCATACGCTTGGGAATCTAAAAATGGTTGGGAAATAGATTCTAAAATGGCAAACCAAAGTGGTATCGATATTTTTGGAACTTGTCTTCCTGACAATGAAAAAATTTACACCGAAAAAAATGGAAAAAAATCTGCTAAAGATATTTTAGGTACAGAATTCTATTATGAATACGATAACGGTAAAGTTAGAAAGACTATTACAGAAGTTCCTGCAATGAATCGCGAAGATTCCTTGAGAGTTTACAATAACAAACTGGAAAAATTTCTGGAAATGAAAAAAGAAAAAGCTGAAAGCATGGAAAAAGCTGTTGCCAGTATAACAAAAAATCTCGATGATGATGCAGAGATGTTTTATAGCAGAGCTGATGATTTAAAAAACAGTTATTTTGGCAGAAGTTATACAACAGAAGACTCTTCCAGAGTAATGGAAAATAAATTTAATAAAGTAAAAGATTCTTTAGAAGATGTTACAAAACAATTTAAAGATTATGCTAATCTAAGAGATTCAAGCGACAAAGTAAGACAATGCATTAACGACAATGAAAATGAAATTAACCTATTATCTGAAAAAAGAAAAGCAGGCAAATTGATTGATATCAGTCGTCGTGATATTTATGACCCAAATAAAGCATTATGGAATGCTATGCAAAATATTAAGGAAGTTGCAGAAAAATATGTATCACTTCCACATAAAACAATTTCCGTTCAAGAAATTTTGAGGGCAGTTGGTTCAAAAGCTAAAAGTGCTGATATTCCAAAATTAGCTATTCAATATGTTGATGCTTTGATTAAAAATCGTATCTAATTAGGCAATATAAAAACTTTTAAATCCCTCTTAATCTTTATTAGGAGGGATTTTTATGTTTAAAACATTAACAAAAGAAAATTTTAACGAAGAGATTAAAACCGGATTAAAACTTGTAGAATTTTATGCTCCTTGGTGTAGTTATTGTAAAAAGCAAGAAGAAGTTTTGAAAGAATTAGACAAAATTTATATTGGACAGGTTGATACAGAAAAAGAAGCTGAACTGGCTATAAGATACAGCGTACACTCTTTTCCGACATTTTTAATATTTAGGAATGGGAAAGAAGTCGAACGTTTTAGTGGTTTAAGAAACAAATATGATTTAATGAATACAATAATGAAATATTTATAAATTTTTATCTTTTTATATAATTTGCTTTAACTCTTGATTTCAAACCCCATTTTATGAGTCTATTTTGCCAATTCTGTGGTAATTTTGCGACAAGACTTGCAACAAAAGCGTCACGTCCAACTGTATAAGAAAGTTTTGGATTTTTTGCCTTATCAGCTTTTAAAATTACGTCTACGACTTTGTTTACAGGCAAACCTTTTTTTTCATTTTTTTGAGCATTTGCAATCATAAATCTCATTTCTTCTTCGTAACCCTTACAGTTATCAAAGTATTTTGAGTTTTCAGCAATAGATTTTCCCCAAAGTGGTGTTGCAATAACACCAGGTTTGATTGATACAACTTTGATATTCTTTTTGTTTTCAATCAGAAGTGAATTGAAAAACATATCTAAACAGCGTTTTGATGCACAATATGGAGAAATAAACGGAAAAATTCCAAAGCTTGACATAGAGCTTATATTAATAATTTTTCCATTTTCTAAAATGTCCATTAATTTTTGCGTAAGTTCAATATGTCCAAACACATTTACGTCAAATTGTCTTTTTAATTCAGCAGGTTCAATTTTTTCAATCGGACCTGCTACTACACATCCCGCAATGTTAATTAAAGTGTCAATTTTTGTACATTTTGAAATTAAATATTCGGTAGCAAGTTCAATTGTTTCTGGTATTGAATAATCAATATAAAAAGGATAAATATTTGGAGAAATTGCTTTTAAGGATTTTTCATGCTCTTTGTTTCTATATCCGGCAAAAACAACATTATCTTTTGCTATTTTTTCTAATAATGCGCGTCCGATTCCGGATGCTGAACCGGTAATAACATAAGTTTTAGTCATCGTTTAGTGGCCTTATAATAAGTATTGTTGAAATATTTACTTGTAAAAATTCATGCGATTCAATTTCTCTTTGAGGAACTAATTTTGACTCTAGAGTACAATTCTTAACTGCAATAAATTGTTTATTGGTGTTCATAATTTCAGATAAAAGTCTGTTTCTTTTGCCAATTTTGGGCATAAAAACATAACCTCTAATTATGAATTCAGCGGTTTCAATATAAACTTTTTCACGCCAAGCGGAAGTCGATAATTCTAAAATCTCGTTGTTTTCCATCTAAAAGTCCTTTTTCTAGCTCATGTATGATTGGAACAATGGTAGGTATAAAGCCAATGCCATTACAAGTACAATGCTACCAATTACAATAAGCATAATCGGTTCAATCATTTTTGTCATTGTATCAATAATACCATCTAATGTTTTATCAAGGAAGTTTACACCCTTTTCAAGCATATCGCCCAAACGACCTGATTGTTCACCTGTTGCAACCATGAAAAGAAGCATTTTCGGAACAATACCGGTTGACTTAAACGCCTGCGAAACTTGTAAACCTTGTTGAACTTTTACGATTGCACCGCTCATTTTATTACGCATAACAGAGTTTGTAAGTGTAATTACTGCTAAGTGCAAGCAGTCGACAATCGGGATACCTGCGTCATAAGATACACTCATAACTGACAAAAAGTTTGAGTAATTTGAATACATAATTAAGTTGTTTAAAAGCGGTATTTTTAAAACAGCTTTGTCTAATAATTCTCTTGCCGGTTTCCAATTTATCATCATGTAGCAAAATGCAATGAAAGCGATGATAAATAGTGGAATTGTATACCAATAAGTCTTTAAATAATCTCCAGCATTAATCATAAGAGATGTTATAAGAGGCAAGGCTTTTTCTTGTTGTTCAAACATTTCTTTAAATGCTGGGAATACAAACACAAGCATTACAATTGTAATGCAAAAAGCTAAGACAACGACAAATGCTGGATACATTAATGTACCTATAACTTTACCTTTAATGTTGGCTTGTTTAGTTAGCAAATCTTTAATACGACCTAAAGTTTTTTCTAATTCACCGGATTCTTCACCGGCTTTAATTAAACCGATAAAAATATAACCGAAAACTTGTGGATATCTTGCAAGAGTGTCTGCAAAAGTTGAACCTGCCATAATTTGTGTTTTTAAAACTCGTGCCATGTCACGGATTTTTTTTCTGGCTGCTTCTTGTTCCATAAACATTAAAGATTCAACTGCTGGAATACCTGATGTCAACAAGATTTGCAGCGTCGAGATAAAATCAATTTTTTCACTCAAAGAAAGTGATGATAATTTAGCAGCTTTCTTTGCTTTCGCATCAGTATATTCATTGACTTTTGTGGGAACTAGTCCCATTTTACGAATAACGTCACGCGCATCTTTAAGATTAGATGCTGTAACTTCTCCGGTTACAACTTCTTTTCCTTGTTTTAATGCTGTATATGTGTATATTGGCATATAATCCTCGTTTTCAGTTTATTCTAATCACTTGCGTAACCTAAAACTCTAATAAATTCACTCGTTGTCGTAACACCGTCCATAATGTGTTTTAAACAAGAAAATTTAAGAGTCTTCATACCAGCCGCAACAGCAGCTTCTTCAATTTCAATATCATGCGCACCTTGTGCAATTAATTTTTTGATTTCTCTTGAAATTGGCATAACTTCATAAATACCCAGACGTCCGGTATAACCTAAATAGCCACATTCTTTGCAGCCTTTCTTTTTATAAAGCTTTGTTTTTAATAGTTCTTTTTGAACTTCCGGATTTGTAGAAATATGCTTTACTTCTTCTTCTGTTGGGAAATAGCCCTCTTTGCATTTGTCACAAAGTTTTCTAACAAGTCTTTGGGCAATGACTCCTGTTAAGGTTGACGAAACAAGATAATCTTTTGCACCCATTTCAATCAAACGTGTAACAGTTGCTGCAGCTGAATTAGTGTGAACAGTACTCAATACTAAGTGACCGGTTAAAGCAGCAGAGATTGCAACTTCTAAGGTTTCAAAGTCACGAATTTCACCAATCAAAATGATATCGGGGTCTTGTCTTAAAATCGCTCTCATGCAAGATGCGAAAGTAATATCAGCTTTTGGGTTAACTTGTGATTGGTTAATACCTTCAAGCTTAATTTCAATAGGGTCTTCAATTGTAGTAATGTTAACATCTTCTTTATTAAGAGCTTTTAATATTGTATATAATGTAGTTGTTTTACCGGATCCTGTTGGTCCAGAAGTTAAAATAATTCCGTTAGGTGATTGTACCATATCATGAATTTTTTGGATATCATCGTCAGAAGCACCGGCAATAATCATCTTATCGCCTGCGGTTTTTAAACTAACAGCCGGTGCAAGAATACGGATAACAACTTTTTCTTTACCTGATACAGGAAGTGTATTTATACGGAAGTCGTACATTCTATCATTATACTTAATTGAGAATGTACCGTCTTGAGGACGTCTGTGTTCTGCGATATTCATCCTTGCAAGAACTTTGAATCTTGTAATTACCGCTTGTTCAATACTTCCAGGGATTTCAAGAACTTTTTTCAAAATACCGTCAGAACGGACTCTAACTACATAATAACCAATTCTCGGTTCAATGTGAATATCAGAAGCTTTGGCATCAATAGCATCAGTAATGATTTTATAAACAAATTTTGCAACATTACCGCTTGCATCTTGTAGTTCTTTCTCTACTTGAGTCCAAAGGGATTCTTCGTTATTAAATTGGGCTGCTTCTTCTTCAATACTTTGAATTATTCTTTCAGTTTCTTTTGCTGCTTTTTCAGTTTTTTTTAGCATAAAGTATTCTTTTAAGTACTGCTCATACTCAAAATAAGGAATACAATATACATTTAATGAACGACCGGTTGATAATGAAATTTCTCGTATTGTGTATTTATCATTTGGATTAACCATGGCAACGGCGAGTTTGTTACCCTCCATTGACATAATGATTGTTTTCTTTTTTTCAATAAAATCATCCGGTAGCATTTTTAGAATGCTTTTATCAACCTGAATATTAGATTTCGAAATAACATTTACACCGAATTTTTTCTTTAAATAAGCAACAATTTGTTCGTAGTTTAAAAAATCTTTTTCATAAAAAATTGCATCAAGTGGAACGTTTTTTTCTTGCGCTAATTTTTGTGCTTCAACAAGTTGGTCTTTTTGTATCCAACCGATTGTAACAAGCATTTCCTCAGGAGAAACTTCTTTAGCTTCTTCAGTAGTTTGTGTTTCAGCTTGAGGGGTTTCTATCAGCTTTGCAACATAATCGTACACTTCGGAAAAGATTGCATCTCCTACGGGAATAAATTCGACATGGCCATAAGTTTGAATTTTAGATTCAATAGTTTTTCTAATTGTTTCAATTTCTTTGAGATTTTTTTGGCTAATAATAGTATAAAGTTTACCTTGTCTTTTATCCACTGGAATAAAACCTGATGATTGCATCAGGTTTAATTCAAAATTATTAACGTATTCTTTTTTAATACTCTTTTTTAAATTTTCCAGTTGATTAGACATAATCTTTATAAACTATCTGCAACAGAGCTTTCTCCATCGTTAATTATTTTTGGTGTAACCATAATTACAAGTTCTGTTTTGGCTTTTGTTGTAGATGATGATCTGAATGCTGTACCAATCACAGGTAAATCTCCTAGAATAGGAACTTTTTTAACAGTTTTTTGTTCACTTTCTTGAATCAAACCACCAATAGCTAGAGTTTCACCATCTTTAATTCTAACGTTTTTTAAATCAAGGTTTCTTCTACTTAGCAATGTAGCTTGCAAATCTGTGCCCTCACCGGTTTCACTTGCTGTTCTAACTTCACCTGCAACTGTTGCGTATTCAGGAGTAATATTTAATGTTACATAACCTTCAGGTGAAATAAACGGTGTTAAAGAAACCTTGATACCTTGGTCAGAACCAATTGTATAAGTTCTTTGTACGGCACCGGTTGTACCACTTGTACCGGCAGAAGTGGTTGACAAGAATTCAGAAGTTACTTTTTCTACATAATCTTGAGTTAAATCAATAACTGATTCTTGACCGTTAGTAATTAATAATTTTGGATTAGCAAGAACTCTTGCTTTTCTGTTTTGTATCAAATAGTTCATTTGCCAAGTAATGTAAGGACCTTTGCCATACCATTGTTCATAAGGTATATAAACATCTTCTAAGGAAGTGCCGTCAGCTGATACTCTTTTTAAAGGAACAAATTCTCTTGTACCAGGAGTAGCTTTTCTGCCGCCAGAAGTAGTACCTTCTGAAGCACTAAATTTAACACCCCAGTTTGGAGAATTGATTTCCCAGTTGTTTGAAAATTCTTTTGAACCATCTTCGGTTAATTCAACGATTGAAAGTTCCAAGTATGCTTGAGGTTGTTTAACGTCATTTGTTTTGATGAAGTTTTCAATCATATTCATTTGAGCTTCTGAACCGCCCATCATCATTACAGTACCTCTTTGTGGGAAGTATGAAATTGATAGGTTTTGAACTTCAAAAGGAGCCGCGCTGTTGTTTCCGGTGCTTCCACTTGATACAGAACAAGCAAGAATTCCTTCACCCAACTTCAAATCACTATTAGATGACGAAGACGATGATGAAGATGATGAAGAAGCACCACCTGTCATTACACCTTCAATGCTTGCTGCTCCACCGGTTGTGCCTACACCAGGTGTTGCCGGTGCAGCAAATGTGCTATCTGAAGACGAACCACTGCTGTTGCTAGAACCTCTTGAAGGTAATAAGACATTACAAATCATATTAGCCATTTCAGCCGGAGTTGTGTGGTTTACTGCAAATGTCTTAGATAAAGGCTCTCTGTCTAATTGGTTGATGACTTTTTGTACAATTGGAGCATCCGATTTCATACCAAAAATGATAATTTCGTTAGTCGCAGAGTTTACTGTTGCTGCGTCAATTCCTGATAAACCAGCTTTTCTCATGCCAAATACATTTTTATTCAAAAAGTTTGCAATTGCTGCTGCGTTAACATATTTTACAGGGAAAACCATCATTTCTTGTTTAGAAAATGCTGCGTTGTCAGCGTTATCTTTGGCAATAATTATTAAAGTATTGTTTTGTGTGTAGTAGTTTAAACCAGCTACTTGTAATACTAAGTTAAACGCATCATTGATTGGCATATTAACCAAATCCAATGTTACTTTACCTTCTACTGATGAGTGGAAAACTACGTTCATGCCGGCTTTATCTGCGAACATTCTCAAAACTTGTTTTACATCAGAATCTCTAAGACTCAATGTAATTTTGTCGTTTCTATTAGTCAATCTAACGTCACCTGATAAAACAGTACCATTAATGTTAGGTGAAGAACTATATGTTGAAACTGCCAGACCTGAAGGTGCAGTGAACGCTAGTAATAACGCTGCTGACAGAAGTTTTTGTATATGATTATATCTCATCGTCTTTCCCCTCCGAATTTTTTATTTAAATTTGAAACGTCATTATAGTTTACTGACCCTTCAGTTAAAATTTCACCAATACCAGCGTTGTAAGTATTGTTTCCTAATTTTACAGAAACACTGTTTTGGGTAATATTAAGTATTTTGTAATTATTTACAACATCGCCTTTTTTAACAAGATAGTCATTTCCTTCAATATTTAATATTGCAGAAGGACTAAATTTGTCATATAAAATTCCGGATACGATTGTATCCATAACTCTTGCAGCGTCAGAATTTTCGTTAACAACTTCCGGTGGTGCTACAAGGTCATATTTCGGAACATCACTTACAGAACTTCCGCCAATATCTCGGTATGGCAAAAATGGATTAGCTTTTACAGTACCGGTAGGAATTGAAATGAAATTCTTTTTTGTTGCTGTTGCAGAAATCGGTGCTGTAGTAAGTGAAATAAGACTACTTTCTGATGTGTCTATTTGGTTCATTTTTTTTAGTGAGATAGTTATGCATAAAACAGGTATTGCTATAATTGCAAACAATCCTGTGAATATAGCTTTGTTAGTAATTTTTTTATTTTTTCCAATGGTTTTTGCTATAAATTCGTCTGCTGACAAACTAAGCATATCTATCGTATTTTCTTTTTTCTTTAAATAATTGCGCATATTTTATTATTTACTTCTAACTATTAAATTGCTCTCTTGTCTAATATACCAAATCAAAAAATATTTTAAATCCTATATTTATACTATTCAATTTAATTTACAACTCATATTATAAAAAGGATTCATTACCATATCAACCTAATTTAATCATAGCATATTTTTATTAGATTGCAATTAATTTTTATTTATTTGCTTATTTCTAGCAAAAAATAATTTTTCATGTTTTAAGTTAAATATGAAGATTCTACCTATACAAAATTTTACAATTTATACAAATAAAAAAAATTCTCAGCAAAAGATAAACTATCAATCTCCTTTATTAGTACAAAATCAAGCTAAAAATGTTGATTTTAGAGGCTTAATGGGGTTGTTTAAGAAAAATGAAAATAAACTCATTTCTTATACAAAAGCTATAGATTTAATCAAAAATATTAGTGATAAGTCTGAAGGTGCACTCCAAATCGCTTTGCATTTTGCGGAAAAAGGTGATGAATATAGAGAATACTATAAAAGTATAATAGAAGAAATCGTAAAACTCACTAATGAAGGCTTTAGTATAAAAAATTTATTTTATACAGGAATGAAAAAGAAAACGCCAAAAGAATTCAAAGAATACGCAAATCAATTTAGAAAATTTAATCAAATGGGTTACCCCCAAAATTATATAAAATATCTTATAGGGGCAGATGAAGAAGATGTAAAGAATCTTTTAGATATTCGAAAAGTTGGATATGAGAAACGTGATATTTTAGCGCCTTCTGAAGAAATAGAAGATGGCGATTTAGATGAATTATTTCTTGCATATCCGGCAAGAACTCTTGATACAATAACAATACTTGGAAGAGAGAGTTTTATTCATTCGTTTAAAGAAGGGTATGATAACGTTCTAAATAATATTTTAAATATTGGAGAAATCTCAACAGAGCATGAATTGTTTCAAAATCTTCTTGAATTAACAAACCCTACAGCAAGTGATAAGTATATTGAAACACAAGCAAAAATTAAAGAATTAAAAAAGCAGTTTCAACAGACAAAAGATAAAGAAGGGTTAATCAAAGAAATTAATAGGCTAACAGATAGTAATAAAAATTTAGTTGCAAAATCTATCAAGGATCCATTTGATAAAATTAAAGTTGGACATATTTTTAATATGTTATCGGATACACCTTCTAAATTAAAAATAGTTTTAAAAAATTGTAATTTGCAAACAAAAGATAGCAAATGTAGAATTGATAAAATATTAAGTAAAATAGCTACTTTAGATTTAAATGATAAATATTGTGATAAATTAAATTTCAGAAATAATAAATATTTAATGAATTTATTTACTGCAGATGATGATTTTAGAGAAATGTATAAAGTCTTACTTACAGAATTAAATAAATATCCAAAAAAAGATAGTATTGAAAATATATTTAGTGGCACTTCTTTTAATAAAGATACAAAGGCTCAGTTTAAGAAACTAGGAATAAATTTTGATAAATGGGTTAAATGTAATCCAAATTTAAAAATCCAGAAGGAAATAATGCTTGATAATAGCAATAGACAAAGTAATGTAATCAAAAATCTGGAAGAAACACTTTGTGAATTTAGAAATTACACTCAACCACAAAAAAATCTTGATGCTTTTTTTGACACAATAGCTAAAAAAGGATTTACGCTGGAAGAAATAAGTGTACCACATTATGATATAACCGGTTTTTTTGAGGGGGGTGAAGAAGATAAGGTTTTTAAATTATATAAAGATAAAAAAGCAGTTAAGTTTGAAGATTTGCCATTATTGTTTAAAACAATTAAGGAATTTATGAATACGGATTCTTATTGGCAGACACAAAAAGGAAATAACATTATAAAAAACCACTTAAAGTTGAGATTTAATGAAATGCGTTCAGCAAAAGAAAAGGTTGGTGATAAACCTATGATGATGACTGTTCAAAAAGTTGATATGAATAATCTTGAGCATTCGTTATTTTTAGGAAACCACGCCTCTTGCTGTACGGCAGTTGGCTCTGGTGGTAATCAATGGAGTGCGGTAAATTATGTTATATGCAAAATGTTTTCTGCAATAGAAGTTTTAGATGGAAAAGAGGCTGTTGGTAATACAATGTGCTATATAGCTGAAATTGACGGTAAACCATCGCTTGTTTTAGATAATATTGAATTAAAAGCCAAATATCAATATAATGATGAAATTAGAGATTCTATTGTTGAATATGCAAAGAAAATGACTGCCGAAATTGGAAAACCTGATATGCCGATTTATGCAGGACCAAATAGACACAAAGTTAATATGGATGTTTTTGAATTTCAGCCGGAAAAAGATTTTCGCGTGATTGGTTCCACCGGCGAAGAAGGTGAAGTTTATCTGGATTTTGATGCAGATGCGCATGTAATTAATGGCGATGAGGTTTTTAATTCGGGGTTATATAAAATAAGATAAAAATGAAAATACAAACTTATCGATATAATAGTGTTAATAATTGTTCTATCAATCAACAAAACGTGCGATTTGCTGTAAGTTTCGGTAATTCAAGTTTAATTACAAATGAATTTTTGCAATTGACTAAACTTGGCTATCCAAGTAAATATTTGAAAAATTTTATAAGAAATGATTTGCATAGTATAGAACAAGCTCAAACTCTTCTTGATTTAAGACTTGCAGGGCATAACAAACGAGATATTTTATCATCTTATAATCACAATGTTAGTGATGAAGAATTAGAACAATTATTTTTTGAAGAACCGCATAAAGTTTTAAATACGGTAAAACTTCTTGGTAAAAAGTCATTTATAGCATCTTTTAGTAATAAATTTGAAAATGTAGAAAATTATATAAGAACTTTTGGTGATATAAAATCAAATCATCCACAGTATCAAAAATTGCTTGAGCTCACAAATCCAACAGAGAGTTTACAATATAAAAATACTCAAGAGCAGATAACTAATTTAAAAAATCAGTTTCAAACTACCGGAAATAGAGAGGCGTTAATAAAAAAAATAAATGATTTAACAGACAAAAATAAAAATTTGTTAAAAAAATCTCTTACGGATTATCCGGAAAAAATCGAGCTTGTTGAGTTTTTTTGCTTAATGAAAGATTCTAAAGAGATTTTAGATTCAGCTTTAGATTCTTATAGCAAACAAAACAAAAGTTTTTTACAAGATTTGTTAAATAATATTGTGCGAAAGGACTCTAATGATAAATTGTGCAAGAAATTAGATTTTAAAAATAATAAGTATTTGCCAAAATTAATATCTGCCAATCAAGATTTTAAAATTACTTACAAAAAAATGTTATCAATATTAAATCAAGATTCAACAAAAAGTATAAAAACTGTATTGTTAGAATTGCCTCAAAATATAGTTACCCGAAAACAATTTGAAGAATTGGGTATAAATTTTGATAGATGGGTGACTTCTGATTCAAAATTACAAAAAGTTCTAAAAGGGGATTTTAAGCAACAAGATGTAATTAGACGTTTGGAACAAATTTTAGATTCTCCTTTGTTCGGTCTTTTATCAGATTATAAAGAACAAAAGTTACGTAAAGAAATGAGTATAAATGGTTATCAATTAAAAAAACAAGATTTGTTTTCAACAAATTCTTTGAAACTTTTTAAAGAAAATCAACCGGTGTCTTTTAAAGATTTACCGCCATTAATTGATATTCTTATTAATTTTATAAAAAATGATTCATTGTGGAATGCTCCTGATAAGAGTATCAAAGCAAATATCATGCGAAAAACTATTGAAATTTGGATTAGGGAAGTTAAACAAAAAATGATGCTTGCGTCAAATGAAGTCAAAGTTGATGATATGCAAGTAACAGTACAGCACGTTGATATGAATGATATACCGCATTCATTATTTTTAGGAAACGATGCTTCTTGTTGTATGGCGATTGGTTCTGGTTATAAACAAGCAATTGCACCTAACTATATCATGAATAAAATGGTTTCTGCGATAGAAATTTTGTCCAATGATAAACCAATTGGTAACACAATTTGTTATATTGCAGAAATAGATGATAAACCGGCGTTGGTTCTTGATAATATTGAAATAAAGCAAGAATTTAGGAATTCTGATGTAAATGATTCTATAAGAGAGATGTTGTTTATGTATGCTAAGCAATTTGGAAATGAACTTGGAATAGAAAACTCATCTATATATATTGGCGCAAACAGAAATAAAATCAATTTGAAAAACTTTCCAATTTTACATGAAGATGTAAAAATAATAGGTTCTTCCGGTAATGATAAAATTTATATAGATTCAATCTCCAAAGAAACTACTTTTGATGGAAAAGAATCATATCGAACATCGCTATATAAAATTCAAGACTTTCTACAAATAAAAAATATTAAAACTTCAGTTATTGAGGCAAATTAGATATTTGGATTTGAGTTTTTGTCAATTTGCGTTTTTCGTTTAATAAAATTTTTAATACTTTGTATAGTTTGATTATAAATTATCTTCCAATTTCAACAGCTTTTGCTGCCATTGATTTTGAAATATTTACAAGCGCAAGGTTGGCTTCGTAAGCTCTTTGTGCCATAATCGCATCTGCCATATCAACCATAGCGTTTACATTGGATGCTCTTATATATCCGTTGGCGTCAGCGTCAGGGTGCCCAGGAGAATAAATTCTTTCACCTACTGTCGGATCTTCGACGCAGCCATTAAATACAACTCCGCCTTGTAAGTAAGGCAAAGTACCTGAACCAAAAACATCTTCTTTCATAGTATTCATTAATCCGTGAAAAGATATGTCTTCAGAGGCATTTAATACAGGAATACGTCTGACGTAGTTTGGTGTATCCACGTTGGCAATGTTTTTTGCGTGGATATCTAATCTCAAACCGTGTGCTTTTAATGCATTTGAGCCGATATTTATTGATTCCATTAAACTCATATTTGCCTTCTTTCTTTTTTTAGTCGATAAGTGAATGAGTTGACAGTTGTTTTTAAGGGAACAGGGGAATAAGGTAATGAGGGAATAAGTGGTATTAAATTTTTTATTTTCATATTGCGTTTATTATGTGCATTTTCTTAAACAATAATCTAAAATCTCTTATTCCCTTATTGCCCTAGTACCTTATTCCCTTAAATATTAACTTTCAACTTCTAAATTATTTACCAACATTAATAACCGTCTTCATTTCTGTAATAATGTTAGACATTCTTCTTGTTGCCATTGTGTACAAAAGCGAGTTCTTTTGCATTTCCGTAAGTTCTTCTGCAATATCAATTTCGCTTCGGCGTCTATCTTCTATTACACCTGATGGGCCAAGTTCAGAGGATAATTTTGTTTCTAGAGGGCTGTTCATTGAACCCAAGTATTGCGAAAAATCAATATCTCGTCTTACGTATCCGGGAGTATCAACGTTTGCTACGTTTGAACCTAATGCTCTTTGTCTTTGTGAGATTAAATCAAGCATTAATCCTGTTTTGCCCATTGAATCTAAAGCTGTGAATGTCATAATTTATCCTGCCTATTCTCTAATATTGATTGCTTTGTTGTACATATCATCAGCAACTTTCATTAAGTTTAAACTTGCAATCATAGATGTATTTAATCTCATCATATCGCTGATTTCGTCGTATATATTAGTATTGGAAACTTCTGTTGCGTATTGTCTGATATTTTCAGAATCTTTAATGATTTTTGGTGCGCCGGATTCGTCATTGTAAACCATTTTGTTATTATGCCCTTGTTCCAAAGCTTCCGGACAATCAAATTGAACAATCGGAATTGTACCGATTTTTTCAGGCAAAGAACCTGCTTTATCATAGTTGATTACATCACCGTTTGGACGAACTTCAAACTTGTAAGAATTTGCAGGGATTTTAATTCCATCGCCTACCATCCAATCATCAACGGTCATCAAATATCCGTTAGCACCGCGTTTTAAAGCCCCATCTCTTGTGTATTGAATCTCGCCATCTTCTGAAACAACAGGAATATAACCTTCGCCTTCAATTGCGATATCATAAGGATTTTTGCTTATTCTAATAGAACCTTGCAATGCGTTTGTTCTTATTGCACCGTCAATATATCCGTCTTCTCTAAGAATTTGCTCAAAACGAGAAGTTTTATAAGCCGCTGTATTATAATTCGCGAGGTTATTTGCTACATAACCGAGCTTTTCGAATTGCATTGTTGCGTTGTTTATACTTTTTCTGACTACTGCTTGCATGCTATACATAGTTTACCTCCTAAGATACAGAGCCTAATTGGCTTATAACTTTTTGTAAATTTGAACTTTCTAATAAGAAAATTTGACGATTGGCTTCAAAATTTCTTACGACAGGTTTTACGGCTAAAAATTCGTTTTGAAGCGTTACGTTTGAATATTCGTTGTAACCTTGTTTTACGTCAGGATTGAGAACTGCCATTCCATTGGCATCTACTATACCCAAATGGCCGGCTTCAACTAATTGATTTGAATTTTTATCTAAGACGCTGATTTTACCTTTTGTGTTTACAACAACTTGAGCAACATTATCAGGTACAACAGGTAATTTTATTGGCATTCCGGCATCTGACAAAACAGGATTATCTTCCAGGTTTAACAGATTTCCTGCTTTATCCAACTTAAATCTTCCATCACGTGTAAGTTGTACTCCTTGAGGAGTTTGAACTTGAAAGTATCCTTTGTTCGCCATTGAAATGTCAAGCGGATTTTTTGATACCATGATACGACCGACTTGGTCATCTACCGTACTTGAAAGTCCGTGAACGCCAATATATTCAGTGAATGACGAAACAACAGGTTCGCGTCTTTGAAAACCGACTTTGTCGAAACCTGCAACGTTTTCATTAATCATTCCTAAAATTTCACTTTGAACATGCATCGCTCTAATTGAAGCTTTCATGCCTTGTTCACAAAATCTTACACCGCCGTTGATTTGCATAGTTGTACCTCTTTTATGTGTTTTATCGGATTAATAGAACATTTGCTTTAGTAAATATCTATAAAATCATCCGTTTGATGTAGTAAAAATTTAATGATGTTTATAAAAAAGTCAATGATGTTTTTATAATATTTTGAAGGTTAATATGCTTGATTTAACCTTATTCCTATGATACTTTGAAATTATGGATAATTTTGAAACAGCAACTCATACTGGAGAGTTTGATGCGCCTCTTGATACAGAATTTTTTCAAGAGGTTGAAGCTGTGGATTTTATGTATAATTTAAAAACTCAATTTAGATTTTTTAGAAAAAAATTATCTGTAATTTTAAGAAAACGATTGAGAAATGATTGTAAACAAGTATTAATTGTAACAACACAAAAGCTGCCAAAAGATTATATTCTAGCATTTAAAAAACAATATCCTAATAAAGAAATAAAAGTTTTAATCCCGATTCATAGTGTTGAAAATTTAGAGAAGACGAGTATCAATTTTGAATTTTTTCTGCAAAATAAGGTGAATGAAGCACGATTGTATAAGTTGCCAAGAAATGAAGATAATATTGAAACTTTTGGGCTTTTTTCAGCTGCTTATGCAATGAAAGATTTATCGCAATTTCAATATCTTGCTTTGTTTTTGAAAGCTGTAAGAATTTGTGTGGAAAAAATTAAACCTGATATTGTGCATGCAGATAGAGTTCCGTTTTTTCTTGGTGCGGAGTTTGAAGCTAAAAAATCTTATATAGTAAAAGTCGTTCAAGTTGTTGAAGATTTTAGTAAATTTGAGAATGATAAAATAGAAGCTTTTTGGGCTGCAATAAATCTTGCTGATAAAAAAGGAATGAAGAAACTTTGTCGCGATAAAGTTATTCAAAAATGTATCGCGACTTTGTTTAATCTTCATAATACCAAGCGATTTACTCAAATGCATGAGTGCCTTGATTTTCTTTATGAAAATTATACAAAATTCAGAAGTTGCGTAAATACAGAAGAAGAAATTGATGAAAACATTTTGTTTAATCGAATGAATTTGAGGGCTTTACAGCTTTTCCCAGAACTAAAATGCGAAAATAATTCATTTTATAATGCAATATATTTTACGATTAAAAAAACAGATTTTTGGCTAACAGTTTCAAAATCTTATTATGACGAAATTTTCGATAAAAAATTTCTTGGTGAAAATTTGGTAAAAAGATTAGAAAAAACTAAAAACAAAAGTGATTATGTACTTTTTGGCTTTGATAAAAAGAAAGCGAATTTGTATCAACAATTTAATGCGGACAATTTTAGGGAGTTAAGAGCGAGAAATAAAACTTATCTATTAAGAGAGTTTTCGGAAGAAAGAATTAGAACAAAATTTGTTGATACAAGCCTTTTCAAGACAGAAAATTATGTCGTAAAAGGGTATTTGGACGCATTTTATAGTGCACCTTTGATTTTTGCACATTTTTCAGATGATATGTTCAATCAAGGTGTTGATATTGCCTTTGACGTTATTTTGAAGTTGTTTGAACTAAGAAAAAATGTTCAAGTAATAATCAATATTCCAAACGGTTTGGGAAACAACTTTGTAAAATCTTTCGTTGAATTTTTAACGAAAAATTCGGCTTTGAATGGAAGATGGCTTTATATTAATGATGAAATCAAGCTTGAACAGTTTTATGCTGCTTCTGATATTATACTTCTGCCTAAACGCCTTAATGTGATTGACACAGAACATTTTAAGGCTATGAAATACGGTTGCATTCCAATTGTATCCAGAATAGGTGTTTACAACGATACAGTAGTAGATATTTTTGATGATATGATTGCCGGATGTGGATTTAAAACGCCCATAATACTTTTAGGCGAAGCAGGTGCAAATGCTATTTATTTAGAAACACTCACAAGAGCATTGAATTTATTGGTGCAAAATCCTTCAAGTTGGAATTTAGTAATAAAAAATGCAATGAACCACGATTCAAGCTGGAATTTTGAAATAATTGAAAAATACAACGAAATTTATGATTGGCTGTAGTGTAATAGAAAAATTTATTCAATAGGATGAATTCTTGTATTGGAATAATATTCGCGATTAATTTTGTCCGCGTTTTCTACTCTCATCAACTTGTTGTCTAGTTCAGAATTTGTATTGATTGTAGATGCAATTCTCAGATATTTCAACGCTGATTTTGTATCACCAAATTTTTCGTAAATATCGCCAAGCTTATAAACTGTTTCGTAATGATGCGTGTAGCCGAATTTGTAGGCTTCTATGTAAAATCTCAAAGCTTTTTTATACATTTGTCTTTTGTAATAAAATTCACCAAGTCTAAAGTACGCTTCCGGCTCATTGGGTTTAATTCCCATTGCATCAAAAAAAGCACCTTTTGCGTATCTGTCTTTCCCAACAATATCATACAATGTCCCAAGCCTTGTTAAATACGTTACATTTGTATGATTTTTGTGTGCCAATATATGGTATAAATTAAGCGCGGTTGTCATATCCTTACTATTGGCGCCATTTTTTAATGCTAAATTATAGTATATGCCGGCTTCAACTTGTAGTTCTTCTTCATTTAATTTTGAATAATCAATTGGAATTGAATATTCTAAGCTACCTTTTATGGCAGGAAAAGTTGGTGGAATTAAAAAAATAATAAAAAAAGTAAGAAGAAAAATTTTATATTTCATAAAAATATTATATCAAGAAATAATGAAAAATAGTTTTAATAAATTATTTTATACGACTTCCTTGTCTTGTATTGCGCCTAATAAATTCTCTATCAATTTTATTTAAACAATCAAGTTTTTTGCCAATCCAACGAGGGGCTACAAGCTCTGTTCTTAAACCATTCCCTGCAAGGCGATGAATTGTAGTTTTAGGTGGTAAATATTCCAAAAAATCACAAACTGTATTCACATATTCATCTTCTGACATAAAATCAATTTCGCCTTTTCTATACATTTCAGCGAGTTCAGTTCCTTCTAAAGCGCAAAGCATGTGAATCTTAACCCCTTCAGGCTCAAGTTTCGCAATCGTTTTAGCTGTTTCCATCATTTCTTCATGATTTTCAAACAGATTTAAAATGACGTGTAAGCAAGTATTAATTCCATATTTTTTAGTATTTTCATACGCATCTAAAAAACATTTATAATCGTGTCCACGATTAATCTTTTTCAAAGTCTTATCATGCACGCTCTGTAAGCCGTATTCAACCCAAGTATAATAATCTTTTGTAAACGAAGAAATTAATTTTAATTTATCATCATCTACACAATCCGGACGAGTACCAATAGAAAGCCCAACAATATCAGGGTGCGTCAAAGACGCGGTATAAATTTTTTCCAATTCGTCAACCGGTTTATAAGTATTTGAAAAAGCTTGAAAATAAGACATGAATTTTTTTGCCTTAAATCTTCTAGCCAAAGTTTCCGCGCCAACTTTAACCTGTTCTTCTATGCTCAAAAGATTTGAATGCGCTTGTGAAAAGCTTCCGCCATCATCACAAAAAATACAACCGCGATTTGAGATTTTACCGTCACGATTTGGACAGGAAAAACCGGCGTCTAAAGTTATTTTATAAACCTTTGCGCCAAATTTATCTTTTAAATGCTTACTGTATTGATTGTATCTTTTTTCTTCCATTTTAAAAATCTTATGCGTTGATTAAATACCAAGTAACTAGTGTTAAATAAACCGCCAAACCAATAACGTCAATAGTTGTTGCAATTACGGGGCCTGACGCAACCGCAGGATCTATCTTCATTTTCTTTAAAACTAAAGGCGTGCAAGTTCCAATCATAGTTGCAATCGTCATATTCAAAGACATTGCAATGCCGACAATCAAGCCCAATTCTAGATTATGTTGCCAACCCCAAGTTACAAAAGTTACCAACAAACCAAAAATCAAGCCGATACTAAGTCCGGTAACAGTTTCACGCATAATATGATGCCAACCTGAACTTAAAGAAATTTGTCCTGTTGACATACCACGAACCATAAGCGTAATACTTTGTGTACCAATATTTCCGCCCAAGCCGGCTAGTAGTGGCATAAATGCCGCAATTATCGGAAGTGCCGTAAATGTTTTATCGTATTTATTTGTAATAGTAACTGCAATAAACTCACCAATCAAAGTAATGAACAGCCAAGGAATACGCGCCTTTATTGAGTGTAAAAGACTACCTGTCAAAAGGTCATCGTCTTCGTCACCCAAATCTGTTACGATACCTGAAGATGTCAAAATTTCATCCGTGGTTTCTTCTTCTACAATGTCTTGAACGTCATCCCAAGTCACAATCCCTTTTAAGTGGTTGTACAAATCAACAACCGGCAAAGCATTGAATTGGTATTTCATAAAGATATCGGCTATGTGGTCTTGATAATCGTCTACATGCACTTTTACCAAATCTTTCGACATCAAATCAGAGATATTCAAATCTGTTGGCGCGGTGATTAGGTTTCTTAAAGACGCAACACCAACAAGGTGGTTGTTTTTGTCGACAACATAAACGTAATAAAGCTCCATATTTTCTTTTTCGGCTTTGATTCGGATAGTATCAAGAGCTTCTTTTACCGTCATATTGTCATAAACCGTAAGCACAAGCGGTGTCATAATACCACCGGCTGTATCTTCGTTGTATGTCAAAAGTTCACGAATTTCAGAAGAGAATTTTTGCGGTAATTTGTCCAAATACGCTTGTGATTCATCCTCTTCCATATCGCCCAAAACGTCCGCCGCTTCATCGTGAGGAAGTTTTGAAATCAATCTTGACGCAAGTGCCGTATCTACATCACCCAAAATCTCGACTTGAAGTTGAGGGGGCAGATATTCAATTACATCAGCAGCTTTTTCTTCATCAATATGAGTAATGCACGCTAAGCGTTCTTCAGGCTTAAGTTTCTGAAAAATATCCGCCAAATCCGCAGAGTGATAAGCTGCAAGTTCATCGCGAAGTTGCTGTTCTGCGTTTGTATCAATTAATTCTTGAATACGATCAATGGTATTTTCTATGTTTGGCATGATATAATTCCTTTTCTCACGCATATAGCAGTTTTTTAAGTTGAAAGTTGTTCGAAGGTAATAGGGGAATAAGGGAATAAGGGAATAAGTGGTATTAAGTCTTTTTATTTTTAAATTGTGTTTATTAAGCGCATTTTCTAAAAAAATAATCTAAAATCTCTTATTCCCTTATTCCCTTATTCCCCTATTACCTTAAAAGAAATTTTTATCTATAATTCGTAAACTGCAACGGTGCGTCGTATTTTTCTTCATTCTTTCTCAAAAGTTGAATTACAGTCTGCAAATCATCTCTGCTTTTGCCTGAAACTCTTACTTGTTCGCCTTGAATTGATGCTTGAACTTTTAATTTTGAGTCTTTAATATCAGCAACAATTTTTTTTGCTAATTCTTGAGTTAAGCCTTTTCTAAGGTTAAAAACTTGTCTAACGTTTCCGCCAAGCGCATTCTCGATTGTTTGAGCGTCAAGAATTTTGATACTCAAACCGCGTTTAACAAGCTTTGATTGAAGAATATCGTAAATATTTCTCAATTTCATTTCGTCGTTTGTTGTAATTGTTATTGATTTTTCACCTTCCAAATCAATTGACGAATTAGAATTTTTTAAGTCAAAACGTGATGTCAAATCTCTTTTAACCTGATCAACAGCGTTAACTAACTCTTGACGGTCGAATTCTGAAACAACATCAAAACTGCAATCTTTTGCCATAATGAACTCCTAATTTGTTATTACATGTTAATAATAACATGAATAAAAAATTAAGATGTTTTGATAATGATAATTAACCTTTTATTGCACCATCCATAGGACTGTTGATAAGGTATTTTTTACCAACTAGAAATATTAAAATGACAGGAATTGAGCAAATGCAAGAGCACGCCATTAATTCTCCCCACATCGTGACTTCTCTAAACGAACTCTTGAAAATCGTAAGTCCGACGGTTAGAGTCCGCATGTTTTCTGAATTTGTGACAATTAATGGCCACATAAAACTGTTCCAAGTAGTTACAAAAGTAAAAATGCTTAATGTTGCAATTGCCGGCATGGCGCAAGGAAGTGCGACTTTATAGAAAATCTGAAAAACATTGCAACCGTCAAGCTTTGCAGCTTCTTCCAAGTCTTTAGTAAAACTTTCGAAATATTGTTTCATCATATAAATACCAAAACCGCCGAAAATTCCGGGTATAATGAGTGCTTGATATGTGTTTATCCAACCCAATTTGCTCATAAGATAAAAAAGTGGAACGATATTCACTTGCGGAGGAACCATCATCGTAAGAATTACGATAAAAAATAATATATTACTGCCTTTGAATTTCAACCTCGCAAATCCATATCCGGCAAGTGCAGAAATTAGGACTTGTCCAACAGTTGTCGCGCCGGCTACAATGAGGCTGTTTAAAAAATATTTTGCTACAGGAATTGAATGAAAAACATTTTTGTATGCCAAAATTGAGAAATTTATATTTTTGTAGTTTGTAAAAATGCTTTCGTCACCGCTTAATGATATTAAAAACATCATTATAAACGGTAAAAACATTGAAACAGCTAAAACGATTAATATTATGTACATGAAAAATTTCTTCATAGGAATATTTTATTACATTATTAAATTTTTATGAAGAGATAGCAAAAAAAAATTTTTTTTGGTGTATTTATATAATTGGACAAAAAAAGACAAAAATGAAAATTGGTAAAACATTCGATAGAGTAATTAATTCACCATATTTATCTGCTTCAATTTTTTTAGCAAGTGGCGGATATAAGATGTATAATGATTACAATGCAACTGATAAAAAATATAAAAACAAATTTTTGATTAAAGATGCTGTCGCACTATCAGGCGCAGCATTGGGTATGGCGGCTGAAAGAGGTTTGACTAATCAGCTTTTGAAGAGTGGTTTTTATCACAAAAAAATCCACGAGATATCAGAGAGAATTGTCCACAAAAGCAAGCTTAAAAATGTTCAAACTTCCCTAGAAACAACAAAAACTATTATTAAGAATGTTTTATCAAGTTTTACTCTGTTTTCGTCCGGAATTCTTGGTGCGTTAGGCATGGATTATTTGCTTTCCAAAACCGGTTTTGAACAACCGGAAAAAATCCAGAAAAAACCGCAAGGATTAGAGCATAATCGTGTTGGACAGTATATTGACAGTAACCTTGGGCGAATAATTGATGACGAGACAAAAAAAGAAATGTATTCAAGAGTTACTGATATGCCACAAATGCGTATATTCACAACGGGATTGATTGGCCAGCAAGCAATTGAACTCGCTAAAGATAGAGAATTTAATAAACGTCTTCATAATACAACAAAATGCATGATAAATGATTCTTTGTTGCCATTATTTTTCTTGTATACCGCAAGTGCTTTGACAAAAAAGATGAGCGTTTTTTATCGCGTGCCTTTAGTTTTCATTTCTCTTGTAAGCGGAACGATGGCTGCTAAAAAAATTACAAATAAGTATTTGAAGTAATTAGAAAAGAATTTCGTTTATTATTTTAAATTGTTACAAAAACTTTACATTTTATGCTTCATGTAGCAATTTTTCATGCTAAAAAAACTTTAATAATATATAGGGAATAATAAGGATTAGGAGTTATACTATGGCTATTGGTGCAAGAGATTATATTGATAAGTTATTGGTAAAGAAATACGCAGATGAAAAAGTTGATAACCATGAAGCAATGGAATCAATGGTTAATCCAGATAAGATGCTGGAAGCAATGAATGATGTTGCGAATATTCAACGTAATATGTTTATGCTATCCCAAAAATTGTGCTCAACTTGTTATGCTATAAATGCGAAAGCTGCGCGTTATCAGAAAAAAGAGGTAAGTGAAGGATAGGAATTTATATAAAATTTATTCTTCAATGATTTACCCCCTTTACAAAAAAAAATTATTTGTTATTATAGTAAAGGAAATATTCCTCAGTAGCTCAATGGCGGAGCAACCGGCTGTTAACCGGTAGGTTGTTGGTTCGAGTCCAACCTGGGGAGTTTTTTCTTATGTATACATAATTCTACTGTTTTGCTTGTAGAGTTTTTATTGCTTAAGTAGTTTTTAATCAACAATTTGAACATTGCATAAGGCTCTTTGAATATTTTAATAAAAAGAGTTTAAACGTAGGTATTTTAGGCTAATTGGAAGCTGATATGAATATTTTTAAAACATTTGAAACATTTTTAAAAGAACCCCTAAGTATATTCAAAGATAATTTTGTGCAGATTGTTAGTTTGCAAACAGGAAATATTTTTGAGAACAAACCATCAATTGATGTTTCTGTAATGAAAAATAAAACACAGCTTACGGTTGTAAATAATGAAAAGGTATACAATTTGCTTTCTATGGTTACTCATAGGGCAAAACGAAAAGAAGAAGAAAGGAAAGAAAATGAAACAGCTTAACGCAAATTTTATAATAAGTGCAGAAAAGCTTTCTCAGTGTCCGGATTTCTCTTTTCCGGAATTTCCACTTCTTGGGCGTTCTAATGTTGGTAAATCATCGTTTATTAATGCTTTGTGCAATAATAAAAAAATAGCAAAAACTTCTAATACCCCCGGTAAAACGCGGCTTATTAATTTTTTTAATTTTTCTGATAAGTTTATGATTGCTGACCTTCCTGGATATGGGTATGCGAAAGTTTCACGTGAGGCTCAAGCCAGATGGCAAAAGTATTTAGAAGAATACCTTTTAAATCGTAAACAAATAAAGTCGCTTATTCAGTTTATTGACGCAAGACATGATATTCAGAAAAATGATTTTCAAATGAGAGAATGGGTTGAGGCTTATAATTTACCTATTTTTACGATAGTAACAAAGATTGATTATATTCCAAAGGGGAAACAGCAGAGTGTGCTTGCAAATGTAAGACGTAATTTTTCTGGTGACGTTTTGCCTTTCAGTTCAGAGGACAGGAGATACTGTGAAGCAACTATTGAATATTTGCTTAATTTGTGTCAATAATAGAAATAAGTTTGAAGATTAGATTAATGCAAAATCTTGCTTTTGCGCTGGATAAGAGGGGTATTTGTGTTTAAGTTATTAGAAGATATTGAGTTAAGACAGATATCATTAACTGGAACTCGTGCTTTGCTGATGGTTGGACTTTTAATGAAAGCCCCAAGGTCATTAGAAGATTTGAGAAAAGCTTTTATTGATTTAAAAATCATGGAACCTGAACATTCAGACGATATATTAAGAATAGATTTGAATACTTTAAGGACGATGGGGTGTGAAATTTCTAGGTCAAGTGCGAAAACAGGTTTCAAATATGTATTACAAAAACACCCGTTTTCATTAAATATTACAGAAGAGGATGTTCTTTTATTAAAAAAAATATATAAAAAAATAAAAGACAATTCGGGTATATCTTTATTGTTAAAATATGATGAATTGTTTAAGAAATTGGCATTTCATGTAGCTAATGATGAGATAAGAGAAAAATTATATGGAATATCTGTTCTGAAATATTTTGATGTTGAAAAGTTGAATGTGTTAAAAAATGATTGTGATAATAATTCGATTTTGACGTTGATTTATAAAAATCCTACTGCAAGAGATATTGATACTAAAGAGGTTTGTGCTAAAAAATTAGTTTTTCAAAACGATAAGGTTTATTTGTATGCCTATGATTTAGCTAAAAAAGAATCTGTTATATTGAATATAAAGAGGATTAAGTCAATACTTTCACGTCAAAATAATTATAATAACATAGATGTAGAAGATATTTGTGTTAGGTTTTTTATTAAAAAACAGTGTGAAAATGATATTTCAGAAAATGAAAAGATTAAAGAGATAAGAGAAGACGGATGTATTGTTGAAGGAAAATATCATAATGAGTTTGTTGCAATACAAAGAATGCTTTCTTTTGGGGCAAATTGTATAGTTTTTGAACCACAAGATATTAAGACAAAAATTATACAAAAGTTGAAGGATATGAGGAAAAATTATAATGGCTAAATTATCTCAAAAGAAAAATTTATCTTCAATGCAAGTAATAAAAACTTTACAAGTATTGCTTCAAGGTGATTACACAATGAGTGAACTTGTTGAGATACTTAATGGAAATGAGAACGAACCGGTATTCAATAATAGTGTTGTTAGTAAATATATAAATACTTGTAGATATTGTGGAATTGAAATTCCTAAAATTCATAATAAATATTTTGTTACTAATATGCCTTTTGGACTTGAACTTACAAGTATTGATGTAAGTTTACTTGATACAATGCAAAATATTGTAAAAGAAGAAATGACAAGAAAGTATCATAAGCTTTATGATAACTTTATTGAAAAAATAAATCGTTATTCTAATAAAAAAATTTCTAGAGTGGAGAAAGCAACTTATAAAATGACTTTTGAGTTGTTTGAAAATGCAGTTGCTGAAAAGCATAAAATAAAACTTATGCTAAAAAACAGAATGTTGATGGAGTGCATTCCTTTAAAAATAGTGGAGATTAAGGGAAAAACATTTTTTAATGTTTTTTGTAAGAATAAAGAACGCATGATTGATGCAGCAAGGGTTTCAGGAATCGAAGTTCTTAGGCAGAAATTTGTTCAAAATTTTAATGAAGAAGCAGTTATTTTTTTAATAAAAGATGATTTAGCTTCAAGATATGATTTAAGGGAGAATGAGCATTATACTAAGACTGACAGAATCGGTTGGAAAGCTATTTCTAATAGAGGTGAAAGTAAAGAAATTTTGATTTCACGTTTGATGAGATATGATGATAAGTGTGAAATTGTTTGTCCACAATCATATCGTGATGAAATGAGGCAAATTTTAGATGATGCGCTTAGTAATTATGGAGAATTATAATGCTTCTGGTTATTGATATAGGAAATACAAATATTACGCTTGGTGTATTTGAAAATGAGAGTATATTGGAAACTTTTCGTTTGGCTTCTGATAAGGAATTGCCTCAAGAGGAGTATGAAATTCTATTGCATTCTTTATTTAAAAAATATGATATAAATGCTTGTATAATAGCTTCTGTTGTTGACGAGTTGAGCAAAGTTTTAAAAAATGCTTCTGACAATGTTTTTCATATTAACTCTTTGCTTTTGTCATCAAAGCTTAATTTGGGTATTAATATAAAATTGAAAAATCCAAAAGAGGCAGGTGCAGATCGCGTTGCAAATGCTTGCGGAGCCTACGTTTTATATTCAAAACCGACCATTGTCGTGGACTTAGGAACAGCTACCACTTTTGATATTATTGATAAAAATGGAGATTTTGTAGGTGGTGTGATTATGCCTGGGCTTAATCTTCAGTTTAGGGCATTGAATAAAAGTACTTCTAAGCTTCCAAAAATTGAGCCTGATACTGTGAAAAAAGCTATTGGTGATAACACGCAGGAAGCAATGCTTTCGGGTGTAATACGTGGTTCTGCTTGTGCAATAGAAGGATTGATAAAACAATGTGAACAAGAACTTGGAGAAAGTGCATGTATTGTTGCAACAGGCGGTTATTCCGGATTAATTTCTAAATATATGACGCGTAAATTTGATTTTGTTAATCCTTATTTAACTTTAGAAGGATTAAGGTTTTTATATGAATTAAATAAGTAGCTATTTTATAGTTATGTTAGAATTTTATTATGAGATTTGAACATAAAAAAGAAGTTATTATGTCGTTAGAAAAGGCGCAAAAGATAGTATTTTCGCCTCTTACTTTTCAAGCAATCGGTGCTATGTTGGATTTTGGCATATTAAAATCCATCGATGTTTCTGCTAAAACAAAAGAAGAATTAATCTTGAGTTTAAATTTATCAGAATACATAATAAACACATTGCTTGATGTGGCAGAGGTTGTTGGTGTTGTAAAAAAAGAAAAAAATAAGTTTTTTATAACTCAGCTTGGGCAAAATTTCTTATATGATGAGATGACGCGCATTAATTTTAATTATGTGAAAAATGTGTGTTACGAAGGTGCCTGTGAACTTGAAAAATCTTTTTTAAATTCCGAGCCGGAAGGATTGAAAAAACTTTTTCCTAAGAGCGATACAATTTATCATCATATTATAGATTTGCCTGAAAAAATGCGTAAGTCTTGGTATGAATTTGATCATTATTATTCTGATAATTGTTTTAATATTATTTATAAAATGCTTGAGAATGTTCCTAAAATTTATGATATTGGTGGAAATACCGGAAAATTTGAAAAGCTTTGTCTTAAAAACAATCCGAATATTGATATAACAATGATTGATTTACCTGAAAATATTAAAGTGATAAAAGATGACGTGCAACTAACTGGGTGTAAATTTTATGCTGCCAATGTTTTGGATGAAAATTCAATATTACCTGCTATGTCAGGTGCTATTTTTATGAGTCAATTTTTAGATTGTTTTTCAAAAGAACAAATTATTTTTATTTTAAAGCGACTTATTAACTCGTCTTCTGAAAATATAAAAATTTATATTTTAGAGCCATTTATTGATAAACAGAGATATGAAGGTGCAAAATACGCGCTTGTGCACACATCACTCTATTTTACGTGTATGGCAAATGGCAATAGTAAAATGTATTCTTTTGCAGATATGAAAGAGCTTATCGTTGCTGCAGGACTTAAGGTGAATGCTGTTTATGATAGTATTGGTGCGTTTGATTATACTCTTTTGGAGTGTATAAAATGACACAAAAATGGTTTCAATTAAGAGAACAAGGGGCTGGAGAAAAAAGGCTACTTCTTACTTGGGTTTTGTATAAAATTGGTGGTGAAAAAGTCTTACGTTTTATTGCATTTTGTGTGAGTGTTTCAATATTTTTAACGGCTAAGGAACGAAGAAATGCATCAATAAAATTTTTTAAACATGTGGGAAAAATTCCTATTAAAAGTGCGTTTAAACAATTTATAAATTATGGTGATTCACTTGTGGATAAAATTTTGTCTTTTAGTGGAAAATTAAAAGTTGAGGATTTTGTAATTGATGATGAGGATGTTTTTAAAGGGACATTTTTTTTGTCAACTCATGTTGGAAACGTAGAAATATTGCGAACAATGCTTGCGCATTCAAATGCGCCAAGAGCAAATATTTTTATGCAATCTAATGTATGTGAAATTTTTAATCATTTTTTACAAAAAATGGAAATTAAAACGAATTTGGAAGTTTTTCCTGTTGAAAATATTGATGTAGAAACTTCAATTGAGACATCTGAACGTTTGAAAAATGGAGAAATTGTTTTTTTAGCCGGAGATAGAATATCAGCGCAAAACAGTAAAAAGGTATATAACGCGAAATTTTTGGGCAAGAATGCTAAATTCCCGATTGGTGCATTGAAGTTTGCATTAATGATGGAGTGTGAAATTGCTTTTGTTGTTTGTGTAAAAGTTAAAGATAAGTTTTTGGTTCATACTCAAAAGTTTATTGCTAAAAATTATGATAAGAAAAGCAGATTAGAGCAACTTGAGAGGGAGTATATTGAATTTCTTGAAAAATATACGCTTAAATATCCCGAACAATATTATAATTTTTACGATATCTGGGATGTTTAGGAATTTATTAATATTCTTTTAAAATGATGAATGAAAATAAAAATGTTTATTAATATGAAGCATTTTCTTCTTCAGCGCCATATCTAATATAAGCATAGGCATTAAAATCTAAAGAACCAAATATAATTTTAACGAAATTTTTGTTGTATGGAATTAATTTTACAAAATCTAATTCATCGCTGCCATAGTCATCGTCAGTTGCGCAGGCACGAACTTTTCCTTTGAAAAACTGTGATTGATAAAAAGATAAATAAATATCGTTATTTTTATCTTTTTCGGCTATAACTTTGTAATAACCTTTGTCTAATGGGTTTTCATCAATTATTAAATTAACCGGAACATTTAGTAATAATCCTTCTTCGTTTTTATTTTTTAACGGTGTTAATCCTTGAATTTCTGTTTCGGGTGATAAATCCGAATGTAAGCTAGTTCCGCCACCGCTAATTTTTTTAGCTTTTTTCTTCTTTAGTTTTTCTTCTTTTTGTTTTTTCTTTCCTTCCAGTGTATTTATTGCATCTTCAAATTCTTTGTTTGTGATGGATTTCTGTCCATCCCAAGCTCTGTCTAAATCGGAAAAATCATCCCAACTTTCTGCAATGGTTGTAAGAGGAGAAAATAATAAAAATATTAAAATTGATAAAAAAGCTTTTCTCATACTTATATAATTTAACAAAAAATAGTTAAAAGTAAATAAAAACTTTTAATTTTCTTAACTATCATGTATAATGATATTAACTTTGCTTAAAGAGAGAGATTTTTGATGACTGATGTAAATATAATTATTATTGTAGTTGCGTTTATTGTTGCAATTGCTGCAATATATATTTTGTATTCGATAATATTATTTCAAGGCGGTTCTGAAAAAAATGGCGAAGATTTACAGCTTTCAACGAAGAATATTTTAGAACAAGTAGAAGTGCTTTATGATAAAAAAGAATATGCGCTTGTTCAATTACTTGCAACAAAATATCTGGATAGAGTTCCAGGACATTTAGAAGTAAGATTATATCTTGCTAAAGCTTTATACGAAGATAAAAAATATAATCAGGCTATAAAGCAGTGTGGAATTATTTTAAAAAAGAAATCAAATAGTGTTGAAACGCGCAAAATTTTAGGTGATTGTTATATAAAAAAAGATATGTTTTCAAAAGCAATCAAAGAGTATGAAATTGTTTATGAGGCAAAAAAAACTGATAAAGATGTTGTAAGAACGCTTGCAGAATTATATAAAGAATCAGAACAATTATTTTCAGCAATAGGTGCTTATGAAGTACTTTCTGATTTAATGGATTTGGATGAAGATATTGCGGATGTTCAATCAATTCTTGCAGAGTTGAATGAAGAAGCACATGATTATCCTGCGGCATTTGAGGCTTATAAAACACGTTTAGGAATTTATCCGAATGATGTTGCTACAAATAAAAAATTGACAGAGCTTTATATAAAGATTAAAAATTATCCTGTTGCCAAAGAAACACTTTTGTATATGTTAACTTTTGTAACAGATGCTAAGACTCTATTATGGATATATTCGACTTTGGTTGAATTGAATGTTGAAACAGAAGATTATGAAGCTGCAATTGAGTATTCAGAAAAATTACTTGATATACAAGGCTCTGATAAGTTTAAGGTAAGAAATGATATTGCTTTATACAATATTAAGTTGGGAAGAACCAGTCAAGGCATTGAAATTCTTGAAGATTTGGCAATGATGTCACAAGATGGTTTTGATGTAACTTTAGAACTTGCTGATGCGTATATAAATATAAAAGAGTTTCAAAAAGCTTTAGATAGGTATTTAGTATTGTTGGATAAGGCAACTCCGCGTGAAGCAAAAACATTGAATTTGTTGTTATGTGAGTTATATATAACTTGGGCGATAGATAAATCATCACAAAATAAATTTGATGTTTCTTTTGATTTGTTGAAGAATGCTGCTCAATATAATACTTTAAATCCTGAAATATATTATAATGCTGCACGAAATTATTTTGAGCAAAAGAACTATACAAGCAGTATTGAGTATTTAAATCGTGCGTTAGAATATGATAAAAAAGCGGAAAATCATTCAAAATATTTGTTACTTCTTGCTGAAAATCATCATCAACTAGGAAACTTTTTTGAGGAAAAGAAAGCTCTTACGGATTTATTAAAGGTTGATGAAAAGAATCCGGAAGGTTTGTATAGAGTTGGTTTGATGTATGCTTCTCAGCATGATATAAAGAATGCCGAAGATGCATTTAAAAAAGCCATCTTGTATAATCCTGATTTACTTCAAGCAAAATACAATCTGGCTCTTTTGTATGAAAATAATAATAAAGATAAGGCCAAAGAACTTTATATTGATATTCTAGAACAAGATCCGAGTTTTGAAGAAGCAAAAAATGCTCTTGCTGATATGTCAATGACAGATTACTAAATATCTTCAGGGATAAAAATTACAGTATCGCTAAGGTAGTTTCTTATTCCCTCAGCTGTAGAAAAACGTGGTACAATTCGTTGATAGTCTTGTACAACAGAAATTATGTCATTTACTGACATTTTGATGATTCGACGTCCGTTAGATTCAATAATTCTTGCCATAAACACCTCGCTTTTGTGATATTTATATCGACAAAAGTTGAAAAAAGATTAGTTAAAGTATAGTAAAATCAATCTTCTGTGTTAGGAGAGACTTCTCCGTTTTGAATGTAAATTTCAAAATCTTCTTGAATATTTACACTAGCGGCAGTTATAACATAATCATTAAGTCGGAATTTTTTAAATTTCTGAGCAGGTTTTCCGAGTTTGTATTCTGCTTCATATTTTGTCCATTCATTGTAGAATTCTTCAAGTGTATTACATTTAAAGCTCATTCTTTTAGATATTTCTTCGAATTCGCGGAGTTTTATTTTTTCTATATCGATTCCACAATCGTAATTGGAAAAAGCAAGTGCTATAAAATCATTGCTATGGCTTATGCTGAAAAATTTTTCTCTTGTTTTTAGAAAAGGCTTTTTACCAATGAAAATAACTTCTCTATTTTCGATTTGATAGAAATCTTTAAGGATTCTGTCAATCATTAAATATGAAAGGCAATGTTCATTCCATTTTTTAGAGTTAGAAATTTCTTTTTTTTGAAAACTTTTTAGAAGTTCTTTGTGTATATTATCTGCATCAAGTATTTTAATTATAAAAATATCCATAGTTAAATTATAGATGAAATATGTTAAATTGAAAGTTTTGGTGCAAAATAAAACTTTTATCGTGTTGAGTAAATATATTCAATCGACAAACTTTGATTGTAAATAAATATTTATAAAAAGGATTATTCGATATTTTCTTATTCCCTCCACTCCGCAATCAAAGTATGTAGGTGGGAAAAGCGTGAGCGGTTCCCATGTTTTAACATTAATATTTTGGGCACAAATTTTTATGCCAATTACATAAAAAGAAAGAAGTAAGTAGGTCGTGTTCAACATTTTTCATTGAACACGACATTAAATTTTCCAGCAAAGTATTTGTCGTGTTGGATGCAAATAGTCCAACACGACCTACGATTTTCTTATTCCCTTCACTCTGCAACAAACTCACAAAAAAGAAAGAAGCCGTATATCCTACGACTTCTTCCCCCTATTTAGCGAACGATTAACTTACTATTCGCCACTGCA
>CAKVLL010000012.1 GCA_934757255.1 uncultured Candidatus Melainabacteria bacterium | reverse complement strand
AATTTACAATTAATAGAAAACATGTTACAATGTCGATAAAAGAAGAGGGTAATGATTATGAAATATTTAAAATATATAAAATCAATGATGCTTGTTGCTTTATCGGCAGGTATATTAACTACAAGTGCTGTTTGCATAGAAAAAGTTTCTGCTCAACCGGCTACACTTCCGACGAAGAATTCAACGGTAGTCGAACAAGCTACAACAACTCAAGTTTTTCAAGTTGCACCGCTTACGGTAGTAAATCATCCATCAAGTTACTTGAATAAAACAGTTTTAATGAAGGCTAAGTTTGATAAGTTTTCAACACTAGGCTTGGATTATAAACCGGCTTTTAAATCTTCTGATGATTATATTTCTTTCTTAATCAGAAGAGATGATTCCGCTCATGATATTCCGTTATCAGAAATGAAGTTATTCTTAAAACGTACGGAAGCTGAAAAATTTATTGATTTGAAAACCAATGACGAAGTAGAAATTAAAGGTGTTGTATTTTCTGATGCATTAGGTGATGTTTGGATTGATGTTAAACAATTAACCGTTACTAAAAAGGCACCGGAAGATAAGAAAGACGGAGTTAAATAATTATGGCACAAGTTGCAAGTAATGAAAAAGAAAAAAATAAAGATAAACAAATAAAAAAAGAAGTATTTTTGACTGTTCACGGTCATTTTTACCAACCACCAAGAGAAAATCCTTGGTTAGAGGCGATTGAACAACAAGATAGTGCTTTGCCGTTTCATGATTGGAATGAAAGAATTAATAACGAATGCTATAATCCAAACTCTGTTTCAAAAATTGTAAATTCAAAGAATCAGATTTTAAATGTAGTAAATAACTACGAATACATCAGTTACAACTTCGGTCCGACACTTTTATCTTGGATGGAAGAATTTGCGCCTTTAGCTTATGAACGTGTAATTAAAGCGGATATTAACTCTCGTCGTGCTCATAACGGGCATGGTAACGCGATTGCGCAAGTTTATAACCACATGATTATGCCTTTAGCAAACGAAAGAGATAAGCAAACCCAAGTAAAATGGGGGATTAAAGATTTTGAATATCGTTTCGGCAGAAAACCTGAAGGTATTTGGCTTGCTGAAACTGCTTGTGACGATGATACATTAAGAGTATTGGTGGAAAATGACATCAAGTTTACAATTCTGTCACCATATCAAGCTCAAAAAATCAGAAAAGAAGGCGAAAAAACTTGGCAGGATGTAAGTTGGGGTAATATAGACCCTGCACGCTCTTACAGATACTATATTAAATCCGCACCTGGGAAATATATAGATTTGTTCTTTTATGACGGTGCAATTTCTCGTTCAGTTGCGTTTGACGAACTTTTAACAGATGGTAACAAGTTTGTAAACAGATTGAAAGATGGTATTTCAGATTTAAGAAATTATCCTCAACTTGTAAATATTGCAACCGATGGAGAAAGCTACGGTCACCACACAAAATTTGGCGATATGGCTTTAGCTTACGCAATGAAATTGAGAGTTAAAGATGCAGGATTTACTGTAACTAATTACGCAGAATACTTAGAAAAATACAAAAGTGATTGGGAAGTAGAAATAAAACCTGTTTCATCTTGGAGTTGTTCTCACGGAGTTGGCAGATGGTCAGACGATTGCGGTTGCTCAACAGGCGGACATCCGGGGTGGAATCAAAAATGGAGAAAACCTTTAAGACAAGCGTTGGATTATTTGAGAGATGAGATGACTACTTTGTATCAAAAGCAAGGTAAAAAGTTCTTTAAAAATCCGCAAGAAACTCGCGATAACTACATATCCGTGATTATGGATAGAAGCGATATAAGCGTTAAAAATTTCCAAGATGAATATTTCTTGGATGATTTAACTGACGAGCAAAAAGTTAAAGCTATGGAGCTTTTGGAAATTCAAAGACAAGCAATGCTTATGTATACAAGCTGTGGTTGGTTTTTCTCTGAAATTTCAGGTATAGAAACCGTTCAAATTATGAAATACGCAGCAAGAGTTATGCAACTTGCAAAATCTTTTATGAAAAAAGATTTAGAAACTCCTTTCTTGGAAATTTTGAATGAAGCAAAAAGTAACATTCCTGAATTCGGTACCGGTAAAGATGTTTACGAAAAATTTGTAAAACCATCAATCGTAACTTCTAAACAAATTGTAAGCCTTTGGGCTATTTCATCTTTGTATACTGATATTGAGGATGAAGAAAATGTTTATTGCTATAAAATTAACAAACATTCTTATAAGAGTGTAACTAAAGGCAATTCAAAACTTGTAATTGGACATATTGAAGTAGAATCAAAAGTAACTTTAGAAAAATCAAATATGATTTTTGCACTTCTTCAATTCTCAGGCGGCGATTTCCACTGTGCAATAAAAGAATATTCTGACGATTTTGAAACAATTCAAAAAGAACTTGTTAGAACTTATCTTGTTTCACCGTTAACGGAAATTATCAGAACAATTGACAATTATTTCGGCAAAGAATACTTCACGCTAAAAGACATCTTTATAGAAGAAAGACGTAAAATATTGCAAACAATGCTTAAAGGCAAGTTGCAAATATTTGCTAATACTTATGAATCAATGTATGACGAAGGTAAAGGCTCAATTTATCAAATGCAAACATTGGGCTTGGATATTCCTAAAGAATTCAAAATTTCTGCTCAATATGTTTTGACAAAACAATTTAATGAATTGTTTATTGAATCTCGCGGTTTCTTAGATGCAGATATTATTCAACAAGCGTCTGATTTGAACTTTGAAGCTAAAAGAATTGGTATTGAGATTGATAAAGAACCGACTTCAAAAATATTCAGTAAAAAGATTGCTCAAAACATAAACAGATTGTCCTATGCGCTTGATTTACAACAAGTTGATGCTACGCTCGATTTGTTGGATTGTATAGCAAAACTTGAAATTAAGGTTGATATTGCAGAAGCTCAAAGCTATTATTTCTCAAAAATTGTTACAAATATGGAAGAAATAATCCAGAAAATCAGCTGTCAAGCGGATAGAGATTTAATTGTAATGTTATTTGAGATTGGCGAAGATTTGAATATTAATATGGATTACTATAGACAAATGTTTAATCGAGCACTTGTTGCCAGTAAGTAATGTTTAATCATTAATATTATGCTTTTGTGTAATAAAAAAAATCTGTCTTTAGCTTAATATCAAGCTGTGAAAATTTCACAGAAAGGCAGATGATAATGAGTTTTAATCCACTTAAAGAAAAAGGTATTCCTATTGAAAAACAAATCAGAAATTGGCACCAAATAGCAGGAAAACCTTACAACAAAACAGAAGTAGACTGTTACACAAGAACAAGGCAAATTCTAATGAACGGAATTGAGGTCGAAGCTTGGGGTTTTAAGCATCAATTTAATAGATTTATGCCGAACAATAATGATAAAGAATTAATAGCATTAATTAGCAGAATTGAAGATTCACAACAAGCAACCGCAAACTGGATGGGGCCGGCAGACCAAAGCGTACTGGAAACAACTTTAGGTTACGAACAAGTTGCAGTTGATTTAACGGCTTGGATGGCTCAAAACGAACCTGACGAATATGTTAAAGAAACTTTTGACTTTGGTTTGTTGGAAGATTTTGACCACTTGTATCGTTACAGTCAATTTGCATATATGACAGAAGGTATTAAGCCGAATGCTATAGTTCAGGATAAAACTGACGTTGTAGTCGGACGTCCGACACAACACCATCATAACAATAATGGTTTAAGAATAAGAAAACCTTACGATAAAAAGACCGCGCATCCGCAAACTAAGGTTAATATTTTAACACTTCTATCAGGAGAGCAGCAAACACATAACTATTATGCAGAACATGGGTTTATGTATGGAAACCCTATTCTGAGAGAAACTTATGCAGAAATTAAAGACGTAGAAGAAGAACACGTAACAATGTATGAATCTTTAATTGACCCTTGTGAAACAATGTGGGAAAAACTTCTTATACACGAATTTACAGAAGTTTGTAACTACTATACTTGTATGGAAGACGAACCTGACGAGAGAATCAAAAAGACTTGGGAACTGTTCCTTGATATAGAATTAGGCCATCTACAAGTTGCAGCAGATTTGTTTAAAAAATACGAAAAACGTGATGCGGAAGAAGTTATTGGTTCAGAAATTGTTATTCCTTGCAGATTTACGAGCCAAAAAGCGTATGTTCAAAAAGTCTTGGAAAGCCAAGTTGATAAACGCCTAGAAGATAAAGGACGATTTACGACAATTGATAAGCTTCCTAAAGATTGGTTAAGTTATGATGTACAGCGCAAACAAAATGAAATCAGCTCTCCTTCAGAAAACGCTGTAAAATTGGCGTTTACTTACCATAAACGTGATATTACAGCCGGCAATCGTGAACTCCGTAATAAAGAGCCGGAAATTCTAAAAAATGGTCTGCAAAAAGATTTGGTT
Source organism: uncultured Candidatus Melainabacteria bacterium (assembly GCA_934757255.1). GTDB lineage: Bacteria > Cyanobacteriota > Vampirovibrionia > Gastranaerophilales > Gastranaerophilaceae > CAG-196. The sequence goes on along the minus strand of CAKVLL010000012.1, from coordinate 44,579 downwards.
GCAAAAAATACGGTTATGCCGGATGAATTGGAAAAAATGATTAAAGAACATGATTTAACAAAAGAAACTAGAGATAAACTATTATAAAAAAAATAAAGTGCAGTTATATAAAATACTGCACTTTATTTTTTATACTTAAAACATTCTTTTTCATGGTCATCTATAACTCCAATTGCTTGAAGATAAGAATAAATTATTATTGTTCCAACATATTTCATTCCTCTTTTTTTTAAATCTTTTGAAATTTTATCTGAAAGCGGAGATGAAACCGGCAATGTATCGTCGGAATTTTTTATAACTTTTCCATCACTAAAGCACCAGATATAGTTAGAGAAACTTCCAAATTCTTTTTGAATTTCAATAAATACCTTAGCGTTATTTATACTGGCAAGAATTTTTCCTTTTGAGCGGATAATTTTATCGTTACTGAGAAGTTCTGATACTTTAGCTTCTTCATATTTTGCAACTTTTTTAACTTCAAAATTATCGAAAGCAAGCCTAAAATCTTCTCGCTTTTTCAATACAGTTATCCAAGATAAACCAGCCTGAAAAGATTCTAGAACGAGCAATTCAAATAACTCTCTATCATCATATTTTGGGATGCCCCATTCTTCATCATGATATTTAACATAGATAGGAAGTTTTGTATCTACCCAACGGCACCTTTTCATATAAAATTATCCGTTTATTACTTCAAACAAAGCATTTACAACGACCGGATCCCACTTTATACCGGCTTCAGATTTAATTACAGAGAGAGCTTCATTCTTGTCCATTGCATTTCTGTAAGAACGATCAGATGTCATAGCTGTATAAGCGTCTGCAACTGCAATTATTCTAGAACCAAACGGAATAGAATTGCCTTTCAAACCTTCCGGTTCTCCGCCACCATCCCAGCGTTCTTTGTGGTAGTGAATATATGGAATAACTTCTGATAAGAAGTTGATATTCATAAGCAAGTTTACGCCAACATTTGGATGGTTTTGCAATTTTTCCCATTCTTCTTTAGAAAGTTTGCCTTTATTTGTAAACAAAGATTCCGGAAGCGTAATTTTACCGATATTCTGTAATAAACCTGCATAATAAACTAAATCTGTGGTTTTTTCATTCAATCCTAATTGTCTGCATAATTTGCGTGAAAGTTCGGCTGTGTTTTGTGAATGAGCAACTTTATATTGACCTTTTTCATCAACTGCTTTTGCTAATTTTTCAACAAAAGCTTGTTGCTGCACACCCAAATCGCCGATAAGTGCAGTCAATTCTGCTCTTTGGTGTTGTAATTCTTCTGCTGTAACATCTTCTGAGTCAATCAAGCTATTTGTTTCATCGATTGTTTTTTGCAAATGCATAGAAGTTCCAAACAAACGTCCTATCGTTTCAAGAAGATTCATATATGCACGTTTTATTGTCTTTTCTTTATAACTTTCTATTACAATTACTCCAACAACATGAGCATTATTATGCATCGGCACAACAGCTAATGATTTTACATCAAACTCTTTTAATTCATATTTTGGAGTAAAATTATCAATATTTCTAACATCTTTTATTTGAAGAGTTTCAATAGTCTTAAACGCTTTTACTACTATAGATTTATCGTCATCAGAATAACTAAGTTTCTTTGCGTAAATATCTTCATCAAATTCGATTGATGAGCCTACTAAACCTAATATTTTATTTTCAATATTCAAACCTTTTGTAAATTCTTTTGTAAGATAAATGTGGCATGCATCAACATCAAGAATTTGAGTCAATGTTTTTGCTATAGAATTATAAACAACATATTCGTCTTGAGAATTGAAACCCAAAACACAAAGTGTATTATCTAGTGAATAAATAGACACCAATTCTTTAAGTTGAGATTTAAGCTTTGTTGTCTTATCCTTGACATCCTTGCCGATTTTATTTGCCAAATCTTCTGATATTAGGTACTCAGATATAAAATCACCCAAGTTTAGAGCAAAAATTTCTTCTAGCGGATCATCTTCCATTAAATCTATTGAACGGCTGAAGAGTGATGCACCTAATTCTTCTTTATCTGTCATAATATTCCTTCCTACAAAATAATTCTTCTTATGTCATGTATAACGGCACAAATTTTAAAAACTTTAATGTTTTTTGAAAAATTTATACTTTAGTTGTAGATTAATTATACTAAATACCGAAAATAAAGGATTATAGCTATTTACAAAAGTTAATAATTAATAATGAACTATTATTTTTACATAAAAAAAATGGTTTGAAATAAAATTTCAAACCATTTTTTTATTTTTAAATTCTAAAATTATTCATTATCAGAATTTTTATTATCACCAACAAGTAAATCAGGTGCGCCAAACATACCTTCAATTTCTTCTAAAATTGCAGATGGTTTGCGTGCTTGATTTCTTTGTGCTGCACGTTTTTGAGCTTCCTTATCTCTTTCTTCGTTTGCACAAGATAAATGATAGAAACCTGTACCGGCAGGAATTAAACGACCAATAATAACGTTTTCTTTCAAACCTCTTAACAAGTCTTTCTTACCATCTACTGCAGCTTCTGTCAAGATTCTTGTTGTTTCTTGGAATGAAGCAGCTGAAATAAATGATTCAGTATTCAATGAAGCTTTTGTGATACCTAATAACATGTATTCACAAGTTGCTTCTTGACCATCATGTTCTTTTACAGCTTTGTTTTCATTTTCAAATGTTTGAACTTCTACCAACTCACCTGGAAGTAAATTAGTATCACCAGAATCAACAACTCTAACTTTCTTAGTCATCTGACGAACAATAATTTCAATGTGTTTATCCGCGATTTCTACACCTTGTGAACGGTATACACGTTGAACTTCGTCTACCAAGTATTGTTGAGCTTCTTCAGGGCCACAAAGTCTAATTACGTCATGAGGATTTAAAGGACCACTTGTTAATGGTTGACCTTTTTTAATCTTCTGACCGTTTTGAACCACGATACTTGCATCGATTGCAAACTTAATTTCAGATTTTGATCCACCTTCTGTTTCCAAGAATAGTCTAGGAACATCATCTTCAATTTCAATTCTGGCTACACCATCTGCTTCTGCCAAAATAGCGCAGTCTTTTGGTTTTCTAGCTTCAAGAAGTTCTTCAACTCTTGGAAGACCTTGAACGATATCGCCTGTCTTTTCTCTTTCAAATACCAATGTAGCAAGCATATCACCACGTAGTACCAAAGAACCTTCTTCAACCTGCAACATAGTACCTGGGCTGATTAAGTATGGACGACCGTTTCTAATTGTAACTGATTTTGCAGTAACATCAACAATTTTACCTGAAACAGGTGCTAATTCACCAGATTCTGCAACAACTGAATCTAACTTAATGAAATCGCCTTTCTTAACTGATGGTTTTGATTTAGTTTCAACAGTTGTTTCAAAGTTTGCAGAGTTAAGAAGTAATCTTCTTGATTCAGAAACATCACCCTTAATAGAAGCTACACCGTCATTTAAAGCTAGAACTTCTGTCTTAGCGATTGGAGTTTTAGCATCAATTACTTCGCCATTTGCAACTAATAATTCAGTTTGAAGTGAACTATTAAGCTTAGAATTTCCTTCTAATTCACGACGAACAATTAATGTTTCCAATACAACAATCTTCAATTCGCCTTTTTCATCAAGTTCAACCATACCTTTTAAGTGTGATAAATAACCTTGCATTTGAAGAACTAAACTTGTTCTTGTTAAAGTAGCGCCATCAAGGTTTCTAACTCTAGCACCGTCTTTGTATTGTAATTGCGTTACAGGAACGATATTAATTGATTCATCAGTTGTATTGAATTCAATAGAAACTTCCTTAGGTTCAATGTACATTGGTTGAACAGGTCTAACCAAAATTTGAACAGGTTTGTCTTCTAATGATTCTTCTTCAAGAGCTGATGTATCAATATCTTCGTCCAAATCATCAATATCTAAGTCATCAAAATCCATTTCCATCAATGTTACGATAGAAGTTTCTTTTGCTTTAATACCCTTAGCGATAACTGTACCTTCTTCTACTACAGCACCCTCTTCAACCTTCAATTCTGAAATATTAGGAAGAGTATGAACTTCACCAGGTCTGATTGTAACTTCATGTACTACATCGTTAAATTCTTTGAATTCTACGATACCGTCAATATGACAATAAACGTCTTTAACAACTTCTGTACCGGCAGTTACAAATGTACCGTTGTCAACCATCTTCAAAGAAGAATCTTTGTTAACTTGATGAACTTCTTCCGGAACAAATACAATATGACCAGGGTTAGTAACGATTTGATTATCATCTACTTCAATATCAATATATTTAATTTCACCAGAAGATGAAACTGAACATTCATCATCAACAAGTTCTGCGATTATCATACCGTTTTCAACAGTTGTATCAACAGGAGCTTTAACGATATATTTTTCACCGGTTTTGTCAACAGTCCATAATTGTTCTTTCTTAGTTTGTTCAAATGTAGCATTTGCAGGGTTCAAAGAAGCTATTACAATTGTAATTTCTTTACCTTGAACAATCTTATTAATTTTATTTTTACCTGATTTAACTTCTTCAACAACTAAATCTTCTGCATAACGAACTTCACCACCGTGTTCAGAAATCATTAATGTTTCTGCTAATTTTTCACCTGCTTTAACTTTTTGTTCATCAGAAACAAGAACTTTTGAACCGCCAGGTAAGTTATAAACATCACCACCAATAATCCATACAATACCATTTTTGTTGGCAGTTCTTGAAATGTTACCTTGTCTGTCTTTCTTTTCGTCTGCTACGAAATCTTCAAACAAAATTACACCTGACATATCAGCGTTGATATCTTTAGTAGCTTTTTCAGTCAAACGACCACCGTCATTAGCAGTTGGTTTATATTCAGCAAGTTTAAAGTTCTTTTCAATCTTCATACCGTCTGCAAAGAATACTGTTGCACCTGCAGGAATGTGGTAAGAAGTTGATTTTTTAGCACCTTTAACTTCAATATCAGCTTCATAGATGGAAACTCTAACAACATCCCCGTGACGAGTTCTAAGTTCTCTTGTTTTAAGCTTAGATTCAACAGTACCTGCTTCAGTTGCGTGAATTTCTTTTGTAGCTTCTTTAACGCCAACCGCACCACCTGTGTGGAAGGTTCTCATTGTAAGCTGAGTACCAGGTTCACCGATTGATTGAGCAGCGATAATACCAATTGCTTCGCCAACATCAACTAATTTTTGAGTTGTCATTGCCCAACCATAACATTTTTGGCAAACACCATATTCAAGACCGCAAGTCAAACCTGAACGAACTTTAAGTTCTTGCAAGTTTAAGTGAGCAATTTTCTTAATATCTTTTCTGTCCATTGTAGTATTTTTTGCTACAAGAAGAGTTGTACCATCTTCATCGAAGATATCTTGAGCAACAGTTCTACCCAATAATCTGTCAATTAGAGGAACAATAATATTATCACCATCAGTAATAGGCTTCATGTTAATACTCTTGTCAGTACCGCAATCAGTATCTCTAATAATAACATCTTGAGCAACGTCAACCAAACGTCTTGTCAAATAACCAGAGTCGGCTGTTTTCAACGCTGTATCTACCAAACCTTTACGAGCACCGTATGAAGAAATGATATATTCAGTACAAGAAAGACCTTCTTTAAAGTTTGAAGTAATCGGCAAGTCGATGATTTGACCTTGTGCGTCTGCCATCAAACCTCTCATACCAACTAACTGAGAAACCTGTGATAAGTTACCTCTCGCACCTGAGAATGCCATCATATATACCGGATTTAATTTATCGAAGTTTTCAACTACTTGCTCTGTCAACTTAGCAGTTGTTTCAGACCAAGTATCGATAACCTTTGTATATCTTTCAACTTCTGTAATTTCACCTTTTAAATATCTGTTTGTTGATTTTTCAATTTCTGCTTCTGCTTCTTTAAGAAGTCCTTTTTTAGATTCAGGAACTGATAAGTCAGCGATTGAAATAGTAACACCAGATTTTGTAGCGTATTTATAACCTAAATTCTTAAGTGTATTAGCCAATTCAGCAGTTTTAGCTCCGCCGTATTCTAGATACATTTGAGAAAGAAGCTTTTTCAATCCGCCTTTATCCATTTGTTTATTAATAAACGCTGGAGTTTGTTTTGCATGTGCGTATGTATTTTCCATCTTTTATTTTTCCCTTTTAATCTTTAACTACACTAAAGCTGATCTAACTGCTTCGTTGAATATAATTCTACCAACAGTTGTTTCAATTCTCTTACCTTTTTCATCACGAACTACAATCTTATCATGAAGTGTAATTACCTTAGCTTCTAAAGCTGAAATAGCGTCTTGGAAGCTATAGAAGTAACCTTGTACATCTTGTTCAGGATTTTTCATAATAGTTAGGTAGTACATACCTAATACCATATCCTGAGAAGGTGTGATGATTGGCTTACCGTTAGCAGGAGCCAAGATATTGTTTGTAGCCAACATAAGCATTCTAGCTTCAGTTTGAGCCTCAATTGATAGAGGAACGTGAACAGCCATTTGGTCACCGTCGAAGTCGGCGTTGAATGCCGTACATACCAATGGGTGAAGTTGAATTGCACGACCTTCTACTAATTTAGGTTCAAATGCTTGAATACCTAATCTGTGAAGGGTCGGTGCTCTGTTCAACATAACAGGGTGTCCATCAATAATTTCTTCTAAGATATCCCAAACTCTAGCGTCTGAGCGTTCAATCATTTTCTTAGCAGATTTAATGTTTTGAACGAATCCTCTTTCGATAAGTTTATTAACAACAAACGGTTTGAATAATTCGATTGCCATTTCTTTTGGCAAACCGCATTGGTTAAGTTTTAATGTAGGACCAACTACGATAACTGAACGACCTGAGTAGTCAACACGTTTACCTAACAAGTTTTGACGGAAACGACCTTGTTTACCTTCAATAATGTTAGACAATGATTTCAACGCTCTGTTGTTTGGACCAACTACAGTTCTACCGCGTCTGCCGTTATCGATAAGTGCGTCAACAGCTTCTTGAAGCATACGTTTTTCGTTTCTAACGATAATTTCAGGAGCACCCATTTCCAACAATCTTTGTAAACGGTTGTTTCTGTTGATTACACGTCTATATAAATCGTTCAAGTCAGATGTAGCGAATCTGCCACCGTCCAATTGAACCATTGGTCTTAAGTCAGGAGGAGTTACTGGAAGTACATCCATAACCATCCAAGTAGGGTCTGTTTCAGAAGAAATTAAAGAATCTAATAATCTTAATCTCTTAATCAACTTACCTTTTCTTTGAACAGAAGTTACATGACCTGCTAATTCAGTTCTAATTTCTTCTGCCAATTCTTTAACATTAATTTCACCTAAAAGTTTCTTGATAGCTTCAGCACCAATACCAACTTCTAACTTAGATTCTTCATTTTCCATGATGAAATCTTCGTATTCTTCTTCAGAAAGAAGTTGAAGTTTCTTAAATGGGCTATCAGCCGGATCAATAACTACATAGTTATTAAAGTAAATAACTTGTTCAAGATCTTTTAATGTCATATCCAAAAGTAAACCAAGATAAGATGGAATACCTTTCAAGAACCAAATGTGAGAAACAGGAGCAGCAAGCTTGATGTGTCCCATTCTGTGACGTCTTACTTTTGAATCTGTAACTTCAACGCCGCATCTTTCACAAATGATACCTTTATGACGAACTCTTTTGTATTTTCCGCAATAGCATTCCCAGTCCTTTGTTGGTCCGAAAATTCTTTCGCAGAATAAACCATCTCTTTCAGGTTTAAGGGTTCTATAGTTAATAGTTTCAGGTTTTGTAACCTCGCCATAAGACCACTTCAAAATTCTTTCAGGTGAAGCGATGCTTATGCGTATATAATCAAAATAATCAATACTTGTAGACAATTTTCCTATCTCCTTATATTTCGCCCAATGTTGCTGAAGTATCAAAGAAATTAATATTTAATAACTCTGAATCAATATCTGACAATGTTCTCTTTGGCGCAGCTTTACGCAAATCTTCCATATCAGACATTAAATCAACTTCAACGCCATTTTTCTTAGCAACTGTAATATCTAAACCGATACTTTGCAATTCTCTTACAAGTACCTTAAATGATTCCGGAATACCAGGTCTTGGAATGTTATCACCCTTAACGATTGATTCGTAAGCTCTATTACGTCCGTTTACATCATCGGATTTAATAGTCAACATTTCTTGAAGTGTGTAAGCCGCACCATAAGCTTCCAATGCCCAAACTTCCATTTCACCGAATCTTTGACCACCGAATTGAGCTTTACCACCCAAAGGTTGTTGTGTAACTAATGAGTAAGGACCGGTTGAACGAGCGTGAATCTTATCATCTACCAAGTGAACAAGTTTCAAGATATAAGATAAACCAACTGCAATCGGTTCATCAAACGGTTCACCTGTTCTACCATCGATTAGGTAAACTTTACCGTCTTCTCTAACCCAATCACAACCTGATTCTTTGATACCTCTTAGAAGTTCAGCCTTAGTTGCAATTTCTGATTGGTTATCACCATATCTTTCATCGAATGAAGGTGCTTCATAGTGTTCACCTGTCAAGTATGCAGCCAAACCTAGTAAGCATTCGTAAGTTTGACCAACGTTCATACGAGAAGGAACACCTAGTGGGTTCAATACGATATCAACAGGAGTACCGTCTGGTAAGAATGGCATATCTTCTTTTGGAAGAATTCTTGAAACAATACCTTTGTTACCGTGACGACCTGAAAGTTTATCACCAACAGATACCTTACGTTTTTGAGCGATATAAACTCTAATTACTGTATTTGCTCCAGGTGGCAATTCATCGCCTTTTTCTCTGTCAAATACCTTAACATCAAGAACTCTACCGCCTTCGCCGTGAGGAACTCTTAGTGAATTATCTTTAACATCTCTTGCTTTTTCAGCAAAGATTGCTCTTAACAATTTTTCTTCTGGTGGATGTTCAGATTCACCTTTTGGTGTAACTTTACCAACAAGGATATCATCTGCATAAACTCTAGCACCGATACGAACAATACCACGTTCATCCAAATGTCTTAAAGCTTCTTCTGAAACGTTTGGAATTTCTCTTGTGATTTCTTCCGGTCCAAGTTTAGTTTGTCTTGCATCTATTTCTAATTTTTCGATGTGAACTGATGTAAAGATATCATCGTGAACGCATCTTTCTGAAAGCAAGATAGCATCTTCGAAGTTATAGCCTTCCCAAGGCATATATGCTACCAAAATGTTTTTACCGATTGAAAGTTCACCGCAACTTGTTGAAGCACCATCTGCGATTACATCACCTGCTTCAATCTTATCGCCTTCCTTAACAATTGGTTTTTGGTTAATACATGTATCTTGGTTAGAACGTACATATTTCATTAATGTATGTAAATGTTGTTTACCGGCTTGGTCAGTGATGATAATTTCTTCACCTGTTACACGAGAAACAACACCGCTAACTCTTGCACAAACTACCATACCTGAGTCTTTTGCAACTCTTCTTTCCATACCTGTACCAACAACCGGTCTTTCAGTAATTAGAAGAGGTACTGATTGACGTTGCATGTTTGAACCCATCAATGCACGGTTCGCGTCATCGTGTTCAATGAACGGAATCATAGAAGTCGCAACAGAGATAATCTGAATTGGGCAAACTCCCATGTAGTCAACTTTTGAAGAGTCACTCATAATGAATTCTGATCTGTAACGAACCGGAATTTGAGCTGCTTTAAATGTGTTATCAGGATTCAATTGAACGTCTGCAGGCGCACATCTGAAGTTTTCATCTTCGTCAGCTGTCATATAAACAACTTCATCTGTAACCTTACCGTCTTTAACAACAAAGAATGGAGATTCTACGAAACCGTAGTCATTAACTCTTGCGTGAGTAGCTAATGAACCAATCAAACCTGCGTTTGGACCTTCAGGAGTTTCAATCGGACAAATACGACCGTAGTGAGAAGGGTGAATATCACGAACCGCGAAACCGGCTCTTTCTCTTTGCAAACCACCAGGTCCTAATGCTGAAATACGTCTTTTGTGAGTCAATTCAGCAAGTGGGTTAATTTGGTCCATGAACTGTGACAATTGAGAAGAACCAAAGAATTCCTTCAAAGAAGCAACCAATGGTTTTGTATTCAACAAGTTCAATGGAGTTAAAGTTTCAGAATCTTGAAGCGTCATTCTTTCTTTAACGATTCTTTCAATTCTTGATAAACCAACTCTGAATTGGTTTTGAAGAAGTTCGCCAACTGAACGAATTCTTCTGTTTCCTAAGTGGTCGATATCATCCAATGAACCTTCATCATAAGTTAAATTGATTAAGTATTCGATTGAAGCAACAATATCTTGAACAGTCAATGTTCTTTGATTCTTAGGAATGTTCAAGTTTAATTTTTTGTTTAATTTATAACGACCAACACGACCTATATCGTATTTCTTATCATCAAAGAATCTTGATTCTAAGATTTGACGTCCGCCTTGAGCAGAAGCAGGGTCACCAGGTCTTAATTTTTTGTACAAATCAATTAAAGCATCATCAGTTGTTTCAGTTGTATCTTTATCCAATGTTTTCTTTAAGAATTCAAAGTGAGTGAACAAAGATTCCATTTCTGAAACAGTAATACCCATTGCTTTAAGTAATGTTGTAGCCAAGATTTTTCTATTTTTATCAATCTTAACGTAAATAATATCGTTAGAATCTGTTTCAATCTTCAACCATGCCCCTCTGTTAGGAATCATAGTTGCGTTATAAAGTCTTTTACCTGTTGGAGAAATTTCTCTCTTGAAATAAACACCAGGAGAACGAACGATTTGAGAAACGATAACACGTTCTGCACCGTTAACAATGAAAGTACCTTTGTCAGTCATTGTAGGAATATCACCGATGTAAACTTCTTGTTCTTTAATTTCACCGCTATCACGGTTAACAAGTCTAACCATTACACGAAGCTGTTTTGCATAAGTTGCATCATGAATACGAGCTTCTTCAATTGTGTATTTTGCATTATCGAACGTGTAGTTAGGTAAAAAGTGCAATTCTAATCTGCCTGTATAATCTTTTACAGGAGAGAATGCTAATAATTCTTCTTTTAAGCCCTCTTTCAAAAACCATTCAAATGATTTTTTTTGCACGTCAATTAAATCCGGTAAATCGTCCAAACGTGTATTAGGAATACCCATTGGCGTTACTCTTTTTGCATATTCTGTCGACATTAATTCACCTCATCTATTCTAGTGATTACTATATAAAAAATTTACTTTTTATCTACTTTTATTTCGGACATAATTATCCCATATACAGCATGTTAATTAATCGTACTACATCAAAAAGTATCGTCAAGTTAATAAGGGTATAATATACAATTTATCAAGGGGTTTGTTTACAAAAATTTACAATTGAAGAAAAAATTTTTCATGAGGGCATGATTTAGTTTGTTATTTTGGGAGGGAAAATATTCTTAAATTTATAACATCTTAAATTTACAACACCCTCATCAGAGCTCCGCTCAGCTTCTCCCCTCGAGGGAGAAGCCGTCACTTGCGCCAATTTAACGCATTCTACCGCTTCTCCCTCGAGGGGAGAAGCTGAGCGGAGCTCTGATGAGGGTGATACCGTCAATTCAAATCCACTCATATCTCTAATGTAACAAATTGTAAATATTCCTTCCAAAATCCTAAAGTTTTTCAAAAAAATGCCGTAAATATGAACATAAAGTGTAAGTTGCATGAAAGGAGATTATCTAATGTCAACAAGTATTAATGTTCAAGTTAATGGTCAAACAGTAACAATTCAATCAGGAGAGAAGCTTGAGGATGTTAAAAAGAAGTTAGCAAATCCTGCAGATACGATTTTTGAAGGGGTTGATGCTAACAGTAACGGTAAGCTGGAAGCAGGTGAATTGCAAAAGCTTAAGACGAATTTGGAGAATAATAATTATACGGTAGAAGTTGCAGAAGATGGAAAAACTCCACGTCGTGCATACAATGATGCTATGCAGAATTTGAGAAACAGTTACAATGCAGAAACGCTTGGTGGATATTTTAAGGGCGATGATGCAGATTTACATGTAGTAAAAAAAGGTGAGACTCTTTATACGATTGTTAAAAAGCAATTGGCAGAAGAAGGCTTGCCGACTGATGATTTTCGTGCAATCAATAACCGTATTGCACAAATTGCCAATTTAAATAATATTAATGACGTTAATAATATTAAAGAAGGTGTCAAATTAAAGGTTAAATTGACAGATGAAGCTATTGCAAAAGTTAAAGAGAATAATAATGACTCTGCAAAAGCTTTTAATGGAACTGCGACTGCTGCTGGTGATGATTGGACAAAAGGAACATCTAAAAAAGGTCAAGCAGACGGCGTTGCAAATGATAAAGTTGTAGACTACAAAAAACAACCAACTCTCGTTGATGGCAAAACTTCTACTATTGCAGTTACAAAAAACGGCTTGAATATGGGTAAAGGTGTGCCTGTTGATAAAGACGGCAATGTTTTGAAAAGTTTTAAAGACCCTAAATATAAACAAGGCGGATTTATCATGAAATATACTAATAAAAATCATGATCCTGAAACTATGTTCCAGAAGTCATTTGGGTCAAATTGTCCATATCCTATATTCCGCAATGTTAAACTTTCAGCAGATTCTGTTGAAAATTTGAAAAAATTAGAAGCTGAATTGTGGGAAATTGCAGGCAATATAAAGAGTGACCGCGGTGCAAAAGAAACTCCTGAAGTGAAAGCAAAACGCCAAGCAACCGGCTTAGCTAATTTAAAATTGCTTATTGAAAAATCAGGCGGTAATGAACAAATTGTACGTAACGCAGCTGCTTTGTTGCAGTCAGATAAATATTTGAATATCGAATCCGACGAATGTAAGGCTTTTGCTAACGATTTGCTTCTGACTCGTAATGCAAATGTGGTTAAATCTATGACTACTGACGACGATGGTGAAGTTACCATGTCAGCGTTTGAAAAGAACCGTGAAGCACATGAAACATTAGCTGGCATGTATCAAGAAATCCGTGAAAAAGAAAAAGCCGGAGAAAAATTGAGCGCGGATGAAGTTAAGTTAAAAGATGCGTTGGTTAATACAAAATGCCAAGACGGTTTCAAAATAGAGGCTGATGAAGCTAATCATGTTAATGAAAAATATCTAAGTTATGGTGAAGATGGACGATTGGCTTATACAACTGTTGTAGGTAATAATAGTTATTGGGCAAGTGATGAAAAACTGCTTGATGAATTCGTAAATAAACTTAAAGCAGCTGACACAGATGAAAAGAAAACAGCTTTGTTTAAAGAATATGCAAACACAAAAGATGTTGAGCTTGCAAATTGTTTATTACTTCAAGCAAAAGAATTAAAGGCAAAAGATGAAGATATCAAAACAGTTATCAATGCAAACGGCATGGAAGTTCTTTATTATTTAGACAGTTCTGCTAACTCTGATTGGTCTGATGATATCAAAAATGCTATGCTTGCGCGTATCAAAGATATTTATACAAAAGAAAAAGGTAATTTAGAAAATGCTGCATGGCTAGGTGTAGCTGATGATTGGATTAACAAATTACCTGATGACCAACAAGAAGCTGTAAGAACTGAAATTGCCGAAACATATTTTGAAAAAACTACAACAAAAGACGAAGAAGGCAACGACAAAACAGAATACACCTTCAACCCAACCCGCCGCCCAACTAAAGAAGAAATGAATAAACTGCTTGATGTAGTTTCTGATGATATGACAAAAGCACTGATTAACTATACAAAAATTGAAGATATGGGTAAAGGTCAATACAATGAAGCTATTGAAAACCGTGTAAATAGTAGTATAATAGCATCTCACTACGGTGAAATGGTAGAAACAATGGAAGATGAAAAAGATGTCATAGATTTTATTGACAATAAGATGGTGTTAGCTAAAGCAGGAAACATGCCATTCGATGCTATTCTTGATAAATTTCCTGATAGTAAGGCTATAAAAGATAAGTTAATAGAATTTACTTTGGGGCAAGAATGTAATACAATTTCTCCTGAACACAGACTAGATATTGTAAAAGCTTACTGTAAAGATGATGGCAACGGTAATTATACTTTTGATAAATCCCTGCTACCAAAAGGTGCAACAGTTCAGAATGTTATAAAAGCATTGCCTGAAGATTGTACAAAGGGTGAAGCCCAAAAATTATTCAAAGCTATCTTTAAGACATTAGATTTTTCTAATTTAGATATGGTTCTATTGTTTAATAATTGTAGCTTTACAATGGATAATGAAATCAAAAAGAAATTAAGAGATTTTATTCTAAACCCTGAAAACAAAGGAACTGCAGTGTATAATTCTTTGGTTACTATGTCAGAAGTACAAAATGTTTTATCAGCACAAGAGAAACAAAAGATATTTGATCAAAGTTCTAAAGCAGTGCAACGGGATTTGTTATGGAATAATCCAGACGATTCCAAGCATGTTGTACAAACAGGTGAAAAGTTAGATAATATTATTAAAGGTTATCTGACAAATCATTTGGACAAGTTCCCTGCTCTTAAGAAATCGGTCGATGGTGATAAAGATAAAAAGAAATGGACAGAAAAAAGAATCAATGAAGCTCTAAATGATTATGTTAAAGATTTTAGAGAAGATATTGCCAAAGATTTAGGTTTGGAAAGTGCTTCTAAGCTTAAACAAGGTGATGTTTTAGACTTGAGTAAAATCAAGTGGGATAAACATCAGCCAAATTGGTTCAATTATAATATATATTATTAATAAGATATCTTGTAGCGGTCGGGGCTTCGCCCCGACCGCTTTTCTAACCTCCATGGTTAGGGAGGTTGCTTACGGCTCGAACCCTCACCCGAAAATCTAAGTTTCGCATGGCTCAACTTGATTTTCAACCCTCTCCCTCGGAGAGGGGATGAATTGAATTGTGTTTTTTATAATAAAAGAACGACTAACGGAAGTCAGTCGTTCTTGTTGTTTGTAAAATAATAGTTGTTATTAGTTTATCAAGTGCTTATGCAATGATATTTTGATTCTGTTATGCGTCTTTGTTATTAGAATTAGCTATTCCTAAACCGATTAGACCTGCAATTGCCGCTGCACCACCAATGATAGCTGCTTTAGCACCACCGTGAATTCCTTTTACCTTACCACCAAGGTCTGCAATCAATTTATCATATTCACCTTTTGCTTTTTCTAAAGCTTCTTGTGCGGTCTTTTTAACACCTTCATTTACTTTGCCTTTTTCTGCAACAGCTTTATCATAAATAGCTTGTTTGTCTTCAACAATTTTCGCTAATCTTTTATAACTGTCTTTTTGCATAGCTTGTTCTTCTGTTAAAGCTGTACTGCTTGTTCCGCCAAAAATACTTGGGAACTTATGTCTTAGTTCTCCATATGCTTTTCTAACGCCTCTTTCTCTATACAATGCAGTTTCTTTAGCATTTTTTAAATTCACAATTCTTGAATCGTTTTCTAATATTGCATTGAAAGCATTATTTAATTTCTTTAAGCCATTAGCATGGTTTTCTGCAATAGTTTTTCTTTGTTGAACAATTTTCTTTGCTTCATCAATAGTCGATACTCCATATTCGCCTGTTATTGTAGCAATATCAGCCGGTTTACCACCTCTCAACTTAGAAAGGTCATCTGTATATTCTGCAACAGTTTTCAAATCGCTAAGAGTTGCATTACCACTTGCGTCAACGAGTTTCGCAGCTTTTAAGTTACTTTCTTGTTTTTTTACAAAATCATCTGAATAACCATCAATTTTAACTTGCAAATCATAACGTTTTCTTGCATTACTAAACAATTCATCGGTGATTTGTTTTTGTTGAGATTTTAAATCCTTATTGATTTCTGCCAATTTGTCAGCTTCTGTACCTTTTTGCAATAGCAAATATCCTTCTAATTTACCTGACGCATCTTTTACTTGAATCAATTCTTGTGTATGTTTAATACCTTTTGGCAATTTGGAAGCGTCTGTCTCTGCAACGAATTCACCCAATGATTTCTTTTGTTCATTTGTCAATTCTGTTTGCAATGGCAAAATATCTTTTTGGACTGTTTCTGAAATATTACCATATATAGATTTTGGACCTAAGCCTACACTTCTAAAAAATCTAGTAAAACTATTGTTTTTCTTTATTTCAAATGCCTTTTTCGGATTACCGCTATTCTTTGCATCTTCAACCGCTTTTTTATAAGCATTTTCTGTTGCATCATGAACATCATTAAATTTTGTCTTAGCTTCATAATATTTGCCGGAAGTTGCACTTTCAGCTGATGAAACGGCAGCATCGTACTTTGCCTTTAATGGATTATACTTGTTTTCAAATTCTGCAGCTGTCATTCCTTCTGGAGTGTGCATATCAGCAGCAGCCTTGACTTCAACCCTTTTAGCAGTTGTCCCTTTTTCTTCAGTCAATTTTGCTAATTCTTCGTCTCTAGCTTTAATTGCGTTATCTAATTCTACTTTTTCAGAACCTTCAACTACCGGTTTGCTTGCATCATCCAAAGTTTTTTGAGCTTTGTCTAAAGCTTCTTTTTTAGATTGCAATTCAACTTTATCTTTTTCATTTGCATCTTTTACTAAATCATCAAAAGATTTAGCTTCACCAGTATTTCTACTGTTGTACAAAGCTGTTGCGCCCCAACCTACACCGGCACCGGCTGCTGCACCTAAGCCTCCAGCCAAATAAGGGTTTGTTCTTTTTTGTTGTTCTGCCCCTTGAATTGATAATGCGTCTGTCATAACTAATTACTCCTATATTTTACAACTATTATTTAATTTCCGTTTTGTTTTATCTTACATTTAATCCCATTAAAATTCTACAATCTTTTGGTCTTATATATCTAAACACACGAACAGTTTAAAAATTGCTATCTTAACGGCATGTTTTTTTGATAATTTTTGCATCAATTGTCTAAAACTATTATACCAACTGAATTACAGCTTGCAAATTTACATTTACAAAACTTAACAATTTAACAAAAAAAATATTGTAAAAGGACACATGGTTTGATTATTTGGAAAATTTTATAGCAAATTTTCACACTAAATTAACTCACACTAGGCAATAATGACTGAACGATTTGAGAATTTATATTTGTTGTCATAATAGACAAAATACTAGAAGATTGTTGTAAAATTAAATTTCTTATATATGCAGATGTAACCTCTACTACATCGGCATCTTGTAAAGTTGATTTAGAAGCAGTTAGGTTAAAAGAACGAGTTTCATTTTCTTCTAAAGCAGAAGCCAAGCGACTATAATGCGAACCAATTTCTGTTATTTTTTTTGTAACACTTTCTATTAGTGAAGATGATTTATCTAAAGCGAGATTTGCAAACTCCCTATTTGAAACATTAAATTTTAATCTTCCTGGCAAAAAACCTGTTGCGATGCCCATTTGGGAAGATTTATCAGAATTTATACCAATCTGGAGTATTATATCATTAACTTTTTTAATTAATGTATCACAGTTATTAAGAAGAGTATTATTTCCTGCATTTAAAACGGTCACCTTGGCTTGATTTCCATTTATAATAGTACCGTCAGAATTTTCAATTACTTCTATATAAGCATCTCCTGTTTTACAATCTATTGTATTACCATTTCCGGAATTTGTTATATCATAACTTCCATTACCGGCTTTAATTTTATTATCATTTCCATTTATTGTAAAAGAAGAATCTTCAGAATCGGCAAGGCTAATTGTATTATTAGAGCCATTTATCACCAAATCGGCGGCTTCATCTTCTGTTGTTTTTAGTTCAGAATTACTTACTCCCAAAATCAATGTTGAAGAAGATTGTTGATAATCTACTTTTGTATTTGGTTGTTCAGCTTTCAATATATAACTATTTTTATTATGTTTAATTTGAACTTCTTTAGATTCTGTTAACGTAAAGCTACCTTTTGAACCAATAATATTAATAGTGTCAAAACCGGTCAAGGTTGAAGCCCCTCCTTCATTGATAGTCGCAATTCCACTAGAATTAACAAAAGTATTATTATCACCTGTATTTACGACAGAATCGTCACCACTGCCAGTAGCAATATTTGAATTATTAGAGCCCGTAACAATTATACTATCATCACCACTGCCACCATTAATCAATCCTTTTGAATTAGAACCTTTTACATAAATTACATCATTACCACTACCACCATCTATAGTGTAATTTTCTGCGTTAGAAGACTCCATTATAATTGTGTCATTACCATCTCCGCCATAAACATTATTATTGGTACTGCTAATTGTGACTATGTCATCACCATCATTACCCATAACAGAGTTGTCTGAACCGGATTGAATATTTATAATATCTGCAGATTCACCGCCCAAAATACGATTAGAATCTCCATTTACTAAAACTGTATTAACTCCACTTGAACCATTATAAGTGTTGTCATCACCATTTACCTGAATATTCTTATTTCCATTTGTAGCATTAATGGTGTTAGAATTGCCTTCTACAATTAAACTATCATTGCCGTCTTTCAGATTAATGCTATTTGAATTTCCTACAATTTTTAGAGAATCATTTACACCATTTTGAGAATTTATAGTAGTATTGTTAGCCGACAAATTTAGTAGATTATTAATCATTTCATAATTTATAATTTGTGCAAATGGTGAATAGAAAATATAAGTTCTGCCACGAATTGTTATTTTAGCTTGTGTATTTGCAGCAAGAGAGAAATCTCCTTTTGAAAGAGTTGAAGTTATATCTTCAAATTCATCACAATTTGAAATTGAATTTGTTTGGTATAAACTATCATTTCCGGCACCACCATGAATGTTAGAATTGTTTCTTCCTGTGACAGAAATATAATCATTTCCATTACTACCAGTTATTAATGCACTATTATTATCAGATTTTACATATATTTTGTCATTATCTTCTCCACCATCTATAGCGTTGTTATTGCCTGTAGTTGTAATTGTGTCAGCTCCATTTTCGCCAAATATTTCATTGTTGTTACCACTAATTGTTATATTGTCATCACCATTGCCGCCTCTAACATTAGTATTTTTATTTCCGGAAATATTAATAGTGTCATTACCATCACCACCGGTTATCAATCCTGAGCTATTAGAACCATTTATGGTAATATTATCATTGCCAGTTCCACCAGTTATTGTGTATGATGAATCATTTGTTCCATTAACAATAATATTGTCTGCACCATTACCACCATCTATATTATTGTTATTTGAATTCATTTCTATATAATCATTACCGTTTCCACCTTGAATAATATTATCAGAACCTGTTTGAATATATATTTTATCATTGCCATCATTTCCGTCAATTGTATTAGAATTTCCTTTTACATTTATAGTATCAACATTGCTAGAGCCGGAATAATTATTGTTATTACCGACTATACTAATATTTTTATTATTTCTTGATGCTTTGATTATGTTATTATCACCAATAATTTCTAAAATATCGTCACTATTGTTTATATCTACGGTATTCCCACTACCTGTAACTTTTAAGTTGTCATCTTGATTATCTTGTGCAACAATGCCGGAATTTTTAACACCTAAATTTAAAAGATTGTTTAATAAACTATAGTTTATTGACTGAGCTTCATTAGATGTAATTGTATATAATTTCCCATTAATTTTTATTGTTGTTGCAACATTAGCTTGTAGATTGATATTTCCGCTTGTATTTTTTATATCTAATGTTTCAAAGTTATAATTGGTATTGTTATTACCATTGATTTGTAATGTATCATTACCATTACCACCATTAACATTAGTATTATTAGAACCATTTACAACAAGATAGTCATCACCATCTCCTCCAGAAATCAAACCGGTATTATTAGATGAATTAATCGTAATATTATCATTACCACTACCACCAATAATCGAAAAGTTTTCTGAATTTGTACCATTAACTAAAATGGTATTATTGCCTGACGACCCATTGATATTGTTGTCATTGCCTATCATTTCTATATAATCATCACCTGTACCACCCTGAATGTTTGTATTATTGGAGCTTATTACATAGATCTTATCATTACCTGCGCCACCTGTAATTAAACCTTTGTTACCTGAAGTTTCAATCGTAATAATATCATCTCCATCACCACCATCAACAACATGCGAAGCATCTATGTTACCAACTTTGTCAGTACCATAGGTTTTCATATTTATAATATCATTACCGGCTTGACCATAGACACTATTATTATATCCACAAATATTGAATGTATCATTGCCATCACTGCCATAAATTGTATTATTATTACTCCGACGATTATTAATAGTAATTGTATCATCACAATCTCCGGCATCTATAATATTTTCAGAGCCATTAACATAAATTGTATCAACTTGACCATCTCCAGCAATAATTTCAAAATTATTAGAGTTAATGGTGAATGTTTTACTTGAAGTATCAAAATTATAACTAAATGATGCAACGCTATTATTCTTATTTGTTATTGTATAAGTGTAATTCCCAAATTCCAATACTCTGGTTTCACCTTTTGAAAAACTGATTGTTGCAGCATTTGGTAGTTTATCTATATAATTTTCTACATTTAATTTATAGTACTTTTCAGGGTTTGAAGCAATAATAGTATCATAACCTTCACCACCATCAATAATTTGTGGGTTTCCATTGCTATTAATTATGAAAGTATCATCTCCTGTCCACCCCAAAATAGAACCAGTCGTAGCATTAACTGTGATTGTATCATTACCGGCACCAGCATTTATTATAGGATTTGTTCTAGCATTGATTGTAATTACATCATCATCATTTCCTCCATTTACTTCACATTGTGTATCATTATTTACATTACCATTCCAAGCTTCTACGGTTATTGTATCTTTGCCATTATCGCCATTTAATGTATATCCGTAGCCAGAAGAAATCATTGTATCATTACCATCACCACCATATAAATAACTTCTGGTTTCAGCAGAATTTCCAACAGCTTCCATATAATCATTACCAGCACCACCCCAAACATTTATACCCTTACCCGCAATTTTGAATGTATCATCACCATTATTACCATAAATATTGACATATTGTGCAGTAGAAGTTGTTTCTATATAATCGTCACCATCACCACCACTATAAGAAAGGTATTTATCTCTTGAACTAGTTCCAGAGGCGCCACTTTTGATAATTATTGTATCATTGCCGGCTCCAGTATTAACATTTCCTCTATACAAATAACCTTCAACATAATCATCCATATCACCAAGGTTAACATTACCTAGAGAACCTTTTAAAATCACTCTATCAACCTGACCTGATTTTGCAGTTATATTAAGAGTTTCACCATCTTGTTGTAAAATATTGTTCTTATCATAGTAAGCATTGCCATTTTGAATGCCCTCAAAAGTAATTATATCATTGACACTGTCGTAACTATAAATAAGCATTCCTGTTTTAGACATTGTATTAGATATAGTATAAGTTTTTCCAGCAATAGTTATATCAAAACTTTCTCCAGCTCTAATTTTTAAGCTTCCACGATCTGGTAAGACTGATGAACCATCAGCTTTATTAACTTGAGTGGTATTTGTGCCATTATCATTAACCGTTGATGAAGAATTTTTGTTAAAGTTGATAACATTTTCTGTACCCGTTACACCGATTGTATTTTTACCAGAACCTGTATAAACATAATCATTATTACCTGAAACAGATACATTGTTGTCACCATTTCCAAGGTTTAATTCACTATTGTTACCTTTAAGAGAGATATCATTGTTACCATTACCAGTTACAATATTTGCATTACTACCGGCAGAAATAATGGTATTATCATCATCTCCGGAATTAATAGTAGCATTTGTACCGGAAGTTGTTGTTGTAATATAATCATTTCCGCTTCCTGAATTTACATTTGCGTCAGAGCCACTAACTGTAATATTATCATCACCTGCACCGGTATTAACATTGGCATTGGTACCAGTAATATTGATAGTATCTGTACCGCTTCCTGTTTTTACAGTAACATAGTTTCCTTTTACATTAACAGTATTATTCCCATCACCGGTTGTAATAGTAGAAGAAGAACCAGAAGCTGTAATTGTATTATTACCACCACCTGTAACAAGAGTAGATTCTGTGCCACCCACGGTAATACTGTTTGCGCCATCTCCAACTGTAATTGTTGATTTTTCAGAAGTTGAATTTATCTTGTTATTACCATCATTTGCTTTAATATTCGCACCAGCTCCACTAACTGTAATATTATCGTTACCAGCACCGGTGTTAACATTGGCATTGGTACCAGTAATTCTGATAGTATCAGTACCTCTTCCGGTTTTTACAGTAACATAGTTACCTTTTACATCAACAGTATTATTCCCATCGCCGGTTGTAATTGTAGAGGAAGAACCAGAAGCTGTAATTGTATTATTGCCATTACCTGTAACAAGAGTAGATTCTGTGCCACCCACGGTAATACTATTTGCACCATCTCCAACTGTAATTGTTGATTTTTCAGAAGTTGAATTTATCTTGTTATTACCATCATTTGCTTTAATATTCGCATAAGCTCCACTAACTGTAATATTATCGTTACCAGCCCCAGAATCAATATCAGCATTAGTACCTGTAACTTTTATCGTATCAGTACCACTTCCTGTTTTTATGGTAATGTAATTTCCACCTACACTAACTGTATTATTTCCATTACCAGTAATTAAACTTGAGTTGTTACCGTTTAATGTAATATTATTATCTGCCTCTCCAACAGTAATATTAGAATTTGTTGCACTAGAGATAATGGTATTATTACCTGAAGCTGCATTTATAATTGAATCTGTTGCGGTTGATGATATTGTAATATAATCATTACCGCTTCCAGTTTTAATTTCCGCATTTGCACCACTTACAGTTATTCTGTCATAATCATTACCGCTATCTACTTTAGCATTTGCTCCGTTCACTGTAATATTGTCACTACCATCGCCGGTATTAACATTAGCATTACTACCTGTAATTCTAATAGTATCAGTACCACTTCCTGTTTTTATGGTAACGTAATTTCCTTTTACATCAACAGTATTATTTCCATCGCCGGTTGTAATTGTAGAGGAAGAACCAGAAACTGTAATTGTATTATTACCACCACCTGTAACAAGAGTAGATTCTGTACCATCAACGGTAATGCTGTTTGCGCCATCGCCAACTGTAATTGTAGAGGAAGAACCAGAAGCTGTAATTGTATTATTGCCATTACCTGTAACAAGAGTTGATTCTGTGCCACCAACGGTAATGCTGTTTGCACCATCTCCAACTGTAATTGTTGATTTTTCAGAAGTTGAATTTATCTTGTTGTTACCATCATTTGCTTTAATATTCGCATTAGCTCCGCTAGCTGTAATATTGTCATTACCGGCTCCGGAATCTATATTTGCATTAGTACCTGTAACCTTGATCGTATCAGTACCGCTTCCGGTTTTTACAGTAGCATAATATCCTTTAACATCAATAGTATTGTTACCATTACCTGTTGTTACAGAAGATGAAGCTCCATTAACCCAAATAGTATTATTACCATTTCCAGTGATTAAGTTTGATGAAGAACCATTTAATGTAATATTATTTGCACCATCTCCAGTAGTAATGTTTACATTCTCTAAATCTGAAATAATTGTATTATTACCAGTCTTTGTATCTATATTAGCATTTGTTGCTCCAGCTGATATTGATAAATAATCGTTACCTGCTCCAGAATCAATATCAGCATTGGTACCTGTAATTTTTATTGTATCTGTTCCGCTTCCTGCCCTAACTGTTACATAATTACCTGTAATATTAAGCGTATTTGCCCCATTACCAGTTGTAATGCTAGAAGATGTACCACCGGCATTTATAATGTTATTTCCTGCACCGGAATTGATAATAGCATTTGAACCGGAAATTGTTATTGTATCATCTCCGCTTCCGGAATTTACGTTTACACCTTTTGCTGAAACGGTAATATTATCTTTTCCACTTCCAGTATTAATTATAGAATTTTCTCCAGCAACTGTAACAGTATTATTTCCATTTCCGGTTTTTAAAGTAGAGTTTGCACCATTAATAGAAATTGTATTATTACTATTGTTATTTAAGATAATATTTGCATTTGC
This sequence comes from uncultured Candidatus Melainabacteria bacterium, assembly GCA_934757255.1. Lineage (GTDB taxonomy): Bacteria > Cyanobacteriota > Vampirovibrionia > Gastranaerophilales > Gastranaerophilaceae > CAG-196. Next base: position 20,443 of record CAKVLL010000012.1, on the reverse strand, counting down.
ACCGTTAGATTCTATTTTTGAAAGGCCAATATTATCTGTATAAGAAATAGAATTTCCACTTAATACTACTGAATTAACCTGAGCTAATAATGCCGTTATATTTAAATTATTTCCACCTAAGAATAGTTTTGAATCTTGCATATTAGCGGTAAAAGTTGTTGCATTTTCAATAAAATATTCAAAACTATCAATATTCAAATTTAGAGAATATTGATTTGAAACATTTATTGTATTATTAGAACCTGATTTTTGATTAAGACTAACACCCTGCGCATTGATATTAATAACATTAATACCGGAGCCTGTGTTAATTATAGAATTTTCACCGTTTACAGAAATATTATTATTTCCGTTACCTACGGTTATTGTTGCTGAAATATTAGATGTAATACTATTATTGCCGGAGGAAGCATTCACTTCTACATTATCACCGGAATTGATAATAATATTATCATCATTATTATTAGTATTAATTTTTATTGTTCCTGTACCATTTATAACTAAATTATCACTCTGATTACTTTTTGCACTCAAAGAATAATTTCCACCATCAATAGTCAAAGTATCATTGGTAACATCATAAATATAACTTATAGAATTTGTTTCATCGGTTAGATTTGTTATTGTATATGTTTTTCCAGCAACTGTTATAACTTTGTTCCTGTATTTGCCAATGGTTATAGTATCAGAAAGGTTTTTTTCTGTTTCTTCAATACTTGTTAAACTTATGCCATCTCCTAATGAAAAAGCACAAATTGCGACAGGTTCTTCATTTGATACACTGTAAGTCGATGTTGTAGATGTTGTAGATGTTGTAGGTGCGAAGCCAGATGTTGAAGTTGATGGCAATATACTGCCATCTTTTAGTAAGTAGGAAAGATTTTTGTCTAATCCATCCGTTGTTTGAAATAAATCAATCCCATTATATTGCGCAGTTATTTGTATTTGAGAGATTACATCAACACAACTATCTATTTCTTTTTGAATTGCACTCAACGCATTTTTATCATAAATTGAATTACTTGCAGCAAGTGACAATTGCTTAATACGTTCAAGACGATCTAAAATATTATTAAGCAAATCTTCAGATAAAGATAAAACATCCATCCCCTGTTCTATATTATCTCTTGCTACATCTAAGGAATTTAATTCGGTTTGCATTTCTGTAATAATAGCAAAATTAGCCGGAGCATCCTTTGCGGAATTCACTTTAAATCCTGATGATAGCCGGTTTAAGCACTCTGCAATATTATTAGTAGTACCTACTAGAGTTTGGTTCAACCCTAGTAGAAGCCTGTCATTACAAACATGCATTTCACATATCCTCTTTATTCTATTATACCATATATAAATAACTTTTATATACCGTAGAAGTATTCATTTACATTTCTTAATACCGTTATAATTGATGAAATCTGATTAGAAGTGGAACACCTTAAAGTTAAAATATAAATAAGAAGTCAAGATGATTATGGAGAACGATATTGAACGTGATATAGGTTTTAAAATCGGTAAAGATGCAATATACGAATTTATTTACAAATTTCGGTATGCAGAGTGGTTTAAATATTTGACTCGAAAGAAAAAATACAATTACAAAAAGTATAAAGGAAAGAAAAAAGTGATAATACCAAACAAAATAAACATATCAGAAAGACCTGATAATGCTAATAACAGATGTAAACTAACACATGGTTTGAGAAAAAGTAACAGGCAGTTTGAGAAATTTATTTAAAATCTTTCTAAAAAATTGCCACAAATCAACTAATTGTCAATTATGCTTTTTTATACAAATATTTTTGGAAATCACAGAATGTTGCACGAATATCTCCAATACAGCCAAGTTCTTCAACTGCATTAGCAGGGGAGCCATATTTAAGATTAATTAAAGCTCCTATTCTTTCATCATCAAGTTCTGTAACTCCATTTTTGACATATTGTTTTAGAACAAAATCAATAAAAGCATGTTGACGGGATTGGATATTATCAAATATTACTACCTTACTGTTATCAACTCTTTCTTGTCGTGTAATCATATTTTCAGAATATGCAATATAAATCAAAACATCAAATATATCACTATTTGGAGCATTTATTATTTCTTTTATCTTTTCAAAGCTTTCTATACTATAACCGCCATTTTTGAGGTTAGCAAGTAATTGTTTTCTTGTTTCAGGTTTAGACCAAATTTCTCTTAATTCTTCTTCTGATTTAAAGAAATTAGGAAGATTTTGGAATAATTTTTCTATAAATTCTTTAGCACTAATCGGCTTTCCACTTGCATCCCAAAAAGAAGTTCTATTGTTAACAATTTCGACACTTCTTCCACCACCAAGCTTAATAGTTGTAATTTGCTTTGATTCTTCTTCCGGTAATGGTTCTGTGCTTTCTTCTTTTTTGTCTTTTTCGTTGGGTTTAAACTCTCCGCTTTTTTCTTTTACAGTTGGCGGTTCTGGTTCTCCATCCCAGTCAGGGTCTTTAAAGTTTTTACTTGCACCGACAAAATCATAAATTGTAAAATATGCTTTTCCATCACAAAGCCTTGTTCCACGCCCTATGATTTGTTTAAATTCAATCATAGAATTTACAGGGCGCATTAAAACAATATTCCGGATTTGTATTGCATCGACACCAGTTGAAAGTTTTTGTGAGGTTGTAAGTATTGTAGGAATTGTTTTATCATTATCTTGGAATTTCCTCAAAAACTCTTCGCCTCTGTCTCCGTCATTAGCTGTAACTCTTACACAATAATCCGGATTTGTTGTAACTGTTTTCTCTTGATTAATCAAATCTCTAACATATGCTGCATGTTCCTGTGTTGCACAAAATACAAGAGTTTTCTCATTCTGATTTATTTCACTCATAAATCTTTTAACTCTCACAATTTCCCTTTCCGGTATCTTTATAGTTTTATTGAAATCTGATTCGGTATATGTTTTTTCTTTATCAATTTCGCCTTCAATATCGTCAGCAATGTTATATTCATAAGTCCCCATATTATCGTTAATTTCTCTAACCCTGAATGGAGTTAAGAAACCATCATTAATTGCTTGTTTTAGTGAATATTGATAAACAGGCTCACCAAAATATTTATAAGTATCAGCATTCACATCTCGCTTAGGTGTTGCAGTTAAACCTAACTGAACAGCGGAATCAAAGTAATTTAAGATTTCTCTCCATTGACTTTCATCATTAGCTCCACCTCTGTGACATTCATCAATAATAATAAAGTCAAAGAAATCCTTTTTATATTGTCCAAAATATGGTGTATCATTCGGACCTGACATAAAGGTTTGAAATATAGTAAAGAATATATGTTGAGCAGTTGGGACAGTTCCGTTTTTTTTAATCTCGCTTGGTTTTATCCTGCATAAAGCATCTTGAGGAAACGCTCCGAAAGAATTATATGCTTGGTTTGCCAGAATATTTCTATCCGCTAAAAATAATATTCTTGGAGCTCTTGCACCAATTTCTTTTGTATTCCATTTTGCATTAAACAATTTCCATACGATTTGAAATGCTATACAAGTTTTTCCGGTTCCGGTTGCAAGTGTTAAAAGAATTCGTTTTTTATTTTGAGCCATTGCTTTAATAACAGAATTTATAGCATTTAACTGATAATATCTTGGTTCAAACTTTGCACCGGATTCAAAAGGAACAGAAGTCAAAAGGTTCCATAATTCAGAATTTTCTGTATAAGTCATTTCCCAAAGCTCATCAGGAGTAGGGTATTTTTCAACCTCTTTTTCTTCTCCTGTCTGCATATCGATCTGATAAATCTTATGCCCGTTTGTTGAATATGTATAGCGAACCTGCAGTAGTTGGGCATATTCTTTTGCTTGAGCAACACCTTCAGAATAGTCGAATGAACTCTTTTTTGCCTCAATAATTCCTATAATTACATTGTTGTAAATCAAAGCATAATCTGCACTCAAACCTTTAGCACGATTCTTTGAATCAATAATACGACCTTTTGAAATCGGATATTCTCTTGCTACACGAATTTTTTCGTTACGAATCCAACCGGTTTCATTAAGTTTTGGATCAATAAGCTCGGCTCTAGTGTCAGCTTCCGAATTTCTAAAATTCATATTAGTCATTTTTTTTCCCTTTGTTTGCAGAATAATACTTTTGTGTAGGACTTTTAATACTGTCTGGGTTAGTAAGTTTTATTAAACCTATATCAACTAACGGCTTTAGGTATTTCTTTTTAAAATAATCCCTGTTTGTATAACCAAAGTGTTCAATTATTTCAGTAAAACTTTTTTCTTTAATGCAGAATTTAACTATATCATTACTAATATTTACTTTGTCACTTGCATTAGCACTTTTTGATTTTACTTTGTCACTTACATTAGCACTGTCAAACAAATACTGTTGTTCTCCTTTAAATGATTTAAATTCGGATGCAAAGAACTCATGTTTCACTGTTATACGAAAAATATTCCCATCTTCAATAACAGGGTCAAAGCCTGTATAAGCGTTACAATATTTGAATAGTTTTGGAATACCTGTTCCAAAATCTTCAACAAAACCCATTGCTCTAAAAATCTTTACAATATTCGGATTTTTAGAAAAGTTTTCTGTATTTTGCAGAGTAATAAAACCTCTTATGTGGGGCTTATTGCTGTTTTCTGCAATAATTTCATTCTTCTTTATTATTAATTTTGTGGGTTCAGCTCCTGAATATTCTTTATGCACGAGCATATTTGCAATAATTTCTCTAAAAATATTGTTTCTTAAATCTATTCTTTGTGTTCCTTCGAGATAGAAAGGACTCGGCAAATGCTTTTCGATAAAAGCGGAAGCTTGTTCTAAACAATCAATAAGATTCGTTTGTAATGTAATCCTATCATCGTATCTTTCAGGATTATCAACACATTTCGCAAGTTCAAACTTGAAACTTGGAACAATGGAAGCAATTTGTTCATCCGTACCAAATAATAAAACTCCGGCAAGAGTTACACCCTCTTGGTTTGTTGTGTAATTTCTGCGATAAAGTTTGTTTCTGCGCAGGAATTCTTTTGTATCCAAATCATTCCAATCATTGTTTGCATTGTTGATTTTCGCAATCTTTTTTACTTTTGCGATTAAATCTGTTCGCAATTCTTCAACCGGTAAATATGGAAAAATTTGATTTTCAGAGTATGAATTATCAGTTAACAAGTATAGCTTTGCAACTTCTTCTGCTATATCTGTAATATCTGAATCAGATTCATGATTTCTTTTATAAATTCGACTTTTATATCTGTAGACATTAGAAGCATTTGGAACAATTATGTATAAAATAGTTTTACCTTCATACTCAATATCATTAATATTTAAATAAATTACAGGATTTAAAAGTTCTGGGTTGTTAATTGAAGTAACAAATTTTGTTCTTATCTTATCGACAGATTCAGTATTAACACCAATAACAGTTCCATCATCTTCTACTCCAAGAATCAAAGTTCCGCCATCAGTATTTAAAAACGCACAAATCGACTCAAACGCATCTTTTGGAAAATCGTTCTTTGCTTTCTTAAACTCCACATGCTGATTTTCACCACCAGCTATAAGTCTCTTAATTTGTTCAATCATAAAACTATTATACCTTATTTCTTTAATTTTTGATTAAGATTTTTAATATCATCTCTAAAACTTAAATAATGATGGAACATAAAGCACATTAGTAATAAATCATAGTTTTTATCATACCATTGTTCCAATTCTTCAACAGACATATTTTTGACAATATCTTTCGCATTTTTACCACTAGTATTGTTGTGCCTAATGTCTAAATTATTAAGCATGCTGCCGGTTTTATCTTCAATGTCACTAAAATTATTTGCTTTTAATTCTGGTCTTATTGCTTCAAATTTGTTTGCTAATGTATTAAGGATTTCGCATTTTCGTTCAATATTACCCTTTAAGCCATATCTGCGGTATTCAATAACTCTATCGGCAATATCTTCATATATTTCTGCAACAGCAGTTGCAGCTGCGTCTTTTTCAACAATACAATAATAATTATCAATTTCTTCTAACTTATAATTTAAACTATCTAATACCGTTCTTATATTTCCAAATATTTTTTCTATATATCTTGTATCAAATTCAATATTATAGTTCTTATAATTACTAAAAAAATAAAGAACTACATTCATTACAAACTCGAAGTAATCAAGTAAAGTGTTAATATCGTTATTGTTAATATCTTCTTCTGACACTCCAAGAGATATTCGCATATCCTGAATATTTATAAATGTTCCGGCGTGTGGATAACTTATAAACATACTCATTCCGAAAAATTCCTGAATTGTAGCATATTGAGGATACAAACCTGTCCAATCATTATCACGATAATATTTGATGACTTTACTTAAACCGAAAAGATTCTCCACTCGTTTCATTTCGTTTGAGTAGTTCATTTTGATATTTTTAGCTTTTTCTTTCAAATTAGTCCTCATTTATAATTCTCCGTTAAATGCTTTTTGAAGGATGGATTGCTTTAGTTCGTCTAGGTCTTGAAGTTTTTGTGAATAGATTTGTTCAAGTTTTTTAGTTCGTTCTTGCAATTCATCAAGTTGTTTAACGATTTTTTGTTGTTCTGTTATAGTATTAGGAATATATACTTCAAATTGTTCTAAGCCGGTTTTTGTTAATGCTTGTCTTGTTGCACCACCTTCTTCACCATCTTTTAATAACTTATTTTTATAATAATTAGAAGTTAATAAATAACATAGAAATGAAGATAAAACTATATTTTGTTTTGGTCGGATTATTGATACATGCTGATTTACCCTTGCAGGAATAACATCCGTTGGGACTACACAACATCTAGCGACAGATGCACCTGTAATATTAAGCAATACATCTTTTTCTTGTATAGTTACAACATTCAGTTGTTTTGCTTGTTCTTCATTTATATGAGCAAGTCCTTCATAAATAAATTCTCTGTCATAAACATTCATACTGCGGATTAATGAAATACCACTATCAATATATGCTTTTTTACCGCCTAAAGGAGTTGCTCCACTACCAATTTTTGTTGTTATTTCGGATAATTTATATTTTTGCCAAGCTTGATTTCCAACTTCAAAATATTCTTTTAGGTGACTTTCAAACAATTCCTTAGCATTGTTAAGGTTTTTGAGGGTGTTTTGCTTTGCTTTTTCAATATTTTCAAACGCCTTATCCAATATCTCCACAATCCGTTGTTGTTCTATTAATGGAGGTAATTTAATTTTTAATGTTGCTATTTCATTTCTGCTAATAGAGTTGAAAACAGCACCATCATGACCACCTATTTCGTCTTGTATACTTAGTAGATAATAAAATAAAAAATCATTGCTTATTTTTTCTGATTTTCTTATTGATGCTAAACCTCTTCCAATACAACATCTTTCGATTGCATAATTTATAGGACCAACCGGAGCACGTACAGACATAAGAATATCGCCTGCTTGAGCTTCTTTAGTTATTTTAGTAGTCCAAACGTTTGGAGCTCCTATATATTTATTTGTAAATTCTTTTTTACCTTGATAAAAAGGCAAACCATTTGCTTCGGCATTATAAAATTGACTTTCCGGTGATTGTCCGGCTGTAATTGTACATATTTCACCTAACGTTTTTTCTTCCCATTTTTCAAGAGTTTTATTTTGCATTTTTATTATCCTCTTTTAAATTATTCTCACTATTAGAATTACTTATTTTTGTATCATTACTAAAAAAGAAGATTTTTATTAAATATATAATGAAAACAATTATGTAGTATATAGATTTTACTTTGAAAATAAAACGTCTAATATATTTTTTATAAAGTTTTTGAATTGGAGTAGGAGTTATAAATCCTATTATTTTAAGCCAAAATTTCCATAAAAGCTGATAAATTGTAATAGTGTTATTAAGAGGATTTTCCATGCATACCCCCTTTGCATATATAATTGCTGATATAAAGTCTGTAAAAACATTAAATGCTCCTTTAATATAATTCCAGTTCCATTTAAAAGAGTCGTTTTCTTCAAACCATTTTTTTAGTTGTTTATAGGATTCTTTTATAAACTTTGTATCTATTGCATCAAATAAGTCTTCATATTTTTCAAATTTAGGTTCTAGGGCGCTTATTAATGTTAATATTTTTTTTATTTTTCCTTTTTCTTCCGATTTTAAAATTGCATCAAATTCTTTTTCAAAGTTAGAGGTTATATCGCCAAAATCTGTTTCAAATCTATTTTTAAATTCACAATATTCTTTATATTGACTCATTTTATACTGTTGATACGCAATATAAAGCGTAAGAATGGCAATTAATATTGGTATCAATGCCCCAACTGCTTTGATTAAATATTCATAGTTTTTAGCAAATTCATTTAATTGCGATAGCATAACTAACCTCTTTTAAACTTTTGTTGTATTTTTTCTTTTATTTTTCTCTACAAAAACTTTTAATCTTTTATAAATGTTTATATCCATTACAAAATAACTATCATTCTGTGTGCCGAATCCTTTTGATATTAATGATAGCATTGCCTCATAATAATCAGGATCATAACAATAATATGAAAGATTATTTTCACTTAAACAATGATCTATAATTAAAGATTCATATAACGATAGATTTTTATATAAATTTGAGAGAACTTTGTCATTATTTTGTAATTTTACTTTGTTATAAAAATATTCAACAAATGATGAAATGGATATCGAAAGAAATATTAATCCTGTTAATGTTATATAATTTTTTCTTTGAGGTTCAAAAAATATGCCCCATATTAATAAAGCAATACCTACAATAAAAAAATGAATAGGTTTATTTAAAATACTTATTAATTTTAACAAAACCTGTTCCATCTACACCAACTCCTTAATTTTAGCAATAATTTTAGCACTTTGTGTGTCCAGTTGCTCGATTTCTGCAATAATATTCTTCGGCTCACGATAAATTATTTCATCATTTTTGTTTGGGTTTTTAACCGATAAATCAAGAGTTTCTGCATCTATATCTGCTACATTTACCACCCAAGAATTATCGGAGTCCTTAAATCCGTAGAGTTGAGTCAAGAAATCAGCCAAATCGTTTTCATTAAGCGGATTTGTTTTACCCAGGTTTCTGTCCAAGTTCAGCTGATAATACCAAATCTTTTTAGTCGGTTCGCCTTTTTTAAAGAACAAGACAACGGTTTTTACTCCGGCTGTAAACACTTTTGCCGGCAAATCAAGAACAGCATACAAGTTACACGATTCCAAGAGTTCCCGTCTTACTTCTTTAGCATCACCATTAGATAAGAATGTATTTTTTATTACAATACCTGCCATGCCGCCTGCTTTAAGAGACTTTATAAAATGTTGAAGGAATAAATACGCCGTTTCGCTTGAACGGATTGGGAAGTTTTGTTCAACAGAAGCTATATCTTCACTTGCACCGAATGGCGGGTTTGCTAATATCACATCATATCTGTCTTTTTCCTGAATCTGCATAATGTTTTCCGCAAGCGTATTTGTATGCAAAATGTGAGGTGCTTCCACCCCATGCAGAATCATATTCATTGTTCCGATAATGTACGGAATCGGCTTTGCTTCCTTACCAAACAATGTATTTTCTTGCAAAGTTTTCATATCATTAACAGAAAGTTCTCTTGAGTTCTTGAGATAATCAAAGGCTTCTACCAAGAACCCTGCTGAACCTAAAGCACCATCATAAATCTTATTACCAATTACAGGTTTTATTGCTTTAATAATCGTTCTGATTAGTGGTCTTGGAGTATAATATTCTCCGCCGTTTCTTCCGGAATTACCCATGTTTTGAATCTTGTCTTCATACAAACAAGAAAGTTCGTGTTTTTCTTCGCTTGTCTGAAAACGCATGGTTTGAATAATATCAATAACCAGTCTTAGAATATAACCGCTTTGGAATTTATTTATAATTTCGTTAAATATTTCGCCAATCTTGTATTCAAGAGTATTTGTACTTTCTGCTCTTTGCTTAAAACTCTTTAAATAAGGGAAAAGCTCGTTTCTCACAAAATTATTCAAATCTTCTCCAGTGAGAGCTTTATCATTATCAAGATTTCCGTCAGAATCAGCAGGATATGCCCAACTGCTCCAAGTATATTTATTATCCAAGATAGGTGTATAAGTTTGTCCGTTCAATTCTGCTTCAAGTGCTTTATTTTTCTCCAAATCTTCCAAATACTTGAGAAACAAAAGCCACGAAGTCTGCTCAACATAATCTATTTCAGTTGAAAGTCCCTTATCTTTTCTTAGTAGATTATCAATATTTTTAAAACTCTGTTCGAACACCTGATACCCCCAGTTAGTTATCAATTTATCCCCATTATTTACTCCTCTATATTACCATGAAATTGAACTTTTATGTTATTTTACCCGTTTAATTTACCCCAGTGTTGTTTTGTAAAGAGTTTTCTAATAAAGTCTCCTATTTGGTAGCTTTAATGCTAATGTTTTTCGTGCAAAGGAGGTTTTAGTGCCAGATATAATGTTACAAATAAAGACTTTAAGCAGTTAAGCAAGTGGGCGGAAGATGTTTATAACATGGCGGTTGTCGTAAATTATTTTGCGAAACGCAGCCAGATACAGAAGAATGTTATAATCTAGCTCCTATTGTAAAATATCTGCATCGTGAAGTAGATTTATTGAATGCATTTTTTATTGATAACGAAAATCGTAAAAATTGATACGCACAAGTTATATTCAAACCCCGTTCAAAAAGTGTTTAAATTTCTCTGTATTCAATTTATTTTACAAAATTAATAAAATATATGTGTTAAATAAAAAACAAGCCTTTAAAGGCTTGTTTTAAGATTCCGCAACGGATTATAAAATTTATTCTCGGTATTTTCAATTAATGTTCGATATGTTTTTATAAAATTAATAATTCCATAATAACCTACAGATTTTTGAATAAATGTAATCGGGATATTTTGTCGTAGGCACATATTTACAAAATTATGTTGCAAATCGCTTGGAAAAAGTTTTGGTATATTTAGTTTTTCTGAAATTTGGGTCAATACTTTCTCTTCCAAATATTGTTGTACGACTTTGATACCATCTATTTTAAATACAAATTCCTCTATATCAGCTATCTTATCGTATCTGACTTTTAGTAAATTAGAAATATTTTCGTCTATAACAAGTGTCCGCATTGTAGAATTACCTCTATTTAAAATTAACTTTTCTCCATATAGAAAATGTTTTAAAAAAATTGTATTATTTTTAAAATTAATATTATTCCACTTAAGAGCCAATAGTTCCGGAACAGTAGCTCCTGTAGAAAGTGTCAAATAAATAATAGGATAAGCCCAAGAATATTTATCATATGCCAAATTCAAAAGTTCTCCTATTTGATTTTCAGATAGTAAATTCATACTTGGAGCAAAGGATTTGTTTCGGCATTTCTTTATGTCATTTAAGTTATTTTTATCAGGGCATATATTTTTGATAATATTTTTAACTATTATTACATAATGCTGAACAGAATTAAGACTGCACCCATTATCAAATTCTTTCTGCTTATATTTTGCTATAACTTTAGAATCAATATCTTTAATCTTCATATTCCCAAAAATTTCTTGCAAATGATTATTATAACAAGTTTTTTGCTGCATTAATTTTTCGAGTTGATTTGAAGATTTTAAATTCCTAAAATAAATATCTGCAGCATTTTCAAAGAGCATATTAGAAAGACTGTAAGAATTATCTACAATACTTGTATCAGGTAAAGGCTTTACAGTTTTTCTAAAATACTCTATCTGCTCCGGTGTAAATTCAGTTCTAAGTTTTCTTAAAAATGTTGCCGGTACATAAGCATAAGGTTGTTCTATTTTTTTCTGCTTTTGTAACTCTTGTTGAGCATAATATATTGAGTCACAAGCTGATAATTTGTTAGTATTCAAGTAATATTTTTTGAAACATTCATAGATTTCTTTAGGAATCAAAGGTATATTATGCTCTTGTTTAGGAGGTAAAATACCTTTAAAACCATATTTTAAATATGTGTTTTTTATTTTATTTAATGTAGAATATGAAACTTTTTTATAATTTGAATGTGAATTGTAAATTTCTAATACTCGTGATGTATTAATCCAACCTGCATTAGTAATGAAATTTAATGCTTCTATATAATTTTTTATTTTATTTCGAGTTGTTTCTGCTAAAGTCAAAAAATAGTCATAACCGTCTTCGTTTTCTATATTTATAATAGGCATATTAGAACTTGTTTTGCCATGCTTATTATTTAATTTTGAAGGTGGAGTCAATTTTTTAAGGTTATAAAAATAATTATCATTATTTTTTATAATAATTTGTTCCGAAATTAATTCTGATACAATATATTCAACTTCAGATTCATCAAGCTCAGTAATCATTACTAAATCCGACATTTGGAATTTATCTAATCTTCTTGCAGTCTTTATTATTAAATTCTTATTATTCAATTGTTAATCCTTTCACTTGTTTTACATCAATCTTATTTAATCCGTTTATTTTTGCTAAATTTTCAAGCATTGCAATTCCTTTTCTCAATTGCCTCAGACGATTCGTTCGTTCAAATATTATCTCTTTTGCTTCGTCGGTTATTTTAATTTCAGATAATTCATCAACCAGAGTGAAAATATCGTCCTTTGTAAAAGTCTTAAACTCTAAAACTTCTGAAACCCTGTCATATAAATGTCTATATTTTCCCAGTTTTTGTTTAGAATTCTGCATACCTATTAATACAATCGGTACACATGCTAAATCATGAATATCTCTTAATGTTTCAACAACCTTTAATCTATCGACCAAATAATCCACTTCATCAACAACTATGACTTGAGGGTGCAACCTTAAATGTGCTATACATTGTTCCATTAAATCCGACATCTTTCTTGATGGCGATTCTCCGAGTTCAATTACAATACTTTCCAGCAACCATTTGCTCGTCATTCTGTTTTGAGCTCTTATATATACTGCATCATTTTGTCCTGCCCACCATATTGCGGTTTGAGATTTTCCGAGTCCGGGGTCTCCATATATTAAACCCATTTTAGGTACTTCACTCGATTTATCAAGTAATCTGCTCATTAATCCTGTAAATTTCTTTACATTGCCAGTTCTAACAAATACTTTATTCATATATAGCCTCATTTGTGTTATTACAATATATCAATTTATATTCATCGGTTTCTTCATAGTTTTTTAACCAAATTTTTTCATCATTTGTTAATGAATCTTTATTCAGTAAATATTCATATCTTTCATAATTATCTATAAAGCAGCTATTTGCAGACTTTTCTTGGCAATCTTCTTTTTTACCTACACTAAAATCTGTTAAAGCATCATATTCTTGCTTTTCTGATAAATCTGTTGATAATAACGGCAAACACGCTTCATCTCTTTTTAATTGCCTAATATATTCCAATTCGGTACGTTGTTCCAACTTTTTCTTTAATTTTGTACGTTGTTTTAAATCCTCAATATCTTTAACATCTCCAAAATAATTTGCTAAAGGATGAACTGACTCAACTCTATTTGCAACACAGATAAATTCACCATTTGTTTTATATACTTTGATAAAGCTCAAATCAAAAAGGCTGTATTTAATTATTACATTACCTCTATAACCATATAATGCTGCATCATAATAATCATTTTTCATAAATTTTATGCCATTTCTTCCAATTGTTTTAATTTCTCTTGCCATCATTAAATCGTCCAGTTTTTCTATATTAATTCCTGTACCTTTCCCTGATTCTAAAACTTCTCCAATTGTTTTAGCTTTTACATTAGGACAGGGGTTGGCATAATGATAATTTAGCCACTGTTTTATGGCATATATAACTTGCTCTATTGTTGGTACAAAAGCATTAGATAAAGATTTATGTAATTTTTCATTTCTTTTTAAACGAGCAGGCTTTTTTGCAATGCTTGTGCCTGTATATGAAGGTAATAAAACTTCAAAACTATCCTGAAATTCTCTAAAAAATCTTTCAATCGGTTTTGCTTTTGCATTATATGGTTGTGCAAAAACAGGTTGAATACCAAGATTCGTAAATAAACCTGATAAACCGCTTTCTACAAAATATTTAGCTCTGAATGCTTTGCCATTATCGTGATAAACATATTTGGGGACTTTTCCTAAAGTTATAATTGCATTCCTTAATGCACTAGCTATACATTGAGTGTTTTCTTCCATCATTATTTCAAAACCGACTAATGCAGTAGATTTCCAATCTTGATATGCAATCATAGTTGCTCTTGTTTCTTTTCCTGTATAAGGATTAATAACAAAAAATGACAATTTATGTCCATCTCCAATAATCACATCTCCGACTTCTAATTTGGAAATATCTCGTGGTATATATGGAATAACCTTATCCTTTAATGCTTTTGAGCCCTCTCTTGCAAGTGTCCAAGTGTCATAATGTTCTTTTTTATATCTATCAGCAAATCTTCGATATGTCATATCGCAGCAAAATTTATTCAAACCTCTCTGTTTAAGAGTCGTTTTTGTAATTTTAATAGCCTTACCAATATTTATTTGGTTTGGATGTAATAAAACTTTTAAAAATAGTTCTTCCTCAAGAGTTGATAATGCTGTTCTTTGAGTCTTATATCCAAAAGTATAATTATTGATTAAGCAGTGCCAGTCATTATGATTAATGCGTAAACGCTTGTCCCACTCATAGATTGTACCAATAGCAACTTTACCAATTACATCAAATAATTCTAAACATATAAATTTTTCATTATATGAATCAATAAATTCTCTTCCGGCAATAGTTTTATTTTTCTTTTTGTCTCTATATTCATTCCATTGTTTAATTAAATCATATTTTGCTAGTGCTAATTTCTTCTGTTCCTCTGGAACTGTGTTATGAATTTCTGAAAGTGGTAAAAATTTTTCTTCTTGTTGTGTAACTTTTTCTTTAACATTTTCTTCAATAGATGTTACTAATATTTCATAAGATTTTGAACATTTACGAAAAACGTATTTATGGTTACTAATTGCTTTACGAATGGCTCTTTCGGATATTCCTTTAAGCTTTGCAAGTTCTTTTGTCGTAATCCATTCCTTTGTATGAGGTTGCATGTTTTGTCTCCTATCTGATTTTTTATACAAGATTGTCTTTTGCGCATACTTATAAAAACACATTTTGCGAACCTGCTTCAAATAACTAAAACATTGTTTTTGTTATCTTGAAAATTTACAAAAAATATGGTATAAGATTTTTTCTCAAAACGGAACTAAACGGAACCTTTTTAAGTTCCGTTTGTAATATAATAAAGAAAAAAGGGGATATAATGAGCCGCAAATTAGAAAATGATGAGCCGGTTTGGGCAAAATATATAACGGAAGAAAATCTACCTACTGAAGATTTGCAATATTTAGCATCAATAATCGGTTTGGAGGCTACAAAGAAATTAATGTTTCATGCTGCAGGAGAAAAATTTTCTATCCATGCTCATTGTAATCAAAAATACAAAAAACAATATATTATAGATAATTTTGACGGAACAAAGCGAAGTATTAATAAATTAGTCCTTCAATGTGAAACTACTACAAGATATGTTTATAAAGTAATTGAAGAATTAGTAAAAAATAAAAAGGATAAATAGTATATGTTTGAAAATTATTTAGCCGAATTGATAAAAGAATTGGAATTAACAGATGAATATGAAGAATTTTACCAAGCTTTTGAAAGAAAAGATTTGATCCTAATTTTATCAACACTTCATTCATCTCTTGTGAACTTATTTAAATGCATGAATGGAAGATTACCAACAAAAAATGATGTTGCATACTTTTGGGCAGATCCAAGTAGAGAATTAATTGATACTATCGAAAAAATTGAAACATTACAGCGTAAATTAAAGAAATCTGAATATTCATTTAATGTAAATGTATATAATCAAGGTATAATAACACATTGCAAAACCTTTTTACAATCAAGTTATGGAAGTACAATTCCTGAGAATATGGATAGAATAGACTTGTACTATGCAGAACCTATTTTTATAAAAAGCAATGTTATTAATGTAAAAAGAGCAGAGAGTACAAGTACTAATAATTTAATTCCGTTAGGAGCGGGTTCATATGCTCTTACATATAAATATCATGATGATTTTTATGATAAGAATTTTGTTGTAAAAAAGGCTAAAAAAGACTTGTCTGCTAAAGAGCTTGAACGATTTAAGCAAGAATTTCAAATTATGAAAAACTTAAATTCTCCATATATAGTAGATGTATATTCTTATAATGAAAAAGAAAATTCTTATATTATGGAATATATGGACTATACCTTAGATAATTTTTTTAAAATAAATAATGACAAATTATCAGATAAAATAAGAAAATCTATAATTTTACAATTATTAAAAGCCTGTAAATATTTACATAACAAAGGTTATTTGCATAGAGATTTATCGCCAACAAATGTTTTAATTAAAGCTTATGATGATGCATATGTTGTAAAAATTGCAGATTTTGGATTAGCAAAAAATCCTGATAATGAGTTGACAACAGTGAATACTGAATTCAAGGGATATTTTAATGACCCTAATCTTAAGCTTGAAGGTTTTAATAACTATGCAATGCCGCATGAGATTTATGCACTTACTATGCTTGTATATTTTATTTCAACCGGCAGAACAAATACAAGTAAAATTGAAAACGCAAATCTAAGTAAAATCATAAGAAAGGGACTTGGCGAAAAAGATAATCGTTATAAATCGGTTGATGAATTATATGATGCATATAGAGTTTTTGTAAGTTCCGTTTAGTACCGCAAAAAAGTTCCAACAAAGTTCCGTTTGTAACAGAGAAATTATTTTTTACGGAACTATTGTTACAAAATATTTTTATTAAATTTGGTTGTATAAAAGTTTTACACACCTAGAAGATTGAGACTTTAGAGCCTATTTATTATCGTTGCTGACAAAAATAAAGTGATTGTTTTTTACGAAATCAAGTTTTTAAATTTTCCAGAACCCTGATAATAGCACTTTCCCCTTTTATTTAATTGCTTTCTGACTAGTTCCGTTTTTCTGTTTTCTTTTGTTGTTTTACAGTAACTTTTTCGCCTTTTTTAACTGTATCTTGAGTAACATCGATGATTGCTGTTAAAACTTCACCAACTGATTTTTGTGTTAATTTTGTTTGTTTTGCAATTTCTGCAACTAACTCTTCTCTGTTCATTTTTCAAATTCCTTTCTTATTTCAACATGATAATTATATCTGTTTTTATTCTTTTTGCAATTATGTAAACTTTATATACTTTTCTGAAACAAAATTCAAAATACCCAAAACGGACAAATTCCAAATAATCAAACTATTTGTCTGACAGGGCTAAAAGGTTTAAGATTTAGTAATAACAGGTAAAAACAATGAACTATTCCCAAAAATACAACTATCCGTCTGACCCTCAAAAGAGTATTTTGACCGTTTTGAAAGACAGATAGTTTGATTATTTCCGACCCCTCAAACGCCCTAAACAAGCTAACTTTACCAAATAATCCAACTATCTGGAAAAATCAAATTACTCACCTATTTACAACAGAGAAGAATTTGGGCATTTTGAAGCTGATACAATATTTTCTTGTGCAGGCTCAAAATCTGCTTTAAAGAGTTCGAATCCCATTATGGGATAGTATGTTTTTAAAATTTCGTTCGAACCCTGAAAATCCTTATCATTCCTAATAAAAAAGCACCCAAAGGTGCTAATTCTAATAATGGGGCGGATAGTGGGATTCGAACCCACGCATATCGGAACCACAATCCGAGGTCTTAACCACTTGACGATATCCGCCATAAGTTCCAACAAGATAAAGTATATCAAATAAATATTTTTACGCAAGCATTAAATTTCATGTTCTAATTTCCACTTTTCATACAAGTCAGGGCGCTTTGCTTGCGTTCGTTCAATTTTTTGCTGTTGCCTAAATTCTTCTATCAATTTGTGATTGCCGTTTAATAAAACTTCCGGCACTTTATACCCCATATACTCTCGAGGTTTTGTATATTGAGGATATTCAAGCAATCCATCCGAAAAACTATCGTCGTGAGCGGATTCAATTTTGCCTAATGTTCCGTCAATCTTTCTCGAAACACTATCAATTACGCAAAGAGCAGGCAATTCACCACCTGTCAGCACAAAATCGCCAATAGAAATTTCTCTCGGTTTAATAATTTCTCTTATTCTCTCATCATAACCTTCATAATGACCACAAAGGATAATAATTTGTTCATAATTTGCTAATTCATTCGAAATTTTATCCGTAAATGGTTCGCCTTGAGGAGTCATCATCAAGGTTATAGAATTTTCTAATTTTTCTACACTATTATAAGCATCAACATAAGGTTGTGGCATCAAAACCATACCAGCACCGCCTCCATAAGGCGTATCGTCAACCTTTTTATGTTTATCTAACGTAAAATCGCGAGGATTAATTGCATCAACACTAATCACACCATCCTCTGTCGCACGTTTCATTATACTAAAATCAAGGTGTGACTGAATTAATTCCGGAAACAAAGTCAGAACGTCAAATCTCATTCTAACAATCCTTCAATGTTATTTATTTGAATCTTTCGTGCTTTAATGTCAACAGATAAAACTATTGCTTTTACAAAAGGTACTAAAGAAATGTTTTTAGCCAAAGTTTTTATAGAAAGCAAATCGCTTGCGCCATTATTAGAAACTCCAACAACTGCGCCAACTTTTTTCTCACCATCGTAAACATCAAGTCCAACGAGTTCGTCAATCAAAAACTCATCTTCATCCAAAAATTCTCTAACAGTGCTTTCGTCAACAAAAAGAAGTTGATTTTTGTACTCCAAAATATCATTTAAAGAATCAATACCTTTAAATTTTATAATTCCGCATTTAGGAGTAAATCGAATTCTTTCAATCTCAAGTAACTTATATTCTCCGTTTTGTTGAACATAAACTTCTTTTAAATTAGCCAGAAAATCTTCCCTATTCTTAGTGTAACCTAATTTCGCTTCACCTTGAACTCCGTGAAAATTAAGAACTTTACCTACTGAAACAAAACTATTCTTCATTTTCTTTCTTCTTAGGTTTTCTTCCACGTTTTGGCTTTTCAGCAACTACTTCCTCTACGGTATCGTCTGCCTTTGAAGGTTCTTTAACCTCTTTAACAGTTTCTTTTACTTCAGTTACTTCTTCAACTTTTTCAGCTTTCACAGCAACAGGAGTTTTTTCTTCCGGCTTAGAATGTTTTGCAACCATATAATCCGCAGGTTTATCAGCCCTGTCTTCGTTCCATCTATCCAAACCAAGTTGCGCACGGATTAATTTAATACCAACGTGAACTCTCCATTCGTCCATTTTTAGTTGCGCCGCAATAATTTTGTGGCAACCGATAGGAGGAAGTGGTAACAAAGGTTCATAAAGCGCCTTGATTGCCATCATTTGATCAGGTGTAATTGCCAATTTACGTTTAGGAAATGGAAGTTTTGGCAACATCATTTTTTGACGAACCAAGTTAATTCCGAAGAACACTTTTTGTGGTTCAATCCCTAAGTGTGCACCGATTACTTCGTGACAATCAGGGTTTGGTAAAGGAAGCATTGTTTTATAAAGTGCTTCAATTTGTTCTAATTGCTCCTTACTAATAAGTAATGGTCTTGCAGGTTTTTGAGGTTTACGCTGCATTGGGCGACGTTGTCCAGGTCTTGCACTTGCGTAATTGTTTCTAAAACCACCCTGTTGTGGTCTGCGTTGTTGATAACCACCCCTATTGTATCCACCTTCGCGATTATCTCTATTATAACCGCCTTCACGTCTTTGATAGCCGCCTTCTCTATTGTCACGGTTATATCCGCCTTGTGAAGAATAGCCTCTATTATCTCTATAGCCACCGTTATCTCTTTGATAGCCACCTTCGCGTCTTTGATATCCACCTTCTCTATTATCACGATTATAACCGCCTTCACGATTGTAATTATTATTTCTATAACCACCTTGAGGTCTGTCATAGCTTCTTGGACGAGAATCAGCAGAATATGAGCTATAAGAACTATAGCTTTGCATAGGTTTTTCTTCCGCTGTTTCATTACCCTTATCTGCGTATAGACAATTAGGACATATCACTCTTTTGGGGTTCTTTGTTTCAAATTCAGCACCACATTTAATGCACTTGTTTACATACATAATAAAAGCCTCTTAACCAATTAAAATAATAAAAATATCACTACTTAAAAATAATCCTATCAATAAAAATAATATATGAGATTTCATCAAAATAATATAGAGTATTAAACTCTACATGCGTATTATAGAACATCAGCTTAAAAATGTCAATAAAATACCTTCTTTTGATTATATAAATCAAATTAGGTAAATTTTAGTTAACATTCTATTGTCCTTATATTTAATTTTGACTAGAATAACATTAAAGGGTAAAACTATCACATTTTGAGGAGAAGGAATGAGCGAACAAT
>CAKVLL010000011.1 GCA_934757255.1 uncultured Candidatus Melainabacteria bacterium | reverse complement strand
ATTGGCATCAAATTATTTTGGAATAATTTACACAAAATAATTTGTTTTTCTTCAACAGAAATTGAAGGATTATTAATCACATTAGAAAGTTCAGCAGAAGAGCGAATATTTTCATCCACTTCTTTCAAATCGTCCAGAATATCTACTTTTGAGATACCTTGATTTTCGTTCGCTAACTCCATAAGAGCTTTCGCCCATCTCTTTGCAATTAATTCAGAATTTTGAGAAACCTTCATTTTCCTTTACCTTTCAAAAGTCTAGCTCTTATAACTATTTAGAGCTTCCAAACTTTCATCAATTAATTTTTGGTGTAAATCATAATTGTTGTTCAATTCGTTTACAATATGATTTCTGGCAACTTCAATAGAAGCCTCTGACGCTCTTCTTAAAATATCGTTCTTCAAAAGAGCGGACTTATTTTCAACAAGTTTTTTAGAATTATCTTTAATGCTTTCAACCGTATGATTAGCATCCTCTATAATCTTTTCACCAACAAGTTTTGCATTTTGTTCAGATTTTTTAATAATTCCATCGATTTCTTCTTCAATATGAGAAACTTTTTCTTGAATTTCTTTTAAGTGAGTTTCAGATTCTGATTTAGAAGTTTTAGATGCTTCAATATTTTCAATAACGGCATTTTTCATATTTTCCAACATGCCAACAACATCAATTTTCTTAAACAAAAAAATCAATATTGAAAGAAATATAATAAAGTTAAATAAATTAGTTTTGCTTATATAATCTAAAACTGAACCCAACATCACTAAACCTTCCACAATATTTCATTAATTTTATCGTTATCAAAGCCTTGAACTTCACTTCTATATCCCAAAACTTTTTCAACAATATCATTGGCTAAATCAGTCATTCTCCATTTCAAACCCTCTTTAGTTTCATTAGAAACATTATTCAAGTTTTCATAAGCTTGAGCCAATTCACCATTAGTTTCATCTTGAGCTTTCGCAACAAGTTGCGTTTTTTCATTCTTAAAGCCATTTACAGACTCAACATATTTTTCACGGGCATCATTTTTAGCACCGCTAAGCTTATCTTCTCTTTCCTGTGATAACTCATCTGCGCGTTTATGATTAGCGTCCGCACTCTCTAAATTACCTTCAATAAAGCTTTGTCTTTCTTTTACGATTTTACCCATAGGCGCATAAAGCACTTTGTTCATCAAGAAAACAAAGACAATAAAAGAAACTATTGATGCTAAAAATGTTCCGTTAAATTCCATAATTGACCTTTTTATTTTTTCTGTATTCCTTCTCGTCGGGAGAGGGAGTAGCCGTTAGCAAGTATAAGCATGCTTTACGGACACGTGCGAGGATTCATCCTCTTTAGTTATTGTTGGGCAAGAATGCCCAACCTACATATTTTACGGGTGAGGGGTCAACCTCATTCTATTATTAACCCATCATACCTGACAATTTCAAAGCAATAACCAATGCATAAATTGCACAAGCTTCTGCCATAGCAGCACCAACTAAGAAGAAACCAACTGCTTTACCGGCAATTTCAGGTTGTCTTGCGATAGATTCCAATAAACCTTTTGTTGCAATACCAATACCTAAACCTGCACCAACTGCACCAAAACCGATTGCAATACCGGCACCTAATTGTGCCAAATCAGAAATTGTTTTAACGTCTTCCATTTTAATCTCCTTCGTATTAATGTACGTTTACTTTTATTTTAAAATCTAACCTTCTTCTTCATTTACAGCTGAAGCAATATAAACTGTCGTAAGCATTGTGAATACCAAAGCCTGAACACAAGCTACCAAGATTTCAAAGAACATCATCGGTAACGGCAATCCCCAAGCACAAATTCCAAGCAATGCAGCAATCAGAATTTCACCAGCCAAAACGTTACCAAACAAACGTAATGCCAACGTTAGCGGTCTTGTAAACAATTCTAAAATTTCAATCAGAGCTGAAATAATTGCAACAAGAGAAAATCCGTGCAAGAAGAATTTGAATTTCTTTTTCATCAATCCTGCAACAACATAATAAACCAAAACAATAATTGCTAAGCCTGCAGTTAAATTAATATCATTCGTTGGAGAAGCAATTTCACCTTGTTTTAATTCAATCATTCTCAATGGCAATTGACCCATCAAGTTTGCTGTAACTATAAACAAAAACAATGATGCAATAAGCGGGAAATGCTTATCAGCGTCTTTATGTATCATGTTATGAACCAAGTCATTAAAATAACCTAAAATACTTTCAAAAACAACTTGAAGCTTTGTTGGAAATATACTGATATTTCTTGTTACAACAAACGAAACAACAACCAAAAATGCCATTGCTGCCCACATTGTAACCAATGTGTCCATATTAAATGTCATTGCATGTCCGGCAATAACCTTATTAACTATCCAATGTCCTTCACTCATTGAATGACCTCTCTCTTTTTCATAAAAAATGTAGCACAAAAAAATAGCAAGCGCAACTTACTTTTTTATTTATAAAAATTATATTATTAAACCACATGCTTTTTTATATTAACGAAGTTCAAAAAAGCAAAAAAATTATCACTCATTGTTATAATATACAAATAAAATTTATGATTGACTTCAAAAAATGTTTATATTATTATAGACACTGTTGATAGTTAAATATCCGAATGCCCTTGTGGCACTCTGCCGAACAAAAGTTGACTAGCGATTTGTGAGCTGAGGCTGGAGAGTTTAACGAAGGTGCGTGAGCACAGAAGTAAAACTCGGAATTGCCGTTAAACGCGAACAAATCAAGACAAATGTCAAGTTTTGTGAGAGGGGAGGTAGACAGTCTACCGATTCCGCCGACAGAGAATATGACAATTTAATAATCCGCATGCCCTTGTGGCGGAATCGGTAGACGCGTTGGACTTAAAATCCAATCGGGGTTCACCCTCGGTGCCAGTTCAAGTCTGGCCAAGGGCAATTATAAAGAGACTTTCCAATTTGGAGGGTCTTTTTTTGTGCCCCTGACGCTCAAGCCTAATCGGCTTTTGCTTGCCAGAAAGCGCCTGTGCAATCAAAGATTTGCTACGGCGCAGACGTTAAGTTTCGGTCAAATTCACCGACTCACCGTCGCTGAAATTGACCTCTACTCCGAGCTTCCGCATTCAAGTCTGGCCAAGGGCAATTATAAAAGACTTTCATTTTAGGAAAGTCTTTTTTTGTTATAAAGAACAATGATTGCACCACAATCACACTACAATAGTTTATTACAGTATGCAAAAGGTGCGAATTTTACGTACTATTCAACTTTTTTATCAAATACTCGTAAAAGCGTAGAAAACAACGCGCGCATTCTCTTTTCTCACTCTTTCTGATTGCTACTTGAAAAAAATGTAAATTTTTTGTAATATATACATATATATAAGAAGAGGAAAATATTAAATGTTCGAACGTTTTACTGAAAAGGCGATTAAAGTCATTATGCTTGCTCAAGAAGAAGCAAGAAGACTTGGTCATAATTTTGTCGGCACTGAGCAAATTTTGCTTGGTTTAATCGGCGAAGGAACAGGTATTGCAGCTAAAACCCTTAAGTCTATGGGCGTAAACCTTAAAGATGCAAGAGTTGAAGTTGAAAAGATTATCGGCAGAGGTTCAGGCTTCGTTGCCGTAGAAATTCCGTTTACTCCAAGAGCAAAAAGAGTTTTAGAGCTTTCTTGGGATGAAGCAAGACAACTTGGTCACAACTATATAGGGACAGAACATTTGCTTTTAGGCTTAATTCGTGAAGGAGAAGGCGTTGCTGCAAGAGTTTTGGAAAACCTTGGTGTAGATTTGAACAAAGTTAGAAGTAATGTTGTTAAAATGTTAGGTGACTCAAAACCTCAAACAGCTTCTGCCGGTATTGGCGGTTCATCTTCAAGTTCTCAAGCAAGTAAAGTTAAAACTCCAAGTCTTGATGAATTCGGAACTGATTTAACTCAAGCCGCATCAGAACTCAGACTTGACCCTGTTGTCGGTAGAGAAAAAGAAATTGAACGTGTTATACAAATTCTTGCAAGAAGAACAAAAAACAACCCTGTTTTACTTGGTGAACCGGGGGTTGGTAAAACTGCTGTTGCAGAAGGTCTTGCAATAAGGATTGTAAATAGCGAAGTTCCTGATATTTTGGAAAACAAAAAAATCATTCAGCTTGATATGGGCTTGTTGATTGCAGGTACAAAATACAGAGGTGAGTTTGAAGAACGTCTTAAAAAGATTATGGACGAAATCAGACAAGCAGGAAATGTTATTCTTGTAATCGATGAAATGCACACCTTAATCGGTGCCGGTGCGGCAGAAGGTGCAATTGATGCGGCAAACATCCTTAAACCTGCACTTTCAAGAGGTGAAATTCAAGTAATCGGTGCTACAACTTCTGATGAATACAGAAAGTACATCGAAAAAGATTCAGCGTTAGAAAGAAGATTCCAACCTGTAATTATTGATGAACCTTCTATTGATGAAACAATAGAAATTATTCGTGGTCTGAAACCAAAATACGAAGAACACCACAACTTGAACATTTCAGATGAAGCAATCGTTGCAGCTACGAAACTTTCAAGCAAATACATTAACGATAGATTTTTACCTGATAAAGCTATAGACGTAATCGACGAAGCAAGCTCAAAAGTTAGATTAAAGGTTTGCACACTTTCTCCTGAAGGAAAAGAACTTGATAAAGAATTGAAAGAAATTATCAAGGAAAAAGAGGATGCAATCAGAAATCAAGAATTTGAAAGAGCATCAGCTTTACGCGATGACGAAGCAAATATGAAAGATAGAATCAGAGAAGTTTCTGAAGAATGGCGTCGTCAAAATGATGCAAATAAACCGACTGTAACAGAAGAAGATGTTGCAGAAGTTATTGCAACAATGACGGGCGTTCCTGTAACAAAACTTACTGAAGGTGAATCAGAAAGGTTGCTTAAGCTTGAAGATACACTTCACGCAAGAGTTATCGGACAAAGCGACGCTGTAACAGCTATTTCTAAAGCAATCAGACGTGCAAGAGTAGGTTTAAAATCACCAAACAGACCAATCGGAAGCTTTATCTTCTGCGGTCCTACAGGTGTTGGTAAAACTGAACTTGCAAAAGCTTTAGCAGAAGCTATCTTCGGTAGTGAAGACAATATGATAAGAGTAGATATGTCAGAATTTATGGAAAAACATTCTACTGCAAAACTTATCGGTTCTCCTCCGGGATACGTTGGTTATGATGATGGCGGACACTTGTCTGAACTTGTTAGAAAGAAACCTTACTCAGTTATTCTTTTCGATGAAATTGAAAAAGCTCACCCTGATGTATTCAACATCATGTTACAAATTCTTGATGACGGACGTTTGACTGATGCAAAAGGTCGTCACATCAACTTCAAGAATACTGTAATTATCATGACTTCTAACGTTGGTGCAAGTATGATCACAACTCAAGGCAAACTTGGTTTCTCAACAGCTGAAGATGTTAAGAAGGATAAGTACGAAAAACTTAAAGATACAGTTAACGAAGAACTTAAGAAGGCATTCAGACCTGAATTCTTGAACCGTATTGATGATATTATCGTATTCTCACACTTGAGCAAGGAAGAAATCCGTCAAATCGTTGACTTGATGATGAAAGATTTGTTCAAACGTCTTTCTGAACGTGATTTATCAATCGAAGTTACTGATGAAGTTAAAGATTATCTTGCAAAAGATGGTTATAACGAAGCTTATGGCGCAAGACCTTTGAGAAGATTGATTCAAAAGAAAATTGAAGATCAACTTGCAGAAGAAATCTTGACAAACGCTTATCAACCGGGCGATACAATTCTTCTTAAATTAGTTGACGATAAAATCGTTTTCGAAAGAAAAGAGGGGGTAAACGCTGAACAAGCAGTAACTCAAGAAAGCTAGTTTATAAATTTTAAACTGAAAACAAATGTGGCAAATTGTTATACAATTTGCCACATTTGTTATTTTGATCCGATGTATCCCAATTTTTAAGAAAAACTACTAAAAGATTGGTCGCACTTGAAAAAACAAAAAACATTTGCTATAATCAATATGTAAGGGAAAGTTCCCAAGTACCGTTAATACTTGAGAACTTCTTCGTACCTTACTTAATGAAAATCAGAACAATTTTAAGGATTGCCATACAGATTATTAGAGCTTGTATGGCAATTTCTATAAACTGCCTTACTTCCATATCCTCACCCCCTTTCTGACTTAATCCTTCGTAAATTGTGTGTCAGTGGGTTGGGAGTAGTAAGATATTCCCTTTGTCAGATTGTATCAAAAGAAGCTAATAATATCAATATTTTTTGCAAATTTGTTCCAACAAATCTATTGAATGTTTTTTTGTAATTTTTTTACAAAATAATTTATTTTTGTGCCTGTATAGTTCAATTTTACATAATTTACAAATTCTACCGTTCAAAAATAAGCCTTTTGTCGAATTTAAGTTTCAATATTTTCGTTAAACTTATAGCATGACAAATACCGTAAATGAATTACTTATAGCTCTGAATGAACCTACAAAACTACAATATGATAATTGGAGTCTAGAACATATTTTTGTTTCAAAAAAGAAAAAGTGGATTGGAAATATTTTACCAATTGAACTTTTAAGACGAACTATTTTTGAAACAGTTTCTTCTCTTGTAACGATTAACGAATCTGGAGAATTTTATTCTACATTCCCTGATAATATTGCAACTCCAAATTATGGTGATAGATGGGGAAGAAAAGCAAATTATATTGAAATCAATAACAGAGCTATTGCAGAAATGCACAGTAATAGATGCAAAAATGGTATATTTAGTTCCATAAAATTACTTCCGGCAATTCCACCTTCTGCAAAAAGCTGGGCAAATTGCATCATATTATCTCAAATTTTTCCTAATATTTATGGTGACGGTTACAATAAAGATATTAATGAAGAAAATTCTATATACGGAATCAAACTTAACACAAGATACAGTGAAAATATCATAAACTATGCAATTAATATTGAACCAGAAAAACAATTTCAAGCCTTCAATGATTTAGCACATATTCATGGGTTAAAAACTGGATTCAGAACAGTTATTTCTGCTGACCAAATAAAAATTGCTAAACCTTATAAAGATGATGAAATTTTTGATTGGAAAAATCCTGAACATCAAGAAATATTTATTAATGAGCACGTCAAACTTATAAACCTTGGGTTTGAAGCCATTTTTATTGATTCAGCAAAGCACATTGGCGGTTATGACATGGACAATTATGCCGGAGTTGGCGCTCTTCCAGAATATAATCAAATGCAATATATTTTACATGAAATAAGAAAACGCTCCGGCTGTACAAGCATAAGTTTTGTCGGAGAAAAAAGTACCGGCGATTTTGAACGCTACAAAAATTTAGGTCTAACAGCCGGAACAGCTTTCGTTTCGCCAGACGATTATAATAAAGTAAAATGTTGGTCTACAAAACTCAAATATAACAGAGAATATGCTCCTGGGGTTGAAGTATCAAATGATAATGACATGGGAGGAAGAAGCTACGAAGAAAGATTAAACAGAATAAATTCTATTTTGTTTGCGTATGAATTTGCCAGTGATAAATTACCTAGTTTTATGCAAATGGAAGACATATTTCCACTTAGATACGATACAAACACGCATCAATTAATGATGACAAATCCGTCCTTTGCACAAGGAGGAAATATGTATAATCATTGGGAAAATCTTTTCGCAAAAGAAGATGGTAAAATTTATAATGCAAAAGTAGGCTCACTTTTTGTTAACGCACTCAATTTATAATCTTGAATCCGAAAGTTTTGCCTTTATAATAAGCTATATACGATGAAAAGTGGATTTAAGTTATGATAAGTACCATTTTGGGAATTGCAGCCAGAATAGTTTCAAATTCGTATTTGAATGTATTTCAAAAATTACTTACAAATATGGGACAAAAGTCCTCTGCTGTTAATTTCTTTACATATCTGGGACTTTCTATCATCGGATTGTTTTTTATTAACCAATTGCCTATAAATAATCAGATTTTGATTAATGTTCTAATTATGGGATGCTTAAGTGCTATTGGTAATTATTTTATAATAAAAGCGCTCTCATTAGGCGATTTGTCTGCAATTGCACCCATAAATTCTTATAAACCGATTGTAGCAATGATAATTGGTTTTATTTATTTGCACGAAATCCCTGCAAAAGAAGCTATTCTCGGAATTTTGCTTATAATTGTCGGAACTTATTTTGTTCTGAGAAATAAAAATTCAGTTAATGTCAACAATATCGCCATTTTTTACAGAGTTCTGGCATTGATTTTTTCCGGCACTGAAGCTATTTTTATAAAAAAAGTAATTTTACTAACTGATGTAATCCATTCATTTGTTTTGTGGGTATTTTCTGGATTCATATTCTCTTGCTTCTTTTTGATTTTTAGCCGACAGAAGCCAGAAATTAAGTCATTGAAATACCAAATGCTATTAATTTTAATGGTTGGAATAATGCAATATTCAACCAACTTTGTATTCTCTAAAATGAATGTTTCTTATGCGTTAGCCTTATTTCAGCTTTCAACCATTTTGAGCGTGTTTTTGGGTGCCAATATATTTCAAGAACAAAATATTCACTCGAAGCTTATTGGCGCAATAATTATGACACTTGGTGCTATTATCATTATTCTTGTTTAAAAATTTATTCGTTCTTTTTCAATAACAAGTGGTTTCTTTTCTGCAAAACGGCAAAGCATAATAAGATATTCGCCAATCAAACCAACACTTAAAATTTGAATAAACATCAATAAATATAATGAAAGCATTTTCTTTGGAATTATAAAGTTTACGTACCCAACATAGCAAATCAAACTCAAAATCACCAATAACAAGCTTATTAGTGAGCCAAAGAAGCCGATAATCGTAATAATATGTATTGGGACTTTTGTTGTTCTTGTTAAACCTAGCATACCCAAATTCCAAAGAGTTAAAAGATTTTGCTTATCAACTCCGTTTTTTCTTTCAGGTTGATTAAAATCAATAATTTTCATCCTATAACCCAAATCTAAAACAGCACCTCTAAAATATGGATATGGATCATTAACTTCTTTAATTTTTGTAATAACCTTCTTGTCATAAAGACCAAAACCCTTGTAATTACGAACAAGTTTCGTATCTTCATCTTTTAAAATATCTAAAGTAAAATAATAAAAACGACGTAAAAAATCTAAAAATGTAAACTTTCTACTATCATATTTTCTCGCAATAACAACTTCGCAACCTTTTTCCCAATTTTCTATAAAATCGTAAATCATCTCAGGTGGATCTTGCAAGTCTGATGCCATATAAATTACAGCATCGCCGGTAGCCTGACAAATCGCGTAGTAAGGTGATTTGATACTTCCAAAATTTCTTGAATTAAAAATCAGTTTTACGCGAGAATCTTCTCCTGCAATTTTTCTTAATTCATCTTGCGTAAAATCGTTTGATGCGTTATCAATAAAAATAATTTCAAAATTGTATCTTGACTCTAAATTGCTAATGACTTTCTTCAATTTCTCATAAAGAGGAAGGATGTTGTCTTCTTCGTTAAAACAAGATGTTACAATGCTGATTTTTTTCATATTTCCACACCACTCAATTTATTTTCTAATAGTACTTCTTTCCAATGCCCTAACAAATTTTGTCGGCAAATTTTCCTTCGGATTAATAGAACCTACTAAAATTGTTTTACAACCCAATAATTTTCCTGCAAGAATATCTGTTAAAGGCCTATCACCGACCATTACGGCAGCTTTCGGTTCAATTCCAACAGAACTTAAGTATTCGCCCATAACTTTAGGATTCGGTTTGTTAGCTTGACCAATAACTCTACAAGGCGCAATTTTTGAAGCGTGAGCAATATATTCTTCATTTTTGTTATTCGAAATAATTGCAACTTCAAAATCTTTTAAGAATGTGTTGAACCACTCAACCGTTTCCGGTAAAAAATCAGCGGACTTAGACACCATAACTGTACTATCTAAATCAAACATAACACATTTTATGCCTTGTTGTTTAAGTTCTTCAAAATTAATTTCATATATGTTTTTTAAATTATAATCAGGTTTTAGTAACATTTTTGTATTCCGTTTTGTTTTTTGTTTTTGTTGGGGTGAAACCCCAACCTACAATCTGGTGAGGGGTGTAAATAAATTACACTCTCTTTATCCCAACCGTTCTTGCTAATGCGAACTCCGCATCCTTCGGCGCATTTGTTAATTTCACCAAAAGTTCATCATTTGTATTTGCAAGTTCCAGTTCTTCACCCTTCATATTCTTAATTTCTGTCACTTGTGTAACAAATTTTTCATCAGGTGAAATAACTTCAATATCTTCATTTTTATTGAATTTATTTTTTGTCTTTATCTTGTAGTAATCATTTTCCTTGCCCCAAAATTCGCACAAGAAATCAGCACCTGCAAGACCTTTCGAAATATCGTAGCTATAACCATCTTTCGGATAGCCTTCACCAAGATAAAATCCTGTTGTATAACCTCTGTTACCAACTTTTAAAAGTTCATCATAATAAGGCTGCATATCTGCATTTGGATTTTTAAAAACTGTATCTATTGCTTCTCTATAAGCTTTAGCTACTGCTGAAACATAATAAAGACTCTTTGTTCTACCTTCAACCTTAAATGAGTCAATTCCGGCTTCAATCATTTCTTTCAAATGTTTTACAAGGCACAAATCTTTTGTACTCAAAATATGTGTGCCTTTTTCATTTTCTTCAATTTCGTAATACTGTCCAGGGCGAGTTTCTTCAACAAGTTTATAACTCCATCTGCAAGGTTGAGAACAATTGCCGGAATTAGCTTTTCTTTCGCCATTTGTCATATAATCACTCAACAAGCATCTGCCGGAAAATGACACGCACTGTGCGCCATGGATAAAGCATTCCAATTCCATTTCAGGAACTCTTTGCTTAATTTCAGCAACATCTTTTATAGGAAGCTCTCTTGCTAAAATTGCACGAGTTGCGCCCATATCTTGCCAAAAACGCACTGCTTCGTAATTAAGAATATTAGCTTGCGTACTTACATGAATATCAGTATTTGGCATATATTTTTTTGCTAATCGCATAATACCGACATCGCTTATAATAAGTGCGTCCGGATTTGAATCCGCAATTACATCCATCGCACTCTCAAGTGCCTTAATGTCACTGTTAAATCCGAAAATGTTTAATGTTAAATAGGCTTTTGCACCCATTTGTTGTGCTGTTGATATCGCAGTTTTAAGATTTTCTAAAGTGATTAATTCACCTTTTCTCATTGCTCTTAAGCTAAAATCTACAACTCCTAAGTATACTGCATCCGCACCATATTTAATTGCATATTTTAATTTTTCTACATTGCCAGCCGGCATCAATAATTCAGGTCTATTCATATAAAAATTCTACCACAAAAATGTTTATTTTTAATTTTAGTTTCTGATATGATATATTTATGAAAATAGATGATTTTAAAATTGAAGAATGGATGAATAAGTACGAAGCGTCAGCAAAATATGACCTTACAACGACTTGTATTTCACCACTTTCAATAAATGATTTACCGTATGATAAAGAAATATTTAATGTAAAATTAGGTTATGGCGATATCCTAGGTTCTGCTAAACTTAAATGCGCAATCAAATCACTTTATGAAAAACAAGATGTTGAAAATATTACAGTAACTCATGGTGCAATAGGCGCAAACCAATTGGTCTTTCTATCTCTGTTAGAAGCCGGCGATGAAGTTGTTTCTATAGTTCCGACTTATCAACAACATTATTCAATACCAAAATCATTGGGTTGCAAAGTTAAATTGTATTTTCTAAAAGAAGAAAACAATTGGCTTCCAAATTTAGACGAATTAGAAAAAATTATAACTCCAAAAACAAAGTTGCTTTGTCTAAACAACCCTAATAATCCGACCGGTTCTGTAATTCCAAATTGGATGTTAGAAGAAATTGTAAAAATCGCACAAAAAAATAATGTTTGGATTTTGTCTGATGAGGTTTATAGGGGCTTAAATCTTTATGGGAATCCTTATTCAGCCTCAATTGCGGATATTTATGAAAAAGGAATTTCTGTTGGAAGCCTTTCTAAAACGTATTCTCTTCCCGGTTTAAGAGTTGGTTGGGTCGTTGGAAGATTGGATTTGATAAACGAAATTAATCATCAGCGCCAGTATAACACAATTAGCATAAGTGCTTTAGACGATTATTTTGCTGCCATTGCAATTGAAAACAGAGATTTTATTGCCGGTAGAAATTTGAAGATTATGCGAAATGGCGTAGATATTTTGAAAAAATGGTTGGAAAATAACCCTAAAATGGATTGTATTTTACCAATCGGCGGAACAACCGTGCTTCTAAAATACAACTTAGATGTTCCGTCTAAAATATTCTGTCGAGATTTACAAAAAACTACCGGCGTAGCATTACTCCCTGGAGAAACGCTTGAAATGGAGGGCTTTGTGCGACTTGGTTTTTGTGCCGAAAATTTAGAGCCAGCTCTTAATTGTATTTCTGATTTCGTTTCAAAAAATTACTAATTTAGATTTTTTGTGCGCAATATTCTTTTATAGGACAGGCTGAACACAAAGGTTTAATTGGCTTACAGATATTTTGTCCATGAGTTACCAAAAGCGTATTTATATCTATCCAATATTTTTGTGGTAATTTTTCACGCAACGCAAACTCGGTTTCTTCCGGAGTTTTAGTCGTTATATAGCCTAATCTATTAAAAATCCTATGAACATGAACATCGACACAAATTGCCGGTTTATTAAAACCTAACGATAAAACAAGATTTGCAGTTTTTCTGCCTACACCTTTGAATTTAATTAAATCTTCAATTTCATCCGGAACATTACCATTTAAATCTTCATCAATAATTTTTGAAAGTTCTATAATTTGTTTTGCTTTATTTTCATAAAAACCTACAGGATAAATAGCTTTTGCAAGTGTTTCAATGTTAATATTTTTCATTTTATATGGTGTTTTAGCAAGTTTTAACATCCTTAACGTCGCCGGATAAGTTGTTTTATCGTTAGTTCTCAGACTTAATATACAAGCAATTAACACCAAATATGGATTTTTGAACGAGTCCATTAATTTTACAAAATCGCTTTGAGGCTGCTTAGCATTTTTCAAGGTTTGTACGATTTCATCTATACACATAATTAATTCCTATTATAGAAACCGATTGTGAAGTTTTTCCCATTCAACGGTCGTAGTCCTGCCGTGTCCTGGGTAAATTTCTGTTTCAGGCGGTAGAGTGAAAATCTTTGTTTCTATACTTTCAACAATTTGATTAAAATCTCCACCTTCTAAATCACAGCGCCCAACAGCTTCTTTAAAAATTGTATCACCAGAAAAAAGACAGTTGTCTACTAAATAACACACTCCACCTTGTGTATGCCCAGGAGTATGTAACACTTTAATTTTTAGACTTCCTAATTCAATTATTGAACCATCTTCTACAAAGATATCGATTGTAGGGATTGTTATTTCTGGCATACCAAACATTGGTAAATACTGATTAGCTTTTTTTAACCAATCCAAATCAGCTTTATGCATAACTATTTTGGGCAAAACTTCTCCAGACCCTAGATTAGGACGAATACCTGCAATATGATCAAAATGTCCATGAGTCAATAATATATATTTAAGCGTAGCTCCTTGTTTTTCAAGTTCATTTTGAATTCTATCATCAACAGATGAGCAATCTACTAGCGCCGCTTCTTTACTCGTTTCATCAATCAAAAGATAATTATTATTATCTATAGGTGGTTCAATAAAAGTCTTTATAATCATAGAATTATGCTAGCAAAAATATGGTTTAAAATCAAAAACAACTTGAATGCGCAAAAAATTATCGGAAAATTGTAAAGTTTTGTAACAATTTCTTTAAATTATGAAATTTTATCTTATAAAAATACTTTATTTATATATAAGCGATATATAAATATTAAGAAAGGATATAATTATGGCAAGTCTTAATGGAGTTTCTTCGCACGACGCTTCTATCTATGATAGAAAAACTGCAAATGCACATAAAAGTTCGAACATTACAGGTATTAACGCTGATGAATATTTAAAAAAGAAACAACAGCATGCTGCTATTAATAACATCGGTAACATGTTGAATGGTTCTGTCCAGCCTAATGCTTGTGGTTGGTAGTATTCTTTGATTATTAAAAAAAATAAGCGGAATTTTGCGACGCAAAATTCCGCTTTAGTGTGTTAAAATATTTTGCAGAAGGAGTTTATAATGAAAGAATATAACAAAATGATTAATGGAGTTGAGTATAATCCAATGACTCCATATTTAATAAGTTTGAGAGATAAAACAAGAGGACTTATTGCAGATTTTAATCAAGAAAAAGATGAGAATAAAAGATTAGATATTTTAAAATCCGTCGTTGGCAAAATTGGCAAAGGATGCTACATAACGCCAAATATATTTTTTGATTACGGATGTAATACAGAACTTGGCGAAAGAGTATATTTTAATGCAAACTGTGTAATACTTGATTGCGCAAAAGTTACAATAGGCGATGATACTTTTATCGGGCCTAATACTCAACTCTACACTCCTATACACCCACTTGATTACAAAACCAGAAACACATTTATAGAATCCGCGAAACCCATCGTAATTGGTAAAAATTGCTGGCTTGGCGGTTCAGTAATTGTTCTTCCTGGAGTTACAATAGGAAATGGCTGTGTAATTGGAGCCGGCTCAGTGGTTACAAAAGACATTCCGGAAAACTCTCTTGCGGTTGGCAATCCAGCCAAAATTATTAGAAAAATTGAACAAAAATAAAAAACCTACTTTATCCAATTTTATTGATTTTTTTATATTTTACAAACATGGTGTTTAATATATAATACTTATAAAGAACATCGTTTTTTAAAGTATTATATTACGCTTTTATTCTAAGAAAGAGGGCTTTGTGGGAAGTAAAATATTAGAAAAATTTTCAACAGTTATAAACAATCAACGTTTTTTCAAAAACTATAAACGCATGTGGCCATACGTAAAACCGGTTTGGTTCAGAGCTCTTTGCTCAATGCTAATTTGTATTCCTATAGGTTCATTAGATGCCGTTATTGCACTCGCACTAAAACCTTATATGGACTTAGTTATGGTCGAAAAAAGTGTTGCTTCCCCTTGGTATATACCTATTGGAATAGTTGCATTCACCTCTGTGCAAGGCGGATTAAAATATCTTTCCTCATACCTTTCAACATGGGTTGGTGGAAAAATCACCAACGGTTTAAAATTTGATTTATTTAAAAAACTACTTACATTTGAAACTTCTTATTATGATAAAAGAAATTCCGGTGACATTGTTTTTCAATTTAACAACATGGCAGATTCTGCTTGTTCCGGTTTGTTAGACAACTTGAGCGTTTTCACACAAAGAATTTTTTCATCAATTTCTCTTGTTTGCGTTTTATTCTACAATTCATGGCAACTAGCCTTAATCGCAGTTGTAGTTTTAGGTTGTGCTTTTGCGCCTGTAGCAAAAATCCAAAAACGCATAAAAGGTGTTATGGAAAAAACTGTTGTTGCGGATGCTGCAATTATTACAGAATACAACGAAGTTTTTGCCGGCAACAAAACAATTACTTCTTACAATTTGCAAAATAATGAAACCAATAAATTTAAGGATATTCTTAAAAATGTATTCAACTTGAGAATTAAAATGGTACAAAAAACTCAGTGGTTATCACCAATGATGCACGTTATTGTATCTGTTGGTATAGCTGCTGCTATTGGCTATGGCTCACATTTGATTATGTCAAATCAAATTACAAGCGGTAATTTTGTTTCATTCATTACAGCTTTAATTTTATTATATACACCTGTTAAAAATATCGGGAATAATTTAAATGCAGTTCAATTCTCATTTTTCGCCATAGAAGGAATTTTCAATCAATTAGATACTTTACCTAAAATTCGTGACAAAGAAAATCCAATTACATTAAAAG
The DNA here is from genome assembly GCA_934757255.1 of uncultured Candidatus Melainabacteria bacterium. Lineage (GTDB taxonomy): Bacteria > Cyanobacteriota > Vampirovibrionia > Gastranaerophilales > Gastranaerophilaceae > CAG-196. The sequence goes on along the minus strand of CAKVLL010000011.1, from coordinate 37,591 downwards.
GAATCACTTCTAATATCAAATTCAGCGGTGTTAATTTTGAATATGTTCCTAATACACCTATTTTGAAAAACATTAATCTTGACGTAAAAAAAGGTCAAACAATTGCATTCGTAGGAAATTCCGGAGGCGGTAAAACAACAATTGTAAACCTTATTCCAAGATTCTATGATATTAAAGCAGGTTCAATTTCAATTGACGGAATCGATATTAGAGATTATTCATTGCAATCTTTAAGACAAAATATCGCAGTTGTATTCCAAGACAATTTTTTATTCTCAGGCACAATTAAAGAAAATATCTTGCTAGGAAATGAAAACGCAACAGACGAACAAATTCAAAAAGCAGTTAAAATGGCTTATCTGGAAGAATTTATATCTACTCTTAAAGATGGATTAAATACACAAATTGGCGAACGAGGAATTCTTCTTTCCGGAGGTCAAAAACAACGTGTTGCAATCGCAAGAGCCTTCTTAAAAGACGCACCTATAATTATTTTGGACGAAGCAACTTCTGCGCTTGACAACAAAGCTGAAGCTATTGTTCAAAAAGCTATTGATAACTTAATGCAAGATAAAACAGTATTTGTAATTGCTCACAGACTTTCAACTATTCAAAACGCTGACAAAATTGTTGTAATCAATCAAGGCGAAATCGTAGAAGAAGGTAACCACGAAGATTTATTAAAAATAGAAAATGGAGCATACAAAGCTCTTTATGAAATGCAATTTAAAAAACAAGAAACAAAAGCTTAAAATCATTTATAATCAATTTAAATAAAAAAACCGACTTTAAAAGGTCGGTTTTTTATCAAATAATTTTCTATTAATTCTATGAATTTTGCAATCCTCTTTTAAATTCTTCCGGACGGCTTGAACGAGCAAGAGCATCTTCTAGAGTGATTTTCTTTCTCATATATAAGTCACGAAGCGACATTTCAAGAGTTTGCATACCAAAACCTGAGTTTGTTTGCATTGTAGAATAAATTTGTGCAGCTTTTGCTTCACGAATTAAGTTAGCAATAGCTGGAATTACCAACATAACTTCTTGCGCCATTACACGACCTTGTTTTGTACCATCAGCCTGAAGAAGTGGCAACAAAGTTTGAGAAAATACTGCAACAAGTGAGTTTGAAAGCTGTACACGAACTTGTTGTTGTTGCCCCTCAGGGAATACATCAATGATACGATCGATTGTTTGAGAAGCTGAAGAAGTATGCAAAGTACCAAATACCAAGTGACCTGTTTCAGCAGCTGTCAACGCTAACCTAATAGTATCTAAGTCACGCATCTCACCTACAAGTATGATGTCAGGGTCTTCACGAAGTGCTGATTTTAGTGCGTTAGCAAAACTTCTGGTATCTTGACCCAATTCTCTTTGGTGAATAACTGAACGTTTTGATGGATGAATAAACTCAATAGGGTCTTCAATTGTCAGAATATGTTCTGAACGTGTTTCGTTAATATAATTAATCATTGCCGCCAAAGTCGTAGACTTACCAGAACCGGTAGGACCTGTAACTAGAACCAAACCACGCGGTTTTTCAGCAATTTTTCTTACTGTATCTGACAAACCCAATTCTTTAAAAGAAGGAACTTTTGACGCAATTACACGAAACGCAGCGGCATAGTTTCCTCTATCTTTATAAATATTTACCCTAAAACGGCTTAAACCTTGAATGCCATAAGAAAAATCTAATTCCCAATCTTGCTCAAGTTTACGTCGTTGTTCTTTGTTTAACATTGGAAACAAAAGTAATTCAACTTCTTCCGGTTTCAAAGCCGGAACATCCATTCTTTGTAAGTTACCGTCAATACGAACAACAGGCGGTAAGCCGGCAGAAATATGTAAGTCTGATCCTCTTTGCTTAACTACAACTTCCAAATATTTTTCTATAAGCATTAAACAGCCCTCTTATTTTTTCTTCTAATTACAATATTAGCATCATACAATAACGCTTAAACTATACCATAAAATGCGAATCTTGTAAATTATTTATTCGCAAGATATTCATTAATCGCTTTTGCAGCTTTCTTTCCTGCGCCCATTGCGTTAATAGCGTTCGACTCTCCGACAGGCGCGACATCACCGCCAGCAAAAATTGCAGGAATTGATGTTTCTCTAGTTTCAGCATCGACTGTAAAATATCCTTTTTTATCAAGCGCAAAATCAAAACCATCTAAAAGTGCCGATTTTTGGATAATAGGATTTGGCCCTGTTCCTAGAGCAACAATAACGGTATCAACATCTAAATCCGTAAATCTGCCTGTACCAATAGGTTTACGTCTACCTGATTCGTCAGGTTCGCCAAGTTCCATAATTTCAAATCTCATGCCTGCAACATAACCTTCTTTTTCAAGAATTTCTGATGGTGCATGCAAAAATTGGAATATAACACCTTCTTCTTTTGCGTGTCTAATTTCTTCTAAACGTGCAGGAAGTTCAGTCTCTGTTCTTCTATATACAATATAAACTTTTTCGAAACCAACTCTTACAGCTGTTCTAGCTGCGTCCATTGCTACGTTTCCGCCACCAATTACGGCAACTGATTTACCAACTCTTAGAGGAGTCGCTGAATTTTCTTCGTTTGCGTGCATTAAATTTACACGAGTTAAAAATTCGTTCGCTGAAAATACACCATTCAAATTTTCACCTTTGATATGCATCATCTTTGGAAGCCCAGCGCCAGAACAAATAAATATAGCGTCAAATCCATCTTCTTGAAGTTGTTTAAGTGTAATTGATTTACCAACAACTACGTCTTTTACAAACTTAACGCCCATTTTCTTTAAGTTTTCAATTTCTTTATCTAAAACCGTTCTTGGAAGTCTGAATGGTGGAATTCCGTATCTTAAAACTCCGCCAAATTTATGCAAAGCTTCAAAGATAGTTACATCGTGTCCAGCTTTTCTCAAGTCACAAGCAGCTGTCATGCCGGCACAACCAGAACCTATTATCGCAACTTTTTTACCGCTTGGTATAATTTCAGGGATTTTTGCTGCAGTATTATCACCAACGTATCTTTCCAAAGCGCCAATCGCAACAGCTTCACCTTTTATACCTAAAATGCAATTTCCTTCACATTGTCTTTCTTGTGGACAAACTCTTCCGCAAACAGAAGGTAACATACTTGTTTGTCTTATGATTTCACCGGCTTCTTCAATGTTATCTTCTTTTAGAGCCTTGATAAAATCAGGGATATGAATATTAACCGGACATCCTTTTACACATCTTGGGTTTTTACAAGTCAAACATCTTGATGCTTCTTCTTTAACTTGTTCTGCGGTAAGATTTTCTTCTACCGGCAAAAAGTTGTGTCTACGCTCATTTTTATCCTGTTCATGCGGTTTTTGTCTATTCATATCAAAACTCTCCTTATCGTCGCTTCCGTTATCATTTTATTAATACTACAACGACACTAAAAGTATAACAAAAAAATATTTTATAGTATAATGTTCCTATGAAAAATATTATTTTTATCTTTGGAACACGTCCGGAAATTATTAAACTCGCACCTGTTATTCTTGAAATGAAAAAACATCCGCAAGATTATAACGTAATTATTTGTAATACAGAACAACAAAAACAGCTTTCGAACCAAACTCTTGAATATTTCGGTCTAAAAGCTGATATAAACCTTGATTGCATGAGAGAAAACCAATCATTATCTTCTGTACAAGCAAGAATTTTAACGTCTTTGGACAAAGTTTTTTGCGAAAACAAAATTGACGCAACAATTGTTCAAGGCGATACAATGACAGTTTTATGTGGAGCTCTAACAAGTTTTTATCACAAAATTCCGGTATTTCACGTAGAAGCCGGACTTCGTTCTTATGATATTTATGAACCATTCCCAGAAGAAGTTATGCGCCAGATGACATCAAGAGTTGCAGCGCTTCACTTTGCACCAACAGAAGTTAATAAAAATGCTTTATTAAAAGAAGATATTTCTGAAGATAAAATTCACGTTGTTGGAAATACCGTAATTGATGCGCTTTTCTGTTTATCCAAGGAAGTTATTGAGAACTCTGAAAAATTTTACGAAGATAAGGGTATTAAAATTGATGATAAATTAATTTTGATAACTGCGCACAGACGCGAAAATCATGGTGAAAGAATTGATAGAATAATAGATGCAATCAGTTATTTAGCTAAAAAATATTCTGACCACACTTTCGTAATTCCAGTTCATCCAAACCCTAACGTTAAAAATAAAATTCACGAAAGACTTGGAAATTTCGCAAATATTCATCTTTTAACTCCGCTTGATTACCCATATTTGGTTTATTTGATGAAACATGCAAAACTAATTCTAACAGATTCTGGCGGAATACAAGAAGAAGCGCCGTCTTTTGCTTGCCCTACTCTTGTTATGCGTTATGAAACAGAGCGCAAAGAGGGTATTGATGCCGGAGTTTCCAAACTTGTTGGCGCAGATTACAATAAAATTTTGGAAGAAAGTGAAAAGATTTTGTCTTCTACCAAAGAACTTACTCGCTTAAAGGCTCAAAACCCTTATGGCGACGGCACAGCTTCTCGTCAAATTGAAAATGTTATTAAAAACTATTTCGCTTAAAGAGTCAATGAAAATACAATTATAGAAGATAGTACTAAAACTGTCATAACAAAAGCGATTGCAACTTTTAATAGAGGATGAAAGCTTAGATTATTTTCGCATGCCAAATCTAATTGCTTCATTACACTTCTTGAGAAGTCTTGCTTGGCTTCTGATTTTGTTTTAGAAAAAGAATCATTCATAAGCTTTTTTATGCTATAGGTATCTTCAAGTTCTTTTCTAGCTTTTTTGTTGTTTATTGTATATTTTTTAATTTTTATATTGTCATCAGCGCTAAGTTCATTGTCCACATACGCTGACAAGTTATTTTTGAACAAACGATATTGATTATTGTTTGCAAAAATTTCTTCCTTTTCGTCAAAAGTTTCCTTTAAATCATCAATCATTGTTTTAATAATTTCATATTTTGCCCTGCAGTTAGAACATTTTTTTAAATGCTCTTCTACTTTTAACTTTAAAGCGCTACTTAAATCTCCCTCTAAATAAAACGAAATTAAAACATCCATTTGTGCGCATGTGATCTCCATATTACCCCTTTCTATATAAACTCTTTTAATTCTTCTTGTAATTTCAATCTGGCTCTTGAAATTCTAGATTTAACCGTCCCAATAGTTGTATTTGTAACCTTAGATATATCTTCATAACTTAAACCCTCATATTCCCTTAATACAATTACGATTTTTAAATTATCAGGTAAATTTAAAACCGCAGAACGAATGAGTTTGTCCATCTCTGCGAACAAACACCGCTCCCCTGGCTCACAGCCTATTTTATCCTTTATATCTAAAAGCTTATTGTTATCAACTTCAATATTTTTTTCGCCTACATGTTTTTTTATATAATCATAAAAAATATTTGTCACAATTTGGTTCAACCATTGTTTAAACGCATTAACATCTCTCAAAGATGAGATATTACGAGCCATTTTAAGCAATGCCTCTTGCGTTAAATCTGCAATATCTTGTCGCTTATCAATCAAATAACTAAACATTGTAAATATACTTTTTTGAACTCTTTTAATGAGTTCTTCTAAAGCTTTAGTATCGCCTTTTTGCGCCAGCAAAATAAGCTCATTTATCTCCCTTTTTTTATATATTGATTTCGACATGGAATACCCTTTAATGCCATTATAAAAACTGCCTAAAGAAATAGTATTACCATGTAGTCTAAATAAAAGGATAGAAGGACTGCGTAAAAAGAGGCAAAAGAAAACAGGTCGGTTAAATATCCTTCCTGTTAAGATTTTACACTAGCCGAAATATAAATAGCAATATTATTGTACACTAAAATTGCAAAAATTACAAATAATAAAATAGATATTTTTACACTTTTCGTCTATATTTCCGCGATTAAAACAAGCTACAATCAAACTATAATAATGAAAATTCACTCTTTGAAGAAATGTAAAGTTGTGTAACAAATATATATAGTTTATATATTATTTTGTCAATTTTCTTTACAATTATGTTTTTATATATATAAGAGGACAAAATTCTATGAGTTATCAATTTAATTCAATCGTAAATAAAAATGAAGCAGCAGCACTCAAAGAAATGATATTTAATCGAGTGCGAGAAAGAGCTAAAGACATGACTGAAAATACACAATCAGAAGTCATGGATATGGCTCGTGATTCATTTATTAGCGAAAATAATCCATTTTCAAAAATCATAGAAAATAACGAAAATAATAATATCCAACAACAAAAAGTAAACAAAGTTACAGAATCGGAACATAATTCTGTTGAATCAAATAAACAAGAAGATATCGGCTTTGAAATAAAAGAACCAAAATTAATACAAAACAAAATTATAAACCAACAATTAACAGCAGCTGAAATTAGCACGAACATGCGAGATGCACGCGAAGGACTAAGCAACAAAAAGAGTTTTATGGGTGCACTAAACTTTTTAAATTCACAAGCTGCGGTTTCGTTAATTAGAACAAGAGCTGATAAATTTGAAATAGTAGTTTAAAAACCATAAAATACATAACAAAAAAGTCTTTTAATAATAATTATTTTGTAATAAAAAGATTTTTGGTTATACTTTAATCATGAACGAAATTTTAAAAGAATTAGATTTAGATTATTTACTTGTTTGTTGTACTAATGAATTTTTAGTAGAATATCCAAATCTTAGTGAAAATGCGAGATATACTTTAACCGGTTTTTCCGGCTCAACTGGAGATGCTTTAGTTACTAATGACAAAATATATCTATTTGTTGATGGTAGATACCATACACAAGCTGATAATGAAGTAAAAGAAGGTGTTACAGTTGTAAAACTTAAATTGGGACAAAAACAAGATGATGAAATTAGAAAAATAATAGATAAAAATAAAACGCTCGGAATTGTTGCAAAAAAAATATCTCAAGCACGTTTAGAAGCATTTAAGGGATATAAAACCAAATTATTGGACAAAGATTATATAAATGATTATACGGAACCACACAATTCTGAACTGGTTCAAGCCATGCCTGCAAAAGAATACAAGCCGGCAAAACCAACACTAATTACGAATTTAGAAGAGGTTTCATATATAAGTGGAAAGCGTGATTTTTCAAAAGATTGTTCTTCTAAAATTTGGGCAAAATTATACGCAGATAAAGAAAAGCAAATTCTTCTTAAAGGTAATTGTGATGAATTTTTGAGAAATTTCCAAGGCGAATTGGTTGTTGATAAAAATTCGATAAATGCACATGATTATGCACTTATAAAGAAACCTATACACAAAGTTTCTGATATAAAATTAATAAAATCAGTAAAATCCAAATATGAATTAGAAGCCTACAAAAAAGCGTTTGAACGCACTGATATGGCAGTTATGGCAACTCGAGATTATATTGAATCTAACAACAATCTTTCTGAATATGATATTGCAAAACGTCTAAGGGAAGAATTCATTAAATATGGCGCAAAATCATTAAGCTTCAATTCAATCGTTGCAATTAACCAAAATTCAGCGCTTGCACATTATGCAAAAAACGCTAAAGATGTGATTTTAGAAGAAGGTTCGCTCGTTTTAATTGATTGTGGTGCTTATTATGAAAGTGGTTTAGCAACAGATATTACAAGAGTTTTCGTAAAAGGCAATCCAAACGAATTGCAAAAACAAGTTTACACTACTGTATTAAAAGCTTTTTTGAATGCGTTTAATTCTAAATTTTCAACCGGATTTGAATATGATACTCTTGCTCATTCAATTATAGATAATAAAATTGATGGATTTACTTTCGGGCATGGTTTAGGGCATGGAATCGGTATTAATGTCCACGAAGCACCCCCAAATCTTTCTCAAAATGAGATTGCCAAAACTAAAATTACAAATGGCATGACATTTACAATTGAACCCGGATTGTATAATCCGAAATATTTTGGAGTTAGACTTGAAAACTCATGTTATATGGAAAACGGTAAAGTGCATTCTTTTGTTAAAATGGGTTATGAAGGCAAATTAATAAACTATGACATGTTAACAGAGCAAGAAAAAGAATGGTTAAAGGATTTTAAAGTTTTATGAAAATAACAAGTGTAAACAATGAACTAGTGAAAGAAACCGCTAAACTGCTGCAGAAAAAATACCGCAAAGATAGTTTTTTATTAGAAGGTATTAAATGCATTAAAGAGGCAATCAATTCCGGTCTAGAAATAGAACACCTGTTTGTTTTAGAAGGCTCAGACGAATTTGCAACACTTGAAAATAGGATAGAAACAACAGAAGCTGTTTTAGCAAAAATTTCTTCTACAGACTCTGCACCAAAATGTGTTGCTGTAGCTAAAAAAATAAACAGAGAATGGTCTAATAACTATAAAAGAATTGTTTTACTGGAAGATATCAAAGATGCCGGCAACTTAGGCACAATCTTGAGAACAGCCTGTGCATTTAATTTTGACGCAATTATTTTGTATGGAGATACGGTTGATTTGTATAATCCGAAATGTGTACGTTCTTCCGTTGGTAATTTGTGGAAAATTCCGGTTTTTGAGATGAATGACTTAAGCGTTTTTGAAGATTATGAAAGAGTTGCAACTTTGCCAAAATCAGAAGAAACAGTTTGGCTAAAAGATTATACACCACAAGAAAAAGTTCTCGTTATGTTTGGAACGGAATCTTCAGGATTAAGTAAAGAACTAAAAAATTTTGCAACTAAAAATGTAACAATAGAAATGTCTAACAAAGTAGAATCTTTAAATCTAAGTATTTCTGTTGGAGTTATTTTATATAAAATAAGTTATTAAAAGTAAAAAGTGTTTCAAAAATCAATCTATAATTGTTTTTTCTTCTGTAAATGCTAACATTAGAGAATAAAGGAGAATTTAATATGAGAGTAGATGGCAGAGAAAATTCACAATTAAGAGAAATCAAATTCACACATGGATTTACTAAACATGCATTGGGATCTGTTTTAACCGAATTCGGTGATACAAGAGTTATAGTTACAGCATCCGTTGATTTAAAAAAACCTAAATGGATGGACGAAAACGATAACAGAGGTTGGATAACAGCAGAATACTCATTATTACCTTCATCTACAAATACAAGATGCAAGCGAGAAAGAGAAAAAATTTCCGGTAGAACACAAGAAATACAACGTTTAATCGGAAGAAGTCTAAGAGCTTGTGTAGATTTAACAAAAATGTCTGGCATGACAATTACAATAGATGCAGATGTTATTCAAGCCGATGGCGGAACTAGAACTGCAAGCATTTGTGGTGGGTTTCTGGCTCTAAGGGATGCAATAAATAAACTATTAGATTCCGGAGATTTAAAAGAAAATCCAATTATAGAACCAATTGCTGCTATTTCAATCGGAATTGTCGATGGCGAAATCAAACTTGATTTAAATTATGCAGAAGATTCTCATGCGCAAGTTGATTCGAATGTCATATTGACAAAAAGTGGCAAGATAGTTGATTTTCAAACTACTTCAGAAGGCGAACCATATGAATTTGAGCGCATGATTGAGCTATTTAATACCGCAAAAAATGGTATTAATCAAATTATCGAAATGTACTAATTTCCCAAAGCCTAATCAAGAATTTCGCCGATTTTCATTTCGCGCTTAATATAATTTTGTGTAAAAATCCTGTCTACCTTTTTATAAAGCAAGACAGGCATTTTTATAACTTTATTATCCGCACACAATACAGAAACTTGTTTTTCTCCAAGTTCAACAATAGTACCGGCTTTAGTAAATTTTGTATCGTTTTCTAATATTTCAACACCAAACGGTGAAACTGCAAAACAAGTATCTTTGTGGAAGAAATACGCCTCATTCCAATTATAAATAGCACGAATTAATGCATAATTTTCTTCTGCAGTCTTATTAAAATCCAACTCAAAATTTTTAGGACAAGAAAAGTATGTTGCATTTTCTTCACGTTGTTTTAATGGAATTATAATATCTTCTCTAAGAGCCTTTAAAAGTTCACATACTACGCCACGAGCAGTTAACACAATGCGTTCCTTTAATGATTTACCCGTATCTGAAGGAAAGATTTTAACCTCTTCTTGTGCAAGAATAGCACCTGTGTCAAAATCATTATCCATTAAATGAAAAGTTACACCTGAAGTTTTTTCACCGTTCTTTATTGTCCAAAAATAAGGATTTGGACCTCGATATCGTGGTAATAACGAAGGGTGAGCATTTATTGTTGCAATTTTAGGCATATCATATATTTCTTTTTTTATTTTTTCAGACCAAGAACCAAAAAGAACAATATCAGGATTTAATTGTAATAATTTTCTTTTAAATTGTTCACTATTAACACTCTTTACAACAATTTCAGGTAAATTATAACTTTTTATATAATTATATTCATAAGAAGGATTTAAAATATCTTTAATCTTTCTTATAAAAGGAGATTTTTTAATGGTTTCATGTCTTAGTACACCTACTATTTGACAATTTGCATCAAGAGCTCCAGCTATAAGATTTACAAACATTTCACCATATCCAATTATTACAACTCTGAGCATGCTTTAATATCCTTATGTATTTGCAATTTCAATTCTTCCAAATCTTTAAATTTTTTTTCATTACGTATAAATTTTAAAACCTCTATTTTTAAATTCTTATTATACAAATTACCTGAAAAATCTAGAATATGCGTTTCTAAAATTGGCTTTGCAATATTATGAACAGTTGGCTTCAGCCCCCAATTCATTACCCCTCGAGAACCTCCTACATCCACACAATAAACTCCAAATGGTAATTTTACAAGCATATCATTGTATTCCATATTTGCAGTTGGAAAACCTATCTTTCGTCCTAATTGAGCACCTTTAATCACTATCCCCTCTAACAGGAAATTAGACCCCAAAAGAGTGTTAGCCATTTCCAACTGACCACATTTAAGATATTCCTTTATTCTTGAAGTACTTACTATTTCATTTTGATATTTTAATGATGGAATACAAAAATATTTATATCCGTATTTTGCCTGATTCTCAGCTAAAAAAACTGTATTACCAGATTTGTTCTTACCAAATGTATAATTAAAACCGGTAGAAATAACTTCAGGAGAAAATTCTTTATATAAGTACTTTAAAAATTCTTCCACTGAAAAATTTACAACTTTTTGAAAATCTAATTCTACAATATCTTTAATACCAAAACTCTTTGCTTTTTTAAAGGATTCTTCCCTCGTTAATACAAGTTCTTGCGTTTTACTAAAATTCTTCAAAGTAACAAGAATCGGATTTGATGAATTTTTCACAGCAGACTCAATAACAGACTGATGAGCAATATGTACACCGTCAAAATATCCTAAAACTAAACCATTTCCCATAAAATCACTAAGCTATTGTGTTAAGCTTTTTACCTAAAATTTGTTGATGGCAAAAATTCTTCCACTCATTAATATTATCCAAAACTTGGGGTAATTTATCAGAAGACACTGTTCTTCTGCTAATATAAGGAGTTAAAGAATTGAATGATGTATCACCAATTTGTTCACTAGATTTGCTATTATAAAAAGGCATGTTACCAGACATGTGATAACCACTGTTACGATTAACTGAAATAGCAGAAACTAGCATATTCACCCCTTTTTTATGTATTTTAGAGATTAAAAGACAAAGTCAATGAACCCCTACGTAACAATTCTACCACATTATTTTTTTATGTGCAATAAGTTTGTTGGACAATTTTTAAAAAATTAAATATTCTATCAAAAAAATAACTAGCAAATTTTATTTTTTTTAGTTTTTAAATATTTATGGAAATTAGGGATTTAAAATACATTTTAGGTTACCAAAAAATAATAAAAGTGGATGAAAAAGTTTTACGTGGTAGTGCAGCTTTTACACCAATTAAAGTTGCAAGGTTAAAATTAAAAGGCGTCAATCAAATTATTGATTTAAGAACAACTACAATAAAAGGAGCAAAAACAGCAAAAGCAATAGAAAAATTTTTTTGTAAATGCTTTAACATAAAATATATTAGTATACCTGTCACATTTATGGAAAATTTATTACCGGATGAAAATTTATTTAAAAACACAATTGCAAAAATAAAAGAAAATAAATTTAAGACTTACGTTCATTGTCATTTTGGTAAACATAGAACCGGTGAATGCATTGCTTATTATCAAAAACAAAAAAAATGTGATGATGCAAGTATTATAAAAGAATTATTAGAAAATGGCTGGAACCATAAGACAGATTTTGAAGAAAAAAAATATCAAACTTTGCTAAATTTTATAAAAAAGTATTTTCCAGGCGAAGAAAATATAAATATAATAAATGAACACAAAAAACGTTTTGTATAATAAAATTTAATTTTTTAAAGTTATTATCGTTTTATTATGTTTTATAATCTAATTAACGTATTTAATTTTTCTTAAAACTTGCTTAAAATAGGGATAAATAAGAAAGGAGTTTTGAACTATGGAAATCAAAGTTGTTCAAGATGTTAAAACTATTGATGCTGATATCCTTGTCGTAAACTTGTTTGAAGGCGAAAAAACAGTTAGCGAATTAGCTAACAAATATGCGATTGAACAAGACGGTTTCAAAGGTAAATTCGGCGAAACATATCTTCTTCCAACTTATGGTCAAGAAGTTTACAGAAAAGTGCTTGTTTTAGGCTTAGGTAAAAAAGAAGATTTTACACCTAACAAAATGAGAGAGGCTATTTACAAAGCCATTAAAAAATGCATGCAAATGGAAGCAAAAACTGTTGCATTCTCTCTTGAAGGAATTGAATTTGATTATTCGGAACAATTCACAATGGGCGCATTGATTGCAGATTATGCGTTTGACAAGTATAAATCTGAAAAGAAAGACAATAAAATTAAAGAAGTATACGTTCAAGCAAATGAAGAAATTGTTAAAAAATCAGAAAAAATCGCTTCAGCTATGACTTTTGCGAGAAACTTAGCAAATGAACCTGCTCAACTTGCGACTCCAACAGAACTTGCAAATATAGCATGCGATTTTGGTTTGGAAACAAAAATCTACAATAGAGAAGAATGTGAAAAAATGGGTATGGGTGCATTCTTAGCCGTTGCAAAAGGCAGTGCTCAAGAACCAAAATTTATTCACATGAAATATTCTGTTAATAATCCTAAAAAACGTATTGCAATTATCGGAAAAGGTATTACATTCGATAGCGGCGGATTAGATATTAAACCTGCGTCTTCAATGCTTACAATGAAAGACGATATGTCAGCAGCAGCTTGTGTTTTAGGTGTAATGAGCATTATTAGAGAATTTAACCCACAAGTAGAAGTTCACGGAATTATTGCAGCATGCGAAAACATGCCAGGATGTAGCGCATACAAACCGGGCGATATTTTGACCGCAAAAAACGGTAAGACTATTGAAGTTGATAATACTGACGCGGAGGGCAGATTAACCCTTGCAGACGCATTATGCTATGCTTGCGAACTTGGTGTTGATGAAGTTATCGACCTTGCAACACTTACAGGCGCTTGCGTTGTTGCATTAGGCACAAACGCAGCAGGGATTATGGGTAATGATGAAACTTTGGTTAAAAATCTTATCTCAACAGCTGACAGAAGTGGTGAAAAATATTGGGAACTTCCTCTTTGGGATGAATATTTTGACAGCTTGAAGAGTGATATTGCCGATATGAAAAACACAGGTTCTCGCTGGGGCGGTGCTTCAACAGCCGGTGTGTTCTTACAAAAATTCGTAAAAGATGTTAAATGGGCACATATTGATATTGCAGGTGTTGCTTATCTTGAAAAACCTCAACAAGAGTTTATCAAAGGTGCAACCGGCGCAGGTGTTAGAACTTTATTAAACTATATTTTGGAACAATAGAAAATAGAATCTAAGCAAATAAACCCCTCTAAGCTCCATATTAGAGGGGTTTATTGTTATAAAAAATTATTTTAATCAGCAACTCTTATAATGCTGTTCACCGTACAATTATCAAGTTCTTGCACAACTTCTTTTATCAATCTTTCTTGAGCGTATTCAGTAATAACAGTAATATCAGCTGTATTATCACTAGAAACACCTTTTTGCAAAATGCTTGATAAACTAATATTTTTATTTGCACAAATTGTACCAATTTTAGCAATTACACCAATCGCGTTTGGCGCGGTTATTGAAATATAATATTTATTAACCGTATCTTCTATTTTTACGGCATTTGCTCTTGAATGATGATGGCATCTCATCATTGGTAACATATAATCAGTTTTACCAAATTCTGCTGCGATAGCTAAAATATCACCTACAACAGAACTTGCGGTTGGAAATTCTCCAGCCCCCGGACCGGATAAAACAATATCTCCGATAGGATGACCGCTTATTGCAATTGCATTTTTTACATAATCAATATGAGCAAGCATAGATTCTTTTGAAACCAACATCGGATGAACTCTTACATCTGCATTATCATTTTCATCAATTGTTGCAGTTGCTATAAGTTTAATTTTATAGCCAAATTCATTTGCTTTCGCCATGTCTTCCTTGCGAATTTTTGTAATACCCTCTCTGTAGACATTTTCAATTTTTATGCGTTTTTTAAAGGCAATCGTAGCGAGAGTTGTAATTTTATAGGCAGCATCAAAACCTTCTACATCTCCGGTAGGGTCGGTTTCCGCGTAACCAAGCTGTTGAGCTTCTTTCAAAACATCTTCATAAGACGCACCATCTGCATCCATTTTTGTCAATATATAATTAGTCGTACCGTTCAAAATTGCATTTATTTTACGGATTTTATTGCCGGCTAAAATCGTCTTAATTGGCATAATAATAGGGATGCCACCAGCAATTGCAGCTTCATACAAAACAACTTTATTGTGTTCTTCAGCCAAATTAAACAGTTCCTCTCCCTTTTTTGCAAGAAGTTCTTTATTAGCAGTAACAATATGTTTACCGTTTTTTATAGCAGTGGAAATATAATCCCATGCAGGTGTAACTCCGCCAATTAATTCAACAACAACATCAATAGATGGATTATTAACTATTTCATATGGATTATCGGTTAACATTTCAGGAGAAACTTCTACTGAACGAGGTTTATTGATGTTTTTAACCGCAATTTTTACAACCTCAATATTGTCCATTTCTTCCAACGTTTTATAAACGCCAGACCCAACTGTTCCAAGACCTATTATACCGATTCTCAATTTTTCCATCAATTTCTCCTTTGTATTATATGGCTACTTCGTTTCATTATTAGTAATGAAGTCTATTTTGGTTGGTTTTGTTCTATCCATAAGTAAGCCAATAGCTTCATACAAGTTTTTCAAATCTTGTTCTTGATTTTTGCAATGTTCAATAAAATAGTGCTCTAATTCGGCAAGTCGTTGTGCCAATTCTTTGTTTTCTATCGCCCATTGGCGCATAGCTACGAAGGTATTCATTATCTGTATATTTATCTGAATAGCCTTTTCAGAACGCAACACTGATGATAACATTGCAACACCTTGTTCTGTAAACACGTATGGAGTGTATTTACGTATATCATTTTTAAAGGTCACAAATTGTGACCTTAGATTTAGCCACTCATCTTTAGTAAGTTGAAACATAAAGTTTGAAGGAAAACGTTTGATATTTCTCTTTACAGCTTGATTTAGAGCTTTCGTTTCAACTTTATACAACATAGCTAAATCCGAGTCTAACATTACTCTATGTCCACGTATGGTGTAAATTAAATTCTTAATTTGCAAAACTTCATCCATGTTTCAATTATCCCAGAATAATGTATTTTGTCAAAAGTGTAAAATGTTTTGGATGCTGTAGGTTTAAGTTTAATAAATATCGATAGGGGGACTTGAACCCCCAAGGATTGCTCCACATGAACCTGAATCATGCGTGTCTACCAATTCCACCATATCGACATGATATAAAGATATTTTAATATAAAAGAGGTGGAATTGGTAGATATTTTTTATACGTCTCACCTCATTCACATTCGGACTCGACTACCTCCATGCGAAACCTGACATTAAGTCAGCTTTCTCTGGAGTCCTTACCATATCGACATGATATAAAGATATTTTAATATAAAAGAGGTGGAATTGGTAGATATTTTTTATACGTCTCACCTCATTCACATTCGGACTCGACTACCTCCATGCGAAACCTGACATTAAGTCAGCTTTCTCTGGAGTCCTTACCATATCGACATGATATAAAGATATTTTAATATAAAAGGGGTGAAATTGGTAGATATTTTTATACGTCTCACCTCATTCACATTCGGACTCGACTACCTCCATTCGAAACCTTCTAACTAATACCCATCCCAAACATCCTTAATTAGGAATGTCACAGCTGTTGGCGAAGCTATGCTGAGCCTTACAGATGAGGGTGGGTATTTGTTAATTAAAAATTATTCCTATCAATAATAGAGGCGACTGCATAAGCAGTCGCCTCTATATAAAAATTCACTTTTAAAACATTCAACTAAATACTCTTAAATTTAACCAAATCTTGTTTTCTCATTCTGATATTTTCAGGAGTAATTTCAACAAGTTCGTCATCGCCAATGTATTCCAAACAATCTTCCAAAGAAAGTTCTTTATGAGCTTGTAAAGTTACCATTACATCGGCTGTCGCACTTCTCATATTGGTTAATTTTTTAGTCTTACAGATGTTAACTACGATATCTTGAGGTCTGTTACCTTCACCGATAATCATACCTCTGTATACCTTAGTTTTTGGTGTAACAAAGAATACACCTCTATCTTCAAATTGAGCCAATGCATAAGGAATTGCTTCGCCTTGTTCGTGTGCTAAAATTGAACCGCTTCTTTGTTTTGGAATATCACCGGCATAAGGTTTGTATTCGTCAAATGTGTGATACATAATACCTTCACCACGAGTCATACGAATAAATTCTGAACGGAAACCAATCAATCCTCTGGCAGGAATTGAAAATTTCATGTTTGTTCTACCATTAGCATTTTGCATTTCAATCATAGTAGCTTTTCTGCCTGAAAGTCTGTCGATACAAGAGCCGGCGTATTCTTCAGGAACGTCAACCAACAAATCTTCAAATGGTTCTTGCAAGTTTTCGCCTTCACCTTTAAAAATAACTTCCGGTTTAGAAACTTGGAATTCATAACCTTCTCTACGCATTGTTTCAATTAAAATACCCAAGTGAAGTTCGCCTCTACCGCTAACTTTGAAACAATCGGTTGAATCAGTATCTTCAACTCTCAAACTCACATTCTTTTCTAATTCATCATAAAGTCTTTTTCTAAGTTGTCTTGAAGTAACAAATTTACCTTCTTGACCTGCAAACGGGCTGTCATTAACAGAGAAATTCATTTGCAAAGTCGGTTCGTCAACTTTAATTAAAGGCAAAGCTTCAATGTTATTAGGGTCACAAAGAGTTTCACCGATATGAATATCAGAAAAACCTGCAATACCAACAATATCTCCGGCTTCTGCTTCAGCAATTTCTACACGTCCTAAATCATGGAAACCGAATAATTTTGTAACTTTCCCTTTAGTAACCTTTCCTTCATGGTCAATCCAAGCAACTTGGTCTTGTGAGTGAATTATACCATTTGCAACTCTGCCAATTACAATTCTTCCTACGTATTCGTTATAATCAAGAGTTGTTGCTCTGAATTGGAAAGGTTTTGTTGAATCACCGGCAGGTTCATGAATGTTTTCAATAATACAATCTAAAAGAGGAACCATGTCTTTTCTTTCATCATCGAGATGTTTGATTGCAAAACCGTTCAAACTGCTTGCGTAAATATAAGGGAAGTCGATTAAGTCTTCTCTGTCCGTTAATTCTGTGAATAAATCAAAAACCTTATCCAATGTTCCGTCAGGATCAGCCGCCGGTTTATCGATTTTATTAATTACTACAATAATTTTAATTCCAAGTTCTAATGCTTTTGATAAAACAAATCTCGTCTGAGGCATTGGGCCTTCTGCTGCGTCAACAATTAATAAAGCACCATCAACCATACCCAATACACGTTCAACTTCACCACCGAAATCTGCGTGACCAGGAGTATCAACTACGTTGATTTTTATACCTTTATAGTCAATCGCAATATTTTTAGAAAGAATTGTAATTCCTCTTTCTCTTTCCAAATCGTTATTATCAAGTACACGTTCTTGAACTTGTTGATTTTCTCTAAATGCACCGCTTTGTTTAAGCATACAATCAACCATAGTTGTTTTACCATGGTCAACGTGGGCAATAATAGCGATGTTTCTAATATTCTTATTTGCCATTCTTTTAATCCCTATTTCTTCTAGTGTTGATTTTACACTTATATTGTAAAACAAACATTTTTCTTTTCAAAGATTTTATTTTGAATTATAATAAATTTATGGATAAAAAAGTCATATCTACAAACAGAAAAGCTTTTCATGATTTTTTGATTTTTGATAAGTTTATTGCCGGAATCGTCTTAACCGGAACTGAGATTAAGTCAATTCGCAAGGGTATGCTTAACCTCAAAGATTCTTTTGCAAAAATTGAAAATAATGAAATGTTTTTGTATGGTATGCACATTTCTCCGTACGATCAAGGCAATAGATACAATCATAAACCAGATAGAGTCAGAAAACTTCTTCTCAATAAACGTGAAATTTTGAAAATTCAAGATAAAGTAAAAAAAGATGGTGTAACAATTGTTCCTTTAGAATTGTTTTTAACAAATGGTTTTGCTAAACTTGAAATAGGTTTGGCAAAAGGTAAAAAACTTTATGACAAACGAGAAGCCATAACCAAAAAAACTCAAGAACGTGATATTGCAAGATTAATGAAAAAATAATAAAAAGAGCATTTATGCTCAATAAAAGTGGGGTATAGCGGATGTTTAACAGAGAAAGTATTTTGAAAAGTTTAAATACAGAAAATTATTATATAGACAAGCATTCGCTTGATTTGTTCTTAGAAGATTGGAAAATTGAATCAATTTATGAAGACGAAGATGGTTTAGAATTTTATGATGATTTGGCTTTAGAAAAAATAAAAAAAGGAATCTCACTAAAAGCACAAGGTTATAGTGATGAACAAATTATTACAAAATTAAGTAGAATGGAAGCTAAAGTTGAAAAGAATTCTGAACAACCACAATCTGTTCAACCAATTATGGTTAGCGATCTTTTAAATAAACAAAACGATACATCCGAAGAAAATACATCGACCGAGATTGTTATGCAAGAAGAAAAAGCACCAGAAGTTATTCCACAAGGAAAAAGCTTTACGCTTGATGTATCTTCTCAAACTCTTCAAATGCTAGCAGAAGCTGTTGCTAAAAAAATTAGCGATGATATTACAAATTCGGACATGGTGAATAAACTTGTTGAAGCCGGTGGTTTTAAAAGAGATAACGAAATATTGGCAAAACAAGTAAAAGAATTATTAGAACATAACAAAGAATTATCTCAAAGAATCGAGCAACTGGAAAGCCAACCTGCGCGTAGTTTTTGGGATAAGATTTGGGGAAGCAGAAAGTAGTCTATCAAAATATAGTTATTACTAACAAATTTTATTTTGACGTGTTTTATCAATAGTATGAAAATTTTGAGTCCCATAAAAACATTTAGCCTCGGATGTATTTTAGCTGCAGCACCTTGTGTTGCAAGTAGGGTTACGTCTAATTTCCAACAAGAAGATGACGACTTTATAACAATTGTTGCGCCTCCGGAAGGAACTTCTGATAAAGATGTATTAGCTGGTGCACCAAATCCTGATGTGAGAATTATGGGAGAAAATAAGACTGCAAAATTTGTCGTTGATTTGAGCAAAAACGTTTTGTACAAATACGATATTCAAGGTAAAGCAAAAACCGCTTACTTAATTGCAAGCGGAAAACCTTCAACACCGACCAGCAAAGGAGTTAGAATCGTCACTCACACAGAAATATATCCATACAAATCTGCCCCAAGACATACGAAAAGAAGACGTAACCCTGCTGCATACGGTCCTAAAATAATTTGTATAAATAGCATAAACCCGCAAACCGGTGAGCAGAAAGAAACCGGAGAATTCATTCACGGTACTAACGACTTAGAAAGCTTAGGGAAATATGTTTCACATGGATGTATGAGAATGGACAATGAAGTAATAAAACAACTTGCTGCTGAAACAAAACGTGGCGATATAGTAATAATCAAATAATCAAATTACAATAAATACACGTTACTAATATATAAAAAAAAGAGAAGTCGCATTTCTGACAACTTCTCTTCTTTTATTTTTCGTTATTTATTTTAGCTTAGTGCAAGTAATGATTTTACAGAACGAGCATTTTCTTTAACAGACTCATCAGAGTGCATGTTAATTGTGTCATCTAAGATTCTAATAACTTCAGATTTATCTTTTAATGACAAAATTTCATTAATTGTACTCATCGCAACTGAAGGAGAAAGGTCATTGATACCTTTACCTTGGTTGATAATAACAACTTTTAATGAATCATGAATATTTTTCCTAACTAAAGCACGAGAAGTGTATTCTCTAATTTCGTTATCAGGAGAATTTGTTCCCAACTCTTCTAAAACTCCAATAGAAGCGTTGTCTTCGTGAGCTGCAAGAGCATCAATAATTTCAGCAACATTTTTATTCATTATGCCACCATGCTTTCTTTGTTTGCTGCTTCTGCATTTATATTTTCCCACATAGATCTCAATTCACATACAGGCATGTCTGAAGAAATTTTTTCATGGTGCGGAATATTGATTTTGCTAATCATATTTGACCACTTGTCAGACAAGTTTTTGCCGATTCCTGAAATGTTTGAGCTAATATGCAAAGATGGCATATTTATTGTAGGCATATTGAATGAAGGCATTTTTTCAGAAATATTTTTACCCATTTCAGAAACTTTGTTAGAAATACCTTTGCCTAAGTCTTTAACTGAATCAGTTACAGTTGTATTTTTAGCATAATCCCAAGCACTTGAAATACCTGCACCAATTCTATTAACGAAATTAACAATTGGTTCAGTAATGCTTGAACGGAATTTAGTCATACTTCCCATTACAGAAGATGAAATCATTCTGATTTTGCTTACATTTTTGTTTTCAAATCCTTCAAATACATCAGCGAATGGTAATGTGTTGCCCTCAAAGTTAGAGTACTTGAATGGATTTGGGGTAGACATACTACGTGATGTTTTGAAAGGGTTAGCGATTTTTTGACCTAGGTTAAAACCTGATACCTTATCAATTTTTGCCATACTATTCCTTTCCTTCTTACTAGAGTTCTCTACACATATACCATAACAATATTAAGAATAAAACAAATCGTTTAAATAGAGGATATTTTAAAAAATGACGAAATAATAACATTTCAAAAATTATAAAAACAATAGTATTACAAATTGCTTGACGCAAGTTTTTGTTACCTGTAAACTAAGTATAATAGTTATTTAGGAGGGGAAATACATGGAAGAGAATGTTTTAAAACGTTTTTCAACAGCAAAATTTTTGAGCTTTGCTCTTGGATTTTTTGGCTTGCAATTTGCGTGGCAAATGAGAATTATTTTATCAGGTCCTGTTACCGAAAACCTTGGTGCTTCACCATTTTTATTCGGTTTAATTTGGCTTGCCGGTCCATTCACGGGTATGGTGGTTCAACCTGTAATCGGGGCTTTGAGTGATAAAACCACTTCTCCTTTCGGCAGAAGAAGACCTTATTTGTTAGGTGGTGCTTTACTTTCAGCTTTAGCTCTATGGGCACTACCAAATTCAGAATTAATTACAAACTTCATTTCATCAACTCTTCATATTAAATTTCCGGCTTTGGCTGCACTTTGCTTTGCAGCGGTTATGATTTGGATTCTTGATGCTTGTGTTAATATTGCTCAAGGACCTTATAGAGCGTTGATTCCTGATGTTGTACCGCAAGAACAACATTCAATTGCAAACTCATACATAAGTTTAGCAATAGGTTTAGGTTCTGTTTTTGCAGCAGGAACAGCACCATTTTTAAAATGGGCGTTTAATTATCAAATGTCAATTAACGCTCAATTTGTTATGGCAGCTTTAGCGTTCTCTCTTGGCATGGCTTGGACTTGCTTAATGATTAAAGAACGCAGATATCAACCTAAAGAAAATGAAGAAAAAGAAAAATTTGATTTAGTAAAATCTTTGAAAGAATTTTTTGCGCTATCGCCAGAAGTTGGTAAAATTTGTTGGATGCAATTCTTTACTTGGATTGGAAATATGTGTATGATGATTTATTTCACTCAATATGCAATCCACACGGTGTATGGCGTACCTGATTTATCAAACGTATCGGAAGTTGTTAAAGCAAGCTACGATTCCGCAGTTCTAGCAGGAACAAACTTTTCTTCAATTTGTTTTGCTATCTTCAACCTTGTTTGCTTTGTTGTTGCAATTCCAATTGGAGTTTTATCAGTTAAATTCGGCAACAAAAAAGTTCACATCATTTCAATGTTATCAATGGCATTGGCATTCTTAGGAATGGCATTTATAAAAGATGTTAAAGTTGTTGCAGCTTTGATGGCTTTATCAGGTATCGGCTGGGCAAGTATTTGCGCTCTACCTTTTGCAATGCTTTCTCAATACATCAAACCTGGTACGGAAGGTTCTGTAATGGGTATCTTTAATATCTTTATTGCAGGTCCTCAAGTATTTGTTTGCACATTGGTTTCTTGGATTATTAACAGATGCTCGTTCTGTGTAATTGGCGGAGTGAATTATCACTGGGAATACACTTTCTTAATCGGTGCATTCTGCTTAATTACAGCATCAATTATTGCTTCTAGAGTAAAACAAAAAGAAGTTAAGGTTTCATAAATGGTTTTAGAAAATCAAAATAAAAAGGGGCGGGTTTTATTAATATACCCGCCTTCTCCCGTAATAAACAGAGAGGATAGATGTCAGCAGCCAACAAAAGAATTGTTGGTTATACCTCCTCTGCCTCCTACGGATTTGATGTATTTGGCTTCAATTGCAGAATCTTGCGGATTTGAAGCGATTATTCGAAATTACAGTCAAGGTGGGGATTTTGAAGCGGACTTAAAAGAATTTCAACCGAATTATTTAGTTGCAAACATTGCTACACCAACTTTTCAATCTGATATGATGGCTGTAAAACTAGCTAAAGAAATTGTTCCAAGTATTTGTACAATTGTTAAAGGCGCGCCGTTTTTGACATATAATACTAATACAATTTATGAAAATCCGTTTATTGATTATGTAATTATAGGTGAAGCCGAATTAACTCTGAAAGATATTTTGGACGGTGTTCCTGATAATGAAATATTAGGAATTTGCTATAGAGAAAATTTTCAACCCATTAAAAATGATAAGCGTCCGTTTATAGAGAATTTAGACATTTTACCGTTTCCGGCAAGACATTTAGTCGACAATTCAATTTACAGACGTCCTGATAATGGGAAAGTGCAAGCTGTAGTTAAAGTTGCACGCGGATGTCCGTTTCATTGTTTTTTCTGCTTGGCAACTCCCGTTTCAGGGGCTAAAGTGAGAACGCGTTCTCCTGAAAATATTGTGGCAGAACTAAAAGAGTGTGTTGAAAAATATAATATCAAAAACTTTCTTTTTTGGTCAGATATTTTTAATTTTAATCGAGAGTGGACGCTTGAACTTTGTCAAAAAATCATAGAGAGCGGTTTAAAAATCACGTGGTCATCAAATACTAGAGCAGATACGATGGATGAAGAGATGGCTAGGATGATGTACAAATCAGGTTGTAGGCTTGTTAGTATAGGCGTAGAAAGTGGTTCGCAAAAGATGCTTGACAATATTGGGAAAAAAATTACGCTTGATGATATTCGAAATACTGTAAAAATTCTTAAAAAGAATAAGATTAAAATTTATAATTATTTTGTAATTGGGCTTCCTTGGGAAACAGAAGAAACTGTTGAAGAAACAATTAAATTTGCGATTGAACTTGATAGCAATTTTATCAGTTTTTATACAGCAACTCCACTTCCGGGGACAAAATATTTTGCTTATGCAATGCTAAATAGGCTGGTAGAAGGTAATTTAGATTTTAGAAGTGCATATTATGAACCTGTTGTGCGTTCTGAACATTTGAGCAAAGAAAGAATTTTTGAGCTTCATAAACAAGCAGTTAAGCGCTTTTATTTACGTCCCAAATTTATACTAAAAACTCTTTTGTCTTTGAGAAGTTTTGCAGAGTTTAAAAACTATTTTATTGCTGGATTGAATTTGTTATTAAAAAAATAAAAAAATGAGCGGCTTTCAAAGAAAGCCGCTCATTTATAATCAAATATTAAAATTGTTCTAAAAATCTTTTATCGTTGTTGAAGAATAATCTGATATCATCAATTGCATATTTAAGCATTGCAAGTCTTTCTACACCCATACCAAAAGCAAAACCTGAATAAATATCCGGATCAATTCCAACGCCTCTTAAAACATTAGCGTCAACCATACCACAACCGAGAACTTCTAACCAACCTGTTCCGCTGCAAGTGCGGCAACCTTTACCTTGGCACATAATGCATTGAACATCAACTTCAGCCGATGGTTCTGTGAAAGGGAAGAAGCTGCTTCTGAAACGAGTTGGACGAGCTGCGCCAAAATACAATCTTATAAATTCGTTTAAAACGCCCTTTAAATCGCCGAAAGTAATATCTTTATCCACATACAAACCTTCGATTTGGTGGAAGAAATTATTCTTACGAGCATTGATGTTTTCGTTTCTATAAACTCTACCAGGAGAAATCACTTTAATAGGCGGTTTTTGGTTTTCCATAACATGAATTTGTGCGCCAGAAGTTTGGCTTCTCAAAACAACGCCTTCCATCCCTTTTACATAAAACGTATCTTGAACATCTCTAGCCGGGTGGTCTTTAGGTACATTCAACATATCAAAGTTATAATATTCTGTTTCAACTTCAGGTGATAAGTTTGGTGCAACTACAGAAAAACCAAGATTTTGAAAAATCGATACAATTTCATTTGTTGTAGAAGTTAGAGGGTGAACTTTTCCTTGTGGAATATATTTACCGCTTAAAGTAATATCAATTCTATCTTTTTGTAATTTTTCATTAAGTTCTTTTTGATAAAAAGCATCATGTTTTTCTTTCAAAAGACCTTCCAAATCTTGTGTAATTTTGTTCGCTAAAGCACCAACTACACGTTTATCTTCGTCAGACAAATCTTTCAAACCTTTTTTTATAGAATTGAATTCGCCCTTTCTGCTCAAATATTTCAATCGAATTTCGTCAATATCATTGATTGATTGCGCTTTTTCTATATCAGCTTTTGCTGAACTGTAAATATTTTCCAACTGTTCTTTCATTATTAATTCTCCCTTATGCTCATAATAACGCAGAGAAGCTCTATTGTAAAGTTTTCGCGATGCCAATAACTTTGATTAATATAAAATGTTCGTCATGCCGGTTGTAATTAGCGCCATATTGTATTTGTCAACTTTAGTAATTATATCAGCAGAAGCAGACGGTAAAATCAAAAGTCCAATTCTTCCTTGCGCTGCTACATTCACATCGTGTATTGTTATTGGCATATCAGAGGCTAAAACTGCATCTTTTGACATGTCGCAAGAATAATCCAGAGCAAATTCTACAGAAGCAGAATGTAAACCTTGCGAGATTGCTGCTGTTTTTAAGTCTTTTGCAACAACAATTGCTTGAGAAGATGCATGTTTAGCAATTTTCCACGCAAAAACAGCATCCTCAATTTGTTCAACCGTCGGTTTTACTTTTGACATAATCTTGAATGAATCTTTTGTTAATTCGCTCAAATTTGGTGATTGAGTTAGAGTTCCAAGCGGAGTCACTTTAATATCGTTAGACAAATATTTTTTGTAATCCTTTAATGGAGTGTTAATTGTTACATAGCAAACATCGTGGCGTTCCAAAATCTCAATTGCATTTTTAGTAAATCTTGGTGCAACAATTTTGTTAGAAGATTTAAGCATTTTAGCTATATCACTATCAACTTCTGTAGATACAAGTACAATAGAATTTACGAAATCTACAGGATTAGAATCCATAACTTTTAGCATCGCATCTTCAAGAAATTTACCTAATGCAACAGCACAAATTCCAACTCCTGAAGCTGTAACAACAGCATTAACGTCAAAAAACTCGCTTATTACATCCAATCCTTTTGCAATCGTAATTATATCTGTATAGGATAAGTTTTTACTTGTTTCATAATCTATTGTTTTGTCGTTTTCTTCCAAACTCGCTGTTTGGTAGGCGTTTTCACCACTTGTGATTTTTATTTCGGTTAAATTCATGTAGTCTCCTTTTGGGTAGAGAGGAGTTTAAGTGAATAGGTGAATGAGTGAATAAGTTCATTTTAGTTATTTTCAATATCAAACGCGTTTTTAATTGAATATATTTAATACGAACTTATTCACCTATTCTCTTATCGACTTAAAAACCATCTCACTCACTAATTCACATTTATTACTGTCCAACCGGCGCACTTGTCACAGGAATTGGCGCAAATTGTGCTTGCGGAGCTTCTACTCTTTCCTGTTTAACTTCAACCGTTGGAACTTCTTTTTTCTTCTGTATAATATCAGCAGGTTTTATGCTATCAGGTTTAACTACTGCCGATTGTTCATTCTCTTTTTGAGCATCTTCTTTTGCTTTATCTTGCTTATCTAGTTCTTTTTTCGCTGCACCTTGAGGAATAATTGAAACCCCAGATGCCTTAAATGGATTTAAAATAATTTCAGGATATTCAAAATCAGTATTACCATATTGCTCTGTTGCAACTATCATAACATCTTTCCAAATAATTGCAGGAACTGTACCACCTGTAATACCGCCCATTTGTGAGTTGTCGTCATTACCGACCCAAACACCTGTTACAACGTCTGGTGTAAATCCAATAAAGTAAGCATCACGGCTATCGTCTGTTGTACCTGTTTTGCCTGCGGCAGGCTTACCGATATTCGCAGCACGACCGGTACCATTTGTAATAACGGTTTTCATAATCGCAGTCATTGTTGCAGCTGTATTAAGATTAAGAACCTTGCTTGAACGAGCTTTTTTAGCTTCGTAAAGGAGTGTACCTCTTGAAGATTCAACCCTTTCTATTGCGTAAGGCTCAACCTTAAAACCACCATTTGCAAACACACCGTAAGCTCTTGTCATTTCAAACAATTTAACACTGTTTGAACCAAGTGAAATTGTGTAATCGTAAGGTATTGGTGTTGTAATACCCATTACTCTTGCAAGCTGAATAACAGCTCTTACTCCAACTGCGTCCATCAATCTTGCGGTACATACGTTAGAAGAAACCATCAAGGCTGTGTACAATGGAATTGGTCCTCTGTATTTATTACCATAGTTTTTAGGTGTCCAATCACCGGCTCTGAATGGCAAATCGTCAATCATGTCATTTGGTGAATATCCTTTTTCGATTGCTGCTGTATACACAAAAGGTTTAAAAGCAGAACCTGATGGTCGAGAAGATTGCGTAATTCTATCATACTGACTCTTTGAATAATCTTTACCACCAGCGTAAACCAAGATTCTACCGTCTATTGGACTAAATGAAAATACTGCAGCTTGGTTTTTATCCTTGCTTAACCCCCAAGAGTTCAAATCTCTTATTATTGCTTCATTTGCTTTAACTTGTGCTTTGTAATTCAAAGTTGTAATAACTTTATAACCGCCATTTACAATTTCATCTTCTGAAAATCCTAATTTCTGCAAATCTTTCATTACATAATCACAAAAATAAGGAGCTTTATTTGTAGCATACATCACAGGCATGGTTGAAAGTTTAATTGGTGATTTCTTAGCGTTTTCGTAAGTTTCTTTATCAATGTATCTCATCTTATACATTCTCAAAAGAACCTGATTTCTACGTTTTTCAGCTAATTTTATATTATTATAAGGCGAATAAACAGAAGGAGCTTGCGGAAGTCCTGCAATTAACGCCATTTCAGGAAGTGTCAATTGATTTAAGTTTTTGTTGAAATAAATTCTTGCCGCGCCTTTAACACCATAAGCACCTGAACCTAAGTAAACATTGTTTAAATACATTTCCAAAATTTTATCTTTTGGAATAGTTTTTTCAATTTGCGCAGCGACTTGAAGTTCTTTTATTTTACGTGTAAAAGTTTTTTCGTTAGACAAGAATAAAATTCTTGAAAGCTGCTGAGTGATTGTACTTGCACCTTGTACAACGTGACCGGCAAGTGCATTAGCCACCATTGAACGAGCTAAACCAATCATGTCATATCCGGGATGTGAATAGAAA
Organism: uncultured Candidatus Melainabacteria bacterium; assembly: GCA_934757255.1. Classification (GTDB taxonomy): domain Bacteria; phylum Cyanobacteriota; class Vampirovibrionia; order Gastranaerophilales; family Gastranaerophilaceae; genus CAG-196. The sequence continues at coordinate 9,345 of CAKVLL010000011.1, read as the reverse complement.
TTTTTGTCTTCTGTTGCAATAAGCGCTTTTACAAGCTGTTCCGGCACTTCACTTAATTGAACATTTGAATACGTATATCCGGCAAAAGTTTTAATAACTTCACCATCTGATGCGCAAAAAGTTGTTACAATATTTGGCTTAAGTGTATTTAAGTTTTTTATTGGCGGAAGCGACATTAAATAAAGTTTTAATGCAATCATGCCGGCCAAAAACACACCAAGCGCAAAAACAACAAGTCCGGTAACCAAACTCAACATTGGGTTATCAACCATAACTCTTTTTTTAGAATATCCGCGTTTCCTATTCTTAGGAATATTATAATTTCCCATATATACTCTTTATCCCTTCTTTTTTGGTTATAATATAGTTAATCTTATTTTATCAAAGAAATACAAATAACGGAGTTTTTACAAAGAAAATGTTAAGTTTTTTGACAATTTTAAAAAATGAATTCTTATCATATTTTGTACCTGAAAAAATGGAATATAAAATCACAGGAAAATGCCTGAAGTGCGGAAAATGCTGCCGTTATATGTATAGTTTTGATACTTATACAACAACCGATTTTAAAATTATGCAGTTTCTTTTTCCTGCGTACAAAAGATTTTATATCAGAGGAAAAGATGAAGAAGGCAATTTAATTTTTGCTTGCAAATATGTAACAGATGAGGGGCTTTGTTCCGTATATGATAAACGTTTAAAGATGTGTAGAAATTATCCTGCAAAGAAAATTTCTTATGCAGGAAAATTACACAAAGGCTGCGGATACAAAGTCGAAGATAAAAGTTTCAAAAGCTACTTAAACAAGTAATAAAATAAAAATTAAAAATTGTAATTAGTTATAACAAAAAAAAGTTGCCATTTAGTGAACGGCAACATTAAATAAACACGAGGATATTAAGAGAGAGTATAAAAAGAAATCTTTTCTTGATTAATCAACTTAACGTTTCAGTTTTTTAATCTTTTAATTTTGTTTTCCTTATCTTACTTAGTTCTTACATATATATAAAGTCTTTTTGTATTCAAAAATTGCCTTTTTTTAATGCAATGTAACGAAGTTTTAAAATCGTATATATTAAGCATTTATGGTGTAAATATTTTAATTGAATTTACCAAATAATGTATTTATAATTCTTTGCCATAAACCCATTTTTTGTGTTGGCATTGGAATATTTCCCCATGCCGGTTGCGCAGACTCAGAAGAAATTGATCCCGTTGTTGGGCCTTTTAAATCAAAAGCTTTATCTAAATATTTAAGTTCAAACTTCTCAGCATCAAGGTTTTTAGAGCCTTCTAAAACATTTGCAAACTCATTACGAGCCTTATCTGCTAAATCTTCAACATCTCTTTGAGAATATTTGTTTTTATGAAGTTTTGCAACAAATTTATCAATTGCACTATCATTATTTTCAAAGAAATTTTGTTTTGTAACACTTTCGCTATCTCTCAAATGGAATTTTAAAGATGCTTTCAATTCTTTTTCTGTTGGAAGTTGAACTTCAATCATATTTTTAAATCTGCTTAATGAAGCTTTATCCAAGTTACCTGACTCAGGATATACGTTTGTTGTCCCTACAATTTTAAGATTTTTTAGATTTGCAATATCATCCAAACCGTTTAAAAAAGCAGTTCTATTTTCAGCTAAATGCAGATTATTTGAACCACATTTTTCTCTTGGCACAAGCAAAGCATCTATTTCATTAAATCCTACTAAGAATTTTTTGTCAGGATGTTTTTCTGCTTGTTTTTTTAGTTGTTTGAACACATTTTGAATTTCAACAGATGTTTGACCGATATATGGGGATGAAACATCTGCAAATTGAACTTCTGCATATTCAGCGCCTAATTCTTTTGCAAGCATTTTTGCAGAGAAAGTTTTACCTGTACCGGACGGACCATACATTAAAATACACTGTTCAGGACGTTTTACGCCAGCCATTTTTGCAGCTTTTTCAGACAGTCCTGCAGATTTTTTCATAGTTTTAATAAATTCTCTAACTTTAGGATTTACACAATCATCTTCCAGTTTCGGGAATTTTGTATCTTTTGCAATGTTTTTCCACTCTAGTTTATTTGCTTTAATGGCACCACTACCGCCACCCTTTTTTAAACTATACAGTTGTACACCAAGTATTCCTAAAAACGCGGTAGCGAGCCCGATTTGAGCTAACACGCCTGCCTTATTCCAATTTTCTTTACTTTTTTCTTTCTTCTCAGCTTTTTGTTGTTCCATTGCCTGCAACATAAAGACATCATCCATTGGAGAATCTTCAGGCATTGGCGGGGTATAACGATTATTATAATTCACCTGATAATCGTTTGCTTTAAATCTAATTGGGGTTTGTGTATTAATTTGAGTCATTTTATAATTCCTTCTACTTCACTGAATTTAAAAACGCTTGTAATTCTGTATCTGATATATTTAAACTATTTTTACTATCTACAATAGCTTGAATAATATCTTTAAATTGTAACTCACCTTCTTTTGTAATTTCAGCAGCTTCACCCAATACAGAATTTAATTTTCTAAAAGAAGTTTCTCTTTCTGGCTTGGCAAGCAAATCTATAATTTTATTCCATTTAGGATTGTTAATGTCTTTTATTTCAGACGATATCATTGTTCGTTCTGCATTAGCGTAATATTTTTCAATAGCAGATTTAATTTGAGTTTTATCAGGACGATCAACTAAAACTTTTTGTGCAAATCTGTCCAACATTGCGGAATCTAATTGTTTTCCTTCTAGAGCCGCAAGCTTTGAATTAATTTTTAAGTTAGTAGCGCCCATTACAATTATGTTTTCTTCATTTGTTAAATTATTAAATCCTTTTTTGAAAGCATTTAAAACATCATTAGAAAGTTTCGCACCACTACTTGAGTCTTTCATCATTACAGAATCAATTTCATCTATAAAAACAAAATATTTTTGTTTTGGATTCTTTTTTGCTTCCTTTATAACAGCTTCCATTGTTCCCAAAACATTTTGTTCTGATTCACCATGCCATTTAGAATTCATTTTAGAAATATCCATCTCAACAAATTTAGCATTCGGGAATTTCTTAGTTATTGCATAAGCAAAAGTATTTTTACCTGTTCCTGGAGGTCCGTAAAATAAAATAGCTGAACCTTTTTTCCCACCTCTTTTAATAATACTATCGTAATTTTCTATTCTATTAGTAATTTTTTCCATTGTTTTTTTAAGATTTTCAGGCAATGCCATCTGATCAATACTCAGTTCTTTTGACAAATCTTTAAAATTTATCTTAAAGTCCTTCTTAAAAAATCCCATAGATTTCATTTGCAGCCCTGCCATTAAGCCAAAAATACCTAAAATTGCAACCTGTATAGCAGTGTTTAAATTTTGCTGATTTTTTGCTTTTTTCTTTGCTTTTTCTTGCTCACTAATAAAGCTATCAACCGGATTGTCAAGCTGCGCTGATGCTCTGAAGTTTACTTTTGGTTGATTATTTACGACATTGCCATTTTGAATAGTTGGAATATTTCCAATTGAATCAATCGTAGTCATACGAACTCCTGCACTAATTACTTCTAACATGTATAAAACAAAAAGTTTAAATAAATTGCTTGATTGTAAAGATTTGTAAAAAATTATCTTTAAAAACTAAAGTTTTTGCAAAAAATGCCGATAAACATGTAAAAGGGACAAAATAAAGGAAGCAAAAAAATGGGATTAGCCTGCTCACAAATTAGACTTTTAACATTGACAGCCCGCAAAGCCGATTGCGAGTATGGCATCTCTATTGATTCAATGCGCAAAATGGCAATAGCAAGAGAACAAACCCAATTATCACAAGAATACAATAGCAAATTAAAAGCTAAACAAATTTCTTATTTTGCTAATGGAAAATATAATCAAATAAATTATAACTATATAATGGGATATGGTGCAAATTATTCTGCCATCACAAGTAACACTCAACCTTTAAAAAAAGAAAATTCTATGATTTTGACTGATTATAAAGGTCAAGTTGTTATGAGCAAATCTTATGCTGATGCTATTACAAGCGTACTAGGAACTTCTGCAATGGATTCGCAAGGCAGAGGTGGTACTTTCTCTACTGATAAAATTCCTGCAATTTTAGCAAAATTACTGCCTGGCTTTACAGAAGAACAATTTAAAACAATAATTGATAATCAAAAAGTTTCTTCTAGCTATGATGCAGACTCAGTAAACACTATTACTGGTGAAAGCAATAATACAACAGTTACCATTGATAATTCTTCCACTACAACAGAAAAAATTCAAAATATCGTGGATTTCTATTATCCAATTTTTCAAGCTGCAGCCGCTAATGGTTGGACTACAGAATACAACTATGATATGGGACTTAATGAAAGTTATGTTAGCGATGCTTTATCAAGTGGCACTTTCCAACTTGCAACAGTTAACGAGGACGGAAATTATGACGTCGGAACATCTTTAACTTATTACATAACAAGTGGACTCGTATCACAAAATAACAACTCTGAAGTAAGAGAAGAAATTACAGCTTGGTATGAAGCTGAAAAAGCACGTATTTCAGAAAAAGAAGATTACTTAGATTTAGATATTGATAATTTATCTACTGAACTTGAATCTATCAAAACAGAAATGGAATCAATCAAATCATATATCCAAGATGCAATAAGTACTGTATTTGATTGGGGTAGTTCATAATTTAATTAATAAATAATTCAATCAAAATAAAAAAAACCTGATTTTATTAATCAGGCGCTAATAGATAAGTAAGTTAGGAAATTAAATTAGTAAGTAAGATAGGTATGAATTAATCTTTTATTTTACCCTCGAAATAAATGTTACTCTGGATTTCATATCCATTGCGAACAATCGCATTTCATCCATCAATACATAGGATTTATCTTCTGTAGGGTTTTCATTTATATAAAATTCTCTTGAAATTTGTGTTGCCATTGCATTTATATTATAGGTTTGTAATAATGCCATAATGCCTCATTTCTACGTCTTTAAGACGTTTTTACTTAAGCCCTTATCTATATCAATAAAGGTCCGTTTTTATAAACTCTTAATCAATTCTGAAAAGAGCAATTTTTCTTAAGTCACTTATTAACTAATGTTAATAAGGACCATCTTACTTAAACTAAAAATAATCTTTATTAAATTATATTTTAGTTTTTAAAATTTGCTTTTGATTTTTAAACTCTCTAGTTTTGTCTTACATATATATAAAGTATATCCAAATTTCTAAATTTCACAGCTTCCCCCTTTTGTTACATTTCTTAATATTCCTGTCACCAGCAAACCTTTTATAAAAATAAGCTATTACAGTGTTTTAGACTGTTTTTGTAACAAATTGTAAACAATTAACCAAATTTATTAAAGTTTTTAGAAAATGTGCCGATATACATTATATATATAATGAGGTGTGTTTATGTCAAACTTCACAGTAAACGGAGTATATTCCTACACAAGTGCAAATATCTACTCATATTTAGGTCGAACTCCTGTAAATTCGACTTCATTAGAACGTGCATTTGATGACTTTAACATTACTCCAACAGGAACAACTGATGATTTGAAAAAACTAAACTCTGCGATGTATGAAGAGTATTCAAAGCAGGTACAAGAACAAATCGACAATCAGAACAGTCAGCAAAACATTCCTTGGGCAAGTGTTTGTGCACAGATAGGAATACAAGCTACTGGTGATTATGACAAAGATTATGCTGCTTTCAATAATGCAATTCAGTTGTTAAGCCAAAGTGCAATTGATGGTCAAGCTATGACATACTTTGCTGGTTTAAAAACTGAAGCATCACAAGCGTTTGGTCTTTCAAACAAACCTTCAACTCAAGATGCGCCAATTTCATTCCAAACTTATCAGGCGCAATTCTTGTATTAATTTTGGGGCGGTTGAGAGAGCTAATGGTTCAGCCGCCTTTTGGAAAAATCTCAGTCCTTATGGTATAATCGCCATGAGGATTTTTTATGAACATACTTGTAACCGGTGCAAGCCGTGGTATTGGAAAAGCGATTGCAGATAGTTTAATTAAGGCAGGACACAACGTTTTTGTTTCAGCTAGAAACGAAGAACTGTTAAAATCTTATGAAAGTTATTGTGTTTGTGATTTAGCTAATGAGGTTGAAAAAATAGGTAAATTTATAGAAGCCCATGATATTGATATTTTAGTGAACAATGCAGGTGAATATATTTATTCTCCAATTGAAGAAATGACATTGTCGCAAATTGAACATATAACAAAAGTCAATTTTGAAGCACCACTATATTTGATATCAAAAGCGGTACCTTATATGAAAACAAAAAAATGGGGACGAATTATTAATATCGGCTCTATTAGTGGTGTGATGGGAGAAGCTAACGCAAGCTTGTATTCTGCTACAAAATCGGGACTATTTGGTGCCACAAAAGCTTTAGCATTAGAATTAGCAGAATTTGGCATAACTGTAAATACAATTAATCCTGGGTGGGTTGATACAGAAATGGGAAATTCTTCTGCAGATGAAGGAGAGTTTACAAAAGATGAGATTATTGAATGTATTCCACAAAAAAGATTTGTATCACCAGACGAAATTGCCGGCATGGTCAAGTATTTAATATCGGAAGACGCAAAGGGTGTCACCGGACAAGCAATCAACCTATGCGCCGGTTTAACTTGCGGATGTTAAATTTATAATTATAAAAACGCGGTAGAAAATTTATTTTTCTACCGCGCTTTTTATCTAATTACTAGAGATTATTTTTCGCTTGGAATTCTCATTGCGTAGAATGAACGAATAACAAACACTAGCGCAACTATCAAAATTACAGCACCAGCTAATTTAGCGTGTTCTTTAAATGTTGGATTAATAGCAATTTCCATTGCCAACAAACCAAACAATGTTGTAAATTTAATAATTGGGTTCATTGCAACTGATGAAGTATCTTTGAATGGGTCACCAACTGTATCACCAACAACTGTTGCTGCGTGCAAGTCTGTACCTTTTTCAGCCATATCAACTTCAACAATTTTCTTTGCGTTATCCCAACATCCGCCTGCGTTTGCCATAAATACAGCTTGGAACAAGCCGAATACTGCGATTGCAATTAAGTAGCTTACGAAGAATGATACAGGCGCAGAATCGTCACCAACCGGTGCAGACAAGCAAGCTAGAGCAAGCGCAAAACCGAATAGCGCTATAAAGATATTATACATACCTTTTTGAGCGTATTGAGTACAAATCTTAACTACTTCTTTTGAATTAGTTAGATTTGCGCACTTATCATCTGCATCGCCCAATTTGATATTATCTTTAATATATTCGGTTGCAGAATAAGCACCTGTTGTAACCGCTTGCATAGAAGCACCTGAGAACCAGTAAATTACTGCACCGCCTGCAATAAATCCAAGCAATGTATAAGGATTTAACAGGTTCAAAATCATTTCAGGCTGGATACCAAGAGTTTCTTTGATTACAAGAATCAATGAGAAAATCATTGTTGTAGCACCAACTACCGCAGTACCAATAAGAACCGGTTTTGAAGTGGCTTTAAAAGTGTTACCTGCGCCATCATTTTCTTCCAAATATTTTTTAGCATTTTCAAAATCAGGTTTGAAACCGTAGTATTTTTCAATACCTTCTGCAACATTCGGGATTTCTTCTATTAAAGATAATTCATAAACTGATTGAGCGTTGTCTGTTACAGGACCATAGCTGTCAACAGCAATTGTAACAGGTCCCATTCCTAAGAAACCGAACGCTACAAGACCAAACGCAAATACTGACGGATAAATCATTACGTCGTTTGGAATATATTGGCTTGCAAAATATGCTAATCCCATTAACAATACTACGATTGCACCAATCCAGAAACCGGAGAAGTTTCCTGATACAATACCTGATAGAATTGTAAGTGAAGCACCGCCTTCTTTAGACGCTACAACAACTTCGTGGGTGTGTTTAGCTTTAGGGCTTGTAAATACTTTAGTTGCTTCAGGAATAAGAGCTGCACCCAAAGTACCGCAAGAAATTATGATAGATAGAACTAACCATAGATTTTCGCCCATATCTTTTAGTAAGTAATTACTTACACCAAATGTCATAATTATTGACAAAATTGAAGTTATCCAAACTAAACTTGTTAATGGCGCTTCAAAATCGAATTTTTTAACGTTTGACATAAACGCTTTAGTTAATAAGTTGTTAAATCCATAAGCGATTACTGATGTAATAATCATCAAGAATCTCATTGTGAAAATCCAAGCCAATAGTTGCACTTGATAATCTTTAAATACGCCTAATAAAATGAAACTTACAAGAGCAACACCTGTTACACCGTATGTTTCAAATCCGTCAGCAGTAGGCCCGATAGAGTCGCCAGCGTTATCACCCGTACAATCGGCGATTACTCCAGGGTTACGAGGGTCGTCTTCTTTAATACCGAATTGAATTTTCATTAAGTCAGAACCGATATCGGCAATTTTTGTAAAAATACCACCTGCTACACGAAGTGCTGATGCACCAAGTGATTCACCGATAGCAAAACCGATAAAGCAAGCACCTGCAAGTTCGCCCGGAACAAATAATAAAATTACAAGCATCATGATTAATTCAATTGATACAAGCAAAACACCAATACTCATGCCGGCTTGAAGCGGAATGTTTAAAATATTTAGCGGTTTGCCTTTTAAAGCGGTAAATGCAGTTCTTGAGTTTGCTAATGTGTTCATTCTGATACCGAACCAAGCTACCAAATATGAACCTAAAATACCTAAAACAGACCAACCTAAAATAATTAGTACTGATTTAAGCGGCATTGCTTGAAGATACCAAAAATAAAAAGCAATACATAAACCAATTAGCACTTCCAGCGCTAATAGAAATTTACCTTGTTGAACAAGATAAGTTTTACAAGTTTCAAAAATAGTGTTACCAACTGCGTTCATTGCTTGATGAACGTCAACTTTTTTAACTTCTCTGAACATCCATAGCCCAAAAAGTACACCAAAAAATGAAACCCCTAAGCCAATAAGCAAAAGCGTATAGCTTTCAGGGTTTTCAACTTTGATATTTGGAACTACAAGAGAAGCCTCTCCGGCAAATGCCGGTGTTATCATTGAAAGCAGTGCCGCAAACAACGATAGTGTTTGTTTCTTAAACATAACTCTCTCCTTCTTTTTGTAGACTCTTATTAAACACTAATATAGATATTATATATAATCTTTAAGCTTTTTACAATAGTCCTCTGTAAACTTATATTTTTTATTGTGTACAAAACTTGCTTTGTATGGTATGATAAAATCAGTAGTAGTATAATAAATTTTTTAAAATATATGCGATAGAGAAGATTATTGAGAATATTTAATAG
>CAKVLL010000010.1 GCA_934757255.1 uncultured Candidatus Melainabacteria bacterium | reverse complement strand
GAAGTTTATAAACGCGGTGGGAAAATCGGCGCATATAAATCAGCTCTCAAAGATTTAAAAATTGATATTACAAAAGCGATAAACGGTTATAATATTGACGAAACTTTGCCTTGGGACGTTGTAGAAAATTATCCGCCAAAACAATTGTTAATAAATGAATACAATCGTTTAACAAAAAAACTTGACTCTTAATTTATATAAGCTGCATCTAACAATCTTATCGTAAAATCGCTTCCGGCCGGAATAGAAACATGTCCTCCTTTTGCAAAGAAGGCGCAAATAGGAGATGTTAAAGTATTCAAACCTAAGCAAATTGTACCATAGGCAAATGGAAACGGAGATAGGATTAAAGTTGAACCTTCGCCACCGAGATTTACAGTCAGAGTTAGCATTCTATTAAAAAGAGTCCTTCCCCAATTGCCTTTATTCCAAGTAGTTGTCAAATATGTTCTATTGCCTTTTATATTGTTTAAGAATATATTTTTAGAATTTGCTCTTGTAACGTAAGCGTTTATCGGATACATTCTACCGCTCAATGTCATACTTTTTATTCTAATAACTACTAAGCCGCCATTACAAGTGATTTGCGGTTGATGAGATTCAATAATTTCGCCTGTAAAAACAGTTCCTATTGGAATCGAATATTTCTTTTTCTTAATAGGAGTTTTTAAGGTAAATTTTACAGTCGCGCCTTTTTGTTGCCAATCAGAAATCTTAGTCGAATTTTTTACATTAAAAGTTGTCCCTGCATGAAGTTTTATATTGCCTTTAGTTATGTTTGGAGTTTTTATTTCACTTAAAACCGGTATATTTTCTTCTACAACAGATTGTTCCATTTTATAATTACTAATCTCCGGTAACGCAGGTAAACTTTCTTCAATATTTTCTGTATGGGTATCTTTAACGAGTTTTGATGAATTATAATTTTTTCTGATGTCATCATCGACAGTCATATCTAAATCAAAAGCAATCGCGCTTTGACATATAAAAATTAATAATAAATAAATTGTAAATAATTTTTTCATAAATACTGATTTTTTAATGTTTATATATACGATTTAATCAAATCAATGACTTCACATACAGAATAATTATCTTGTGTGACAAAAATATTTTTGTCGGTTTTTTCTATTACATAATCTAAAGATTGACCATCTAAAAACAGATTAGTAAACGGTTTGAGCATAATTGACGGCACTACCACATAATCAGCTTTAATATCTTTTATTGTATTTATCAAATCTTCTGAAGTAATAAGTCCGGCAACAGTTATATTTTTACCCCAATAAGTTGATTTTACAGGATTAACCGTACACTTTAGATTAACAATTTTGTTTAGTTTTGATGCAATATATTCAAAAGCCGATTTAGCAGCTACAGAACACGCAAAAGAGATTTTCAATTTTTTAGAAATACGTTTTGGTAAATCATAAGTATCAAAATCATCCATAATGGTTCTTAAAGAACCAACTCCATCATCAAGTTGTGAAAAATTGCCATAATACCTTGCTTTTGGAATCTCCTTTTCTGCTAGCAAAAAGAATTCATCAGAACAGCAAACTTTTTTGTATTTTGATGCAATTTTAATTGTTTCTTCTGCAACCTTTTTATCAACAGTTTTGAGTTCATTAGCCCTAAACTGTGTTACTCCAACGGGTACTATTGCGACAGAAAGTAGCGCAGAACCTAAGGAGGTTAAATCCTTAAGAGTTCTATCCAGCTCCACTCCGTCATTATATCCTGGGCAAAGAACGATTTGAGTATGAAATGGAATTTCGTTTTCTTTAAACCATTTCAAGTTTTCCATAATTTTTCCTGCATTAGGGTTTCGCAACATTTTTATACGCAAATCAGGATTTGTTGTATGTACTGAAATATAAAACGGTCCGAGATGAAGTAATGAAATACGCTCTTTATCCGCATCAGTAAGATTTGTTGTCGTAATATAAGTTCCTTGCAAGTAAGAAAGTCTATAATCATCATCTTTTACATACAAAGTATCTCTTAAACCTTTTGGCTGTTGTGCTACAAAGCAAAATATACAATTATTTAAACAAGGTTTAACCTTATCAAATACTGCGCTTTCAAAAATTATACCCAAATCGTCATCATAATCTTTTTCAAGTTCAATTTCTTCAATTTCGCCATTTTTCTTTTGAATTTCTATTGTCAAAAATTCACTTTTACACATAAAGCGATAATCTATCATATCTTGAAGCTTTTCACCATCAATAGATAAAAGAACATCACCTTCTTCAATTTCCAGTTCTTGAGCAATAGAATCATCTACAACACCACTAATGAGTGCAGGCATGTTCAAAACCCTCCAATAATGATATAAAATTTTTGTACTCGCAAGTTAGATTATCAAAAACCATTTTTGGATAAAATGCAAAATCTTTTTCCTTCATCATATTTTGAGTATCAATTAGAATACTTTCGGCTTTTAATTTCAACTGCTTCAACATTTTTAGCTGCTCTTGGTTATCTAAACAATCAGAACAAGCAAGTTTTACTCTCGCGTTTGTAAAAAATTGAATAGGATTTTCTAAAGGCGGAGCCATTATCAAACGCTTCAATTCTTCTTGTCCTTCTTTTGTAATTGAATAATAGCAAGAAGGACGTCCCCCTTCTGACATAATTTTTTGTTTTTTTACAAAACCAGCGTTTTCTAACCTTGTTAAAGCCGGCTTTATTGTACCATAACTCGGAGTTGTTAAAACAGAAAAAGTTGCATGGATTTCTTTAGAAATTCCATACATTGTTAAAACTCGTTTATTTAATTCAAATAAAATTAGAAGCTCAATCATAAGTCAATTATAGCATAGTTTTATTTACTAACAAACTCAGCTATTCCATCTGCAATACCTTTAGCCATATTATACGCAAAATCCTCTGACTTATACAATACTGAATCACAAGGATTTGTCATGTATGCACTTTCAACGAGTATTCCTACATAATCGTAAGGTCTAATTACTGCAAAACTAGCAGTTTTGACCCCATCCTTTTTGGTTCCGGCAGAATTTGTCACAGATTTTTCGACAGTTTCTGCTAATTTTTTGGAATTTGGATTAAAGTAATAAACACTTGTTCCTCGATTTTTGCGGATATTCATTGGAATGTCACCGATTGAGTTTAAATGAATGCTTACAAAAATGTTTGCATCATTTGCTTTAGCGATAGAAACTCTATCTTCTAAAGATACATTACCATCGCACTCGCGTGTCATAATAACATTTGCGCCCATTTCTTTGAGTTTATCTTGAAGTTCTAGCGCTATTTTTAGATTAATATTTTTTTCTTCGTCACCCAAACATCCGATTGCACCTTTTTCAGAGCCACCATGACCGGCATCAATAACGACAGTAATGTCTTCTAACACATTTGGAAGCTGACTAACTTTAAAAGTGTAAATTCCATTTTTTAAATCTATATTATAATAATATTTTTCAGGCTTTGGTACATTAATAGTGTAAACAGAAGTTTCTGATAATTCCGGATTATAAATCTTAAATAATATCTCTTTGTCTTTTTCTTCTATTGTATATGGAAGATTTTTTGTAAACACTATTGTTTGAATGGTCGCATTTTTGAATTTCTTACTATCCATATTTATAAAGCTTGCTGTTTCACCAATCAAAGCTTGCTTAACATCTTTTTTTGCAATCCATGCTGTTTTATCTTTGGATAAAAATACTCTGTAAAAATTGCCCTTAGAACCATTTATAAGAAGTGTTGTACCTTTAAACAAGTGTGCAATTCTATTCAAGCCGCCATCAACAGGAGTACTTCTTAGCGGTACATTATCACGCTTTACAAGATATGGTGCGGTATCAAAATCTACAATTGAAATTTCTTGAGATTTGCAAATGGGGTTTTTATAAAATTTATAGACTTGTGTGTTGTAGTTCGAGCGAATTACAACACGATTTTCACCTTCTTTTAACTTTACAGAATGCGCAAATGCTCCATTTGAAGCGACATAAATCGGACAACCATTTATAGATATAGATTCTGAATTGTTTGTTTTACCTACAAAAAAAGCATAATTAGAGTTTGTAATAGAACTTTTTTCTCTAGGTAAAACTAGTTCATAGGCAAAAGCTTGAGATAGACTCAAACAAAACAACAATAATGACAAAAACCCTTTTTTCATACGTGGTATTTTAGTATAAAATTTTAGTAGATGCAATTAGAATAAATTGTTAACAATTTGTTGAATACTGCGCTAATTTTTGAAATTTTACATGTAACATATCTTGTAAAACATTCTTGTTTTTGGTATTTTTTATTTTGTGTGTTGTATTTTTAATATTGTAAAAATATGTTAAGTTCATGCACTTAAACTAGCAAATATTATTTTTTTAAGGACTTTATATAAGTAGGGTACCAGATTGGGATTTTTGTATGATTAAACCGGTAAATTTTTCAAACAACATAAAATTCAAGGCTCAAGCAGAAGATAAAAAACAGAAGATAGATGATGAGTCTGCACTTCTACCAAATACTTTGCGTACAAGAGTGTTGCAGAAGTACGACAAAACAACCAGCGCTTTGACAGAGTATCCTAAAAAAGGTTTATTAGGAGATGTAAACTCAGATTTCTACGAATTCCTATCAATGGGAATTATTCCATATTTGGTTGGTAGCGGTATGTTCATGCTAATGTTTAACTTACTGCATGATTTGAAGCCAAAATCTCAAAAAATTGCCGGACTTAATGGAAAAAATATGGCTTTGGGTGTTGTCATGTATGGTTTAGGCAAAACTTTAACAAATGATTTGGTAACTCGCCCTGTTTATTGGGGTACGGGTGTAGATATTGAAATGCCATACAGAAATATATCTTATCCATTACCAAAAGAAGCTGGCGAGAATGCAAATATTTATCCAATGCGTCAACACAGAAAAGTTTATGATAGCGTTGAATTCTTTAGAAAAGACTTAATCCAAAAAGATATTGGTGTTTCTTATTACGATAATATCGCTAAAAAATTAAATATGGGCGATAATTTGAATGATTCTGTAACTGAAACAACTCCGATTATTCAAGGTATTGTTTCTTCTACAAAAACAGCAAAAAGTTTAGCTTCTTACGCATGGGCAGGTACAGCAGTTATGCTTGCCGTTCAAGACAGCTGGAGCAATTTCTTTGACGCCATTTCAAACAGAAAACGTCATATAGCAAAACCTAATGAAGGCTTGGGAACAAAAATTTCTGCAAGAATGAAAAATGCCGGTGAAAATTTTGTTGATATTTCTAAAACATTAGGAAAATCTTTCACTCAAGCTTGTAAAACATTGTGGACAGGTAAAGAAGGCACAACAGGGTTCATGAAACATGCCGGAAAAGCTTGGCTTTTATTCTCAACGGCTTTAACTGTTGGCAGTGTAGTAAATGTTATTCATAGAGCAAAAAGCATGGGTAAACTTGCAAACAAAGATATCATGGACAAAGACAAAGAAAGTACGGTGATTTAGTATGGCAATAACTCCGGTACAACCAAATATAGACAATACTAAACTTCCTTACAGAGAAGCCAAAGGTACGATTAAAACTGATAAAGATATCAAACCGCTTCCTCCGCAAGGTCACTTGGTACACGATACTTTGTTATCTGTTCCTCAATATTTTTTGAAAGATATTGCTTATGATGTTAAAGCCGTTAAAGACGGTTTCCAAGGTAAAGCAAACGATCACCAATTAGGTAGATTGAATGACGTTGGTTTAAAAGTTGGTGGTATTGGTATTGCAACATATTTAGCTTCAAGAACAACAAATCCAATGGCTAGAACTATGGAATATTTGGGCTTAGGTGCGTTTTTGACTTCAATGTCATTATTCCCTAAAGCATTTATCAATGTTCCTTCAAGAATTTTACATGGTTTTTCAGTAGGTAAAGAATACATTGATGACCAAGGCAGAAAAAAATCAGTATTCCAAGACAGCAACTACATTCCAATGGATATGTATAGAGGCGAATATCCGGGAGAAGATTTAGATGTAATCGGCGATAGAATGGGTATTCCGAGAGGAATTAAAAACCGTAATGATTTAATCAAAGAGCAAATGAGAAAAGTTGCAACACAAGATAATACTTTGTGGATGCTAACAGCAGGTTTTGCAACTCCTGTTATGACAGCTTTAATTTGTTGCGGTATGGAAAAACTTATTGCACCGGCAATGGAAAAAGCAAGAAACTTTAGATATGATTCTAAGATTGCTCATTTAGCAAAAGAAACAGCTTCTATGCCAATAAAGGCAAATGAAATTGAAGCTAATAAATTAGGTAACGAAGTCGGTAAAGTTTTAGCAAACTACAAAGGTCAAGAACTTCCAAAAGCAGAACTTGATAATGTGGTTGAAATGTTAACCAAAAATCTTGATTCTAACGTAGCGGTTGGTATTAAAGAAGATTTGAACAACTTATTGCAACACGGTTTTGCAGTCGATGAAAAAACTTCTGAAAATATTATTAACGAAATCAAAAATAAAGTTCCAAACAGAGAAAAAGTAACTTATGAAAAAATCTTTGTTCCAACAAAAGAAGAATTGAACAAAATTATTGGTGACAAAAAAGTTATTACGGCTGATGATTTATATGAAATCAAAGGTAATTTGAAAAAATTCTTTGATGAAAAAATCGAAAAAGAAGCAAAAGACGCGAAAGACGCATTCAAAGGTTATAGAAACCAAGTTGTTGATGATATTTCAAAATCACTTCAAAAAACTCCTTCAAGAATTTTAGACGAAGGCAAAATTAATAATATTCAAGATTTTGCAAAAATTTTGGGTGAATTTAAGGCTAATAATAAAGCTTTAGATAAATGTAAAATATTCAAGGTAGAACAAGCTCCTCAAACTGTTTTAGCACATTCTTACGCTAAGTTTGAAAGCACATTACTTGATTCATTGGGTATTAAATTCAAAGAATTAAAACAAATGCGTCAATCTGAAGAATTTGCAAAAGAAATTTTGGATAAAAAATTAACTGAATTAGCGAAAAATGATGAAGCTTACAATAAAGCTGTTTCAAAACTTGCTCAAGTAATGGCTGAAATGGACAAAGACTTGAACGGTAGAAATGAAGCTTTGAAGAATTTAATTACAGGAATTGAAAACAACTTTAACAATACTGCAAGACGTTTGGATGGCTTGGGTAATTTTAAAAGTACAATTGATAAATTGGTAAAAGAAGATGTTAAAACTCTTTCAAATTCAGTAAATTCAAACGAAGAATTATTTGATTTATTAGATGGTTTAACAAAAGATAAAACAGGTGCTTTAGATGGTGTTGAAAATGCTAAGGCGAACGCAAAAGGCGTTGGTTCAGCTAAGCAAGAAATGATTACAAAAATTGTTGACAGATATCAAGGCGTAAATAATTCCTTCAACAGAGTATTACACGCAATGGATTTATACAAACGTGAAATTCCTGCTGATGAATACGGCAAAGAACTTGTTAAACGCGGTAAACAAGCTGTTATCGGTTCAACATCTTCTGACAATATTTTGAAATTAAATACGGTAAATAACGCTGAGCTTTATAAAGATATTGTTCAAACAACTTGGAGAGTTGATGGTAACGCAAATGAAATAAAAGCAAAAGGTTATATTACCGAAGCTACTGATAAAGCTATAGCAGAAGGTGGCATTAAAACTCGTTTCCAACAATATTTGGTAAGGTTTAGAAATATGTTGGGTAACAATACTTTAGATTTTACAAAACCTGACCATACACTTGATACAAGTGTATTAAACAATTACGTAAAAGGTTCAAAAACAAGAATGTCTACATTTAATCTTGTTGGTCAAAACCCAGTAGACTTTGTGAAGAATGCAGCAGAAAGAAGATACGGAAACCAAAAATGGGTTAGAACAGCATCTGCAATTGCAGGAACAGTATTAGGTGCAACAGTCCTTGCACAACTTTGTTTCGGTAAGATTAGAAATCCGCATAATATAGAAAAGAAGGTAGAAGATGGCAGCAATAACTAATATTTCAGCTGTAAACTTTAGAGCAGCAGCAAATTATCAAACTCCTGTTAAACCTGAAACAAAAGAATACAATGTTCAGGATAAGGATGTTACAAATAAATATCTTCAAAACCTTGCTTTGATGAACGCAGCGGGTGTTAAAAAAGTTGACTTGAATTCTAATGCTCAACAACCTTATAAAAACAATTTAAGAACAATGATTCAAAACAATGAGTCTGTTATGATGGCAATTGTTCCAAGAACATTTACCGCAAAAGATTTAAACGGTGATGATATTGTTGTGCTTAAAGAAGGCGAAAAGAATGGAACTTTCTTGAGCGCGATTGAAAGATTAGATGAATTGAAAAATGATGGAATTAATACTATCCACATTCTTCCTATCCACCCACCAGGAAAGAAAAATGCTCAAGGCACAGCAGGCTCTTGTTACGCACCTGAAAAATATGTAACAGATGATGGTCATTTGGCAATCGATCCTATGTTGATTGACAAAAATGACCCAAGAACACCTGACGAACAGTTTAAAGCTTTAATAGATGAATGTCATAAACGTAATATTAAGGTTATGCTTGACCTTCCAAGTTGTGCTTCCGTTGCTATGTTTGAAGCAGAACCCGAATTGATGGCTTACGGAAGAAACGGTGAAGAAAAAACTCCTCAAGGTTGGACGGATATCAGAATGTTTGAACCTTGGGCTGATGAAGCAGACAGAACTTTAAATCCTGCTTTAATGGAAATGCACAAACAATTTGTTGATTCTTGCATTGATTTAGGTATTGACGGAATAAGAGCCGATGTAGCAAGAGCGAAACCTACTGAATTTTGGGATGAATTAATTTCATATTCACATAAAAAAGACCCTGAATTTGCTTGGTTAGCTGAAAGTTACACTTATGAATGTGCTTCACCAATGGTTAATATGAATTATGATAGACCTGAAGACTTATTAAACGCAGGATTTGACGAATACTACGGTCAATACCACATTTTCCATGATTGGAAAAATGCAAGCGAATTCAACGACTACATCAAGTTTAACTTAGACCTTTCACATAAATTGCCGGCAGGTAAGAGTGTAATCGGTTCTTTCTTAACACACGATGATAGCACATCAATGATTCACGGCGGAGAAAATTTCTGCAAATTGACAACAATTTTGCAATCAACAATTCCAATGTGTAACCCATATTATATTGATGGTTTCCAAACCGGTGATTATTACGATTACCAATACAGAAATAAAGATAACGTAGAAACTTGGACGACTAAAGCAGACCCTAAAACAGGTGAACAAGTTCCAAAATATGATATGAACGAACACCAATACAGATTAGCATTGTTCAATATATCAAGACAACCGGGCGGAGATTGTCCTGATATCGAAAGAGTTATGAAGGGTGCTATGGAAATGAGAGCTAAAAATTTAGATGTTTTGGCGGATAGAAACAGTAGCTTTATCGAATTTGACAAACGTGAAGATAAAAACGACCAAATAATCACTTATGCAAGACACAATAACGGTAGAACAATTCTTGTTGTAGCTAACAAAAATCCAAACAGAAATGTATCAGGAATAATAGAAATTCCGGGATTAAAAGCTGACCAAAAACTTGTAAACATGGTTCCTGAATATGGCGAAAAAAGTGAATTTCAAGTTGACTCAAACGAAATGAAAGTAAATTTAGCACCTGCAGATGCTTATGTATTTGAAATTGATACTCCAAATATAGAAGAAGATAGAAAAGGACATGTTTATAAACAAAAAGTAAACGATTAGTATTAATTTATTTAAATATTTAATATATGAAGCCGCTTAATACTAGCGGCTTTTTATTTATTTTAATTAAATTAAAAATGTAAATAATTGTAAATAAAGTCGTATAGCTTATTGCACAATGTATTGCGATGATATAGAATGTGTATATAAAGATTAGGGATTAAATAGAGCTTATAAGAACATTGAGTACATGTCATTGTTTTTTTGGTTTTGTGCTTGTTCAAGTGCAAGAAAGGTTAGGGAATGGCGCTTACTATTAATACAAATTTATCGTCATTGATTGTGCAAAAGAATTTGAGTTCTGCAACTACGAGTTTGAATAGTGCGATTGAGAGAATGTCAACGGGTTATAAAATAAATCATGCCAAAGATGATGCGGCAGGTTATTCAATAGCCGCGAATTGGAAAACGATGTTGGGGTCATTGGATATCGCATCCGAGAATGCATCAATGGGTGCAGATATGTTAAAGACAGCGGAAGAAAATTATTCATTGATAACAGAGCATTTACAACGTGTAAGAGATTTGACAGAACAAGCCGCAAATGGCACTTATGGTCAAGATTCATTAACCGCAATTAAATCAGAAATGACTGCTCGTTTGATGGAGATTAATAGAATCGCAGCTAATTGTGAATTTAATGGAATTAAGTTGATGGACGGGACACAATCTGAAGCCATTAATTTACAAGTAGGTTTGAATAGTGGTGACACAAATGTTATTAAGTTGGAAGCCGCTTTATTTGAGGAAGCGACAGCTAGTGGTTTGTTGAATGCAAAAAATGCGGATTTTAAAAAATTTGTTGATGAAGCAGGTGCTACAGCAACAGCAGCCGGTAAATTAGCGGAAATAGACAATGCTATAAAAGAAATTTCAAGTAGAGTAACTAGTATAGGTTCTGCACAAAATAGAGTAGATTCAGCAATCTCTTCAATATCAGTGCAATCAGAAAATTTAACGTCATCATTGTCTACAATAAGAGATGCTGATGTAGCAGAAGAATCTTCTAATTATATAAAGGCGCAAATATTACAACAAGCTTCTGCAACATTACTTGCAACAGCTAACCAAACGCCTAGTATAGCTTTGAATTTGATATAATTTTAAATTAATTTGTTGTTGATTGGGATATGTACTTATATATGAGCTTGATTATTCAAGCTCTTTTTATTTGTTTATTTTGTTAGTTTAGTAAAAATGTTAAGTAGTTATTGTAAAAAAGTAAAAAAGAAAAGTCGTCAAATATTTGGTTTGACGACTTTTCTTTTTATGTGATTAAATTTTTACTAAACTAATTCAACAACATATTGTGCGTTGCGTTCAGCTATTTCTACCAAGCTTTTTGAAACTGCCAACATAGAAATTTCTGAATCAAGTTTGTTTATGCAAGAACCGCAACCGATAGCTGAAGCACCAGCCGCAAATGCTAATGCAGCGGTTGTAGGGTTGATGCCTGTAGCAGTCATGATTGGCAATTCAATGTTTCTTGAAAGTTCAATAGTGTTAGAAATAGTTAATTCAGCTCTTTCAACCAAACCTCTAACACCGTTAGAAGGTGTTTCATTAGAGAAGTGACCTTCTGTTTGGATTAAGTCAACACCAAGACTTTCCAAATCACGAGCTAAATCGATTTGTTCGCTAATTTCTAATTCACCTGGAATTGTAACGCAGAAGAATACATCGTCACCAACTAATTCTCTTGTTCTTCTTGCAAGGCTTAAAACTTGAGAAGCTGTGAAAGTTTGACCTTTTTTGTATAAAGCATCGAAATTACCAAGTTCAACAGCATCAGCACCCAAAGCTACAGCGTGAGCCAATTCTTGAGGTTCTACTGAAGAAACAAACAAAGGTAATTCAGTCATGCTTCTTGCCATTGCAATAATATCAGGGTTAGCACAAATATCAATAGCGCTAGCACCAGAATTTGAAGCAGATTTAACAACTTTTTTTACGCTTTCAACATCAAAATTATCTATACCAGCAATAATTTTTACTGCTCTTTTTTCTGCTAAAGCTCTTTTAAAACTTTCAATTCTTGACATAATTTTCTCCTTCTGTGTCGATTGTGATATAACATCGTGTCTATTATACATTAAAATTTGAAAGCTGGCAATACATAACCATTTGTATTTAATTAGGGGAATTGTTTAACTAGATGGTTATTATAAAAATATTAATGTAGAAAGGTGTATTATATGCGAAATAAAATTTTACTCGCTTTATTGTTTACTATTATAAATTTACCTGTTTTTGCATTTGGAAATGTTGGGAAAAATCCTGTAAGTATATATGAGAAAATAAATCCAGCTATCGTAACTGTCGATTCTCAGATTCCTGATGGGCTTTCTTGTGGAACAGGTTGTGTAATAGATAAATCTGGTATTATTTTAACCAGTGCACATGTTGTTGATATAGGGAATACTGTTGTTGTTACAATGAGCAATGGACAAAATTATGAGGCGAAAGTTTTAAAGCATTTGGGAAAAAATAAAGATATTGCGCTTTTAAAAATTGATGCTGAAAAAGATTTAAAAACTGTGAAATTAGGTGATTCTACAAAAGTTAAAGTCGGTCAAAAAGTTTTAGCTATCGGAAATCCTTTTGGTTTTAGTGGAACATTAACTCAAGGAATAGTGTCAAGAATTGATTATGCAAAAAACAGAATTCAAACAGATGCCGCAATTAATCCTGGGTCCTCCGGCGGACCATTATTGAATACTAATGGTGAAATAATTGGGATAAATCAGGCTATTTACAATCCAGATAACAACATATCTAATATAGGTATCGGCTTTGCAATTCCTATAAATTTAGTGAAAGAATACTTAGATACTAATAAAATTACTTTTTAGTTAACCTCGAGTATTTGTATTTTCAAAAATTGCTCTACTTTGGCTTAGTGCCAACATTTTAAGTGAACATTCTCCTTGCGCTCTATCTAAAACTCCGATAGAAGAAAGTCTTGCAACGACAAATTCATTTAATTCATTTGGGGAAATGTATAGGGGACAAGTTTCATTGCAAACTCTGTTTTCAGCAAAAGGACAAGTTTTAATAGCATCTTCTTCCATTATATTGCTCCTTCAAATTCTTTAATAGCTTCTTCTAGTTGTTCATCGCTTGGTGCTTTACCATGCCAGCCGGCTTGATTTTCCATAAATGAACAACCTTTACCTTTTGTTGTGTGAGCAATAATGGCACAAGGTCTATCTGATTGTTTTGCTTTTTCTACACCTTCATAAATTTCTTCAAAATCATGCCCGTCAATTTCCAAAACATTCCAATTGAAAGCTTTTAATTTGTCATGTAAGTTATCTAAAGCCATAACATTTTCTGTGCAGCCGTCAATTTGAAGTCTATTTCTATCTATAATTACAATAAGGTTATCTAAATTTTTATGGGCAGCTTGCATAAAAGCTTCCCAACAAGAACCTTCTTGCAATTCTCCGTCACCGGTATAAACAACTACGTGCGCAGGATTCTCTTTTAGTTTCAAGCCTAAAGCCATACCACAACCGATAGAAAGTCCTTGTCCTAAAGAGCCGGTAGAAGTTTCAACTCCTGGAACATAACCTTTTGCCGGATGACCTTGAAGTTTTGTTCCAAATTTTCTAAATCCCATCAAATCTTCTTGAGGAAACATTCCGTGTTGTGCCAAAACTGAATACAAAAGTGGAGAGGCGTGACCTTTTGACAAAATAAATCTATCGCGATTTTCAAAATCAGCGGATTTATCCCACTCTTTTGGTATGTTTAGAGATTTATTATATAAAACAGCCATGATATCAGCAGCAGAGAGCGAACCACCCGGATGACCTGATTTTGCGTTATGCACCATTTTAACAATATTTTTTCTTGTTTCACAAGCGAATTGTTTTAATTCATTAATCTCTAAATCTGTAAGCATTTAAATTTTATCCTTATAATTAATAACTTTTAATAAAAACAACGGTAACGTTGGAAAAATTCTCTTAAATCTTGAAGGTTGAGAAATTGTTCTATATAACCATTCTAAACCTAATTTTTGGAATATTTTTGGCGCACGCGTAACAGAGCCTGACCAAACATCAAGACTTCCGCCGATTCCTATCATTAATGCCGGATTTAAAACATTTTTCGCGTTATAAATAAATTCTTCTTGACGAGGAGAACCAAGAGCAACCAAAATCAATTTTGGAGATTTGCTTTTTAATTCTTCATAAATTGGCGCATCATCTTTAAAATAACCGTTGTGAAAATAAACAATATTTAAACTGTTTATTTCTTTTTGCAAATTTTCTACAGCCTTAACAACAACTTCTTCTTTAGAACCGATTATGGCAACAGGAATTCCGCTTATTGCAGCTTCTTGCAATAGCTTTTTCGCAAAATCAATTCCTGGAATTCGATCAGCTTTTTTACCTGAGATTTGAAGAGCAATTTTTACCCCAACGCCATCAGGTATAACCATTTCAGCTTCTTTAATTATGTTAGAAAAATCTGTATTTTTTTCTGCTTCCTGAAACATTTCAGGATTAATTGTAACGACTTGCGAAACTTTATCGCCATCAATTAAATTTTTTGCCTTAATAATAGCTTCCTCAAACGAATAATCGTCGATATTATAACCTAGTAATTCTACACTCATATTAACATTATACTTGAAAAATAAAAAAAAGTATTTTAGAATTCTTTTATGCATAAGAAAGGAGTTTTAAAATGAAAAAATTTTTATCAGTTTTAATGTTAATTGCTTTGACTTCAACTTTAGCAGCATCTGCAGCTGAGTCAAGATTGCAAAATTATGTAGACAAAAAGTTAGCACCTATCACAACTAAAGAAAAAGAATTGAATGCTAGAGCAGAAGCACAACAAAAAGCTAATGCTCAAAAACAAGCAGAATACAAAAAACAACAAGAAGCTCGTAAAGCCAAAATAGAACAACAACAAAAAGAGGCTAAAGCAAGACATGAAGCTACTAAAAATGCTATTCAGTCAGAAGCTAATTATTGGAAGTCTTTGAAAAAATAAATTTAGAAATGATGAAATAAAAACCGATGAACTATGTGTTCATCGGCTTTTTGTATCTTTGTTCAAAATGTTCAACCGCTTTAGCGGCTTCAATTTCCGAATATTTATAATTAGCAAGACTTATAATTATTCGCCCTTCGCTTTCTTCAAATAATTTTTTCTTTATTTTATAAGGATAGGTTTCGTTGCCTAAAAATCGTCCTTCATGAATTTCTCTTATAATATCATTTATGTAAAGTTGTGTAAATTCAGGTATTTTGGGATATCTTTTTATGTACTCATATAGTGGCATATTTTCTCTATATCTATTGCCGCTTGCGGATGTTAATAAAAAATTTCCAATAGTATTCAATCCACCCATCGAAGCCGGAGTTATGTGTTCTATTGAACCTGTTGATGCAATAAAAATACGTCTTACGATTTCTGTCTGCTGGCGTTTTGAATACTTAACGACAAACGCGTTTCTACTACTTTCTGAAGTAGGAAGAAAAAGCGCTTTGTTTTTAATGTCACTAAAAATTTCTTTCTCATTTTCATTTGGAATAATCTCTTCTAGAGAACTCAAAAAGGTTTTACGTTTAAAAGTATCATGTTTAGAATTTGCTAATATAATTTGTCTACATTTTGTAGTTTTACCTCTGATTTTCAAAGCTGTTTGGGGTGAAAGTTTTCTGGTTAGATAATCAACGTCATCTAGAACCTCGAGTTCTTCAAGTTTAAGCTTTGTCAAACAGTTTATTTTAATCATTTGTAAGCAATTTTGTAAGTCATCATCAGGATTTAGATGTGAAAAATCTTTAAAAATAGCGAAAATTGCCTTCTCAACAGGCAACATAGAATCTTGATATTTGCTTAATAGTAAAATTGCCTCTTGAGCTGTGTGGCATTTTTTTAAACCATTTTCAAACGGCTTTATGGTTTCAGATGTAATTATTTTTATACCTCTATATGGACAAGTTATATTTTTTAATTTACGTAATGGCTTGCCGGCAGAAGTTTTTCCTTCATAAGGAATGTCATAATAATATTGGAGGTAATTCTCAAGCGTTATTTTTTTTAGTTTTGATTTTGGCATAATGTGCCTTATTTTGCTATCCTTACTTCCATGATAGCAAATTGTTGCAAGCTTCGCAAGAGCGTGCTATAGACAAGCGCAAATTGTGTGATGAAAGTTTTTAGAAAAATACATTTAACTGATATTGTTGGGCTGAAAGCCCAATCTACTTTAAGCTAATAGATGTACCAACCAGTCAATCCTGAGCGTTAGAGTGCAAGCTCTGCTTGCTAATCATCCATTTTATCAAACGCTCGTAAGAGCGTGGAAGCGGTAGCGTGTTTTCTCTTTCTTTTCGTTCTTTTCTGGGGTAAATACTTTCAACTTGTAGGCATACTTACTAACTTGGAAGTGAAGTGAAAAATCTTTTTATTCGCAACAAAAGAGAAAGAAAAGGACATTTCAAAAAACTTTTTTATTTCAAAATAATTCTTACTTTTTTCTTTTTTGTCGCGAAATAAAAAGAAAAAAGTAAGCAAAAAAAGAAAAATAACGCACTGTTTTCTACAACCTTACGGTTGAGGTTTAAACGGCTGTAGCAAGCAGAGCTTGCACTCTGACGCTCACTATCGCAGCTAATCGCTGCACGCTCGCGGCGCGAGTGTCGTTCAATTTAAGTCTTAACTAAAATTTATCTTGGACAATAATGGAGCGCGGTTAGCGCGAGGGATCCAGCCTTTTATTAACTGTAGCCATTCAGTCTTTCTCTTGACACATAAACTTGTCTTATTCTCTTGATAAATCCATTTCCCACTAAAAAAGGATAGGTTTAAACCTACCCTTTTTTAACTATAGATTACAATGTCCGTATTCGCATCTATCAATTTGGTGCCTATCGCAGTTATACATAAAGTAACCTGATGCCAAAGCACTTAGTCCTACCAGAGAATAAATTATTCTAGACATAACTGTCATATCTCCGAAAATTTGTGCAACAAGATTAAATCCGAACAAGCCGACTAAACCCCAGTTTAGTGCACCAATGATAGTTAATGCGTATGCTAAGTATTTGATGTATTTCATATCATACCTCCTTTTACCATATATATTATGACTTGGTTAGTGGAATAATTAATTAGATAAAAGGAGTAGGTAATTTTTCTAATTTACAAATACAACATCACATCGCAGTTTATTCTTCTTCCAAGCTTAAAACCGCCATGAATGCTTCTTGTGGAACTTCTACACGTCCGACAGCTTTCATACGTTTTTTACCTCGTTTTTGTTTTTCCAAAAGCTTACGTTTACGTGAAATATCACCACCATAGCATTTATCCAAAACGCTTTTTCTTAAAGCTTTAATATTCGTTCTTGCAATAACTCTTCCGCCAATCGCGGCTTGAATTGGAACTTCAAACATTTGGCGCGGAATAATGGTTTTTAATTTTTCAGTTAATTTTTGTCCGATATAAAAAGCACTGTCTTCGTGACAAATTACAGATAAAGCGTCAACAACTTCACCTGCCAGCATAATATCTAATTTAACAAGTTTTGAACGTTTATAATCAACAAATTCGTAATCCAAACTTGCGTAACCTTTTGAGCGTGATTTTAATTGGTCATAAAAATCAGTGATAACTTCACTCAAAGGCAAATGATAAATTAAATCAACACGAACTTTGTCTAAATAATTCATGTTGATAAAAATACCGCGTTTAGTTTGGCATAAATCCATAAGCGTACCAACATAATCATTCGGCGTAATTATTGAAACTTTTACATAAGGTTCTTCAATAAAATCTCTTGTTTGCGCAGGAGGCAAGTTGGCCGGATTATCAATTTCTATAACTTCGCCGTTCGTTTTATGTACTTTGTAAACTACTGATGGCGCAGTTGTTACAATTGAAAGGTCATATTCTCTTTCCAATCTTTCCTGTGCAATTTCCATGTGAAGCATTCCCAAAAATCCGCAACGGAATCCAAAGCCAAGCGCACTTGATGTTTCAGGCTCAAAGGTGATTGAACTGTCAGAAAGTTTTAATTTTTCCAAAGCTTCTTTTAATTCGTGATAATCTTCATTATCTACAGGATACAAGCCTGAAAATACCATTGGCAAAGCTTCTTTATACCCAGGTAGAGGTTCTTTTGCAGGAGTTTCAACGTGAGTCACCGTGTCGCCGACAAATCGCGTAATTTCTTTAATGGAACCGGCAAAATAACCTACATCACCGCAAATAAGCTCATCCACCTGAACTCTGTGTGGAGTAAGATAGCCAAGTTCTGTAATTTCGTATTCTTTGCCTGATGCCATGAATTTGACGTTATCGCCAAGCTTCATTTTTCCATCCATAATTTTGAAGAAACAAAGAGTTCCTAAATATGGGTCATAAGCACTATCGAAAACAAGTGCGCGCAAAGGCTTTTC
This sequence comes from uncultured Candidatus Melainabacteria bacterium, assembly GCA_934757255.1. Taxonomy (GTDB): domain Bacteria; phylum Cyanobacteriota; class Vampirovibrionia; order Gastranaerophilales; family Gastranaerophilaceae; genus CAG-196. Next base: position 37,887 of record CAKVLL010000010.1, on the reverse strand, counting down.
TGTTGTATCAACCGGAGGCGGAACAAATTTAACAATTGCTTCTAATACATCAGGAATACCTACGCCTGTTTTGGCAGAAACAGGTATTGCCATAGATGTATCAATACCTAAAATTTCTTCAATTTCAGCTTTAACTCTTTCTACATCTGCTGATGGAAGGTCAATTTTATTAATTACAGGAATAATTTCCAAATTCTGTTCAATCGCCATGTAAACATTGGCTAATGTCTGCGCTTCAACACCTTGAGTCGCGTCAACAATGAGTAAAGCGCCTTCGCAAGCAGCAAGAGAACGTGAAACTTCGTACGAAAAATCGACGTGTCCAGGAGTATCAATCAAATTAAATATATATTTTTCACCATCATTAGAAGTATAGTTCATTCGAGCTGCGTTAAGTTTGATTGTAATTCCACGCTCACGCTCAATATCCATTGTATCAAGAAGTTGCGCCTGCATATCACGTTGCGCAATTGTTCCTGTTGCTTCTAATAATCTATCGGCTAAAGTTGACTTACCATGGTCAATGTGTGCAATAATGCAAAAATTTCGTACGTTATCTCTGTGTTTCATAGTATTTTTATTATATATGAAAAATGTTATAGCGCAAAAAAATATAAAAATTTTGATTGAAATCATTATTTATTTAAACTAAAATGTGGGTATGTTAAATCGATTTTTAATAGTGTTATTTTTAATTTTAAGTATTTTACCAACTTGGGCTGATGAAGCGCAAGTTAAAGAAACATATAAGCTTCAAGGTCAGGTGGAATATGATGACAACCCTGTAGAAACGATTTATTTGGATGAAAATGTTGATAAACCGCAGGTAAACATTCCGCAACGTTCATTGACTTTGCCGGTTAAGGTTTTGAATATAACGACAAATACTAATACGCCCAGGAGTGCCCTTGCAAGGGCGTCAGTAACAAGAAATAATTTGAAGGATATTTTGCCGCTTAGTGGCACTTTGTCTGATCAATTAGGGAAAGGTATGAGTTATGGTACAATTTGGGGCGAAGAGGTTTCATTTTCTCAAATAGAATCTACTACCGGTGTTTTTTTAAGGTACGATGCTCCAAAATATTTTTCACTTGATACAAAATTTAGACAATCGTCATCTCAGGATATCGGTTCTCAATATGGCACAGTTCGTATTACTCCTGAATGGCATATTACAGACAGATTGACATTAAAAAATTCTTTTACGAATTATGTTAATAGACCAAAAAATAAAAATGAACTAACGTTGGTTTATACACCTGCCTTAAAAAAATATGCAGAATCTTTAAAATTTGAACTTGGAGTTGCACAATCATATTATTCAAATGGTAGACAAAGTTCAGCTATTAATTTTTCGACAGGTTTCAAGTTGTAATAAATAGGAAAATTTTATATAATTAATTTATGATAAGGTACAAACAAGAGCAAAGAAGACCTAAAAAGGTTGTTCAAAAAAAGAAGCAAGAGCAAAAGGCTGTAGAAAAAAGGATGAAATCAAGTTCTACGGCTAATGGTTTTTATTATTCCTTTTTAACGGTGATATTACTTCTTTGTTTGATACAAATTACAATAAGCGCTGTTTTAAATATTTCTAAAATAATTTCTTATAAAGCTAAAATTGTGCAAATAACAAAAACAAGGGATTCAGCAAAAATGCTTAATGAACAGTTACAAGATAATATTAAAAATTTTTCTAATGTAACTGGTTTGGAGGCAATAGCAAGGAATAATCTTAAGATGTCTGGAGAAGATGAAGTTTTAGTTATTATTAATACACCAAAAGAAGATGAGAAAGAAGAAAAACCGAAATTTATCGGACTGAAGAAACATGATTAAAAATATTATACAAGAAGGTTTTGCTCTTAAAAATAAAGGTTATTATAAACGTGCAATAGAGGTTTTTTATAAAGCACTAGAGTTTGATAGTAATAGTCTGGAATTATTGCAGGAAATTGCAGAGCTTTATTATTTGTTAGGTAATGAAGAAAAAGCTTTGAGTTATATTGAGCAGATTTTGAATAAAGATGCTCAAAATATAGTAGCATTAAAATTTTTAAAAAAAATATTTGAAGTTAAGGGTGCGTTAAATGAAGCAGAGCAAACTGCTAAGAATATTTATTGTATATCAAGGAAAAATGCTGACCTTGTTGAAATATTCAAACTTTTAATCGAGCAAAATAAATTTGATGAAGTTTTTGAATATAAAATTGATGCTCCAAGTAGTTTTGTGCTTCTAGAAATTGCAAAAGCGCATTATTTTAAAAAAGAATATGAAAAAGCATTGGACATTTTAATAAATATTACTGATATAAAAGAAGATAAGGAATATATTTTATTGTTAGGCGAGGTATATTATGCATTAAAAATGCGTGACAAATGTATTGATTTAGCTAATTGCTTCGTTATAGAAGATAGCACTCCAGAACAATTAAATTTTGTGGGTTTGGTTGAATTATATCTTGAAAATTATAAAAAAGCGATTGCTTGTTTCCAAAAAGCTATAAAGAAAGATTCAAAAAATTCTGAATATTATTTTAATTTAGCAAATGTCTTTTTTAAGCAAGGAGATTTAGCAAGTGCTAAAAAACAGTACAATATGGCTATATCATTATCACCAAATAATCAGCATTATCATTTTGCTTTGTCAAATTTGTATTATACTGAAAAACATTATAAAAAGGCATTAGAAGAATTGACAGGCGATTTTTTTGAAGCAAAATTGTTAAAATCAATAATTTTATATGATGCCGGTTATCTTGCGCTTTCAAAAAAAGAATTGAATAGTTTGATTGAAGAAAATCCGAATAGTCAAATTGTTAAAGACTATATACATAGAATAAATTTAGAATTGGGTCTTAGTTAAAATATTCCATTTGTTTAAATTTATTCCAGAAAAATTCCAGTCTATTTTTGTCATGTAGATACCAAAAACCAATGAGAACTTCAAACGCTGTAGCCGGACGGTATTCTTGCTGAATAGAACGTCTTGCAACCGGAATGGGAAGATTTCTTCCACGCCTTGCAAGTTCTTGTTCATCTTCTGTTAAATCAGAAGCAATCGCCTCTAACATTTCTTTTTGAAACGAAGCCTTCACTCTGTCTGTTGTAATTTTATGTAGTAATTTAGAATTAGAAGTTTTAAAAATTGTATAATCACGAACAAAAACTTCCCAAACGGCATCACCAATATGTGCATAATTTCTAAGTGGAACTATTTCTTTTTGCATATATTTATCGTAACACAATTAGTAAATAGATTAAATAAGCTGTTTAAAACTGCTTATTTAATTAATTCGTGTATATCTTCAACAAATTCCTGTATATCAGTGACAACACTTCTTGAGTGTTGGTTATAAAAATTCGAAGCTTGTTTTTTTGCGAAGTCAAACAATTCAGAACGTGCTTCTATTCCATTTTGATTGTTGCTTAACAACGAAGTAAAAAATGTAACAGCTTCTGATGTTGTTATTTGGTTATTGCTGTCTAAATCTATAGGATTGGTATTTTCAATTTTGTTGATATCTGTACTCTCAATGATTGAACTCGTTTGATTTATATCTTTTTTTGAAAAATCTATGCTTTCTATTTGCATACCAGCCGGCATACCTAATGATGCAAATATATTGTTTGTATTTTCTGTTGATTCCGCTTGCATTTGTTTTTCAAGCAAATCTGAAAACGTATTATCACTTAAATCAAAACTTTGATTTTGTTTTAGGCCGGCAATGCCGGATGATGATATATTTCCTACAAAATTTGATACTAAACTCATAAATTTATTATAGTAGTTATTTATTAAAAACAACTCGTTTAAATAGTTGAAAAATATTCTGTTTTTAAATCTATATTTCACTTATAAAAGTTTTAACAAATGATAAATAATGTAAAGTTATTGCTGTAAATTTGTTTTTACAGGATAATATATGTAAGTATGGAGAGTTTAAATGAAAAAGATTTTTTTAATTTTAATTATTTTATCGTCTTTTGTTCTTGCTGTGAATGCGACAGAAACAATTCAATATAAAAATTTAAGAAATAAGACCCAAATTATGTATAATCAAGATTTTGATTCTTGGTCAACTAAAGTTAATAAAAAAACTGATAAGTATTATGTTAAGACTGCAACTGATAATGGTTATGAATATTTAAATTCTGATGATTCATTTGCTTTTTCAACAGGATGTTCTTATGAATTTTTAAAAGGAAATGATTTAATAGGTTACTCAGATAAAGATTTGAAATTTTATGATTTTGCGCTTATAGATGGACAATTGACTAAACAAGAACTTACAAGTGACGATATTCAAGCTCTTTTTCCTGATTTTAAAATAGTTAAAATTTCTGATTTTAGCCCTAATACTAATTCTATAAAGTTGAAAAAACGAGATAATAGTCAATTAATTATTTTAAATGATACTGATAAAAATTTTGAATATTATGCTTTTACTTCCGGAAATGCAAAGTTTAAAACTTACGAACTTGCAGGATTTATAAAAGTTACAAAAAAGGGAATGATTCAATTTTCACACTTTGGAGAGAATAATGAAACAACACCTTGGTTTATTTTGCTGATGAGATAATTGCGTTTGCTGCGACATAAGCTGTTGACCAAGCATTTTGTAAATTATAACCACCACAAAATCCGTCAATATCAAGCGCTTCTCCAATACAAAATAGTTTTGGATGTTTTTTTAATTGCATCGTTTTAGCTTCAACCTCTTTTAAATCAATTCCGCCGGCGGTTACTGTTTCTTCACCTTTATTTGTTCCAACCACTGTTAATTTGTAATTATGAATTTTATCTAAAATCCAATCTCTTGTTTTACCGTCTATTTTATGGGCTTTAACTTCCGCGATATCACCAAAAGTATGTTTTATAAACCCAATTGGAAGAAATTTTGATAAAATATTTTTTAAATCTTTATGAGAATTTCTGTTCAGTAAATCTTGCAAATCAAAATCACTCGTATACAAATCAAATGTTAAATTATACGGAAATTCATCTCTAGCCTTGATTGAAGAAATTTTATAAACAAGTGGACCAGAAATTCCAAAATGTGTAAACAAAATATCACCGACTAATCCCATTGTTGTTGCGTTTTTTATAACAATACCTGACAGTTCACTCGATTTTTCTTTTGTGTTTAAACCAACCAAAGATGGTTTTGGTGGGACGATTTTTATATCAAAGTCTTTCAAAAAAGCAAAATCGGAATGACCGCCAATTGCGATAATTACATATTCAAAGAAGTATGAATTAGAGCCTTTTGTTGATTTTGTGACTAATTTAAATCCGCCGCTTATTTGCTCTAAACTCGTAACGGCTTCAATTTTGTAATTATGGATTTTTGTTAATATTTTTTCTCTAACATATTTAGCGCTATTTGATGTCGGAAAAATTCTTTCATCTTCTTGCGTATAAGTTTCAATGCCAAGTTCTTCAAATAATGCTAAAGTGTCGTAGGTAGAAAATTGAGAAAATACTGAATACAAAAATTTTTCTCCGCGCGGATAATTTTTCGCCAGTTCCATGAAATCATATTCAGCATGCGCTAAATTACATCTTCCACCGCCTGTTGGAAGTAACGTTCTAAGAGGCATACCTTTGTCAAAAATCGTTACATCGAATCCGGCTTTTTGCAAAAAATATGCAGCTATACAACCGGAAGCGCCAGCGCCGATAATTGCAATGTTAGATTCTTGTGCCATATAAAACAACCATTTCAGGGTTTTCTAATTCTTCATAAATTTGCATTACAGTTTTGTGTGAAACCGGATGAACAAAATCTTGAGCTATTTCTAGCATTGGAACAAGTACAAAAGCGCGCTTGCAGAAATTTTTGTGCGGGATTGTTAAATTTTTTGAATTTAAAATTAAATTGTCATAAAATAATATATCAATGTCAATCGTTCTATCAGTATAAACTCCCACATCGGAACGTTTTCGGCCTAATTGTTTTTCAATTCTTTGACATTCAATTAGCAACTCTTCAGGTGTTAATGTTGTAGAAATTTGTATAATAGCGTTTACAAACCAGTTTTCTGAGTTCATTTGCCAAGGTTCAGATTCATAAAATGAAGAAGTTGCAACTATACTGATTTTATCGGAGGCTGCCAACAAACTAGTCGCTTGTTGTAGATAACCGACTCTATCACCTAAATTTGAACCTAATGATAAATAAACAATTGCCATAGTTAAATTTTACATTGTATTAGTATAAATTGTCAATAAATTTTGAGTGTTTACTTTATATAATCTTTACTTGCTCGACTTAAAAAAATATTGTACAATAACACAATCAAAGCAAGGAGGGACTATGCCGAAGATTTATTTTGTGGATGTTACAAACAGAGATGGAGTTCAAACTTCAAGGTTAGGTTTGGCAAAATTACAAAAAACAATTATTAACCTGATGTTGGATGATATGGGAATTACTCAATCTGAGTTTGGTTTCCCAACAACAATGCACGAAATAAATTATTTGAATGCAAATCTTGAACTTGTTAAAAGGGGAGTTATCAGAAAGACTAAACTTTCAGGTTGGATGCGTGCAATTGCCTCTGATGTAGAGCAATCTTTTGCGAATTGTCCATTGTTAGAAAACTGCAATCTTTCTCAATCAACTTCAGAACAAATGATTTATGGTAAATACTTAGGTAAGAAAACGCCAGATGATATCATTAAAATGACTTGCGAAGCTGTTGAATGTGCCGTTTCTAAAGGTGCAAAAATTATTGGTGTAAATGCAGAGGACGCATCTAGAAGCGATTTAGATTTCTTAATTAAACTCGCAAAAGAAGTAAAAAAACGTGGTGCTTATCGCTTTAGATATTGTGATACATTGGGATATGAAGATCCGCATACGACTTATACCAGAATTTATAGGTTGGCAAAAGAAACTCAAATGCCAATAGAAATGCATTTTCATAATGATTTAGGCATGGCGGTTGCGTGCTCAGTTGAAGGTGCTCGTGCAGCAGTTGATGCAGGAGTTGATGCATATATAAATACTGCAATTAATGGAATGGGTGAACGCGCCGGAAACGCCGATTTAGTGTCTTGTTTGTTAGCAGTGCTAAAATCAGCAGGCTTTAAAAATTCTAAAGGAGAATTTCAAATAGATGAAAACATTGATTTGAGTAAAGCGTGGAAACTTGCTAAGTATACAGCTTATGCGTTTGGGCTTCCAATACCTATAAATCAACCGGCAGTGGGTGATAATGCGTTTGCACATGAATCAGGAATTCATGCAGATGGCGCATTGAAGGATAGACGTAATTACGAATTGTATGATTTTGAAGAACTTGGACGTGGTGAACCGGAAATTATTGAAACAGGTAGAATGATTACAACGGGCGAATATGGCGGAATTAAAGGTTTCAGAAATGTTTATGACAAATTAGAAATTGAATTTAAGGATGAAAACGAAGCTCGTAACATTTTGGAATTGGCGCGTTATGCGAACGTACACACGCAAAAACCTTTAACAGAAAGTGAATTGAAATTTATTTATCATTATCCGGATATCGCAGCTAAAATAATGACTGTATCACCATTCTACGAACCATCCGGAGAACTTCAAAAACGTTTAGACAAAGGCTCTGTTGCGATGCCACATCATATTATTTAAAACAAAAAAAAGCCCACGAAAGTGGGCTAAAAACTTTGTAAGATGTAAGATGGGGTATAAAAAATAGGTTGTAAAAATCTATTTATAAAACTTATTTCAAAAGTTCCTTCAATTTAGGTTGAAGAACTTTGTATGCCTTGGCCATAGTCGCGTTATCTGGATTTTCTTCTGCAAGTTTTTTTAACTTCTGTGCAGCAGTCTTTTTCTCTGCAGAAGTTGATTTTGTGTCAATTAAAACATTTCTCAATTTTGTAAAATCAGCTAAAGATTCGGTCTTTTCCGGTACACTGACTGTGTCTTCGTTATCAGCAGATTTTAGTTCAGCAATTTTTTCTAAGTAACCGATTGCTTCATTTGCTTTTGAAGTGATTTCATTAATATTTTTTGTTCTAGCAGCTTTAGCTTCTTCTAATTTATTTTTAGCAAGTGTTTCAACTTTTTCACGTTCAGATTCAAGTTTTGCAATTTGTTTATCAATTTTTGCTGCTTTTGAACCATCAGGATCAGTTTCAGTTGTTAAAGCAGCTTTTTGTGATTTTAAATCATTGATTTGAGTAGAATAGTCATCTGTTTTATTTGCAAAATTATCTACAACTCTTTGAGCGATATTTACGTTTGAATCCCATTCATCTTGCGCTCTAGAAACAGCTTCATTGATATCTCTCTCGTCTTTTGCACCAATTTCTTTTAAAAGTTTGTCAACTTTTTTGTTGTATTCTTTTAGAGTATTTTTGTTTGTATCTACAGATTTATCATCTCCACCTTTACCGTCTGCATTTGATGCAATTTTTTGTGTAACAGCCAAGAAGACAGAAGGAAGAGTTGTTGCAAGAGTTGTTGTAAGAGTAACTCCTAAAAAAGAATCATTCCTAACTCCGGCCATTCTATTTTTAAGAGCAATGTCTTTTGCAGCAAATTCACTATTACTAATGTCTCTTAAATAACTCATTTTATACTCTCGAACTTAAATCTTACATATATATAAAGTCTTTTTTATGTCCTGTATTTCAAAATTATATTTATTTTTAACAAAACTTAATAAAACATCTATGATTTGTCAATTTTTTCAGATTGGAATTTTTTATATAAATAAGGATATTTGTCATGACGTTAATAAATCCACTTTCCAATTTTAGTATGGATAATTTTATGTCCGGATTGAGCAACTGGTTCACTCCGAAATTTTCGTGCTCATTCATGCCATCCTTCATGAATTTTAGTGCATTTACCCCTATTTCTAATTGGAATTTTTCAATGTTCAATGATTGGAATATGCCATCATTGTTTAATTTTAGTCCTTTTGGTAATAACTTTGGTTTTAACAATTCCAGCTTAAGTACAAGTATTTGGAACGATGTCCAGAGTTGTAGTACTCCGACTTTTGACAGTTTTTCTCTGTCGACTTTTGATAATTCTTATAGATTGTCTTCTACAGGTATAAAAACTACAACAAAAATTGAGAGTGAAAATATTAGATTATCAACTAAAGTGAATAGTTCTGTTTTGAAGAATTATAATGCTAATGCCGGAAAAAAATTAGTAAATCTTGCAATGAAATACAGTAATTTTGAAATAGATCATGAGTCCAAAAAAGTAACCAGCATAAGCAAACCATCCAATAAATCTATAGGTGACTGTGCATTATATGTTAAAGCTGCAATAAGAGATGTTGGTTTAGGTGCTTACCAATATGGACATGCTTATCAAATGACAAGTATTTTACGTAATAATCCAAATTTCAAAGAAATATCGCCACGCAGTGTGAACTTGAAAGACTTGCCGGCAGGATGTGTCCTTGTTTATAATAAAGGCGTTGGCGGCTATTCGAAAGATTACGGTCATACTGAAATTACAACCGGAAATGGTAGTGCTGTTTCAGATTTTATAACCAAAAAATTGAAAAAAACGCCTAGCACAATATTTATACCGGTTTAATTACTGATATAAGTTATGTTTTTTTAGTTTTGCACAATGAGATATTATTAGTTTAACAATTAACAATACAATGGATATTTTTTGCAAAGTTTTGCTGAATCGAACCTTAATTCGTTCAAAACTTTTTCATCATCTGAATTTTTAATAGCTTCAGCAATAATTCTTGCAACTTCCTTCATATCTTCTTCTTTGAAACCACGAGTTGTCATTGCAGCGGCTCCAAGTCTTATACCGCTTGTGATAAAAGGACTTTGTGGGTCATTTGGAACAGTGTTTTTGTTAGCAGTAATACCCACTCTTTCCAAAATATTTGCCATATCTTTTCCTGTCTTGCCGGTTTTTCTCAAATCTAATGTCATTAAGTGGTTTTCTGTCATACCACCAACAATTTCCATACCGTTTTCAATAAGACCTTCTGCCATAGCTTTAGCATTCTTAACGATTTGTTTTGCGTATTCTTTAAACTCAGGTAACATAGCTTCTTTTAAAGCAACTGCTTTGCCTGCAATAATGTGTTCCAAAGGTCCGCCTTGAATTCCAGGGAAAACAGCCTTATCAATTGCTGCAGCATATTCTTCGTCACACATAATAATGCCACCTCTTGGTCCTCTAAGAGTTTTATGTGTTGTTGTTGTAACAATTTGAGCATAACCGGCTGGTGATGGGTGAACTCCACCTGCTACTAGTCCTGCAATATGTGCAATATCAGCCATTAATATTGCACCGACTTCATCAGCTATTTCTCTAAATCTTTTAAAATCAATAACTTTTGAATAGTTGCTTGCACCACAAATAATTAATTTTGGTTTATATTCGTGCGCCTTTTTTCTTACATCTTCATAGTCAATATTGCCTTCGCTGTCTACGCCATAGCTTTTTGCATCAAAATACGTTCCTGAAAAGTTTACAGGACAACCATGGCTAAGGTGTCCGCCATTTGATAAATCCATTCCCAAAATTGTATCGCCATGTTTCAGTAGTGCAAAAAATACAGCCATGTTTGCTTGTGCACCGGAATGAGGTTGAACATTAGCATGATCCATCTTAAATAATTCACAAGCTCTTTTTTGAGCCAACTCTTCGACTTTATCTACGATTTCACAACCATTATAATAACGTTTATGTGGCTTTCCTTCTGCGTATTTGTTTGTCAAAACGCTTCCACAAGCTTGCATTACAGCAGGAGAAGTAAAGTTTTCACTAGCAATTAATTCAATAGTGTTTTGTTGACGATTAAATTCCTCTTCTATAAATTGCGCTAATTCTGCGTCTGTTTCTCTTACTTTATCCAAATTCATATAACTCCTCCTATTCGACTCTACGTTTTTCTAATTATAATTTAAATTTTTAATAAATGCAAAAATATGTAGTTATTTTACAGTAGAAAATACGCAGTAAGGCTTTAAGTTCATTCTTTAGAAGGATAATTTGAGTAAAAAAGCATGTAATAATATTATTAGCGAGGGTTTTAATATGAAAAAAATCTTTTCACTGATTATGTGTGCTTTTATTTGCTCAATGCTTTTATCTGCGTGCCAAGTTAAACATCAAACTGGTTCGATGGTAAAAGGTCAGAGAAGATTTGCCAAATATATAGAACCTCCAAAAAATTCTGAAACAGGAAGAGTTGATTTATCCGAAGGCCCAAAACTAAAATATGATGCGAATTTTGGACCGCAAACTCCAAATTTTGATATAAAAATTATAAACCCTTATTAGACATGAATAATAATTTTAATAACAGAAGATTTGTCGGAAGATTAATTTATGCCGTACTTACAGAGCAAAAAAGTGTAAGAGAGGCAATTTTGCTTTTTCCGGATACGAAAGATAAAAATATTGAATGCGCATATCATGCATTAGTGCATTATGCAGCTGATGAAGATATAAGATATAAAGATATCGAATATAGAGAAGAGCAAAATGATTATTTGGAATTTATTGCTCAAACGTTAGTTAATGGCAAAGAGTTACCTAAAAACATTATTGCTGATTATGAAGAGTATTACCACGGAACATCACACAAATGGCAAACCGGTTTCAAAGGGTTTTTAAAAGAATTTTTAAGATTTATAAATATCTAGTTGCATTAAAAAATTTTTATGCGAAAATGAATTATGGATTTAAAGTGTAATTTTAACCCTTATTTTTATGGAAGATATGAAAAGCCACCAATAGCGCAAGGCACAACCTTTAAAGGTGCTGTGAGCGCGAAGAGAGTTGGTGAGTGTGCAGATATATTTATGAAAAGACCGATTGCAGATAACAATGCAAACGGTCTTTGCGGTTTTTTAAGCCCTATTAAAAAATATGCTAAAAATTATGTGAAAAATGTAAAACACACTTACGAACATAAGCTTGTTTTTGCAATGATTGAAAAAGAACTCTTTGGTCATAATTCAATTGATGCACTAACACATGACGCGGATAAGATGATCATGTATCTTTTGGGTTTCCCAAAATCTTTTGTTTCAAAATGGCACAGAAAACATTCTGTACATCATACAGAAAGTGGAATGAAGCCTAATTTGAGAAGCATGTTGTGTGATAATATTGCATCATCCCCAGAATTTAAGCCGGAAAAGAAATTGTCTTTGAAAGAATATTATAAAAAGTCAAAAGAATTACAAAATGTACGTGGATTTGGTGATGTATTAAGAAAGTATAATTATGGTGAAAGCCTTGATTTTAACAAAATCAAGGCCAGAAAAGATTCTAAATATAGTGGTTTTTTAGGAATGACTTTAGCTGCAATTAAAACGGTTTTACTTTTGTTTAACCTCGCTTAATTACTGTTGCTAAAAGTTCGCCATAACTATTGAAACAGCCATTAGTTTCTTTTATTTCATAGGTAATTTCACTATCTTCTGCTTTCTCTTTTTTTGCAAAAGCTTCGGCGCTTTCCAAATCTTTGAATTCACCAGCCATGTCCGGTTCAAAATAAGATGGTTTATCGATAAAAACTTGATACATAATTTACCTCCGCTATTTTTATAGCACAAATAAATATATTTTAAAACTTTTCGAGCGATATGTTTTAAAATATATTCATCGTAAGTAAGCTGGGGAATTTATTTGTTTTATATTTAAGCTAAATTTAAGTATGAAAAAATTTTTATTTTTACTATTTCTAATTATGCTTCCGGCGATTGCTTATGAGGTTTATGCTCCTGAGAATTATCATTTTCAAGATAATGGAGACAAGCTTCTATTTGTGCTTGATTATTCAAACAGTATGGGTGAATATTTAGAACATAAGACAAAAGTTAAGCAAGTTCAAGAGATGATGAAATATATTTTGCCACAAATTTCTCCGAAAACGAAAGTTGGAATGCGAGTTTATGGTCACACTTGCAACTTAATAGCATACAATGCTTGTAGAAGTTCTGAACTAGTAACTCCTATTGATTTTAATAATGCCCCAAATATTATATCAGCAATGCAAAATCTTCGTCCAAGAGGCATGACGCCGATAACTTATTCGCTCAAACAAGCTGTTAACAAGGATTTAAACAATTTAGAAGGTATTAAACATATCATCCTTCTGACAGATGGCGGTGAAAATTGTGATGAAAGTCCTTGTGATTATTCTATTGCTTTAGTTAAACAACGTAAAGATATAAAAATAGATGTAATTGCTTTTGATGTTCAAGATAGTGATGATTTGGCTCAATTGCAATGCACTGCAGATGTAACCGGTGGAAATTTTATAGAAGCGGAAACAAAGGCAGAATTATTTCGTTCAATGGAAGAAATGATTCTGCCTCATAAAAATGTTGAAGCCACGATTTATAATGGTGATGATTGATTGTAATTTTATACTGCAAATCTAAAATGAACGATATCGCCATCTTGCATTACATAATCCTTGCCTTCAAGTCTTGTAACACCTTTATCTTTGCAAGCAGTGTAAGAACCATTATCAACAAAGTCCTGATATCCGGTAACTTCTGCTCTAATGAAGCCTTTTTCAAAGTCTGTGTGAATTACGCCTGCTGCCTGTGGTGCTTTTGTCCCACGAGTAATAGTCCAAGCGTGAACTTCTTTTTCACCGGCTGTGATAAATGTAATCAAGTTTAGAAGTGCATAAACTGATTTAATCATTTTGTTTATACCACTATCAGAAATTCCAAGTTCTTCCAAGTATTCTTTAGCGCCTTCTTCACCAAGTTCAACCAATTCTTCTTCAATTCTGGCACAAATTACAACTGTTTGAGCGCCATGTGATTTTGCGTATTCTTCAACACGTTTTGTGTAATCATTACCATCTTTCAAATCAAATTCAGAAACATTAGCGCAATAGATAACAGGTTTAACTGACATCAAATTTAAAGGCTTAATTACGTTAATTTCTTCTTCAGTGAAGTGGTCTTTAAGATTAATAAATTTACCATCTTGTAATAATTCGTTAAGTTTTTTTAGTGCGCCGTCTTCTAATACAGCTTCTTTATCACCGCCTTTTGCTTGCTTAGAAATTCTTTGTAAACGTCTTTCTACTGAAGCTAAATCTGCAAGTGCAAGCTCAGTGTTGATAGTTTCAATGTCAGAAATTGGATCAACTTTACCTTCTACGTGAATTGTATTTTCATCATCAAAGCACCTTACTACTTGAATGATTGCATCAACTTCTCTGATGTTGTGTAAGAACTGGTTTCCTAATCCTTCACCTTTGCTTGCACCTTTAACAAGTCCTGCAATATCAACGAATTCAATAACAGTTGGGATAATTTCTTTTGCTTTGCATAAATCTGATAAAATTTGCAATCTTTCGTCTGGTACAACAACAACACCAACGTTTGGCTCAATTGTACAAAATGGATAGTTTGCGCTCTGTGCGTTTTTTGTAGCAGTCAGCGCATTAAATAATGTTGATTTTCCAACGTTTGGAAGTCCTACGATTCCGGCTCTTAGCATATTTGTAATCCTTTCAATATAGTGTTTGTGTTTATTTTAGCATGAAATAATCTTTATAACATTGTTAAGTTTTGTAAACTTTAATGTTTTTTATATCAATTATTGAATGGAAAAATACTTTATATATATAAGGATATTAATTTAAGTTTAAAACACATATACTACACTTCACACATTTAAAGTTTTTAGAGTCGTTACAGACTCTTTTTTTTTGCAAAATATAGAAGAAAATGTTAAAAGATGTTGAAAGCGTTGCAAAATAATTATGTATAGTGTAAAATTACAAGTATAACTTTAAAAGGTATTTGAGAGTAAATGGACCTGACAGACATATTTATAAATATTTTTATAATTTTATTTTTACTATTTGTTAATGGTTTTTTTGTAGCAGCGGAATTTTCGCTTGTAAAAGTTCGAAAAACCAGATTAGAACAGCTTTGCAATGATGGAAATTCAAACGCAAAGAAAGCTTTAAAGCTTGTTGATGACGTAAATAAAATGCTTGCTGCAGCACAGCTTGGTGTCACTATTGCAAGTATTGCATTAGGTTGGGTTGCAGAATCTACTATTGTACAGCTTATAGAACCGATTATAAGATTGTTTGCAGGTTCATTTGCACTTGCATCTTCGCATGTAGTGGCTGTTCCTATCTCTTTTGTGTTAGTAACATATTTTCATGTATTGCTCGGTGAACAATTGCCAAAATGTATTTCGCTTAGACATCCAGAAACAATAGCTTTGTTGGTATCAAGGCCAATGGATATGTTTATAACGATTTTTAAACCTTTTGTATGGTTGCTTGAAGTTTCAGGAAACAAAATTCTCTCAGCATGTCATGCTAATTCTGAAGATGCGTCTTTAGTGCATTCAACAGAAGAATTAGATATGTTGGTTGACGCTAGTTATAATGAAGGCGTTTTAAACGAAACTGAAGCAGAAATGCTACATAATATGTTTAAATTTTCGGATTTAATGGCGAAACAGGTTATGATTCCTCGAACAGATATGATTTGCATTCCAAATGATATAAGTTATGAAGAATTGAATAAAGTTGCATTAGAAAATCAATATACACGTTATCCTGTGTATGAAGAAAATATTGATAAAATCTTAGGATTTATCCACGTTAAAGATTTATATTCTTTGGCAATGAAGCATGAAGCTTTTTCCGTTCAAAAACTAATAAGACCTTTGATGTTAGTTCCAGAAACAATGACTCTTGATAATTTGATTATTGAATTTAGAAAACTTCATTGTCAGATTGCGGTTGTAATTGATGAATTTGGTGGAACATCTGGTTTGATAACTCTTGAAGATGTTTTGGAAGAAATTATCGGTGAAGTTCAAGACGAGTTTGATGAAGAAGTTGAAGCGGACATTAAAGAAATTGCAGAAGATACTTATATTGCTAACGCAATGATGAGAATTGATGAACTTGTAAAATTCTTTGACTTAAAAGAATCTTTATTTGAAGAGGATGATGTTGATACAATAGCAGGATTGGTTGTTAAATTATTGGGTAGAATAGCTGTTGTAGGTGATTCAGTATCTTTTAACGGTTTAACCTTTACTGTAAAGGAAGTTGACGGAGCAAGAATAACAAAATTGCAAATTTATAAAGAACCGATAGAAGAACACGAAATTACAGAAGAAGCTTAATAAAGTTTGTTATTCCGTATTTAATTTTAATGTATAATATTTGTATGAAAAAAATTTTATTTATATTTTTACTTTTTTTAATGTCTTCTCCTATATCAATGGCAGAAGATAGCGTACCGGTTTTTAATATACATTTGTTTCATAATGATGTGAGAGACGTAAAAACATTGCTTAATTCACAAGTACGTTATGCAAACAAAAATAATTTTAACAAATTTATAAATACTTACGATAAAAGTTATGTAAATTCAGATGGGTTTAATTTAGAAACTTATTCCAATATTGTAAAAGATGTTTGGCAATCTTATGACAAAATTAAATATGGGATAAAGATTAAAGATATAGCAATCAAAGATGATTCGGCAATTGTAAAGGTTGAAGAAACTTCAAATGCGATAATTCCAGATAAGATTATGAGCGGAGTTTTGAAAAGCGAAGCTGATAGCGTTTATCATTTGAAGAAAGTTGATGGAAAATGGAAAGTAGTTTATGATGCGGTAAATTCTGAAAACACGTCAATGCTTTATGGAGAAGCCAAGAATTTGGATATAAAACTAACGGCGCCAAAAGAAATTGAGGCAGGTGTTGAGTATACGGCATCTTTAGAATTTACTCCGCCTGACAATTCTATTGCAATTGCATCAATTGCAAGTGATAAAGTTGAATATCCGCAAAAACAAGCAAAGGAAGTGTTTAGAAAACTTCCTGATGACAATATTTTAGAAAGACTTTTTATTTCAAATACAGATAACGTTAACGAATATATTGTGGCATCAATTGGTATTACAAAGGCTGATATTAATGATTTGAGTGTGAAATTAAGTTTAACCGGTTTTGGATATCAAATCACAAGAGTTAATGTTAAACAAAAACCTGTAAATGAAGGTATAGAAGGGTTAAATGACGAAGGCAAGTAAAATTTCATACTTTTTAATTTCAATTATATTTTTTATTATATTTGATATCTACTTTTCAAATATAATGATGAATTGTGTTGAAACAATGCCGAGTAATCCTGTATTTGACTTGATTTTTATTCAAAATGCTGGTGCCGCATTCAGTATTTTAGAAAACTCAAAAATCTTTTTAATCAGTTTTTCTGCGTTTGCAATTTTGGCTATGATTATTTATCTAATAAAAAATATTCAAAAAGCTTCAACTTTTGCAATTTTTTGGGCTTCGCTTTTAATTGCGGGGGTTTTTTGTAATATGTATGAAAGAATTGCTTACGGATATGTGAGAGATTTTTTCAAACTTAATTTTATTGACTTTCCTGTTTTTAATATTTCTGATATCTTTATAAATATCAGTGTTGTTGCAATTGTTATAATAATTATCACAAATGAAATTAATAATAGACGAACTAACGGATAATATAAGAATAGATACATATCTTGCAGATTATATGCAGGATTTTTCACGTTCAAAAATTCAGTCAGAAATTAAAAAAGGTTCTGTTCTTGTGAATTCCAAGACGGTCAAGCCTTCTTACAGTGTAAAAGAAGGTGATGAAGTCGTTTTTGAAATTCCTGAAACTACGATAAAAATTGAGCCTGAAAATATTCAGCTTCATATTGTTTGGGAAGATGAAAATATGCTTGTAGTTAATAAGCCATCCGGCATGTTGACTCATCCTACAACCATTGAAATAACGGAAACTTTAGTCAATGCGCTTTTGTATAAATATGGTGAAAATTTATCTGATATTAATGGAGAGTTTAGGCGTGGAATTTTACACAGACTGGATAGAAATACTTCCGGCTTGCTTATGGTTGCTAAAAACAATAAAGCACATGAGTATCTTGTTGAGAAGATGAAACATGGTGAGATAACAAAAAAATACTTGGCGGTCGTAAAAGGCGTGATTGAAGAGGATGAATTTACTATCAATAAACCAATAGGACGGAATCCTAATCAACCGCATAAAATGGCAATTATAGAAAACGGAAAAGAAAGTATTTCTAAAGTTAAAGTTCTTGAACGATTTAAGGACGCTACACTTATTGAAGTTCATTTGATTACCGGAAGAACTCATCAAATCAGAGTGCACCTATCTAGCATCGGACATCCTGTTTATAATGACACTCTTTATGGGTTTGGAAAAATGAAGATTAAAACAGAAGAGCAGGTTTTACAGTCGTATAAATTAAGTTTTCCACAACCGTTTGAAGGCAAAATTGTTTCGTTGGAAATTCCTATGGATGAAAAAATTAATAAAGTTTTAGGATATTTAAGAAGTTTATAAGAGTCAAATTATCTTAGTCTTAAAAATGCTTCGACTTTTGCTTTTATTGAATTTGATGCATAATCGTCAATATCTATATATAGTCCGTTATGTTTATCTGCTAAATATTTTGCTAACTGTGATTTTGCACAAAATGCTTGAGCATAAAATACCGTTGGGACATTTTCATCTACAAACATTTCTAAATCTAAATCAGCAGGTGTTCCTGCTTCAACACACCTTGTCCAGCCGTAAACATGAGTTGTGTTTGGAAATAATTTTAAGATATCCAAATCATTAGGTGGAACTCCCCAGAAACCGAATTCAGCAGGAACATGCACTAAATCATTATGATCAGCAGACGTAATTATATCATCTGTAATCATTGTTATTTTGTCGTACAAAGGCAAGTTACTCGTGCTGATTTTAAGTTCGCGTTTTGGTTCAAGTTTTTCATAAATTGTTTGTATAACATTAAATCCCATATCTGCAAGAATTTTTGACGCAAACCAACCACTGTCACATTTATCTTTTCCTATTGGTGCGAGAATTAAATCAGGTTTTAGATAAATCGTATTGTCTATAATATTTCTGATTATTTTGCAATAGGATTCAGGTAGAATGTTTGTTTTAGGATAATAAAAATCAATATCTAAATCAATCCATTCTGCATTTGGACAATCAATTTTAACTTTTTTAACCATATCAGGATCAGGATAACCCCAAAATCCGATTTTTACTTTACTATTCATAAATCAATCATACAATAAAAATATAATTTATATCACCCTCATCAGGCTTCACCAGCTTCTTCCTTGAGGAGCGAAGCCTGATGAGGGTGGTAAAGATAAAAATTCTGCATCAATCAATCTGCCAATTGATTCTAACAAAACAAAATGATATATTAATAATAGAGTAATAAATTTGAGGAGTTTTTTATGAGCGAAGAAATAAAAATTAATAATGTGAATGGCGTAGACGTCGTTCAATATCAGCCAAAAGGTGTTTGTTGCAAGTTAATGCAGATGAGAATTAAGGATGACATAATTCAAGATGTCGAATTTGTCGGTGGTTGTAATGGTAATCTCAGTGGCATTGGGGTTCTTATCAAAGGTATGAATATTAATGATATAGTGCCCAAGTTAAGTGGGTTGCCATGCGGAAGTCGTTCAACGAGTTGTCCAGATCAATTAACAAAAGGTATAGAGGCTTATTTAAGAGCTAAAAGTGAAATTAAAATTTAATAATAGCAGGAGTTTAATCAACAAAAAATTGCTAATCAAATATGTTTGTTGTATCGTACTCTTGTGGATAATAGAATTTTGGATTTTAGTGTAATATTGGAGAAATGTGGAGTACAAACAGCAACTCCACAGGAAGTTGTTGCTAATATTGCTAAATTAGAAGAATTTTATGATGTTAATGAGTTAGTTGAGATTTATAATTATTTTTTGAGTAATATTAAAAATCCTGAAATTTTAACAGGTATTATTAAACTAACTGACGCTCACAAATCTGCTTCAACTCTTTCAATTCTTTTGAATTTATTACTTCTTAAGAATTTTGAATGCGACGATACTGATAGTATGATTAATACACGTGTAATGTGTGCTAAAGCTATTTCTAACTATAAAGATACATCTACTGTTGGTGTGCTTTTATACTGCTTAAATAACAAGGGTGAAAATTATAAAATACGCTTGGCTTGCGCGGATGCTTTAGGTAGAATTGGCGATAGATTTGCTGTTGAACCTTTAATTGATGTTGTAAAAGACGAAGATGAAAAATCTGTTTATGTAAAAGAATCTGCAACATTTGCATTGGGACTTTTGGGGGACACAAGTGCAATTGATCCATTGGTTGCTATTATGGAATCAAAACAAGGTTTGTGGGATAAGTTTTCATTTCTAAAAGAAAAAATAATTGAAGCTTTAGGAAAACTTAACATTAATAACAAAAAAGTTTTAAAAGTTTTGAAAAATTCAATGATGGATCCATCTCCGATGGTTCGAATTAATACAATAGAAGCTTTGATGAACAGTGAGTATGACGAAGCACAAGATTTAATCAGAACAGCTTTAAAAGATGAAGATGAAGAAGTTCAGAGAAATGCGCTTGTGGCTATGTATAATTTGATAGGGCGCGATATTTTGGATGAAGTTATTTCACTTCCGGGGTATTCTAATTTTTTAAAAGAAGAAGCGCAAAGTATGATTGAAGAATATGAAGAAGGCGGAGAAGATGAGTAAAGCTGTAATTTTATTATCCGGTGGCTTGGACTCTTTAGTTGCTTTGGGTTATACTAAGGAAAAATATGGTATAGAGTTGGCTCTTACTTTTGATTATGGACAGAAATCCGCAAAACAAGAAATTGAAACATCAAAAAGAATTGCTGAATTTTATAATATTAAACACAAAGTTATAAAACTGGATTGGCTTAAGGAAATTACTCATACATCTTTGGTTTCAGAAGATGAAATTCCAACGGATAATTTGGGTACAAAAGAAAGTGCATCAAATGTTTGGGTGCCAAATAGAAACGGTTTATTCTTAAATATAGCAGCTTCTTTTGCGGACTCGTTCGGATATGATTATATTTTGTTTGGAGCAAACAAAGATGAAGGGCAGACTTTTCCAGATAATACAGAAGAGTTTAGAGAACAAATTTCAAAAGTTTTCGAACGTTCTACTCTAAAAAAGCCAAAGGTAGTAGCCCCCTTGATAAATTGTGGCAAGGATGATATAGTAAGGATTGCGATGGAGAATTCAATTCCATTAGAGCTTGTAAGGAGTTGTTACAGTTCAAAGCCAAAACATTGCGGAGTTTGTGAATCTTGCAGACACTTAAAAAACGCATTAAAGGCTAATAAGGGAGAGAAATACATAAGTATTTTATTTGAGGAATGATGCATACAAAATTAATTGAAAAAGAAATTAAGTATATTGGTTCACAACTTGCGCCACATTGGATTTATAAAAATTTTAAGTTACAAGGTGATGCAATTGTTGCTTTTATTGGTGAATGCGAAGTTGCTTTAACTGAAATGGTTGATATTGAGGATGTTATCAATAATGAACCGATTTATAGCAAATCAATGTTGAGCTTTATAACAGAACAATTTAACGTAAATTTAGTTGAAGGCGTTTTCAGGCAAAGATTATTGATATGTATAATAAAAGAATTGCTTGAAGAAAGAGGAATTTTTGTTGTAAGAAACGGTGATGATTTGATGATTGATGGCAGAAAATTATCCGTTTCTATTGCGACAAAATCGACAACTTCAATTCTTATTCATACAGGTTTGAATATCTTATCAGAAGGTGCACCCATAAAAGCTTCCGGTTTAACAAGTGAACTTGGAATAACTGATATAAAAGAATTTGCGCTTGAAGTAATGAAAAGATATTCAGAAGAATTAGAAGATATTAATTTAGCTAGCACAAAAGTTCGTGGAGTATAAGTTTAATGGGAAATCAGTTTGGTTATAAAAAATATATGAAAAAAGAAGCTCAAAAAGATAATTCACTTTTAAAAATTTTTGTGCTTTCTTTTTTCGGTATGCTTATTGTTTTTACATTTTTAATTAAGTCATTCTCACCTACAGTTGATACTTCAATTGGCGATTATAAAGATAATGCAGATGCTCAACAGGAAGAAGCAGCAAATAATGTGGATGGTAGGTTATCAATGATTCAAAGCGAGGACCAAGGTAGAAGTTTTTCTGATTTGATGTCAAAACCTGACGATGTTCAACAAAAAGCAGATGCGCAAACTGATGTTGTAGTTGAACAAACTAAACCTGCAAAAGAAAATAGTGTTGCTGAAACAGTGACTCCACAACCTGTTCAAGCTGACCCTGTTTATAAAGTTTTTGTTGGGTCATATACGTCTGCTGAGCAAGCAAAGGTTGCAAAAGACATTATCCAAGAATCAGGTAATGGTCTTAATCCGATTGTAAAATGTATTGGTTCTAATAATTACACTTTGCAAGTAGGTATATTTAAAAATAAACAAAGTGCAGAATCTTTATTATACACTGTTCAACAAAATCATTTACCGGGACGAATTGTACAAGATTATTAGAAAATGGTACCTGTTTTGTATAATGATATTTCCGTTTATATGGTAAAAATTTAGTATTTTATGAATAAACAAATGGAGGACCATTTTTTATTTCAAAAAGAATATTGTCAGCAATTATTTTAAGTTCTTCTTTTGATTTGCCGGATTTTTTCTGTAAATAGAATTCTTCACAAAGAGGCTCAATTGCAGACTCTTTTTTAGCTTTAAAATTCCTTAACTCTGTCGATACAAGTCTTTTTTGAAGTTGAAGTTCTGTCTGCGCATTATATTTTTTTACTTCCACATCCTTAATCGCTTCGGCTGCCGTTTTTCCACCGTATGCAAGAGCTGAAATTCCGGCTATTCCAAAAAATAGGTTTTTAAACTGAGGATTTTTAGGATTCATTAACCAATCATAAAAGAATGATAAATAATCATTTACGTGCGAAAAATACGTAATCTTATTTCTGCCAGAGCCTCCCATCATTGGGTTAACTTGCTCTGTTGCTTGGTTCATGTCATCCTTTAATTGACGGATGAATTCTTCTTTTTCAGCTTTTGGCAAGTTTAATTTATTTACAATATTCTCAACGTCTTCAGGCTTTGCGTAAATAGTTTCAAGCATATTTTCAATTAGTGCCTTGTAAGCATCTTTACCGGAAAGTGTCATTCCATTACGCGCTTGGATATTACTGATAGGTTTCCCACTATTAAAATCGTTGATTAAATTATCAATACCAATTTTGGTATTTTTTATTCCTTTGCGGATGAATTCATCGCTTTTTCTGATATTTCTAGTTGCAAAGTAACCTAACCCTAGGATTGATAGTAATGTTGCACTACCAATTAGCCACATGTTTTTGTTTTTTGAAGTTGTATCTTTATCATTACCTTTTGTTCTACTATTTTCAGCTTTAAACGTTAATTCTTCAGAAAAACTTTTAGCTTTTGATGATAACATGCTTCTTATAATTTGAATTTTTCCTGAAAAAGACTGAGTTTCAACTTCAATAAGACTTTCTTGCAGATTCTTTTGAATATCGGCTTCTTGTTTTTTTATCCAAACATCTTTGAATCCATCAATAAATATTTTTCCCATAAAAGCCATTGAGCCGAGTGTAATTACGCCGATTGACGCTAAAATCGTTTTTCTGTTTGGTGATTGAATCATACTAAAAATACTTTGGTGCACTTCATCATTAATACAGTGGTTGCGTGTAATTCCAGGTAACAGATATTCTTTAGAATTTTCTAATTTTCCCTTAGAAAACCTTTTCATCATTGTTGTAAATCCACCCAACAAACCCATTACACTAACTGTTGCAATGCATAATGGAATAAGCGGATTTTTTTCTTTTGTTTCTTTTTCAAAAATTTTCTGAGGCAAATCAATATTTGTATTTGAAATAATCAATGTATCACAAGTTTCATCAAGAGAAAGTAATGGGTCTTTGACAAACGAATTTACAATCACTCCTTCTTTTATATTGGAGTCATTGCGTTTTTGAGTATTTGTCATGTTTCGCTGATGTCTTGTTGATTCTATATCTTGATTAATTTTCGGTATCATCTTTTTTCTTTTTTCTTAATTTGTGAATTAGAGTTTTTAAGTTGAAAATTCTTTTATCATCGTCAATTTTTGTATCTTCGTCTTTTGCGTTGTCTTTTTTGAAGATTTTAAATAGTCCTTCAAACTTTGATTTTATGGTGCTTACAAATTCTGAAACTTTTTTTTCTACAAAAACTTTTGCTTCACCAAAAATTGCGTTTAATTTGTCTTGAATATCTACGATTTTTTGTTTGAATTGTGCCATTTTATCGGCAAAGTTTGAAATAATATTTGGGATATTTTTAACAAAATTTGTGATTGGTACGACGATATTATTTATTGTAAACGCAACAGGTTTTAAAATAAAGTTATTTGAAATTTGGTTTGTAAAATTTAACATTTTTTGAACCATTTTTTCTAAATTCTGTTGAAAAGCTAGTACTGCTTGAGCGTGTTGTTTAAGATTATTTTCGTGAGCTTCAATACGCGCTTGACGAGCTTTCATCATCGCACCAATCATTGCACATTGGTGATAACTCATTTCACCTGTTTTTTGAGGACGCTCTCCAACACGCATACTTCCTCCTCCACCCATGCCGGAACAAATTGGACACGCTGATGGTGACATTCCGTGTGGACAAAGTCCTGAACTTGCTTTGTTTATACTTTGAACTGCGTTTGACAATAAAAAATTCCTCTTTCTTATACGAGGGAAATATCAATCTGCGCAAAAACCTTGTGCAATACCATGGATCGTAGTTTGCATTAATTTTGAATGTTTTTACCCCTTCCAAGAGATAAATGAACATTTGCGCGTAGCATTCCGACTTTAACGGTTGCGTCACAGCAGCGGATTTTCACCACATTTTCCTCGCTATTCAATTGTTATTTCTTTATAACATGCTGAATTAATGAGTACAATAATTTAATCAAAGAATTTTTGTATGTTATAATTTTTTTATGAGGAAGATTAGAAAGCTTTATTATTTTGATAAGAAAAGAATGCAAGAAATGATTTCTTTTCTAAATAATCGTGATAAATATGTAAATCAAATCATGTTTAATCCGCTTATTCCACTGCATCATCTTTTGCCTCTAAGGTTTAAATTTCTTCCGGAATCTTATGTTTTAAAAGATAAAAAGGAAATTAAAGGTCTAATTACAGTGGCGCCTTCAAGATGTCCATTGAGAAAGCTGGAAATTCAGCGTTTATTTTTTGAAGAAAATTGTTATGAAGATGCCGGAGAATTAGTTCAATATGTGGTTTCAAAATATAAAGCGATGGGTGCTGCTTCTTTTGTGGTTAAAGTAGATGACTATTTACCAGAACTATTGAAACTTTTAGTTACAAGATGTGGTTTTAGTCAAATTTCTTATGAAAAACTTTGGAATGTAACTTCTGTCAATACGGATTTTGATAAGAAAAAGTTTAGAGAATTTAGAAATTCTGATTCTCCAACTGTGGCAGCTTTATATAATGAATCTTTGTTGCCGCATTTTCGTCCATTACTTAGTCGTGACGCGAAAGAATTTAAAGAACTTTATTTTAAGGGGCTGTCATATTTTAGCGAATTTAAGTATGTAATAGCAGACAAAGATTCTAAAAATATCTCTTGCTATATTTCAATTCAAACAAATGATAATAAGAATTTTGTATTAGATTTTACTCAATCTTCTTGGGTGGATTTGGATGTTTATGAAATTATTTCTTTTGCGAAGACACAAATTGAAAAACGACAAAAAGAGTTTAATCTTTATATAAAAACAAAGAAATATACGCAGTTGGGTGAAAAATTTGAGCAGGAATTTTTATCACATCAATTTGAATGTATACAAAACCAAGTTGTTTTGACAAATTCGTCTGCAAGAATTATAAAAGAGCCTGTTCATTCCGGTAAGTTCACTATACTAAGTCAATTCTGCAATACGCGTCCTGTTATTCAAGATGGAATTTAATTCTCATTCATTTGCTTTTTTAAATTATTCTTGACTCCATTTAGGGGTCCATTGTTAGGGGCTTTTAAATTTTGATAATATTTTTTTACGTAGACAATCGGAAATTTTGGAATCCAAGCACATTTCATAATTACAGAGGCTGCATCAGCACCTTGTGAAAACATTAATTCGTCTATTGTTTGCTCGTAAGCCGGTGATATTGAGGAAAATATTTTAAGTAGATAATTTGTAGCACTAACGCTGTAATAACTTGTCGTGGTAATTGGTTTATTAATTAATTCTGTAATTGTGAATTCTGAATTATTTTCTAGAAAACGCAAATTTTGCGGTAATGACATTTCTGAACCGGCGTTTTGTGTGATTTCATATTTTTCACCATTGTATACAAGTATCATCGAATTTGGTTTTGGCATATAAATATCATCAAAAACATTGTCTAAAATTAATTGTCCATTAAAATCAGTAACTCCATATTTGTAGTTTTTGCAAGTTAGAAACATTCCGCCATACAGTAAGTCAATGGATGAGTATTCAACAGGTAAAATTGTAAAACCTTGTTCGTCAAAAATTCCATATTTGTCTCCCTTGCTTAGTTTGACAAATTTGCCCAATATTCTATCTGCATTTGTATATTTAGGTTCAACCAAAATATTGCCATTGCTGTCGATTACACCAAATTTGTTGCTTTTTTGTATAATCCAACCGTTTGAACCGAGTCTTATTAATTTTTTGTATTTGGCATCAACGATTGTAATGCCATTTTCGTCTTTTAAACCGAATTTTCCATCTTGGTTAAATACAGTAGGCGCAGCAAAAACAGTAGTTTGCATTATTAATAGACAAATTAAAGCTAGCTTCTTCATACTAAAAGATTAGCATAAAATCTCGATTAGTTAAATAATATTGATTATTTAGAAAAAAATATTGTTCAGACAAATTCTGACAATAACTTTCGCCTCTTTACATTATCGCTGTTCATGATAGCATGGTACTATAAGGAGAAATATTATTATGAAAAATTATGAATTATTAGCGGTTTTAAAACCAAGTCTTGATTCAGAAGAATTAGATAAAGTTGTAGATAAAATTTCTGAAGAAATTAAATCTTACAAAGGTTCTGTTGCTTCTGTTGACAAAATGGGTCGTAAAAAATTAGCATTCGATGTTCAAGGTTATAGAGATGGTTTCTTTACAACTATGATCGTTTCACTTCCTGCTGAATCTATCGTTGAATTCAAGAAAAACTTGAAATTAAATGATAACGTTTTAAGATTTATGTTTATGGAAGCAGCTAAAAAGGCTCAAACAGTTTAAGAGGTAATAAAAACATGGCATTTGCAAAAGCAGTTGTAACAGGTACAGTATTTCGCGCTCCGGAAAAACGTTTTACACAAAATAACGTTCCGGTATCATCTTTTGTTTTAAACATTGGTGATAGAGAGGAAATGCTGATTAGAGTTATTGTAAGTCGCGCAGCTTTAGACGAAGTTGTTTCTGGTATTTCAAAAAACGACAGAGTTTTAGTTGAAGGTAGACTTCAAATCACTACTGTTAAAAATGAAAGCGGTGCTGAAAGAAGAATTTACGAAATTGATGCTAACACAATAGAAATGATGGGTGGAACATCTTCTACGCCATCAGCTTCATCAAATAGTGGTGAAGATATCGTTAAATTCTCTCAAGAAGAATTTTCTGATGAATTAATCGGAGAAGACGAAATTCCATTCTAGTGTGCTACGCGCATAGGTATTGGGTCGGCTTTTAGATATAAATTACTAACTTATTCTATAACTATTGACCCCGCCTCAATCGTAAGGCTACTAGATAAAGTTAAAACGAACTTAACGACTTAACGTCGTTCGACTTAAAGACAAAAAGACAAATAAATGGCTAGAAAGGCAATAAAACAATGGCAAAACAAGATGCACAAGATAGAAAAAAACGTAAGACCTGCTCATTCTGCGCAGATCACGTAGAATCTATTGATTACAAAGATGCAGCAAAACTAAAAAGATACTTAACAGAAGCAGGAAAAATTATTCCTCGTAGAGTAACAGGCAACTGTGCTAAACACCAAAGAATGATTACAACTGCTATTAAAAGAGCTAGAGAAGCTGCTATTATTAGTTATGTATTTGACTAATATCAAAATGTCAGTATAAGTATTTAAAGGAATGGCGGATTCATTTTGCCATTCCTTGTTTAAATCAAAATCTTCTGTAAACGGAAGAAGTTTATTACAATAGTAAGAAGGATAAGACTATGAACAATCAAATCACAATCAGATCAGACAGAAAAGACGATTACACTTTTCAGTACAAGGGTGAAGACAAAGTTTTACCAGCTGGAAGTATTATTAGTATTGCAGATGGTTTAAGCGAAATAGTTCTTCCAACATGCGCAATGAAAATTGTTAAAAACTTGATTGTAATAAAGGAAGATGTAAAATAGTTAGACATTTTTATACAAAAAAACAGACGGAGATTTTTTAATTCTTCGTCTGTTTTTTGTTGAGTTTAAAATTAACGTAGATTATGAGAATGTATCATAATGTTGTTTTGTTTCAAGTTTGTTGAAAAAATTTATTTTATTTTTTTACCTCTTAACTGCCCGCAAGCCGCATCAATATCCGCACCTCGTTCCAATCTTACCGTAACTTTTTTACCGGAATGTTCAAGTAAATATTTAAACTTCATAATGTCACCGTTTGAAGGTTTTTTATAATCGTTTTCAATTACAGAATTATACGGAATTAAGTTGATGTTACACTTCAAATCTTTAAGAAAATGTGCCAATTCTTTTGCAACAGGTTGTGTGTCATTATATTTATGTATCAAAATATACTCAATTGTAATTCTGCGTCCTGTCTTTTCAACATAATTTAAAAGTGCCTTTTTAAGTTCAGGAAGCGGATACCTGTTTTCAATCGGCATAATATCTTTTCTCAAATCATGCGTTGGTGCGTGCAAAGAAATAGCCAAAGTAGATTGCAGACTCAAATCTGCTAAACGATTTATTCCTGGAATAATTCCACTTGTAGAAATTGTAATTCTTCTTGCGCCGATTTGGAAATCGTCGTTAAATATTTCTAACGCCTTTAATACGTTATCAAGGTTTAAAAGCGGTTCTCCTTGTCCCATAAATACAACATTTGTAACCTTAAGACCGGTATCGCGTTGAATAGTTAGTACTTGTTCTATAATTTCTTTGTAAGTTAAATTACGCTTAAATCCACCTTTGCCGGTTGCACAAAATGAACAATTAACGGCACATCCGACTTGAGAACTTACGCAAGCCGTTAAATTAGCGCGATTATCAAAGCGCATCAAAACAGTTTCAACGCATTCTCCATCCGGATATTCAACCAAATACTTGATGGTTCCGTCTTTGCTAACTTGCTTAACTTTGATTTTTGTATCAGTTACGGTTGCAACTTTTTTCAATTCTTCCCTAAAATCCTTGGAAAGATTTGTCATTTCATCAATTGTCGAAACTGATTTTGAATAAATCCAATTGTGTATTTGTTTTGCTCGAAATTTTGTTGCATTCATCTCTGACATCAAATTTTCAAACTCTTCAAGTTTCATGCCTGCTAATATCATTATTGTAGTTTTTCCTTATAAAATTCTATAATATCGACTTTTGCCTTTAATAACATTGCCTGATACGCAATTTCATTTTTCCAAGCGTTATACGAACACTCTGATGGTAATAGTTTAAGCGGATTGTGTGGAAAATCTTTGCAAATATCAGGGCGATTTTCATAATCAGAACAAAGATTTCCGGAAAGCTTCGGACAATAATAATAATAAATTTTATCTTCTTCTACTACTTTATTCAAAAGCTCAAAATACTCTGGATTGGCTTTCTTTGCATCTTCTTCAGATTCATAAGGTACAAAAACTGATACAAAATCTTGCGAAAATTTATCGCCTCGTATTGCCCTTTGTTTAAGTTGTGCGTATGAATATTCACTGGTTGCGAGTTTGCAGCAAGCTGCGCACATGTTACAGGAGTAGTTATTTTTCTTATCCATCATGGTTTTATAAGCAATTTTAAGCTTTTGCCTATAATCACCAGCCAAGAATGTCAAAATCTTAAGCTGCCAATCTCTGTATTCACAATTCATCGGATAAGGTGTAAAAACATCTTTCTTTTCAATTTTGCAATCCTTAACCGTACATTTTCCGCAAGGATTTTCCGGCTTAAACTTGTTTACTTCGCGCCTAATACTTTCAGCCGCTTCAATAAATATTTGCTCATAATTATCTTTTAAACTGTCATATTGGGCATTAAGAGAGTTATTTTCGTTTTGTGGCTGTTTAGCTTTATTAAATGCTTCTGAATTTGTTGAAAAAAAATTATCCATACAAAGAATAGTAGCACAAATTACCGACTCGGACAATGTTAATAAGCGTTAAACGGATAAAATAATTTTGTAAGTTGAAAATTGAAAGTGGAAAGTTATTTAAAATATAACTT
The DNA here is from genome assembly GCA_934757255.1 of uncultured Candidatus Melainabacteria bacterium. GTDB lineage: Bacteria > Cyanobacteriota > Vampirovibrionia > Gastranaerophilales > Gastranaerophilaceae > CAG-196. Next base: position 7,474 of record CAKVLL010000010.1, on the reverse strand, counting down.
CAAATTTAATTAGTTAAATATTGAACGTATTAACTTACAACAATTTTAATACAATTATCCATTTTCCATTTTCAATTTTCCATTTATAACCAATCCTTCCAAAAATGAAGACGTATCGAAAGAAAGGATAAATCATGTCTACAGAAAAATTACAACTATACAAATGTGAAATTTGTGGAAACCTTGTGCAAGTTATTTTAAACGGTATAGGAGAACTTGTTTGTTGCGGTCAACCGATGAAACTGCAAATCCTGCAACACGATAAATCAGAATTAGGTGAAAAACATGCACCTAAAATGGAATTTAGAGATAATAAAAAGTTTGTTCAGGTTATGAGCCATCCAATGGTACCGGAACATTACATTCAATTTATAGAAGTTTTAGATAAAGATAATAAAGAAGTTCACATAAAATATCTTCATCCGGAAGAAACTCCTGAAATAGATATTAGTTATACCGGTGATAACATAGAGGCAATCGAATTTTGTAATATACACGGTTTGTGGGGGGAAGATAGAAATGATCAGTAATGCAATAAATAGTATCGTTAATGAACAAATTAATAAAGAATTTTACTCAGGGTATTTATACCTGTCTATGTCTGCATATTTTAGAGAACTCGGATTATTCGGTTTTGCATCTTGGATGAAACATCAAGCAAAAGAAGAAGTAGAACACGGTTTAAAATTATTCGATTATTTGATTGAAAGAAACAGCTTTGTAACATTAAAACAAATTAAAACTCCAGAGTTTGAATTTAATGGAATAACTTCTATATTTAATCATATTTATGAACACGAAAAATGCATAACATCTTCTGTTATGAAAATCGCAAAAACAGCCGAAGAAGAATGTGATAGAACAACACTGGCTTTTATTGATTGGTTCATAACCGAACAAATTCAAGAAGAACAAACAATTAAAGATATCATTAAACGGCTTGAACTTTTTGGTGATGATAAAACATCTTTATTCCTTATGGATAAAGAACTTGGAGAGAGAGTTGAATAATGAAAAACAGGTGCGTTTAATTAAATGCACCTGTTTTTTATAAAGCTTCTAAAGCTGCAATTTTCATTTGTTTAACATCCGGATTCTTGCCAGTCCATATTTGAATTGCACGTTCTGCTTGATAAACCAGCATATCCAAGCCACCGATAGTTCTTAATCCTCTTTTCTGCGCTTCCTGAATTAAAATTGTTTTAACAGGATTGTAAACGATGTCATAAATTATAGTGTCTGAATTTAATTTGTCTAAATCAGCACGTTCTAGTGGCATTTGATCTGCCATAAAACCACGCATTCCAATTGGAGTCGCATTTACTACAATTGCTGTATGTGCTAAACTTCTGATATTTTGTATCTGATAAACATTAAAACTTATTTCCGGAAATTTAGCTCTTACATACTCAAGAGTCTGACGCGAATTTATTATATTTCTTGTATAAAAGTCAATTTCCTTAATTCCTCTTTCTGCAAGTCCAACAACAGCTGCTCTTGAAGCGCCACCGGTTCCCAAAATACTTGCATTTTTACCGACTAAATCGATTGTTTCCGGAATGGCTTTTTTGAAACCATAAATATCTGTATTAAATCCGAAAAAGGACTTATCTTCTCCAACTTTTACAGTATTAACACAACCAGCAATATTTGCATAATCATCAATATCATCCAAAAACAATGACATTGGAACTTTTAGCGGAATCGTCACATTGAAACCGTTATAACCATTAGCTTTTATAAACTTGATTCTACTAATCAAATCTTCTGGCGGAGTTTCCATAACATCATAACTGCCTTCTTCTCCAATACTTTCTAATCCGGCTTTTTGAATAACAGCAGATATTGAATGCCCTAAAGGATAACCGATAATTCCAAGTTTAAACATTTTTCTTCCCCCAGAAATCTCATTAAACTTATTATACATAATATTAGTCGGCATGTGCAAGTGGCTTGTATAAATTTTTCAACTTTATGGTATAATCAGATTATTAAAGGGAAGAAGGTAAAAAGATGAGTTTAGATGTATATTTAGGTATCGACGTTGGTTCAGTTACAACAAAGTTAGCATTGGTTGATGAAAAAGGTAAATATATTGATTCATATATGCTAAAAACAGCTGGAAAACCGGTTGATGCTGTTCAGAACGGTTTGAAACAAATTTATTCACAAGCACTTTGCGAATATTCAGTTAAAGGTGTTGGTACAACCGGTTCTGGTAGAAATCTTGCCGGTGCACTAGTTGGTGCGGATGTTGTTAAAAACGAAATTACAGCGCACGCTGTAGCTGCAAGTACAAACATTCCTGGTGTTCAAACAATTCTTGAAATCGGCGGTCAAGACAGTAAAATCATTATCTTGAGAGATGGTATTGTAACCGATTTTGCGATGAACACAGTTTGTGCTGCCGGTACTGGTAGTTTCCTTGACCACCAAGCACAAAGATTGAATGTTCCTATTGAAAAATTCGGTGAAACAGCGCTTAAATCAGAAAACCCTGCGCGTATTGCCGGCCGTTGCGGTGTATTCGCAGAAAGTGACTTAATCCACAAACAACAATTAGGTTATCCTGTAGAGGATTTGTTATACGGGCTTTGCCAAGCTCTTGTTAGAAATTATTTATCTAACCTAGCATTAGGAAAAGAATTGTTACCTACAATTTCATTCCAAGGCGGTGTTGCAACAAATTCAGGCATGGTAAAAGCTTTTGAAGAAGCTTTAAACACAAAAATTGTTGTTCCTGAAAATCACCAAACAATGGGTGCTATCGGTGCTGCTCTTCTTGCTATGGAAAATCACCAATACACCGAGGTTGATACTAAGTTCAAAGGTTGGAAAGTTGGTAACATGAATTTCCAATCAGTGACTTGTCAATGCACAGGTTGTTCTAACAACTGCGAAGTTATCACTATTTTAGAAGGTGCTGAGCCAATGCATCATGTTGAAAAAATTGGTGATATTAAAGGCAATATTATTGCTCGTTGGGGTGGAACTTGTGGAAGATGGGACATCGCATAGAATCGTGCTTCTGGCGAGACTTACTGATGTGGATTTGTAGAGTTGAAAATTGAAAGTTGAAAGTGGAAAGTTATTTTTAATATATTCAATGTTAAACAACTTTATATTGAATAATAATTAATACGAACTTATTCACTCATTCACCTATTCACTTATTGACTTAGAATTTAAGAGAGAAAACATGCTAAAACTAAAAAACTTTGAAATAGGTTCAAATAAATTAACCATCTTAGCCGGACCATGCGCAATAGAGTCAATGGATATTTTAAAACAAACTGCTGAAACGTTGAAACAAGTTTGTGCAGAACTTAATATAAATTATGTTTTCAAATCTTCTTTTGATAAGGCGAATCGTTCTTCTATTAACTCTTATCGTGGAGTTGGTATGGAAAAAGGTTTAGAGATGCTTGCGCAAATTAAAAAGGAATTTGAAGTTCCAATTGTAACTGATATTCATCTCCCTGAACAAGCTGAACCTGTTGCAGAAGTTGCGGATATTTTACAAATTCCTGCGTTTTTATGTCGTCAAACGGATTTACTTGTGGCAGCGGCAAAAACAGGTAAAATTGTTAATATTAAAAAAGGACAATTTTTAGCACCGCAACAAATGAAATCTTTGGTTAAAAAAGTTGAAGATAGCGGAAACCACAATATTATGTTAACGGATAGAGGTGTGTCTTTCGGTTATAACAATTTGGTTGTGGATTTTAGAGCAATTCCTATAATGAAAGAATTCGGTTATCCTGTCGTTTTTGATGCGACTCATAGTGTTCAAATGCCCGGTTCAAACGGCGATTCTACAGGCGGTGACAGAAGATTTGTACCGACATTGGCAAATGCAGCAATGGCAGCAGGCGCAGATGTTTTGTTCTTTGAAATTCACCCTGAACCAGATAAGGCTCTTTGTGACGGTGCTAATATGCTTGCTCTACAAAACGCTAAAAAAGTTTTTGAAAAATGTAAAGCTATTTTTGAATTGGTTAGAGAATAACCTCACTGGTTAGGGAGGTCGCAGTTGTTCGAACGTTAGTGAGTTACAAATGCGGGTGGGTATAAATTAAAGGCTTGGTATAAGAGGGTTTAAATAAAGAAAATCATGTTAAAAAAAGTATCACGCAAAAATTCATTAAAAGGCACAATTACAATACCTTCCGATAAATCAATTTCGCACCGTGCGGTTATGTTCTCATCAATTGCAGAAGGTGAATGTACGGTTGGCAATTTTTCAAGCGGTGCAGATTGTCATTCAACATTGAACTTATTTAAAAGTTTAGGTGTTGATATCCAGTTCATAAATGAAAAAACTTTAAAGATAAAATCAACAGGTATTTTAACACCTTCAAATACTTCAGTTTATGATTGTGGAAATTCAGGAACTACAATGCGTTTGGTTTCAGGAGTTTTAGCCGGTCAGAATTTTAATTCAACACTCGTAGGCGACTTGAGTCTTTCTAAACGTCCGATGAAACGTGTTATAGAGCCACTTACTTTGATGGGCGCAAATATAACTTCTGAAAATGGTCATGCACCGCTTAAAATAATCGGACAAAAACTTAGAGGGATAAATTATAATTCTAAACTTGCCAGCGCACAAGTTAAGTCTTGCATACTTTTAGCAGGTTTGAATGCAGAAGGTAAAACAACCTTTACAGAACCTTATGTTTCAAGAAATCACACAGAAAATTTGTTCAAATACTTAGGCGCTGATATTAAAATCAACGGTTCAGAAGTAACTCTAAACCCTTCAAAATTGTATGCAAGAGATATTAATATTGTTGGTGATATTTCATCTGCAGCATTTTTTATAGTAGCAGGTTTAATAGTGCCAAATTCTGATTTTGTAATCAAAAATGTCGGTTTAAATTATACTCGCTCTGGCATAATTGATGTTGTGAAAAGAATGGGCGGTAATATTGAAATTCTAAATAACACAACCGTATCCGGAGAAGAAATTGGTGATATAAGAGTTCAATATACCGAAAATCTAAAACCATGCGTAATAGAAGGCGAGGATATTCCAAGATTAATTGATGAATTGCCTGTAATTGCGGTTTTAGCTTCACAAGCCGATGGTGAAACTATTATTAAAGATGCAGAGGATTTAAGAAATAAAGAAGCCGACAGAATTAAATGCTTAGTAAAAGAACTTTCTAAAATCGGTGTTGATATTGAAGAACATCAAGACGGTTTTATAGTAAGTGGCAAAACGAAACTAAAAGGTAATGCAGAACTTGAAAGTTATCACGACCATAGATTAGCAATGAGTTATTACATAGCAGGTTTGATTTGCAAAAATGAAATTGTAATAAATGGTTTTGAATGGACAAAAATTTCTTTTCCGGAATTTGAAGAGTTGGTTGAAGAATTAAATTAATCTTTAAACATTCCAATTTACTTGTTTTATATCAGCTTTTTCTTTTCGTTTTTTGTTGATATATCTATCTGCTAAAACACCAATCCCAAATATCGCTCCTACTGTTTCTATTTTGTCATAAAGTTGAAGAAGTTTTCTCTCTTTGTCAGACAATTTATAGTTGCTACCAAGCGTTTTTAATATATATTCAAGATTTTCATCTTCTGTGTATTTGAGTAGTCGAATAGGTTTCTTCCTATATGCATAAGCGACACCACTTGCTAAAACCAAACCAATACTTTTACCCAGGTTTGATTTTTTATAATTGTTACCTTGTTCAGTTTTAGCATTATATCCAATTGGATTGAAGCTTATTGCCATTCTTTTTTTCCTTCACACATACAACTAAAAACAACTCAATATAAATAGTTGCTTATTTGTAACGAAATATTAAATGTTTATTTTGCAAATTTCTTTTGAAGAATTACTAGTATAAAAATTATTGCAAATAGGATATAGGCTAGAGCGCAAGATTTGCCTATGTCAAAATATTCAAATGCGTATTTGTAAATTGAGTATACAATAACATTTGTCGAATCATTTGGTCCGCCTTGCGTCATAACATAAATTAAATCGAAAATTTGAAATGAAGATATTGCAGTTACGGTTGTAACAAAATAAATTGTCGGTTTTAAAAGTGGCACGGTTATGTCAAAAAATGTTTGATAAGCAGTTGCTCCATCAATCTTAGAAGCTTCGTAAACACTTTTATCAATGGTAGAAAATCCTGTTAAAAAGAGGACAACATTATATCCGATAAGTTTCCAAACCGAAACAAAAATCAAAACCGGCATTGCAAGTTTTGTGCTAAAAAGCCAAATGTAATGCGTGTTTAAAATGGTGTTCATTAAGCCGATGTTGGGATCAAAAATCCATGCCCAAACAATTGCGATAACTACAGCAGGTGTTATAAAAGGTAAAAAATAAATAGTCTTAAATAATTCACTTCCTTTGATTTTAGAGTTTATACAAGCTGCAATTAATAGCGGTATTATAACCGCAAAAATAGTAGTTGCAGTTGCGTAAACAACTGTGTTAATAAGAACTTGCAAAAATCCTACATCTTTTATGATAGATTTATAATTATCTAGTCCAACAAAAGAAATTTCGTTCAACAAATCCCAGTTTGTAAAACTCAACGCGAACGAACAGCATATTGGAATTATTATAAAGATAAAAATCCCGATAACTGCTGGTAAAGTAAATATCAGCCCTATATTATTTTTACAAGACTTTTGTTGCATACAAATTTTGCCTAAATTCTTTTATACGTTCAGCTTGATTCTTGTAATTGCTTTTTAAAATCGTATCAATATTTTTATCCAAAAGTGTAACAACATCTTTTATGTTTTCGCTATTCATCATAATCATGTCGTTAGCCATTTCAGTATTAGAAAGCGCTAATCTTGTTGTATCACGAAAACCGCTTGAAGCTAATTTTTGGGCAAGTTCATTGCTTTCGATGTTTTTACATAAAGCTTGAGCAACAAGCATAGGCGCATGAGAAATTAGAGCAACCGCTTTGTCATGTTCTTGAGGGGTTGTCATAACTGTATTAGCGCCAAAATCTTTGATAACTGATTTTAATATTTCAAAATCATCTAAAGCTGTATCATCTTTTAAAGTTATAGCCCAAGTTGCACCTTCAAAAAGTTCAGGGAAAGAATGCTCCCAACCGCTATGTTCAGTCCCAGCCATCGGATGTGAAGGGATAAATTTAAATTTATAGTTCTTTTTTGAAACAAATTCTTTTAGGCTGCAAACATCTGTAACAATTGTATTTTCATCTAAGAAATTTTCCAATTTATCTAAAATTTCAAGCGTTTTGTTCATCGGAGTACAAACAAAAACCAAATCACAACCCTTTAATGACGCGTAATCATTACTCACGCATTCTTCTTTCACAGAACGTGAAACTCCAACCATCTCGTGTTTTTCTCTGCCGCGCTTAAAAATAGAACCGCCTATTAAACCTAAACCAATAACTCCAATTTTCATCTAAATATCCTTATGATTAAACTTCTTCACACCTTCAACATAATC
>CAKVLL010000009.1 GCA_934757255.1 uncultured Candidatus Melainabacteria bacterium | reverse complement strand
GCTTCAACTGTTACAGCAGTAAAAAATGTTTCACTGAATATCAAACAAGGTGAAATTTATGCTCTTGCAGGTGAATCAGGTTGCGGAAAATCAACTCTTTCAAAGGCTGTTACAAAGCTTGTAAAACCTGTTAGCGGTGAAATATTATTTGAAGGTAAAAATATTTTCGAACAAACAAAAGAAGAAAAGAAACAATATCCTACAAATGTTCAAATGGTTTTTCAAAATCCTTATTCAAGTTTGAATCCTAAAATGAAAATTGGCGAAACATTAATGGAACCATTGGATATCAATACAAAATTCTCCAAATCAAGAAAAAAAGCAGTTGTTAGAAAAGTTTTAGATGAAGTTGGTTTAACGGAAGATGTTTTAACTCGATATCCTCACGAGTTTTCGGGTGGACAAAGGCAAAGAATTGCAATCGCCAGAGCACTCATTCTCAACCCAAAACTTTTGATAGCGGATGAGCCTGTGAGTGCACTCGACGCGAGTATTCAAGCGCAAATAATTAATTTAATGAAAGAATTAAAAAAAGAAAGAAATTTGACAATTCTATTTATTTCGCACGATTTGAGCGTAATAAAATATTTAGCTGATAGAGTCGGAATAATGTATTTTGGCGAATTAATAGAGGAAAACACGACGAGTGCGATTTTTAACTACCCAAAGGAGAATTATACTAAAATGCTTTTAAATTCTGCACCAATATTAAAAAATAATTAAAAAATTAAACCCAATAAACGAGATTTATATACTTACCTTTTTTTACACTGTGTGATATAATCTATACTATGTAAAAATTTAGCTAGGAGTGTTTATGCCAAATGTTGATTTAGATAATGAATTTCTTGAATTATTCTATAATATTACGAACTCAAAACCACCAAAAGATGTTAATTTAATTGATTTAAAAAAACAATTAATCAATATTGTAGATACCTTAAAAGAATTAAATAACAATGCCAAAAAGCCAATATTTAGTAAAGCATTGCCCCCAACAGAAGAAGAATTTGAAGATAACAACGCAGCAAGTGGTCCTGCAATTCTTGTTGTAGATGATTTAGGAGTTATAACATACCAACTAAAAGTTTTACTTTCCAGATTTGAGTATGATATAGATTGTTCTCAAGAAATTTATGATGCTGTTAATAAATATAAAAAACGCAAATATGAGTATGTTGTTATGGATTTATTTATTCCAACAGAAAGAGAAGGCTTTATCCTTCTAACAGAATTAAAAAAACTTGCAGCAATTTCCGGTGTAAAATTGATTGTTGGGGTAATAACAGCTTCTCCAAGAAAAGAAATTGAACAACAATGTCGTGCGAGAGGTGCAGACTTTTTCTTAGAAAAAAATAGCGATTGGCAAAATTCATTATGCAATATAATGGATGGCTACATTAATGCTGGAAAAAAAGATGAAGAGGATGATTTTTAAAAATGGAACAAAAATCTTTATTTTCAGTAATATCTCCTATCATGGTTGGCCCATCAAGTTCCCATACGGCAGGCGCCGTTCGTCTAGGATTAATGGCTAGGAATATCTATAAAAACGAATTTAAAAAAGTAAAATTCGTGCTTTATAATTCATTCGCAACTACAGGTTTTGGACACGGTACTGATAAAGGACTTCTTGCCGGTGTTTTAGGCTATTCAGTAGATGATATTATTATAAAAAACATTTTTGATGTCGTTGACAATATAAACTATTCATACGAATACCGACAAGATATTTCAAGACATCCAAATTCTGTTGATATTACTTTTGACGACAAAATGATAATATCAGGAGATTCTGTTGGCGCCGGAGAAATTAGAATTAATTGTATAAATGGTTTTTCTGCTAATATTGATGGAACTTACGATACATTACTTTTAATGTACAAAGATGTTCCCGGCATGATTTCCAAAGTTAGTGATATTATTCAAAAGCAAAAAGTGAATATTGCGTCTCTTCATTGCGACAGGAGTTCAAAAGGTGGTACAGCTTCTATGTATGTAGCTCTTGACATTCCAATTGGAGATGATGTTGTAGAAAAAGTTAAACAAATTCAAGACGTATTTTTTGTTACAAATATTAGAAAGTTAAAATAATGGCGATTTTATCATTTTCAGATTTAGTTAATAAGTGTTCAAATAAACCTATTTATGAAGTTGCACAAGAAGAAGAGGCTATACTTTCAGGTGAAATTGTTGATGTTGTGCGCTTAAAAGTATTGGAAGATTTGCTTGCAATGAAGGAAGCTATTCGTAGTGGTTTAAAATCGACAGAAAAATCGATTAGTAATTGGTGCGGAGATGATTGCGTAAAGCTTCCTAAAAGATTTCAAAAAAAAGGTGCATTATTTGGAAAAACATTTGAAAAAATTATAACTTACGCTTTAGCAACTGCAGAAGAAAATTTAAGGATGGGAAGAATTGTTGCATGTCCAACAGCCGGTTCTTGCGGTATCGTTCCATCTGTAATAATTGCGATTGCAGAAGAAGAAAAAATTACTGAAGCAGAACAAATTAACGCTCTTCTAACTGCCGGCATTGTAGGTTTGATTGTATCTAACAAAGTTCAATTAGCTGGTGCTGTTGCCGGTTGTCAAGCCGAATGCGGAGTCGCTTCAGCGATGGCAACTGCAGCACTTACTCAAATGCTAGGCGGAACTGTTGATGAAATTATTAATGCAACAGCACTAGCACTAAAAAACATTTTAGGTTTAACTTGTGACCCTGTTTGCGGATTAGTAGAAGTCCCTTGTATAAAAAGAAATGCTTTTTTAGCTATTCATGCAGTTACAGCAGCAGAACTTGCACTCTGCGGTGTAGAAAGTAAAATTCCGCTTGACGAAGTTGTTGATACGCTTAATATAACAGGTCAGTTAATGTCACCATTATTAAAAGAAACTTCTCAAGGTGGACTTGCTAAAACAAAAACCGCGCAAGAATTAGAAAAAGTTTTATTTAATAAGAAAGAGTAAATGTTTCATTAGGTTTAATTTTTGCGTGACCGCCTCTTATAAACATAAAGAAAAATCCAGTTCCAAAACAAAGACCGGTCAGAATTGCAAGTGGACGAACCCATAAAACATTGTTTCTTCCGACTTTATCAATTTCGCCATAAAGCGGAATATTGTCTAAATAAAAATTACCAATAACTATTTCTGCCGGAGAGCCCCACATTGCATTTTGAGAAACAGTTTCAATTCTTGCTTTTATTGAAGTGCCGTTTGGATAAATCTTATTACCGATTTTTATTTGTTCAACGGTTTCAAACAAAATCTCGCTACCTTCTTCCGGCTTTAGTTTTGTAGAAATTGGTTCAATAATTCTTATAGCAACTTCGTTCCTTGACATTTTATAAGGATTTATCTTATAAGTTTTATTACTCGTCGGCAAAATCTCTGTTACAACAACTCTTTCGTTATGACGCAAAGGCTCATTTTTATTAGTTTCTGCGAATTCATCCACTATAATTTTCGCACTATACTTTCGAATTTGTAAGTCTTTACTTAATGTTTCGTCTACAAAATCATCCGTTAACATGGCGTTTGCAGGAGTAAGACAAATTGATAGTAAAATTAAAGTAGTTATAGCTTTTATCATTACTTATAGCGAATTTTCTTTGTTGAACCGGTTCTAACTTTTTGCTGAAACTTTTCTCTATTATTTTTAGAGGTTAACAAAAAGTTTTGATAATAAATATTATCTCTATATTTATTATTAGCCAAGTATTCCGGATACTTTTTATAAATGTATTCATACACTTCCATCATTCTTCTAGATGTAAGAGGGTGTGTAGAGTGCCATTCCGTACTACGTTGTCCGCAGTTTTTGTTCAATACAATAATCATTGCAACAGGGTTGTATCCGGCATTAACCATATAATCTACGCCACGTTTATCTGCTAAGTATTCATATTTTCTTGGAGTTAAAGAGGTAGATATATAGCTAAATTTTCCATTTAATATGCCTTTGTAGCTATTAACGCTGTGAGCAATTTCATGGGATAGAACTGCTGCCAGTTCGTCATCAGACTCGCATCTTGTGTACATACCTCTATAAACAACAATTGTTCTGCTAAACGGACTTGTTCCGGCATTTATAATTCTATGTGTATCAAGAACAAATATTGCTCTCGTTTGTATGCCATTTGAGTTTAGGATTCTAAAACCGATTTCGTTAATATTCTTTTCTTGTTTTTCTGTTTCTTTTGCACTAATCAACAGACCTTCTGCTGCAAATACTTGGTTTAAAGAAAATGCCAAAAGAAACAAGAGTGTTAAAAATCTTTTCATAAAACCATATCCTAATTATTTATTATTAAATCAAAAATACCTTCAGAATAAGTCGGATGTGCAAAGCAAATCTTCTTTAAATCATCAACTGACAAATTATTTTGAATTGCAACCAATATTGTATGAATAAGAGATGATGCTTCTTTTGATACAATATGCGCACCTTTTATTAAATTATCTTTCGTGATAATTTTTATAAAACCTTCTGTTGCATCATCGCACCAAGCCTTACCCAAAGCAGTTATAGGAAGTTTTGAAACATTGTATGTATCATCTATATCTTGTTCTCTTACGCCAACCCAAGCAATTTCAGGTTCACCATAAATTATAGCCGGCACTAAATTTTTATTAAATGGAATTCCAAGCGCTAAAGCCTTCGCTTGATGAATTGCATAATGCGCAAGTTGAATTTCACCACAAGCATCCCCAATAATTTTACCATCACAATTTAGTGAAACAGGCTGTCTGCCAACTGCTACCAAAACAAAATCCGGATTTAGTACCACCCCACTTTTTAAAACAACAGTTTTGTCTTTAATTGAAGCGATACAATCTTTTAGGAAAAACTTGATTTTCTTTTGTTTAAATATTCGCTCAATCCTTTTTGAAACTTCAATATCAGCCGTAGGAATTAGGTGTTCTGCCATTTCTACAACGTTTACTTCGCATCCGAAATTAGAAAGAATTCTCGCCCATTCTGTTCCTATTGCGCCAGAACCTACTATTACAAGTGATTTTGGTAATGTTTGAATATTTAAAATATCGTCTGAATTTAGTATAAATTTGCCATCAAATTCCAAACCCTTTAATTCTTTTGGTTTTGAACCGGTTGCAACTATTATGTTTTCAACTTCGTACTCTTGCGTTGGTGTTTTAATCACGTTTTTATCCGCACAAGCTTCTTCATAAACGACTTTAACTCCGGAATTTTTGACTGCGAGTTCTAATGATTTTCTGATTTTTTCTACAGTTTTATTCTTCTTTTCTACAATTTTTGAAAAATCAAAATCAAAGTTCTCAAAAGTAATTCCCAAGTCGCCAGAATTTTTAATTCGTGCATATAATTCAGAAGAGTGTAAAAAAGATTTTGAAGGTATGCAACCTCTATTTAAACAGGTTCCTCCCAAACAATCTTTTTCAAACAAAACTACCGAATATCCATTTTTTGCTAAAAACATGCCAGCGGTGTATCCGGCCGGACCTCCACCTATAATTCCATAATCAAATCTTTCCATAGGTATATTTTAACTTAATTTAAAAGATTGCTCAAACATTTGTGATAAAATGTTACATTTAAAATGTATTATTTAGAATAATAAAAATATAAAGATATAAATAATATTATTACTATATGTTCGTATTTCTTACTAATCATATTAATTGATAATAATGTTGAACTTGCCTGCTTAATATGTTCGCTATAAACTTTTCAAATCTCATTAATTCTTTCTATCGGACAATAACAATGTTCTTCAATATAATATATAAGGTGTTCCACTTCTAATCAGATTTCATCTTGAACACACCTGAACTCACCATTTCATCCTTGTAAAGAAATATTAAGAAATGTAGCAATTTATATTTTTATGCTTTTTATAATAGATTGAATAAACCATCTATTATTTATTAATAAAATAATGCTTTATAAGGAGAAAGTAATGTACATTACACCAATTTTCAGAAGTCAATACCCCAAAAATCTATACTCCCAAAATGTAGAATTTAAGGCTATAAGCGATTTACCGACAGAAAAAGATTTATTAAATGAGGCTCGCAAAGGCAAGCTGGATGTTAATCAAGTAAGTAAAGAAGATGGCGAAACATTATTTCAAAAACTGGTTGCAAATAACTATACTGCGCTTGTATCTTATTTGACCGCAAAACCTTCAAACAGAGAACATATAGTTAATTTTACTAACAACGGGATTTCACCTTTAGATTATGCAAAAACGGATGAAATGCGTTCTTTGTTATTATCGCGCGGTGCAAAAAAAATTGAACGACAAAATGTTCCAAATTCTACTCAACCGAAAGAAACTAATACCGCTGACGCAAGAGAAACAGCGACAAAAATCTATGTAGAAAATCCGATTCAGGTTGCTCCAAGTCAAATGCGTCCGGTTGAAGATCTCAAAACAGTGAAAACGCCAACACCAACAGAAACTCCTCAACCTCAACAAATACAAGAAGAGCAAAAAGTAGATTTTTTTGATTCTTTTGATGAAGTTGAAGATGAAGCCCCAACTGCTAAAATTGCTCCACAAGCAAAACCTGAACAAACAGATGAAAAACCTGTTAAAAAACCTGAATATAAAGAATATACTCACTACCAAGTAAATCCTGAAATGAAATCTTTAGACGATATTATCGGTATGGAAAATATTAAACAAGAATTAAGAGAAAATATAATTATACCGATTAAAGACAGTACAAAAAATAAATTGTGCGCAATTGACAATTTGTCTTTACCTAACGGGATTTTGTTTGCTTCTCCAAACGGAACAGATTCAATTGTTAGCGCGTTAGTTAATGAAACTGATTTACCTGCTTTGCAAATTCATTCTATGCAAGAATTAGCTCCGATGATTGCAGATATTGAAAAAAATTATAAAGAAAAAGGCGTAAGGACCATTGTTGTTGCTTCAAACTTTGACAACATGTATACAGAAGATAATAATAGTGTGCAAGTTGAAAGAAATAAATTTGCGAATATTTTAAAAAATTGTTCAGCAAAAGGGATGTTATTTGTTGCGACAACAAAAAATAAGGCAAGTATTGGCAGTACGTTTATTCATGCCGGTCTTATTGATAAAGTGTTGACTTTGCCTTGCTCGAGCGCAAATGACCGACAAGAATTTATACGTCAGAAAATTAATGATAAAAAAATATTAGCCCAATTAAATGGCAATTTAGAAGAAATTACAGGTTCAACAGAAGGTATTCCTTTTTCGGAAATTGAAAAAATCTTGAATGAAACCGCAAGAACTGCAATCTCTCGTGGTGAAACCGAAAATATAATGCCAATTTTTAAAGAACAATTGGCGGAATATACAACCGAAAAAGGTTTGACTCCAATTAATGATTTTAACAGAACATCAGCTTACGACACTCCTGAATTCAAAAGAACTCCAATAACGGCTGATGATCCGACAATTGACGATTTAGGCGGAATGCCTGAGATAAAGAAACGATTAAACGAATTGTATATTGAACCGATGGAAAGACTTGATGATTTATACAAGGAATTAGGCAATGACGCTTTGCCGGATGGCGCAATTTTCTACGGAGAACCCGGTAACGGTAAAACGTATACAGCAAAAGCTTTAGCAAAAACTTTAGGTTTACCTTTCTATGAAACAAAATTATCAGATATTGGTACAGCTTTAGTCCATGAAGAAGGCAAAGCGTTTAAAAAATTAGCAGACCAATTGAATAGAAAATTCCAAGAAACAGGAGAACGTTCTGTTTGGTTCTTAGATGAATTCGAATCATTAGGCGGCGAACGTAGCGGAAGCGCACAACACAATAAAGAATTGACAGATGCTTTACTACAAGAACTAAATAACCCTGCTCAACGCGGTTTCATCTTAATTGCTGCTACAAACGACTTGGATGGAGTAGATCCTGCTCTTAAACGTCGTGGTAGATTAGGTAACTGGATTCATTTCAGCAATCCGACATTTGAAGAAAGATACGACGTAATTAAAAAATCACTGGAAAAATCGCCTTCGACAAGAGAGCTTGCTAAAGATGAAAGTTATCTTAGAGAAATTGCGAAAGATTTTGACGGAATGTCAATGGCATCAATTACATCTGTCGTAAAAGACGCTAAAAGACTGGTAATTTTGAAAGGAACAGATTTTAGAGATGCAATAGAAGATTGTAAAGCAATAAATAATGAAAGGATGATGGGTGAATTCTGCAATAAATCTGGACTTAAACAGCATCAATATAATGAGTGGGATTTTCAATCTTTGGACGAATTAGGCGGAATGCAAAAAGTTAAAGAACAATTGCAAGAGTCTGTTATTGATGTTTGGGACCCTGAAATCAGAGCTGCGTTGCTTGCTAACAAAAGACGCTTGCCTGGTGGTGTGATTTTATACGGTCCACCTGGAACAGGTAAAACGACTATTGTTGAAACTTTAGCAAGACAAATGGATGTTCCTTTATATAAAATGGATTATTCTTCTATAAACGATTCTCAATATATCCATCAAATTTCAAAACATATAGTTGAAATTTTTGATAGGCTGGAATTACAGGCAAAAATTTTGAAAAAACCTGTTATGCTCTTCTTTGATGAAGCTGAAAGATTTTTCCCTAATTTTGCGGAACGACATCAAATAGAAGAAGTTAATACATATAAAGACAAAATGAATAATGCTTCTATGAACGGAATTATTCTTATTGGAGCTACAAATTATATAGATAAAGTTAATCCGGAAATTATAGGTAATCCAAGACGTATGGGAACAAAAATCGAGGTTGATAATCCTGACGAAGACGATAGAAGTAATTTGTTCCAAAAATCTTTATTAAGCTTACCGATTTTAGCAGGAGTGTTGACTGTTGCACACTGTCAAAAACTTGCGGAAATTACAGAAGGTTGGTCAATCGGACAAATAGCAGATACTATTGATAAAGTTATCACCCAAGCGATTAAGAAAAAAGAAAATATAAAATTTGAAACAATGCTTAATGCGTTCAAAAAAAGGGTAATATAACGCGCAGGGAGTAGGTAGTGTTGAACAATTGACATTCTACACGACAAAAACAAAAAAGATTAACGCAAAAAGGAAAAAGGAAATGAAAATCCAACAAATACAAAATAATAATACAAATTTTCAAGGCTTGCATGGAAATAAAAGAATCTTGAAAAGATTAACTCCTGAAATATTGCAAAAAACCGGAATTCAAGAATGTGCAGATGCATTTGAAGTTTTTGTAACTCCAAAAGGTTGCAGTGTTCCTTGCTTTTTTAGCGCGATTTGCGGTCTTTTTACACCGCTTAAAGAGTTAATTTTCCAAGCAGGAGAAAAAGTTGTAAAAAACAGAAAAGGTGAAGTTGTTTTATCCGGAGCAACAACTCTTAAATATTCTCTAGAAGAGCTTAAAGATAGCAAAAGAAGCCTAAAAGAGGAACTGGATGATGAAATTATTGATAACGCGAGAAAAGCAATTAATGATAGCAAGACTCCGAATGATATTCGAGAAATTAACAAGGACAATATAAACAAATATGTTCAATCAGGCAAATTGGACTTGATGTTATTAAGGGCTCATGCTACAAAACCTCTACTTAATGAAGCTTCTATGCAAACTTTTATCAAACAAATGACTACACCTGACGCAGAAGGCAATCTTCCGGCTCACAAGTTTTTAAAAAAGAATGATATACACAGAATGAATGAGTATTTAAGAGATTATCCTGATGCTTTAGCAGAAGTATATTTGACAAGAAATAACTACGGTAAATTGCCAATACATTCAAAAGCGACGCGTGAAAATATGGATATATTGTATAACATATATACGGCTCTTAAAGATTTGCCAAGAGTTTTAGTAACTGTTTTTAAAGATAAAGGCAATAATAATTCAAGCATTATTGATTATCTAATGGGACACCAAATGATTAATGAAACTGCTAGAAACTTAATTAGTTTTGTCTTGGATGAGGAAGCAAAATGCATAAAAGTTCGCGGCGAATTTATTCCAGTTGTTAGCAAAGCTGAAAGAAAACAAAAAGCCGAAATGAAAAATGTTATCAATAGTATGTCAGGAGAAAATTTGAATATTAGCAAAATTTTAGATTTAGAAATGGTCAAAAAATCCTTTGGCGCAAGTTTAAATTCTACTGATTTTATCTCAAAAGCAATTGATTATTTAATTGATAACGCTTCTAATGATGAAAAACAAGAAGTAATTGCTAAACTCAAAAAGCTTGCAAGTATTGATTACAACAAGGTTGACGAAAATGGAATTTCTGTAGTTGAAAAGATTTTTAACTCTGAAGATACTGAATTATTAGAGTTACTTAAAGGTAAAAAACTCAACTATTCAAAAGATTTAGATTATGCGTATAATAGAATAGAAAACGATAGATTCAAAGAACAAGTTGGGAAGTTGAATTTTGAATTTGTAGATTTAGAAGATGCAATAAAAGCGTTTTCAATGAGAGCAGTTGAGGAATGTAAATACGGCTTTGAATCCCCATTATTCAAGATGGAATATAATGGTGCAAAATTGTTGCATCTTGTAAATTCTCTCAATCAAGAGTGGAGTTTTCAACGAAATTTTAAAAACAAATACGGACAATATTTATCCGAATATCTTTAGTAATAAAACTAATCGGTCTTCTTAAATGATTTATATTCAATATAACAAACAAAAAAGGAGAAAATAATGAGAATTCAATCAATACAAACTAATACAAACTTTCAAGGGCTAGGGCATAAACTTGTTAGAATGCAGAAATTGCAAAAAGGACAGAGTGTTGTTCAAAGATTTTCTGAAAATGTTATGCAAGAAAGCAAATCTGAAATCACCAAAGAAATAAAGAAACCAACAAAAGAATGGTTTGATAATTGGTTTGATAGTTATATAAATGCACAAAATGCAACAGCAATGGCTGCTAAAATATTAGTTGGTTCTAAAGATATTTTAGGAGTTTTAGAAACAAAAGAAGTTCAAGCGTCGGAAGGCGAAATGCTTGATTCTAAATTCGTTACAAAAACAATCAGCTATTTGCTTAATGAGGCTAAACCAGATGAAAAAACAGTTATAGTTAATAAGTTGGCAAAACTTCCTAAAATTAATTATAACCAAGTTGATGAAAATGACATATCTATATTAGAACACATTTTGAATGCAGAAGATTTTCAGCTTTTGGATTTGGTAAGCAAAACGAAACTAGATTATCACACACAGTTAGATTATACATACGAAAATATCAAAAATCCTGCTTTTAAAAAAGAAGTTGATAAATTGAACTTGAATTTTGAAGATTTAAAAGTAGCAGTAAGAAGCGAAAACAAAGAAGTCTTGGCAGATGTAGTTGATGATTTTTCTTCGCCTTTCTATAAAGTAGAGGTTCAAGGAAAGGAACTTGCAGATATTGCAATAAAAGAAGTCGAGAACATAAATTTCTATGATTACTTAGTTAGTGTATATGATGGTTATTTGTTCATATAAAAAGGGAAAATGATGAGAATCCAATCGGTACAAAATATTAATACAAACTTCCAAGGATTATATGGAAATAAAAGGGTAATAAATGGGCTCAATCAGCCAATGAAGGCAGACATTGATAAGTTGGCTCATGAGTGCGATGTTATTGTAAAAAAACGCATTATGAAAAAGGCGCCGGCAGTATTTACGCCAATGTTAGGTTTGATTGGTGGTATGAGTGCATCTTTGTTTACGTCTGATTGGAAAGTTATTGTTCTGACAGTAATCGCATCAATGATTACTACAGCTATTGCAGCTTTCAAGCATTTTTCTACCAATACAATTCAGCTTGGTGAAAAAGTAGAGAAAGATGACAAAACTAACGAATTGAAACTTGGTGGAGTTACAACTGAAGAAGTTCTTCTAAATAAACGGGTGAACTTAGACGAGTTGGAAAAGTCCTATTTGACTAATGTTTTTACACACGGTTCTGCAAGTCTTTTGAACAAATATATACAAAGTGGAAAAATAGATTTGTTGAAGGAAAATCTCCATACCTTAGACTTAAGGTTGTCAGCGCAAGAGTACAAAGAAGCTATGGATTTGTTTGCAAAAACACAACTTATAAGGGATGAAGACGGTAATTTGCCAATACATAAAGCGCAAAGAGCTAATGAATTTTATAATTTGAACAGTTATTTAGAAAATAATCCGGAAGATTTAGCAGAAATATACTTAACAAAGAATAACAAAGGAGAGTTACCTATTCATAACAAAGCGGCTATGGATAGTGCTTATGCTCTTGATGATATTGCATCAAATTTAGAGAAATATCCGCGTGTGCTTGCAACTGTATTTGAAGCAAAAAATCAACAGGGTGAAAGTGCAATGGATTCTTTGCGCAAGATGCCAATTTCAGATAATACAATCGTCGTAGATAATATTATTAGAAAAGTAGAAGACGCAAAAGATTATTGTAAGCATGTCCGTGGAACATTTATTCCGGCTGTGGCAAAGTCAGAACAAGAAGAAAATAAGACTTTAGAAGAAAAGATGAATTCAGACTTTGATTTTTCCGGCATTATGGGACTTTTGAATAATAAAAATCTTCAAAAATCAAAAGGTGAACAGTTAAATTATTCTTATGGTTCTAGCAAAATAATTGATTTTATTATTGACAAGGCTTCTCAAGAAGAAAAGAAAGTTATTATCAGAGAATTGCAAAAACTTACGAATATTGATTATAACAAGGTTGATAAAAATAGAATTTCTATTGTAGAAAAGATTTTGAATGCAGAAGATTTAGATTTGTTAGAACTTTTGCGTGACAAACATTTGGAATATTTTCCAGAATTAGATTATGCATATAGAAGAATCGAAAACGACGAATTTAGCAAACAAGTTAAAAATTTAAACTTCGATTTTGTAGGTCTGGAGCTTGGTGCAAAAGTCGGACGTATGAGTTACTTTGAAGAAATAAATGAATGTTTTACTTCTCCATTGTTCAAAAAAGAATATAACGGAAGAAGAATATTAGATATAATAAATCATTCTGAAAATCAACATTTTGCAGAACTTTTCAGGGAAAAATTCGGACAGTATCTGTCTGATTATATTGTATAAAAAATATTTGTCGCTTGAATAAAAGGAAAAAGGAATAAAATAAAATGAAAATCCAACAAATACAAAATTACAATACAAGTTTTAAAGGTTTACATGTAGATAAAAATTTTTACAAAGATATGGGTTGTAAGAAAGACGATTTACTGAGAAATAAAGATATAAAAAATTGCATTGAAAAATTCGATGTACTAATCAAACGCAGCACCAAAAAGTCTCGAAACACAGGCGCAGTTGAAGTTTCTTCAAGAGGTTTGTATATGTTTTTAGGAGGCTTAGCCGGTACTGCCATATTAGGCGCATCTACATTCATATTCGGCGGTTTATGCAAACTTTTGCCGGATGAGTGGTTAGCAGCAACAGGCTTTGGAGCGTTTGTGGGTAATATTGCCGGTGCTGCAACGACTTACGCCCACTCTAAATATAAAGAATTAACAACAGGTTACAATTACATTCTACAAGCCGGAAAGAACTTAGTTGAAAACAAATTTGGAACTCCTAAATTTGCCGGAGCAAAAACCGGTCAATACGAAATAAACAAATATAGTGATATTAGAAATATTTATGGATTAACTGAACATATAGAAAAAACTGACAGAGATGATTTTCTTGATATTATTGATGAATATGAGAAAAACGGCGACTTTTTATACACAGCAAAAGATATTTTAGCAATACTAAAAAATCCGAAAATCAAAAAGAATTATTATAATGGTGAATGTTTCAATTACAAATGCGACGAAAAAGGCAACAGTCTATTAACTAGATTTTTCGACATTATACCGAATGAATCAAACAAAAAAGAGTATGATGAGATTTTTAATATTCTAAAAAACATGAAGAATATTGATTACAATCAAACAGACTCAGATGATATTTCTATCTTAGAAAAAATAATTAATTCTGAAAACATTGAAGCATTAGATTTAGTAAAAGATACTAAATTTACTTATTCTAGAGAGTTGGATTACGCTTATAACAACGTTGAAAGCAGTAAATTCAAACGCAAAGTTCGAAATTTAAATATAGATTTTCCAAACATTAAAGATGCGATAAGACTTCATTCAAATAAAGCTTTATCACTTGTTATTTCAGAATTTCAATCTCCACTGTGCAATGTTTCAGAAATGATGGATTACGTTTGGGGACACGCACCATTAGTTACTTATAATACATTAGAAGAACTTTTGCACACAAATGGTGTAAAAATTGATGACAAAAAAGGTAATAATTATTATGAAAATTAATCAAATTAATCAAACAAATTTCCAAGGATTACACGTAGATAGGAGTGCTTACAAGCAATTTGGCTGCACTCAACAAACATTCTTGAATAATAAATATATTAAAGATTGCGCCGATAAGTTTGAAGTTGTGGTAAAAAAAGGTAAAAAAATCGGCACAAGAGAACCTGACCCTATTTTGTTTTACTTTGGTGGAATTTTTGCATCTGTTTTAGGCGTTTCTGTGCCGAGTATTTATAACTTTTTTGCAGAATCAATAGATGTAATAAGTACTTCCGCACCATCAATATTGAATAACTTCTTGTGTGGCATAGGAAGTGCTGCAGCTTTTGTAACAGGATTTTTGACTCTTGGACGTAAATCAATACACGAATATATTCTTCAAGCCGGTAAAGGCACTAAAACAAATGCGTTTGGCAAAACAGAATTGACAGGTATTGTATCAAGAGAATATCATTTGCAGGATAGCAATGATATTCGAGATGTTAGAAATTTAAGTGGTGATATAATCAAACGCGACAGGAATGATTTTTTAGATTTTGTTGATGATTTTGGAGTTAATAAGTTAGACAGTGCAAAAAATGTCTTAGATTTTTTGAATACAAAATTTATCACAAATAATTATAATTCAGGAAGTTGTTTTAATTACAAATTTGAAGATGGAAACAGTCTTTTGACCAAATTTATGGATATTGTTCCAACAGAAGAAAATCAAAATGATTACGACAAGATTGTTGATATCATGCAAGAAATGAATGATATTGATTACAATCAACAAGATTCAAATGGAATTTCTGTAGTAGAAAAGATTTTTAATTCTGAAAGCAAAGAAGCACTTGAATTGATAAAAAATAAAAACATAAACTATGTTAAAGAGCTTGATTTTGCGTTCGAAAATATCCAAGACAAGAGTTTTAAGCACAAAGCTAAAAATTTGCAATTTGTATATCCGGAATTGATGCAAGCGATTAATGATTACAATTCAAACCTTGCAACAGAGTTGATTAAAGGCTATTTTAATTCTCCACTGTGTGATAAACAAAAAATTATAATGGATTTACAACACGTAGACCACAGACACATTAATACAGCGTTTGACATACTATTCAATTTGCAAAATGAAGGAATTATAGATAACGATATTAGATATAGAGACTTTATGGAAGATTAGTTTTCAGGTTACAAAAAGGAGATAAACATGAATATAGCTAGAATAAATACAATTAACTTTAAATCTAACGCACATAGAGAAGCAGAACTTCGTGAACTTATGCGTCTTAGAGAACAACGCAGACAAATGGAAGAACAACAACTTCTCGATAGGCTTAAGTATCCTGAATTGGATAACCAGATGAGTACAAAGGTGGCAGGTTTCTTATCAAAATTTACCTGTGCAATTCAAAACGCGTCTGAGCATAATGTAATGGAATTTTTTGGAGATGAAGAAACGGCAAGCAATTTAAGAGAAAAACTTTCTCCAACTTGTCAAGCTGATAGCAAAATGCTAAGAGAAGAAGTGCAAAAAATGGACGAACTTAAAGACCCTGTTATGACTCTTATTTGTGCAAATAGAATGAAAAAATTTACTCCAAAACAAGGAATTTTATCAGAAGAACAGCACAAAAATTTTGTTGAAGGAATCAAAAAAACAGTTTCTACAATTATTAGAAATTCTGATTTGGATAAATTTGAACCGGAAGAAAAAGCCACTATTTTAGAAATGGTTCAAAAAATTGAACGTTCAGACTCCGTAGACTTCGGAATAGAAAGACAATTAAAAGCGCTTGTTGACAAGCTTAATTCAAAAAAATTCAAACCAGGTTTTATACCTCCTGTTCAAGTAAGAAACCTTTTGGGCGAAAAAATAAAGAAAATGATTAAGTAGGAAAAATGAAAATTGCACCGATAAACAATAGTTTAAAATATATTTCAAATCAAAAAATATCAAGACAAGTAAATAACGTTGGTGAAAAATATCTAGCTTCGGGCGGAATAATAACTTCGTCCGTAGCAATGCAGCAATTAGGTATAATTTCTTCTTTTGCGCTACCTATAATCGCGGTAATAACAGGGCTTGGAATGTTATTGCTTACAAAACTCGGTATAAATAAGTTTAGTCGTTCTCCAAAATCACCCGACACAAATAATAAAGAAAATAGTTTGAATGAAAATTCTCAAGCACAAGTATCGGAAGAAACAATCGAAGAACCAGAAATAAATACTGAAGTTGCTTCTCAAATCAATTCTGAAATTATAGAAGAAGAAAAAACAGAAGAAATACCGGTTCAAGAAGAAGATATTTCGGATGAATTAAAAACTCTATTAAAAACAAGACTTGGTAATATTCCATTATATCGAACTACATTTTATGACCTTGGATTTAACTTAAGTAATATAGAATTGGGGAAAGCTATTGATTATTATATGCAGTTACAATTGCAAGAAGATGAAAATCAACAAATTCCAATGCACAAATTTAGTTCCAAAGAAATGAATACAGTTATTACCAATTTACGTAATTATCCTGATTTTGTTGCCGAATTAATGACTAAAAGAGATGTTAACGGAGAAATTCCTATACACAAATATATAAATGACGATTATACATTGGAAAATTATGAGAATTTTAAAACAATATTTTTTGCTTTAGATACCAAAGGGCAATTAAAGGGTAAAACTTTGCTAACAGTTTTTAATGCAAAGAATTCAAAAGGTGTTAGTGCTATTGATTGGCTAAAAGAGTATAGAAAATATGATAAAACCAATGGAGAAAGAGTGCCATTTGCTGACACACAGTTGACTTTGTTGCGTATGACAAAAGAAGATTACGAAAAGAATGCGCATGAAAAATACACTCCTTTTATTCCATTATCAGACATGAAGAGAAAAACGGAGATTACAGAAAAAATTGCTCAAGCTGGAAACGTAAATTTTGATAGTATCATGCAAATTCTGAATGACGAAACTGTTCAAAAATCCAAAGGGTTTGAATTAAATTACAGCGGAAATTATGCAGCAGAAATTATTGATTTTCTTATAAATTTCGCGAATTCTGATGAAAGAAAAACCATTTTATCGAAATTGAAAGATTTAGACAATATTGATTATGATAAAATTAACTCATTTGGAATTTCTACAATTGAATTGATTATGAATTCAGAAGATGATGAACTTTTGGATTTTATAAAAGATAAGAAATTTATTTATCATCCGGAGTTGGATTATACTTTTAATAATATTCAAAGTTCGGATTTTAAAGAAAAAATAAAGGCGTTGAATTTTGAGTTTTTAGAATTAAAGGATGCCATATATAGACAGTCCGCAAAAGATTTAGAAAAATATATCAGTCATACAGACTCGCCTTTATACAAAAAAGATGTAAACGGTTTGGATATAAAAGTACCTTCCGGAGTAATTATACGACCAAGTTTTTTTAAAGTTTATGACAAGAATTATTTCCGAATCGTTCCAAGATGGCTGAATGAATGTCTATAAATTGAAAATAATTGCTTTGCAAGTCCTGTTACCCTCAACCTTCTAAATCTATATCGCTAAAAACAGGAGTTGTTGATTTTTTATTTTCATAATTAAGCTGAATTTTTGTCGGAAGTGTTAATTCTATTGGTGCTGAAATATAATCAACTTGTGATGCAGGCATCGTAGTATATACATTACCGTTAATATCAATACATTTTAACGCTCCATCTCGGAGTTTTGCAAATTTTTCTTGCTCACTCATGGCTTCCCATTCGATAGCTTCATCAATGAGCTGTTGTTGTTCTAAAAAGTTCGTTTCAGCTGTAAAAAATCTACGTCCGCGTCCACTAGCTTCAATAAGATGTGATTTATCAAATTGCGTAAGTTGTTCAGGTTGTAGCATTGGAATTTCATCTAATTTTGAACCAACAATTTTTCTTAATTTTGCATAAATTTCTTTATAAAGTTGTTTTGTAGCTTTTTCGTCGACAAGTTCATTACCTTCCGCGTTTGGTGCATGACGATAAATTATTTGAGCCTTATTGTTTGCTAGTGCATTTAAAAATGTTGCTAAAGTATTCGCCATTCTTGAAGTATAGACATTTCTAAAGAAATCTGCTTTATCTTGATTATGATTTTGACTTGCTTCTCTTGATTTTTCCAAAATCCCAACAAATGGATTAATAGAAATATCTACAGACTCAATCATAGATGGATTTTTTTGTATAGCATTCGCCAATTCTTCAGAAGCTTTTTGGGCGTAGCTAGAACCTTTATTCCAACCGGAAGTTACAAATAGCATTGGAATATTTAGTTTCTCATAAATTTCTTTGATAGCTTCTACAACACTGTGCTTTCTGTCTTTGCCAGAAATAGGAAAATCAGATGGATTGGAATCATCAACAATACTTAAATACTTGTTTCCATTAAAAACATTGAATCCTAAACGCTCATTAAGAGTTTTAAATCCATCTAAGAATCGCAATAAATCTTCAAATAGAATGCTTCTACTATCTTCTGCTTTTGCATCTTTCAAACAATGAGAACAACCAACTGTGCAACCCCTAAATAGATTCAATGTCTCAAATCTTTTAGTAATGAAACTAATTGCGTCCATCGTTGAAGGTTTTTCACCATTAAACAAACAGATATCACTTTGAACACCCTCTAAATTTTGGAGATTTAATTGTGTTAAAGGATATTTGCTATCTTTAATAGAATTAGGAATTTTATTAATGTATGTACTTATATTGGATATAGGTTTCATTATGCATATAAAAAAGTGTAAAAATATTTTTTGCTACTTATTAAAACTTTTACCCAACGATGCAGAGTTCAAATAGAAGAAGCAAATGGAGGGAAGAACCTCCACGGTGGTGAGAATCACCCCAAGCATTAAAAAATCCCAGCGGCGAACTGGGATTAAAAATTGGGCAGGGGTGGACGAAATCCTAACGAATTATGCTTTTGATGTGTATGAAATGTTACCATATCTCATGGAAATAAAAGCTTGGTTGAATGAATTGGATAGCAAAAAATCAGATACTTAATATCTATTGTATAACCAACACATACACACATTCTCATAACTTATACCACATTGCATTCATACTCAACATTCTATAACACAATTTCATTCATACCAGCTCTCACCCAACTCATTATTCTTCTGGTCTGTTTGCTTTTGCTAGTATTGTGATTTGGTGATATAGCGCGTAAGCACGAGCGTTAGCGAGCTTGCTATATTCCTATTGCAAAGACCTTAGCTTGAAAAGAGTAAAGATACATAAGCAGAAACAAGAACAGAAATAATAATGTTGGTCTATTAGATTATGTGTGATACAAAGAAATCAGAAACAAATTCCTCTAAATGTTTTAAATGCAGTCTCTCTGTTAACTTATAACTCTTGTCAAGTGTTTTATAGGATAAAATTTCTGTACTGCTTTTGTTGAACTTGCTAAAAGCAGCGTAAGCGGCTTCTCGTAGTGATTATAATAATGTTTTACATGTTGACAAGCCTAACATGATTGAATAGCATGAATACAATAGGAGATTTAAAATGGGTGAAGATTTAACTTTGTTTGAAAATAAACAGATTAGACATATTTATGATGAAGAAAAAGAAGTTTATTATTTTTCTGTTATAGATATTGTTACTATTTTGATTGAAAAAGATTACCAATCAGCAAGAAAATATTGGAAGGTTCTAAAGGGAAGGCTTTTAAAAGAAGGTTTTAATGAACTGGTAACAAATTGTTACCAGTTGAAATTACAAGCTGATGACGGGAAAATGCGTAAGACTGATGTTGCTGATATTAAGACAGTTTTTCGTATAATCCAGTCTATTCCGTCAAAGAAAGCAGAACCTATTAAACAATGGTTGGCTAAAGTCGGTCAAGAACGTGTTCAAGAAATGGCAGACCCTTCAAAAGCTATTGATAGAGCAAGAGAAACTTATCAGAAACTTGGTCGTTCTGAAAAGTGGATTCAGCAACGAATGACAGGTCAAGAAACCAGAAATAAATTGACTGATTATTGGAAAGACCATGAAATTACAGAGGGTGAAGAATATGCAATTCTTACAAATATTATTCATCAAGAATGGTCCGGATTGTCTGTAAAAGAACATAAAGATTTGAAAGGGTTAAAGTCGCAAAACCTTCGAGATCATATGTCAGAAGCGGAGTTAATTTTTACAGCTTTAGCAGAGTTATCAACCAGACAAATTGCAGAGGCAGAAAATGCAACTGGCATGGAAGAAAACAAAAAATCTGCAAAACGTGGCGGTAAAATTGCGAAAGAAGCAAAAGAAAAGTTGGAATTAGAAACCGGAAAGAAAGTTGTAACTGACAGCAATTTTCTTCCGCATAAGCAACCTAAACAAATTAAGAAAAAAGATTAACCTATTTGTAACTTCCAACTTTATTACCATATTTATCGTATTGGGTAGTTCTTCCTGATGAATTAGTTCTGAATGAGCCTGTCTTGTTGCCATACTTGTCATATTGGGTTGTTACTCCACTAGAATTTGTTTTATAGCTTCCAGTTTTATTCCCATATTTATCATAAGAAGTATAACCAGAGGATGTTTTTTTGTAACTTCCAGTCTTGTTTCCGTATTTGTCATAAGAATTGTATCCAGATGAAGTTTGTTTATAAGAACCAGTCTTATTTCCATATCTATCGTATGAAGTATAGCCATTGGATGTTTGTTTATATGAACCTGTTTTGTTACCGTAACTATCATAAGATGTTGTCGCAAGACAATAACCAGCAAAGAATAACAATGTAAAAATAATACTCAAAAGTTTCTTCATAATGTTTCTCCTAATATTACAACGATTTTAGCTTAAATAAGGTTCATATTATTATAATACATAAATTTTTCCCTTAAGAGAGGGTAATTTTAAAATTTATCATTTTAAATGTCAGACATTATTAAACTAAGTGTCTAGTTATAATTTTAAAAGAAGCAAATGGAGGAAAGAACCTCCACGGTGGTGAAAATCACCCCAAGCATTAAAAAATCCCAGCGGCTAACTGGGATTAAAAATTTGGGCAGGGGTAAGGACTCCGTTTGCGCACAGAAAAAGGTGACTAAATGTCACGTTTTTCGTATAGATATACTTTTTTTAATATTTTAAAAGAAGCAAATGGAGGAAAGAACCACCACGGTGGTGAGAATCACCCCAAACATTAAAAAATCCCAGCGGCTAACTGGGATTAAAAATTTGGGCAGGGGTGGATTCGAACCACCGTACACTCTCGTGAACAGATTTACAGTCTGTCGCCTTTAGCCACTCGGCCACCTACCCATATTGAATTGTCATTAAAAATGCCTTTGACGAGATTTGAACTCGTGGCCTCTCCCTTACCAAGGGAGTGCGCTACCCCTGCGCCACAAAGGCATATTTCAGAAACCACTCACCCCCTTTGGAGTGCTACCTCTCATAAAAGATACTCAATCTTTTATTTGGCAGAGTCCCTGCGCCACAAAGGCAAATGCCACAAGGGCCGTAAGAGAATTCTCTCTTTATTAAAAAAAGCCGGTAATAGGAATCGAACCTACAACCTACGGTTTACAAAACCGTTGCTCTACCGTTGAGCTATACCGGCGACAAGATTTATGATACGATAAACAAATTTTAATGTCAATAACTTTTTTTAATTATACACTATCACATTCTAATTTAAAATTTTAATGACAAAGAGTTTTTTTTATGTTAAATTATAAAATATTGGAGTAAAAAACATGATTACAATAAAAGATGTAGAACACGTAGCAAAATTAGCACGTTTAGAATTAACAGAAGAAGAAAAAGAAAAATTTACTAAGCAATTGGGTGATGTTTTAAAGCACGTTGACGCTATGAATGAAGTTGACACTTC
This sequence comes from uncultured Candidatus Melainabacteria bacterium, assembly GCA_934757255.1. GTDB lineage: Bacteria > Cyanobacteriota > Vampirovibrionia > Gastranaerophilales > Gastranaerophilaceae > CAG-196. The sequence goes on along the minus strand of CAKVLL010000009.1, from coordinate 39,740 downwards.
TAATGTAGAGCCTATGGCGCACGCAATTGACTTTGTGAATGTAATGAGAGAAGACAAAGTTTATTACGAACAAACAAAAGAAGAACTGATGAAGAACGCACCGGACGAAGAAAACGGATTCTTTAGAGTTCCAAAAATCAATTAGTTAGATAAAAAGAGGGGTAACTACCCCTCTTTTTTGTATTTATTAGTGGGTGAACCCCTCACCCCAACCCTCTCATAAAAAAGAGGAAGTTAAAATATTAAGGAGTTCAACTATGACAAAATATATTTTTATAACAGGCGGTGTTGTTAGTTCTTTAGGAAAAGGAATTATTGGCGCGTCTTTAGGTAAACTTTTACGTGCAAGAGGATTTTCTGTTGCGATTCAAAAATTTGACCCTTATATAAATGTAGACCCCGGAACAATGAGTCCATTCCAACATGGCGAGGTTTTTGTTACCGATGATGGCGCGGAAACAGATTTAGATTTAGGTCACTATGAAAGATTTATCGACACTAATTTTTCACAATTAAGCAACGTAACTTCAGGTAGCGTTTATCAAACAGTTATACAAAAAGAACGTCGCGGAGATTATTTAGGCGCTACAGTTCAAGTAATCCCACATATTACTAACGAAATCAAATCAAGATTAGTAAAAGCACAAAAATTCTTCAAACCTGATTTTCAGATTATTGAAATTGGCGGTACTATCGGTGATATCGAAAGTTTACCATTTATTGAATCTATAAGACAATTTAAATCTGAGGCTGGTATTGGAAATGCAATTAATATTCATTGTACATTGCTTCCATATCTTCCGACTTCGGGTGAATTGAAAACAAAACCTTCTCAACACAGTGTTAATCTTTTGAGAAGCTATGGTTTACAACCTGAAATTCTTGTTTGCAGAACATCTAAACCAATCCCTAAAACTGAAAAGGATAAATTAGCGCTATTCTGTTCTGTAGCAAAAGAAGCGGTTATTGAATGTCGCGACATGAAGAGTATTTACGAAGTTCCACTTGCTTTAGAAGATCAAAATTTTGCAGATGTCGTGCTTAAGCTTCTTCAAGTTCCTACAAAAGCAGCAGATTTAACTCGTTGGAGAGAATTAGTTGATAAAATTAATCATCCGCAAGGCAGTATTAAAATTGCAATTGCCGGTAAATATACAAAGCTTTCTGATGCATATATTTCAGTTGTCGAATCAATTAAGCATGCCGGTTACGCAAATAATGTTAAAACCGAAATAAAATGGATTAATTCAGAAGATTGCGTGGACGCTAAAGCTTGTGAAGAACTAATGAAAGATGTTGACGGCGTAATTGTTCCGGGCGGATTTGGAATTAGAGGAATTGAAGGTAAATTAAACGTAATTAAATACGCTAGAGAAAATAATGTTCCATTCTTGGGAATTTGTCTTGGTATGCAGTGCGCCGTAATTGAATATGCAAGAAATGTTGCCGGCATGAAGGACGCAAACTCTACCGAGTTCGATGAAAATGCGCCGATACCTGTAATTGATTTAATGCTTGAACAAAAGAACGTTAAAGGTTATGGCGGTACAATGAGATTGGGTGCTTATGATTGTCACCTAAAAAAAGGAACTAAAGCACATGAAGTTTATGGCGCAAATAAAATTTCTGAACGCCATAGACATAGATACGAAGTTAATACCGAATATATTGAAGATTTGAAAAAAGCAGGTTTGATATTCTCCGGCATGTCACCAGATGGAATGTTGTCAGAAATAGTAGAAGTACCAAGCCTTGATTGGTTTGTGGCATGCCAGTTCCACCCTGAGTTTAAATCTCGTCCTGAAAGGCCACATCCTTTGTTTAAAGGTTTAATAGACGCAGTTGTAAAACAGAAAAAGAATTAACAAACAAACTCTAATACAATAAAAAAAGTGATGATTGCAAATTGCAATCATCACTTTTTTTGTTTTTTATAACTAAATACTTGCCAGTTGCTTATAATAATCATGAGATTGTTCAAACTTATAAGCCACATTAAACAATTTAGCCTCTGTAAGTTGAGGAGACATGATTTGTAAGCCGATTGGCATTCCATCTGAATCAAAACCTGCCGGAACTGAAATAGCAGGGATACCGGCTAAGTTTGCAGAAATAGTTGCAATATCTGTCAAATACATTGCTAATGGATCTTCAGATTTTGCACCCAAGTCAAATGCTGTAGTCGGACAAGTTGGTGAAATCAAAGCATCTACCTGAGCAAACGCCTTCAAGAAATCTTCTGTTACAACTCTTCTCATTTGTAAAGCTTTTTTGTAATAAGCATCATAATAGCCAGAAGATAGAGCGTAAGTACCGAGCATTATACGACGTTTAACTTCCGGACCAAAGCCTTCCGCACGAGTTTTACAATACATTTCAAGAAGATTTTTAGCGTCAGCCGTTCTATGACCGTATTTAACACCATCAAATCTAGCCAAGTTAGAACTACATTCTGCTGTCGCTAAAATATAATAGATACCAATAGAGTGTTTCAAGTTAGGAAGTGAAATTTCAACAACTTCTGCACCTAAAGTTTTGTATGTTTCAATTGCTGCTTCAAGAGCTTTTTTAACGTCAGGTGTTAAACCTTCTGACATAAGTTCTTTGACTACACCGATTTTCATGCCTTTAACGTCATTGTTTAAGCTGTTGCGGTAATTTTCAACAGGCAATTTTAATGAAGTTGAATCATGGTAATCGTAACCTGAAATAACTTCCAACAATGCAGCTGCATCTTCTACTGTTCTTGCAAACGGACCAATTTGGTCTAAAGATGAAGCAAACGCAATCAAACCATATCTGGAAACCTTACCATAAGTAGGTTTCATGCCAACGATACCGCAGAAGCTTGCAGGAAGACGAATACTTCCGCCTGTATCTGAACCTAGTGCTAATGCTGCTTCGCAAGAAGAAACAGAAGCTGCTGAACCGCCTGATGAACCACCCGGAACTTTGTTCAAATTCCATGGGTTGTGAACTTTTTTGAAAGCAGAGTTTTCGTTTGAAGAACCCATTGCAAATTCGTCTAGGTTAGCTTTACCGACGATTGGAATTAAATTGTCTAACAATTTTTGAGTAGCTGTTGCATTATAAGGTGAAACAAAGTTTTCTAAAATCTTGCTTGAAGCTGTAGTTTTAGACCCAACTAAGTTCATATTATCTTTCAATGCAAGAGGAACACCTGCTAAAAGAGGTAATTCTTCTCCTTTTGCAATTTTTTCATCAACTTTTTTTGCAGTTTCTAAAGCTGTATCTTCTGTTAAAGAATTGAAAGCTCCTAATTTTTCATCAATAGACTTAATTCTATCTAGTGAAGCTTTTGTTAGCTCAACTGCTGAAACTTCTTTATTTTGAATTGCTCTGGATTGTTCCATTGCACTCTTTTTCAATAGTTCTAGCATATTATTTTCTCCCATTTGTGATTTTATTATATCAAAAACAAATTAATATGGAAATATATTTTAACTCCCTTGCTAGGAAGCTAACTGTTGTTTGAACGATAGGGAGTTACAGACGAAGAGGAATTTATGCTAGTGAAAAATTGAAAATTAACTTAAATTCATCAAATAAACAACATTCTCGCCGCGAACGTGCAGCGATTAGCTGCTATAGTGAGCGTGAAGGTGCAAGCTCTGCTTGCTAATCAGCCATTTTATCTAACGCTCGTAAGAGCGTAGGAAACAATGGCGTGTTTTCTCTTTCTTTTGGTACTTTTCTGGGGTAAATACTTTCAGCTTGTAGGTACGCTTACCAACTTGGAAGTAAAGTAAAAAATCTTTACCTCGCAACAAAAGAGAAAGAAAAGTACATCAAAGAAAACTTTTTTATTTCAAAATAATTCTTACTTTTTTCTTTTTTGTTGCGAAATAAAAAGAAAAAAGTAAGCAAAAAAGAAAAACAACGTACTGTTTTCTACAACCTTACGGTTGTGGTTTAAATGGATGCAGCAAGCAGAGCTTGCACTTCTCGCTCACTATCGCAGCTAAACGCTGCACGTTCGCGACGAATATGCCGTTATATTTGAGTATTGACTCAAAAAATTATTTAATACAATTTTCCATTTTCCACTTTCAATTTTCCATTGACTGAAAGCCTCTCAAATCGACGACCTCGCTATCAGCTTCCCTCTACCCTTATATTCTTAATGAGCGAGAATGGCAAATTGCTATTGCGATTGCATCTACTGTGTCATCGAGTTTAGGCAAATTTTCTGTTTCTAAAGCTATTTTCACCATTTGCTCAACTTCTTTTTTCTCCGCGCGTCCATAGCCAGTCAAAACTTGTTTTACAACCATCGGCGTATACCCAAAAGTTGGTATCTCAAACTTCTCAAGCACCGCTAAGATAACTCCTCTAGCTTCTGCAACCGGAATTACTGTCTTTTGATTCTTAAAGAAAAACAACTCTTCTACAGATGCACAATCCGGCTTATATTTATCCACAATCGTAGAAAGGTCATTATAAATTTCCAACAAACGCTTTGAGTCCGATAAATTTTTATCTGTCTGTATTGAGCCGGACGTCAATAATTCTATATTTTCTTTATCAACTTCTATTAATCCATAGCCGACAATTGCCATGCCGGGATCTATACCTAAAATTTTCATTACTTAATTTTAGCACACTTTCTTAAACTTTGCCTTTTTTGATTATATGAATATAATATAAATATGAGAAAGTTTTTGATTTGCTTACTGTTATTAACGATTGTTCTTCCATCAAATGCTGCTTTTTGGAATAAAAAAGACAAAGCTTTAGAAAAAGAATTGCAAGGTAAAGGCTATGCCGGCAATTTGCCTGATATTGGCGAAAAAATAGAACGGTCAAAAACAAAAGTTACAACTCCGGTTTTTGAAGCACAAGAAGGTTTCGATAATCCAAGTGATTTAAAACCGGTGCCGAAAGACAATCCGGCTTTTATCAACATTATTCAAAAAAAAGATAAAACTTCTGAATTTGTAAAAGATGCAAACGAAGTTATTCCTATGCTCGAAAAATTAGTTGATTGCATAGAAGATAATGAAAGCTTGCAACTGTTTATAACAAAAGCGAATTTGCTTACGCTTAATGTTGATAATTTAACCGTAAAATACGATGGAAAGCCTGAAAGTTATTACGAATCTTTTAGAAAGTTGCAAGAAGTTAATCGTTATGTAAAATCGATTTCTCAACTAAGAAAAGAGGCTGTTACTTATCAACGATATTTAGCGTATTCAGCGAGTGGTTCAATTTACAATCCGGAAAACATTAATCAGCAATTACAGTATTTGCTGGAAGAATTGAATAGCGCAATCCTTTTGTTGAGAGAAGAAGGTTAAAAATAGTTAAAGGAATAAAGGGTGTCTAGAAAAAATAAAACTCCGTTAGGAATATTTGCAGAGTCAATAGGACTCTATTTTTCAAATTTTGATAAATTTATTCAATATATGTCTTTCCCTGTATTAGGACAAGTTGCCGGACTAAGTTTAATTTTTGTTATCACATATTTTTATACACAAAATCTTCCAAATCTTATTGAAAAATATTCAGCATTTGATAATTTTAATACACTAATTTTGTTATCCATTGCTATCACTCTACCGGGATTGGCAATTCTTGTGAAAGCTCTATGGGATTATTTGATTGCTTATGGCGCAATTAATTCTATGTTAGATAACATGCTAAAAAGCGGACGCGTGTACGATTTTGATGCGCATACAGAACTTATTAAAAGAAGAAGTGTTCCATTTGTAGGACTGTGGTTTCTTGTCGGAATATTTTCTATATTAGCAGCTTGTCCTCTATTTTGGGTTGTTTGTGGAATTTTAGCCGTATATTTCGTACTTGTATTTCAAGTTTTCACATTCGAACCGGAGCTTTCTCCAGCAGGATGTATTAAAAAGAGTTTAGACTTAGTTAAGGGACATTTCGCTTCTACATTTCTGTTAATCGCACTAGCCGGACTCTTAACCTACTTATTTATACCGCAAATTGTACTAAAACTCTTTGATATGGGTGGAATTAGTAACTTTTTATCTAATATTATTTTGCCATTGGTTAATCAGCTACCGGATTTGAATTTAAAGATGTATGGTTTGCCGGAAATTCCAAAAGAAAATATCGCATTAGCTATCATACAATTAACAATTGCGCAAATTTTAATTCAATATACTTTACCTTTGCGCTCTATTCTTTGGTCAATGTGGTATAGAGAGCTTAATTCCTCAAATGAATTTCAACCGGCAAAAGAAAAAAGCACTAAAAAGAAAAAATCAAAACGCCCAAGTGAAAAATTAATGGAAGCTTCTCACAAAAAATATGGGAAAAAGAAACTCGATTCCAATATCCTAAAGCGTGCCGCAGAAAAAGATGAAGATTAAAGACATCTTGAGCAAAGGCTATTAATTTTTGTAACAATTGACCTCATATTATTAAAGTTTTTAAAAATTCTGCCGTTATATAAAATGTAAGTTAGAAAAGATGGGATAATATGGATTATTCATACAACAACTATAATAATGAAGAAGTTAGGCTAAATTTAAAAGTTGGCGATAATTGGGATAATTTGAATATCCAAAACAAATATCTCAATACCATTTTTTCTAAAATTGATGATGGCGATAGAAAAATTTCAGAAGATGAACTTTCATTATTAGAAAGATTATTGGAAAAAAGCAATAATCTTGTTCGAAGAATCTCAATCTTCGGTTCTAATAAAAAGAAAGAAATTTCGAAACTATTAAAAGATGAAAATTTAAAATCAGTAGTAGAACAAATTGAAAATGGAAAAATTGCATTACCAAAGAAAAGACAACTCACTCAAACCGGCTATATTGAAATGTCATATAATTCTAAAGAATATGATGAAATAAAAAAAGATTCCAAAAGTTTTTATGAAAATCAGATAAATAAAATTAAAGCACAACTTGCAGAAAAATATTCTGGCGATTACGAAATAAATGTTTATCAATTAAAAAATGGTTATAAATACGAGATTTTTGATTTAGACACAAATAGAATTAAAAATAATGAAAATAAAACATTTTCTCAATCGTTTACAAAAATTAGAAGCGATGGAATAAGTCTTGAAATAACAGATTGTTATAAAAATGAAGTTGTTGATGATGAAGCGGCAGATTATAGTAAAAACCATCAGGCTGCAAATTTTGGCGAAATTGTAATAACGGATAAAAAAGGCAAGGAACATAAGATTAGTTACCACTTAAACGATTGTTTCGATAAAGATGCATTAGATTGCAGACGTGTAAGAGATAAAGCACTTAATTTGTTAAACAAATTGCCATCAGAAACTATCGAAAAATTGCTTGAAAATGGAGTTGAAGAAATATCTTTTTCGGCAGAATATGATGATTTGCTTTCAGCAGAACCCGATTACTATAAAAAGAAAATGGATAAAGATGGTAATGTAATTGATATGATGGACGCTCACGTAACAATAATTTCCCCTGAATTAAAATTAGAAAAACGTAATTATAAAACAGAGCGAAATATCAAAAGAGATGATAATATAAATATTGATATTGTTGACACAGAAAAAAATAGTGCAAAAATGAATATCGATTCAAAAAAAGGCGATACATTTTCAATTAATATTATAGGTTCTTCCGGTGATATAGAAGGTGATAAATTCCATCAATGGCAATTGCCACGTCTAGAAAGAATAATGAACACATTACCAGCTTCAGTGCTAAAAGATTTAGCAAACGAAGTTACTGATATTAAATTCTTACAGAAAAGAATTGGAAATGACGGTGCTGGTCTATATTCACCTGGCTCTAATTCTATAGCTTTTCGAGCAGATGCTGATAGTGAAACACCAACAATATCTTTTGTACACGAATTGGGACATGCTATTGATGACCAAAACGGTACTTTTTTATCTTCTAAACCGGAATTTGCACAAAAATTTGAAAAATTTAAAAAATTGTATACAAAATTCTTCCCAAACAAAGAAAATCACGCTTGTGACAATGCACAAGAATTTTTTGCTTCAACTTATGCTTACTTAGAATTGCCTAATGATACCAACAATAATCATATAGGCGATTTGGATGCACTTGTTAATGATTTTAAAAATTCTAAGAATAATGAAGAACAAGAATTGCATAAATTATTCACAGAGTTAAAACAAGATGTTAATGACAATGTTAATATGGTGAGAAAACAGCCTAAAAATTCAAGGGCAGACAGTTCAATAAGTCAATTAGTTAAAAATGAGTGTGATGAACTAATTAAAAAGTTTAATGAATATGGTGTTTATCTGGAATCAAATTTTGATTCACAATCAATGCAAATTGATTTAACTAGAGCATTAGCTGATAGTGATAATGTATTTGATGTCTATATCAAATACTGGAAAAATTTTGCAGAAGATAAAATAACTAATTTTTTAGGAGAACATTTACCGACTCCGCCTGAAATTCAAGAACTTTATTCTGAATTAATACAAAAAGCACAAGAATTAAGAGCAAAGATCAAACATTCAAACTCTAATCTACCTTAAAGATTAAGATACATTTTGTAAAATATTATTGAATAAGATAATTGTTGTTGATAAACTCTTATTTAAAGGAGTATTCTGAATGTCAACATCTTATGCAAACAAACGAAAATCAACACAACAAACAGAAGATTTATCACACTTAATGCCACAAAATATTGATGCGGAAGAGGCGATTTTGGGCGCAATTTTGGTTAACCCAAATTGTATGAACAAAATTGTAGAACAGCTTAAGCCTGATTCTTTTTATAAACCTGCACACAGATATGTTTATGACGCTATGTTACAGCTTTATAACAGCCAAGATAAAATTGATATTGTGTCAGTATCGGATATTCTTAACATTAACCAAAAACTGGAACTTGTTGGCGGACGCGCTTTTGTAAACGATTTAAGCTATAAAACAATTACAACGACTAACGTTGAATATTATGCAAGAATTGTTCAAGAAAAAGCTATCAAACGTTCTTTGATTAACGCTGGTTCAGAAATTGTTTCATCAGGATATGACCTTAATCCAATCGAAGAATCATTAGAACTTGCGGAAAAATTAATTTTTGATATCGCATCTGCGAAAGCTTCTAAATCACTTTCTCCAATCAAAGATATTGTTTATGATACTTACGCAAAGATTGAGGAAAGATACAATAACAAGGGGCAATTAACAGGTGTACCTACAGATTTTTATGATTTAGATGCAATGTTAAACGGGCTTCAGCGTTCTGACTTAATTATTTTAGCCGCACGTCCGGCAATGGGTAAAACCGCATTCGCTCTAAATATTGCACAGAACGTTGCGTTAAGAGCAAAAACTCCGGTTGCAATATTTTCTTTAGAAATGTCAAAAGGTCAGTTGGTTCAACGTTTACTTTGTTCAGAAGCTGAAGTTGATTCGCAAAGACTAAAAACAGGTAACATGCAAGCAAAAGACTGGGAAAAACTTGCTGTTGCAATGAATGACCTTTCAGAAGCTTCAATTTATATTGATGATACAGCCGGTTGTACAATTACGGATATTCGTGCTAAATGTAGACGTTTAGCAATGGCTGAGAAAAATTTAGGCTTAATTGTAATTGACTATTTACAATTAATCGAAGGCACCGGAAGAGAAGACCGTATGCAACAGATTTCAAGCATATCAAGAGGTTTGAAAATTTTAGCAAAAGAACTTAACGTTCCTATCATTTCACTTTCACAGCTATCTCGTGCGGTAGAAAGTAGAACAGATAAGCGTCCAATGCTTTCAGACCTGAGAGAATCAGGGTCTATCGAACAAGACGCAGATATTGTAATGTTTATTTATCGTGACGAATATTATAAAAATGCTAATGACGAAGAGGAAGAAGCAGAAAAAGCTGCTAATAAAGGGGAAGCAGAAATTATCATTGCAAAACACAGAAACGGTTCTGTTGGAACTGTTAAGCTTCTATTCCAAGGAAGTATTACAAAATTCAAGAACCCTATTAAAACTGATGTGTTTTAATATAGAAAAGGATTAAATTTTGTCATATATTTCAATTATATTACTAGCCGTTGCACTTTCTATTGATGCTTGCGTTGTTTCGTTTTCTTACGGTTTAGCATTCAATGAAAAGCGTTTAAAAAATTCGCTTTCTTTGGCGATATGTACAGGCTTGTTTCAAGGAATCATGCCGGCTATCGGCTATTTTTTGACAGGATTTGTAAGAACTTATGTCGAACCTTATAGCGGAATAATCGTTTTTCTGATATTTTCATATCTCGGTATAAAAATCATATTAGAAGCAAATTTTCCAAAAGAAGAAAAGCCTTTGTGTATTGATTTGTACTGCTTGTTACTTGTCGGAATTGCAACAAGTATTGACGCATTTTCTGCCGGAATCACACTATCACTGTTTGGAAATAACATCTTAAAACCGGCAATTCTTATTGCGTTTGTAACTTTTGCGAACTCTATTTTAGGCTTTGCGTTCGGCGGAAAGTTAAAACACATTCCGACTAAGAATCTTGAAATTTCTGCCGGAGTCTTGCTTATTGTTTTAGGTATAAAAGCTTTGTTCTAAAAAAAAGAGGTCAGTTTCTCAATAAAACCAACCTCCTTTTTAACCTTATCCTAAATGTTTTTCTACCCAATTTTCAATAACTCTTAGTGGTGCACGAGTAATTGCAAGAGCCCATGCCGGAACGTTTTTTGTAATTACTCCGACAGCCCCCACATTTGCACCTTCTTCAATTGTAACCGGCGCAACTATTACCGAATTAGAACCGATTTTAACATTGTCTTTAATAATAGTTTTACTTTTTACTTTTGTTAAAGGGTTGTAATTAGCAGTAATTGTTCCGGCACCGATATTTACGTTAGAACCGATTTCGCTATCGCCAAGATATGTTAAATGACAAGCATTTGTGTGTGATTTTATTGTAGTTTTTTTAACTTCTACAAAATTGCCTATTTTAACGTAATCTTCTAATACAACATCGCCTCTTAAATGAGCAAATGGTCCTATTTTACAATGTTTACCGATTTTATTTTTGCCGTTTATGTAACAAGACGGATAAATTACTGTGTCTGCACCTATTTCGGTTTCCGGTGATATCCAAGTTGTAGCAGGGTCAATTATTTGAACTCCGTTATCAAGATGTTTTTGGATTATTCTGTTATTTAACATTTTTGTAGCTTCTGCTAAATGTGCTTTAGAATTAATTCCGAATGTTTCATCGTTATCCTTGATAATATAGGCATTAACAGAAAGTTTTTGATTATTTGCCCATTTTACAATATCAGTAAGATAGTATTCGCCTTGTGCATTATCTGTTTTTAATTCATTAAATGCATTTTTAACTTTTGTCCAATTTAAACAATAACATCCAACGTTGATTTCTTTAACTTTCTTTTGTTCAGGATTTGTATCTTTTTCTTCTACGATAGCGTTTAATGTTCCGTCTGAATTTCTGATTATGCGTCCATAGTTTGTAGGGTCATCAAAATTAGCACTCATAACTGTAACATCAGATTTTTTATTTTTATGGAATTCTACAAATTCTTTTATTGTATCGGATGTAATAAGTGGTAAATCGCCATTTAAAATTACAACTTCGCCATCAAAGTCTTTTAGATATGGTAGCGCCATGCTAACAGCGTGACCTGTTCCCAGCTGTGGTGATTGAAGAACGCATTTTGCGTTATCATAATTTTTGTTAATATATTCTTCTACTCTTTCAGCCTGATGACCCACTATTACAAAGTTTTCATCAGCTAAACCTGTATTGTTTACTGCATCTATAACATAGCCAACAAGAGTTTTATCAAAAATAGTATGTAAAACTTTTGGCATATCGGATTTCATTCTTGTGCCTTTGCCTGCGGCTAAAATAATTGATTTAATCATCTTTATACTCCTCTTTTTAAGATGATTTTACCAAACTCATAACAGGAGTTCAAGAAGGTCTGATTTTAATAGCAACCTTGTGTTAGTTTACAATAAATAACACATAGCAAAAAAAATGGTAAATAAACTAAAAAACATACTACAATTCTTTGAAGAAAGAATGACATATAAAGATACAATTTCAAAAAAGAAAAAGAAATTAAAAGAATCAAACTTCAAATGAATAAAATAGCAAAAATAAAGGTTTTTCTATATAAAAGATTTTTATAAACATTTCAACAAAAACATGACTATATGTCATGTTTTTGTATTAATTAACTGTCAATATTATCCTTTTTATCATAAAACTAAACTTATTATCAAACAATTTGTCTTTTTACATCTATACTTTTTTGCATACCACTATATTTGATACAAACTTCTTTATCAGCAAAAACTTTCTTTATTTCACTAACTTCACCTTTTGTATCTAAATGAGCGTCAGTAAAAACAAATTCATTATTAACATCTTCTTTTGCTTCCATATAACGCAAAGGTTTATTTGTAAATACATCACAAACTAAAGTTCTAAATTTTTTACCATCAGCATAAAACTCTGTTATATTAGAAATGCTATTATCTTCTATTTGTAACATTGTATATTTATTATTTATTTTATCATCATATATCGTTACATTAAGCTTCACTACTCCACTATTATTTATAGAACGTTCGATTTTACTTATCAAAAGGCCGGAAGTCCTGTCTCGTTCTATAATTTGTAAAACATTTTTACCTGTTTTTTCAGGAATATAATCCCTTACAATTTCATTGTCATATTCGCGTATACAATCTAAATCCCCGTTTTTAGTATATATTCTTTCTCCATTTAAATCGTCTACACTAAAACTATAAGGTATCTTCATGTCTTTTGGAATTAATTTGGATAAAGAATCAACTTTGGTTAATATTTCCATCGAATCATAGTCAAATTTTGGTTTTAAAGAAACTTGATTAAAATTAGAATAAGTTGCTAAATTCGATAAACCACATTTTAACCGCATCGGATTAGATGGATTATCTTTATTTGCAAGTCCCACTTTCTTATTATATAAAACACTAGCTTTAAAACTCATAGGATCAATCACTATTATATAACAACCTTACATTTTTAACAACTATATATAATAAAGTATTGTTACCTATAAAAATTGCCTATTTTTTTATTTTTGACGGTTGTTATTTAAATAATTCTTTACATTCGATGATATTGAAATATTTTGTAGCATCATATTGTATCGTTTTAAATCACCTATATTAGAAGACTCTTCCAGTAAATCTCGATGTGTTTTAATTTGCATTTTGGAAGTATCGATATCTTCCTCATTTTTTGAATCAATTTTTCGTATTACAGAATCTATATCAGTTGCAGTTGATATCCCATATTTAGAAGCAAATTGTTTTACTGACGCTCCGGCTTGCAATCTATAAAGCCAATTTATTGAATGCTTATCATTTTCAGAAAGTGATGAAACCCCATATTGATGTGGTGTATACATAATATCTGTTTTATATGGACTATGATTTAACCCTAATGCGTGACCAATTTCATGTAATATAGTATGATAGACTTCTATGTCACTATCGTATTGTTGATGAATTCGTCCATCTGTCAAACCAATTGATACTTCCGCTCCATATAAACGTCCTTGAGCATCCCAACTAAAATAACAATGTCCCAAAGCTTTTCTATCAACACGTTTCCAATCAATATTTATATTTGACTCTAATAAAACATTTGTAACTCTAAAATGTAGTTTTCCACCAGTAGCTGCAGACCATACAGTAAAAGCATCTAATACCATTTTTCGATACTTAGCATCCTCGCCCGGTTTAGAATAAAACTTCATAGGAGCAATGTAAACAACCAGATTGTTTACCGGCCATCGCATTATATTTCCATTTTTTATACTTCCATTAAGATATGTTCGCCTCGTCATAACTATATAATATCATAGATTGTATTTTCATAAAAGATTTACATAATAACAAAAGGTGCATCAAATGACACACCTTAATTTGCTATATTAAACAATTTACTCAATGATTAGCTCATTCAAATTTTACTATTCATCAATATCAGTCAATTTAATCAAATGCCAACCGAATTGAGTTTCTACAGGTTTTGAAACTTCACCTTTTTTAAGCGCGAAAGCAGCATCTTCAAAAGGTTTAACCATCATACCTTTACCGAACCATCTCAAATCGCCACCATCACGACCGGATGGGCATTTTGAATATTGTTTTGCCAAATCTTCAAATGCTACGCCATTTTCGATGTCTAACAATAAATTTTCAGCTTGCTCTTTTGTATCTACTAAAATGTGACTTGCTCTAATTTTCATAAAATTCTCCTTTTTATTGCAAATACTATTTTAACATTAAAACAAAGTTTTCACAAACTAAAACTAAACGTCAACTCCAGACATCATATTAATCAGTGTATCAATTGTGTTTTGCATATTTACACTATCAGTCGTTCTCTGTTGCAAAAACGCGTTAATTTTCGGCATCATTTCAATTGCAATATCCAATTTTGGGTTTGAGCCGGGCTGATACATCCCAACATCAATCAAATCCTTATTTTCTCGATACATTGCCATGATTTTACGCAACTTACCGGCAGCTTCCTTGTGCTCTTTAGAAGCAATCGCTGACATAAGTCTGGAAATACTTCCCAATACATCAATCGCCGGATAATGGTTAGCTTCGGCTACTTTTCTGGATAAGAAAATGTGACCGTCCGTAATACCACGCACTGTATCTACAATAGGATCATTAATATCATCACCTTCCATCAATACTGTATAAAATGCAGTAATAGAACCTTTTGGACTATTTCCTGCTCGTTCTAAAACTTTTTGAAGCCAAGAAAATATTGAAGGCGGATAACCTTTCATCGTCGGAGGTTCACCAATAGATAAACCTACTTCACGTCCTGCCATTGCACAACGTGTAACTGTATCTGTCATCAAAAAAACTTTTTTACCCTGATCTCTAAAATATTCACAAACTGCAGTCGCAGTTAAAAGACATTTCTGTCTGATTAGTGGCGGTTGGTCGCCGGTTGAGCAAACCAATACAGATTTTTTCATACCTTCAGGGCCTAGCGCATCTTCTACAAATTCTTTAACTTCTCTTCCACGTTCGCCGATTAGTGCAACAACGTTAACGTCCGCATCTGAATTTCTTGCAATCATACCCAAAAGAGTACTTTTTCCAACACCAGATCCGGCAAACAGGCCCATACGCTGTCCGCAACCAAAAGTCAGACAAGAATCAATTGCTCGAACACCTGTTGAGAACATTTCTGTAATAATCGGTCTTTCAAAAGGCCCAGGAGGAGGACCGTCAGAAGGACGCCAAGTCGCATTTGATGTATCTAAAGGTTTTCCATCAATAGGTTCACCCATTGGATTAATCAATCTTCCAAGTAAAAAATCACCTACAGGAATAATAATCGGCCCACCGGTTGTTGTTACGAGGCTTCCTTGACCAATTCCGGCACCATCATAAAGCAAAAGTAATTGTGCCGCATCACCTTTAAAAGCTACAACTTCTGCAGGTTTTTTTTCACCATTTGCAGCTTCTATGTAGCATAAATCACCAATTTTAAGTCCTGGCAGTTTAACTTCTACAGTAAGTCCAAGAAGTTTAGATACGCTTCCCTTAAATTTATACAAATCAACATCAGCAATCTTGCTGTGAACTTTTTGCTTAAGTTCGTTTAAATACTCTTGATTAACACCTTCCATACGAACATATTAACATATTTCTAAAGCATAATAAATATATTAAGAAGAGTAAATTATATTTAACATTCTTGTGAATTTGTTTTATTATAGGATAGTTAGTTGATTTGCTTAACGTTTAAAGAAGGGGTAAAAGAAGGAGTATATAAATGAAAAAATTATTAACGTGTTTAGCTTTATCTACTGTATTGTTTTCTGGCTGCACACTGATGCACAAATCAGAAGGCATTGTAAAAGTTAATAATACCGTTATCACACAAGCTGAATTTGATAAGGCTTTTGATAAAAGTGTTGACCAATCATTTTTAAAGGCTTTTGGCGGTGCTAAAAACTTCCAAAAATCAGATGACAATCCTATGTTTGGTATTTTTAAAGACAAAATTGTTAACGAACTTATCGTAAAGTCACTTCTTGATGAAGAAATCGCTAAGCGTGGAATTACAGCTACTCAAGATGATGTACAAAATGAGTTAAAAACAATTATTGACAAAGTCGGCTCTAAAGAAGAATTAAACAAATTACTTAAGCAAAGAGGTGTTTCTAATGACCAATTTATGGAAGATTTAAAAACACAAATTAAGATTAAAAAGTTAGTAAATTCTATAGATAAAATCAATATTACAGATGGTGACGCAAAAAAATACTATGACACTCATAAATCAGAATTTACACATGGAGAACAAGTTAGAGCATCACATATTTTAATTTCCGCGAATACTATAGAATTAATTCAACAGCTTAAAGCTAAAAATCCTAATATCACACCGGAAGAATTAAACAAAAAAGTTGAGGAACAAACTGAACAAGCAAAAATCAAAGCAGAATCAGTTTTAGCACAAGTAAAACAAAACCCTGATGATTTTGCAAAAATTGCTGAAAAGAATTCTGATGATAAAACTAGTGCAGAACGTGGCGGCGAATTAGGCTTCTTCACTAAAGAAGCAATGGTTCCGGAATTTTCAAAAGCTGCTTTTTCTATGAAACCTAACACCGTAAGCGAAACATTAGTAAAATCACCTTATGGCTACCATATCATAAAGGTTACAGATAGAATGGAAGCTGGAACAACTCCGTTTGTTAAAGTTAAAGATGAAATCAAATTTTATTTAGAAACACAAAAGCAAATAGAAGTTCTTAAAAAACTAACAGATGGTTTGATGAAAAACGCAAAAGTCGAATACTTAAATGAAAGTTATAACCCCAAAAGAGCAATAAAAATTCCTACAGCTAAGGAAAATAAAAAAGAAACCAAATAATTAATTAACAAAAAACACAAATAGAAAAACCCTGAAACGAGCATTCTCAAAATCTTGTTTTAGGGTTTTCATTTAATTAACACTTTATTTTTAATCCTTTAATCGACTTAAATCAATCAAGAGCTTATTATCCGGTGGCGATAATCTATACATTCTTTTTGCTAAATTAATAATATACCATTTAGTCAAACCCACTTTTTCAAAAACTCCGTTATTATATAAATTTATAAGTCTATCAACTTGTTTTTGACAGTTTTTATATGTTTCAGGATGAAGTGCCAACTGTTGAATCATAGAACGACTGCCTCGCTCACTATTAAAATATGCTGTAGTTATAGCATAATTTTCAAGAGAATCTTTACCCTTTTTTGCAAATGGAATAAGATGTTCAATACATCCTACAGAGCCTACAATTAAATCATACCCTATTTTTTCAGAAGAAGTATTCGCTGCTTTAACAATGAATGCAGAAACATCCTGCCTTGATTTTGGAAGTTCTGTTGCAACTCTTATCATTTCATTTGCCAAGGTTTTATTTTCCAATTTAGACGTTATTTTTTGTAACTCATATATGAATGTTTTTCTATTAAAATTGGACACGACAGGAATATTAAAAATCTTAGAACGAGTCTGCGCCATTAGATTTTTTAATTCTTCATTATTTTTAAGAGGTGAAGACATCTGAACACTCTCAATTTTATTCAACGCTTCACTTCTACGTCTGGAAATTGCCTTTAAGCTTTTAACTTTTTTATTTTTCTTTGCTTTAGAAGTAATTAAATCATTAGAAATATCTGCTTTAGTATTTTCCGGAATTTGTTGTGCTAATCGTATAATTCGTTTTATTGCATCAAATTCTTCTTTATTTTCTTTTGCAGAAATTTCATCAGAAATTCTTCCTAATTTATACCTAAATTCTTTTGCACTAAAAGGTAAATTTATCCGTGTTTTTGTAATCTTTTTATTGGCAATTTCCATTAATTTATCAAATTGTTCTTTCTGTTCAGGAGGCAAACCCTTTGACAACACATTAAGCCTATCAAATATTGGTTGCTGTTTCTTTAATAATTTTACTTCATAAGAAACAGCCAATTCTTTCATAACTTCATGTAATTTTTTATCCGGATTTTGTTTTGCACGTAACTTAATCAAAGAAAAAACTTCTTTTTCTACATTATGCAAACTACTCTCTAATGGCTGTAATACTTTCACTATATTTTTAATAGAACTTGAAAAAACATCACGCTCAAACAATTGTTTTACAACAGCAGGATCAATAACAATTTTTCCAGAATACATATCTGGAATTTTGTATGACATTAACGCTCTCAAGCTTTCTGCATTTCCAGCGGTTCTTCCAAATGAAACCATATCACACGCTAAAGACTTTATAACAGGCGTCTGATAATTATTAACAGATTGCGCTCTATTATTTTTTGTCTGAAATATATTTTGTGTATAAAACGATGAAATAATTTTCATTAAAAATCTTTCCTATTAGCTATTATAAAACAACTAAAAATTTTTTTTGCTAAAAATTTATTCACCAAAAATATTATGCATCAATCGTTGCCAAAAAGATTGTTTTCTAAAATCTTGTGGCATTCGCATATAAGGCTTTGGAAATTCACAAGGATATGGTTCTTTTCTAAAGCAATCCTCACAACCATACTTCATTATAACATTTTGAGGAACGCTTCCCATCATTGGCATGTTATAACTCGTCATAGAATTCATGCCACCCATCATTGGATAACCACCACCAATATTCATTGCCATAATTAAACACCTTCATTTACTACACTTATCTATATAAAGTTAAATCAGTTAATAAAATTGCGTTTTTGTAACAAAATGTAAACATATATTTTAATTTATTCTATATACTTTCCATCAAATAACTCTAAAACCATCTTTTCTTGGTCGGATTCCAAACGTTTTTTTTCATTTTCTGTCTTTAAAATACTTTCACCATCATGTTCTATTATTTTTTGTGAAACAATTCGTTCTTCTTTTTTAGATTCTGATGTTTTTAATACAATTTCTGACTTTTCTTTTTGATGTTTAGTTTCTGGCTGTGTTTTTTGTTGCGACGTAACTATTTTAAAGTTTTTTTTTACTGATTCTGCCATAACTTCGCTATCTCCGCCTTGAGGAAGTCTTACCATTACAGAAACATCAGCATTAAACATCAAACCGGCAGCTTCAACAAGCATTTGCTTTTTGTTAGTATCATTAATCTGCGCAACAAGTTTTTCATTCTTAAAGGTAATAATAACTCCATCAGGAGCAATTTTAACCGGAGTTGCTAAATTTAATAAAGCCTTTGTTGAAGGACTTTTTACATTCAATAACAAAGCCTTCCACAAACTCTGAATATCATTACCGTCAGATTTTTGCGACATAGGAGGCGGTGTAAAATCTTCTTGTTGCGATTGTTCAACAACTCTTGGAGCTTCTTGCTGAACAGTTTGAGCAGAAGCAGACTGCGTTACTTGAGTTTGACTAACTTGCTGTTTAACTTCCTGAACAGGAATCGGTGCAGGACGAGTTACATGCACTACAGACTGAGGACGAAGCGCAGGCGTGAAATTTCCACCTTCAAGAGCTTTAACTCTATTTTGTAAATCCAAAAGCGTAGAGTTTTCACTCATATTAGCCAAATCAATCATTCCAACCTCTAACCACAAATGCTGATTAGAAGCAAGTTTCACTTCTTTTATATAATATGTAATTCTCTCAAGCAAAAAGACTATTTGTTGAGTTTCTAAAGACTCTTTTTGTTTTACAAGTTCTGCAATTTGAGCTTCATTAAGTCCGGTAAGTTCGCTCAACAAATCAGGCTTACAATTTTTCACTATAAGCAAATTTTTAAAATATTCAGATAAGTTTGTAAGAATTTGCAAAGGCTCATTACCTGAATTATAAATATCATTCAGAATTTCAATCGCTTCGTTTGGTGAAGAGGAAATTATTTTATCACTCAATTTATTTAAAACATCAAACGAAATTCTACCAAGCACAGCGTTAACGTCTTCCGAAGTAATTTCTTTTGAAACACCAAGCAAGCTTAATTGATCTAAAAGAGAAATACTGTCACGCATACCACCGGCGGAATTTTTCGCAATCGTAAATAAAGCATCATCAGAAATATTTATTTTTTCTTCATCAGAAATATATCTCAAATGTTTAACAATATCATCGGTTGTAATTCTTCTGAAATCAAATCTTTGACAACGGCTCTTGATTGTATCAAGAACTTTATGAACTTCTGTTGTTGCAAGAATAAAAATAACATTTTCGGGCGGTTCTTCCAACGTTTTCAACAAAGCATTAAACGCGTGGTTAGTCAACATGTGAACTTCGTCGATAATATAAATTTTATACTTGCCATGCACTGGAACATATTGAATTTTTTCCAAAATACTCTGAGTATCTTCAACTTTTCTGTTACTTGCGGCGTCAATCTCAATAACATCCATAGGGACAGAATTCATAATATCCAAACAACTTTCACATTCTCCGCAAGGATGAATTGTAGGACCATTTTTGCAGTTCAAAGATTTTGCTAAAATTCTTGCAGTGGAAGTTTTACCTGTACCACGCGGACCTGTAAACAGAAATGCGTGCGCAATTTTTCCAAGCTCAATTGCACTTGTAAGAGTCTTTTTAATATGCTCCTGACCTACAAGTTTATCCAAAGTTTGCGGACGATATTTTCTGTATAACGGTACGTAATTTCCACTCATAAAATTAGTCTAACACAAAGTTATACAGAAGTTAATTTTCATCTAAATTATCATCCTTTTCAACACATTCTAAAACACCTGATTCTTCTGCAGCCTTTTGTCTTCTAAGTTGTATAATTTTAACAACGGCTAAAACCCTATTTTTAACCTCTAATTTACACAATATATTTGCGACATGTGATTTTGCAGTATGGGATGATATTCCAAGTCTTTGAGCAATCTGTCTATTATTAAGTCCTAATTCCATTAAAGCCACTACCTCTTTCTCTCTATCCGTTAAATAAACCACGTCGCCTCCATATATTCTCTGTACCAAACCTTGATTTAATTGTATATTGTTTATTTCAATGTTGTCTATAGGGAATTTAGCTATTTTTTTTAACTTTTTTGTAAATTTTTGTAAAGATTTTATCAAAAAAGCTAAAGTTTTAAAAATACATGCCGATATACATGTTACAAGGGAAAAACAATAAGGACTGGGATTATGGGATTAAATTTATCTATAGACTATTCTTTTCAATATGAAAACAGAGATATGCTAAGAAACACTGCTAAAAATATTTTAAATAAAAGTGGTGCGACTCCAGATGCTACACAAAAAATTATTGAAAAAACATTGTTTGAAGGTGACAAATTACTAAAAGAACAATACGTAAATCCACAACTTAATATATTAAAAGCTTCTACACAAATTAGCCTTAACAATTCTCTTAAAGAAACTCTTAAATACTTAAAAGCTCACAAAAACGTAAAAACAAAAAAAATACCACAATTTGGCGAACTTTGGAATATTGCTACAGTCAACAATGAAGCTTCCGAACAAAAATATAATGAATTATTTGAATTCAAAATTGATAAAAAAGCAAAAAACATTTTTGCCGCATAATTCATTATAACAAAATTTACTTTAGAAGCGGTTTAAAACTTCGTTTCAAACCGCTTCCTCTTTTCTTATATAGCCACTTTTACTATAACTTTTTTAACAAACAGCTTTTCTTTAAAATCTAATGCTGGTTGATGAGCATCTTGAGGGAAAAACACTAAAAAATCACCTTCTTTTAATGTTTGATAATTGGGCTCTACATTTATTTTTAAAAACTCAATATCTTTTTCTTCATTATAATTTTCGATTGTAGAACAATTTTTATAATCTACAACACCTATTTTTTCAACTCCTTTTATCATATATTGAATATCAATATACTTCCTATGTCCTTCAAAAGGAGCATCCTCTTTTGTATTATAACTTTGTACATTCGCAAATAACTTATCACCGTCAATAACATACTTTCCGTCCATTATATTTTGCATGTCATTATTTTTTAGCCATTCAAAACCTTTTTTTAAATTCTCAGAAATTCCATAATAACTTGATGCATGTTCTAATCTGTCTTTTATCATATTTATTCTCCTTCAAACTCATCTTTACAAATCTTAACAAAAGTAAAAGAAAAAGGCAATTTTTACAAAGTAAAATACTTTATATTAATGTAAGGTTAAAAGGTTAGAATAAAGTTAGGTAGGTTTACTATGTTAATGGCATTCTGGCAAGTCCAGAGATTAACACGCGAAATAAATGCTCTTGAAATGCAGGCTATGCAAACCCGCAACAAACTTTCAAACTATCAAAAGTATGCAGGTATGTTGGGAGGTTCATCTACCATTACAATGTCAAATATAGCCGGTATGTCTGCTGAACTTTTACCAAGAGCCGCAATGTTTGCTCAGTTTTCTAACCAAGCAAGTTCAATGAGTGCAATGCAAAACTTGCAAATGATGAAAATGGGAGGTATGGTTCCTTGGACGGGAAATGCACTTACTCAGTATCAAATGGAAATGAGTGCATTCTCCAAATTTAAAGAAGAATCAATGAAAGCACTAAAACAACAAGAAATGGAAATTTTAAACGAAAAAGAAAAAGAAATTCAGTTAGAACTAAACTCTATAGAACAAAGATTAG
The DNA here is from genome assembly GCA_934757255.1 of uncultured Candidatus Melainabacteria bacterium. Lineage (GTDB taxonomy): Bacteria > Cyanobacteriota > Vampirovibrionia > Gastranaerophilales > Gastranaerophilaceae > CAG-196. The sequence goes on along the minus strand of CAKVLL010000009.1, from coordinate 17,116 downwards.
CAATGAAACGTGCAGATCTTCAATCAGTTAAACAACTAGCTAGCGAAGAAGCTCGAGATAATGCTCCTAAGTTCGGACTCGGATAAAAGATTTAATTTAACTCTAAAAGCTTAAAGTGTGAAAAACAATGTGAAGTGTATACCTATTAACTTAAATATTCCCCTCGCCTCTCTACAAAAGAGGCTTTTTCTTTGTTAAATAAAAAATCATTTTTTCTTTGCGTTATGTTAAGTAAAAACATTTCATTTTCTTGATTTTTCTTGACCTTCATACTAGAATGTAGCTAATGTGACCGGGTCGGAATTAAAAACCTTACCGGAGTAATATAAATTAAGGAGAAAAAAAGATGACATCAAAAAAATTTTTGTTCACTTCTGAATCAGTTACAGAAGGACACCCTGACAAAGTTTGCGATCAAATTTCAGACGCAATATTAGATGAATTTTTAACAAAAGACCCTCAATCCAGAGTAGCTGCAGAAACTACTGCTACTACAGGTATGGTTCTTGTTTGTGGTGAAATCACATCAAATTGTTATGTAGATATTCCGCAAGTAGTTAGAAATACCGTTAGAAATATCGGTTACGAAGGACAAGCAGGCGGCGGTTTTGATTGCGATACTTGCGCAGTTTTAACAAGCATTGACGAACAATCAGTAGATATCGCAGGCGGTGTAAACAAAGCTTTGGAAAGCAGAAGTGAAAACGCTGATACTTCTAAATCAGAAACAGAAAACATCGGTGCAGGTGACCAAGGTATTATGTTTGGATACGCTTGCAACGAAACACCTGAACTTATGCCACTTCCAATCAGCTTGGCTCACAAATTGTCTTACAGATTGGCTCAAGTTAGAAAAGAAGGTATCTTAAAATACTTAAGACCGGATGGTAAATCACAAGTTACAGTTGAATATGTTGATGGCAAGCCATCAAGAATTCACACAGTTTTACTTTCTACTCAACACGCAGCAGAAATTAACGGAATTAGTGATAACTCAAAAGTTCAAGAAATTATTAGAAATGATTTAAAAAGATGCGTAATTGATTATGTATTTGAAACAGAATCTATTAAACTTGATAGTGAAACAATTATTTTAATCAACCCATCAGGTAGATTTGTAGTTGGTGGTCCTCAAGGCGATTCAGGTTTAACCGGCAGAAAAATTATCGTAGATACATACGGTGGTTATTCTCGTCACGGTGGCGGCGCTTTCTCAGGAAAAGATCCAACGAAGGTTGACAGATCAGCTGCTTATGCTTCAAGATATGTTGCGAAAAACATTGTAGCTGCTGGACTTGCTGAAAAATGTGAAATTGAATTGGCTTACGCTATTGGTGTAGCAGAACCTATTTCAATTTTCGTTGATACATTCGGTACAGGTAAAATTTCTGATGACGAAATTTCTGAATTAGTAAGAGCTAACTTTGACCTAAGACCGGCTGCAATTATTTCGAACTTTGATTTGAGAAACTTGCCTGCTAAAAATGGCGGTAAATTCTATCAAAAATTAGCTGCTTACGGTCACTTAGGACGTACAGACTTAAATCTTCCTTGGGAACAATTAGACAAGGTTGATGCTTTAAAAAAGTCACTAGATAGTTCTTGTGCTCTTTGCTAATAAAAGCATATCATAACTAAACATCCCAATGCATTTTTGTGTGTTGGGATGTTTTATTATCAGGAGAGAATCTTATGTCAAAAATTAATGCAATCAAAGTTCGCGGCGCAAAAGTACATAATCTAAAAAACATTGATGTTGATATTCCGCTAAATAAAATTGTTGGAATTGCCGGCGTTTCAGGTTCAGGTAAATCTTCACTTGCACTTGGAGTTCTATATTCAGAAGGCTCTAGGCGATATTTAGAAGCACTTTCTACTTATACAAGAAGACGAATGACTCAAGCTGAAAAAGCTTTGGTAGACGAAGTATTATATGTTCCGGCAGCTTTAGCCTTGCACCAACGTCCGGCGGTACCAGGAGTTAGAAGTACATTTGGAACAGGGACTGAATTACTTAATAGCTTAAGATTAATGTTTTCAAGACTGGCTTCTCATCGTTGTCCAAATGGTCATTATTTAAATCCAACGCTAGCTGTTGCGGCGGAAGAAGAATTGGTTTGTCCGGAATGTAACGCGCATTTTTACGCACCATCAGCGGAAGAACTGGCTTTTAATTCGCAAGGCGCTTGTGAAACTTGTGGCGGCACAGGAATTGTACGCACAGTTGATAGATCGACTCTCGTTCCGGATGAAAATCTAACAATTGACGAAGGCGCTGTAGTACCTTGGGGAACACTAATGTGGTCTTTAATGACTGATGTTTGTAGAGAAATGGGAGTGCGTACGAATATTCCTTTCAAGGATTTGACAGAAAAAGAAAAAGATATTGTCTACAATGGGCCGGCAGAGAAGAAGCATATTTTTTATAAAGCTAAAAATACAAACCAAGCCGGAGAGTTGGATTTTACATATTACAATGCGACTTACACCGTAGAAAATGCGCTTGCTAAAGTTAAAGACGAAAAAAGCATGAAACGCGTTGAAAAATTTTTAAAGCAAAATGTTTGTCCTGATTGCAATGGCACACGTTTATCTAAAAAAGCCAGAACGCCCAAAATAATGGGTATCAGTTTAGATGAAGCTTGTAAAATGTCGCTTTCTGAATTAGTTAAATGGGTAGACAAAGTACCAGATTCTCTACCTGATAATATGCAACCTATGGCAAAAAGTATTTGCGACTCTTTTCAGGCTGTTGCAAAACGCCTTATGGACTTAGGATTAGGATATTTAACACTCGACAGAGCAGCATCAACTCTTTCTACGGGCGAAAGACAAAGAATGCAACTTGCACGTGCCGTTAGAAACAGAACCACCGGCGTGCTATATGTTCTTGATGAACCTTCTATCGGTTTGCATCCAGCCAACATAATTGGTCTAAAAGGCGTTTTACATGATTTATTAGATGATGGAAATTCTATAATTTTAGTAGACCACGACATACAAATTTTAGATGAAGCTGATTGGATTATAGAAATGGGACCGAAAGCAGGCATAAATGGTGGTTATTTAATTGCAGAAGGAACCATTAAAGATATCGAATACAACGATAAATCGATTATTGGAGGATTTCTCTCCGGTAAAAATAATACAATAATAAGAAAGACTTTGGACAAAAATGAGATTTTCGATTTTGGCAAAATTCACCTTGAAACAAGCGCTATTCATACAGTAAAACCACTTGTTGTTGACATACCAAAAGGAAGATTGACGGTTGTAACAGGAGTTTCCGGTTCCGGCAAAACGACAATGGTATTAGAGAGTCTTGTTCCTGCAATCGATTCTATTGTAAAAAATTATAAAATGCCAGAGCATGTAAAAACAGTTGAAGCTGATGGCATAAAGCAAGTTAAGTTGATTGACGCCACCCCAATTGGGATAAATGTGCGCTCAACAGTTGCAACTTACGCGAATATCCATGATGAGTTGAGAAAAACTTTTGCAAAAATTTCTAAAAACAAAGGATATAAATATAAAGCCGGAGATTTTTCCTATAACACAGGAATGCTGCGCTGTCCGCTTTGTGACGGTACCGGAATTATTAATCTGGATGTTCAATTTTTACCTGACGTAGAAATTCCTTGTCCGGAATGCAGTGGTTCTAGGTATGCAAAAGAAGCTGAAAGCGTTAAATATAACAATTATTCATTACCGGAAATTATGGCAATGGACGTAAATACGGCGCTAGAAGCTTGCAAGGACTTAAAACTCGTTCAAGCCAGATTGCAAATTTTAAAAGATTTGGGACTTGGATATTTAACGCTAGGAGAAGCAACGCCAAGTCTTTCAGGTGGTGAAGCTCAAAGGCTAAAACTGGCGAGTGAAATGCGAAAGGCTCAAAATGATGCAGTTTTTGTGTTTGACGAACCTACAATTGGCTTGCACCCACAGGATGTGCAAACATTATTAGGCGTGTTTCAAACTCTGATTGAAAACGGTGCTACTGTTGTTGTGATAGAACACGATTTAGATGTCATCAAAAACGCTGATTATATAATTGACATGGGGCCAGAAGGCGGTGAATATGGAGGTGAAATCATTTTTTCTGGAACACCGGATAAAATCAAATCTTGTAAAGCCTCTAAAACCGGTAAGTTTTTATAGTTAATTTAAAAAAATTCAAAACAAAAGCCGATACTTAAAAGTACCGGCTCATTATCAAAATAACACTAAACTAAACCAAGCCTTCTTTAACAGCTTTTACTGCAGCTTGAACCCTATCATTCACACACATTTTTTGTAAAATTGAGCATACGTGCGCTTTTGCGGTATGCACACTAACTATCAATTCTTTTGCTATTTCAGTATTACTTTTGCCCTCAACCAAATGTCTTAACACCTCAAATTCCCTATCTGTCAATGGTATTCTTGCAGAATCATTAGATTTATCTTTCAAAATACCTAAAGCTTCTTGTTTAGGAAACGCATTCAAAGCCTTTCTTGCAATGAGCGGATCTAACCAACAAACACCCTCCTTAACATCACGAATAACATCTGCTAATTTTGAGGGATCAATATCTTTTAAACAATAAGCCATTGCACCAGAAGATAAAGCCGCAATAACCTCCTCTTCACGGTCATGAGAGGTCAATGCAATAACTTTTACCTCTTTATTTTTAAATTCTTTATTCATTTCAATAACTTTTACAGTCGCTTCTATACCATTCATGCCAGCGAGCCCTAAATCCATAAGAACAACATCTGGAACATGTTTTCTAATTAACTCCAAACCTTCAGTTGCATTATCACTTTCTGCTACGACTTTAATATCTTGATTTGAATTAAGAGCACATCTAAGTCCAACACGAGTTAACTTAAAATCCTCTATGATAATAACACTAATAGTTTGTTTCTCAGTATCTACAACGGCTGTCATATATTCTATCCTCCTATCAGCTTACGCCTCAAAGCTTTCTACATCTTAATTAAATAATAAGCATAATTAAGAGTACATTACCCAAGCTACTAATATTTTAAGAAATTCTACTAATTAAATTTTTAGAAAATCTACAATCCATACAAACTCAAACCCCTTTTCGAATTTTCGAAAAGGGGTAGTTTTTACTTCCATAGGGGATTTAATGTATTATGGAATGTAATTTTAGCTTATCTTTCTTACCGTTAAGGTGTGAGAAAGAGGGATGCCGCCTTGTACAGGCGGTTTGTTGACAACTTGTCCTTTTACGTACATTACCGTTGAACCGCCACCATCTAAGTTCATCGCATTTACACAACCAAGTTCTTTCATCAAATTTGCAAGTTCTACAAGCGTTAAGCCTATTGATGAACCTTCCCTTCCATCAGCTGTTAACATAATTAGATGGTTATCTCTTGTATATCCGATTGCAGTTCTTGGATTTCTACCACCAATTGAGCCAAGCTTTTGTGCGGTCATATCAACATAGATATCACCGTTTTTTATCAAATACGGTCCGCCACTTATGATATGGTTAACATCTTTCCACTCAGGGTTAATTTTAATGTTCAGTTTGTATCTTTTTGCATCCTTGATACTATTTAAATTCTTTTCTGCTCCAACTATAACAAATCCATTTTGAGGGATTCTATTTGCGCCATAAGATACTCTTATTGCTTTACCATTTTCGACAACTATCTGCATCCCATACTTTGGACAAGACGGAGAATACTCGCCCCAATCCGGCGTATAAACGATTGTATGAGTTGACAACATTCTAGGCTGATTGATATTATCAATTTTTAACCCTCCTTTATTTGTTTCCACTTGAGCTCTAAGTTGAACTCTAGCCATATCAAATCCGTTATCGAAAATTCCCATAGCCACTCTGTCATAAATTGGACCTGTGTAAACTTTTTTATTTATCATCAAAGTACCAAGAGGAACTCCCGTTTGAGGTTTAAAATACCCTCCATTTATAGCTACTATTGCGTTTTCTCTATTTGCTATATTTGTTATTTTTGTTCTTGAAGCTAAAGTCTCTGACGCAATTGCAGGTTCTACAACCAGATCTTCGTTTACACCCTTTGACAGTTCAACTATATTAATTCTGACGGGTTTATTATTATAAAATCTTATCATTCTGACATGTTTAACACCTTTCTCAACACTAACTATTTTTGAATTCCTATACTTGTTTGAAATTTCTTGTTCAAATACAATTTCTTGTTCTTGCTGTCTTTCTTGAATATAATTCAGACTTGGTGAAATTCCTGTTAAGTTTTCTACTCGAATATCTTTGGCAGATATTAGTAAATTCTGAGAGAGCATCAAGCATATCGCAATACCAATTCCTGCTGCGCTCGTTGCAGTTTTCTCCAATTGGGGACGTTGTAATCTGTTTACTAATATCGTATCCATCGCTTTCACCATTTGTTTTTAAGTTACAGGATACCTTTTTTATTTGAGAGTGGTGTGGGGCTATAACACTCTTTCGGGGGTAAATTTCATTACTTGCAGAAAACTTTTTTAATTTACCATTCCTTTCTCTGTTTATTAAACAGTATTGAAAAAATATTTATTCTTTCTACTATTATTATAACATACACTTAATACATTCTCAAGAGGGTTGTATATAAATAACAATAATACTTTTGAGCTATTTTATAAATAGTATAAAATACACTTAATATTTCTTAATTGTTATTAAACCCAGGAGAAGTTAGCGGTAAATTCTTGTAACCTTCATTTGCAAAAACAGTTTTCTTTATATATTTATTAGTGTAATTTCCTTTTTCTAACAATTGTTTTAAAACATTTTCTCTAGTTACAAGCGCGGATTCCAAATTATTTGATTCAGGATAGCGCTTTAAAATTTCAGTCCACACAATCGCTTCCATTGTCCACGCGTAAGTTTCTTCACTCAATGAATTATATTCATCTTGATGTAATGCTTCATGCGCAAGCAAAGCTGCTAACGCCCCAGGTGGCGCGTATTCGTGTTTAGGGTTAATATAAACGTATAATTTGCCCTTTTTCTTCCAACCCACAGCGTCAAAAGTTGCATACGCTTCATTAATTTCAGACAAATCTTTAAACATCACTTTTACTGGCATTTGAGTAACGTTATAGCCTAACAAAGCTTTTCTTGAAAACTCTCCAGATGTATCTTTTAGCATATCTAATGCTACATGGAAAATTTGTTCATTAGAAACATCTTTATATTCCTCTGAGATGCTGTTTATATAATCTTGCGTATATTTTGACGGTAATTTTACGTTTGAAGGAACCGGCTCATAAGTTTTTGATAAAGCAGGTGCAAACGATAACCCCATTAATATTAAGAAACTAAATAGCTTTTTCATACTCAATCCTCTCAACTTATACTATTATATACTTTTGCAAAAATAAAAGTCAAAATTTATTTCATACACATTTCTAATTTTTTAATGCATATAAAAATTCAAAACATTCATTGTTTTTGCTAAAATATAAAAAAGGATACAATAAGAGGATTTTTTATGAGCATAAATCAATCAATAAAACCCATTACACTAGAAGAAAAAGAACATATATACATAGGTGGTTGTGATACTGTGGAATTAGCAAAAAAACATGGAACACCGCTCTATGTTATAGACGAAGCAACTTTGCGCGGAATTTGTCAAGACTACAAAAAAGCTTTTAAAAATTACTCCAACATCAAAATGATGTACGCATCAAAAGCTCTTTGTACATCTGCAATCGCTAAAATTCTAGCAAGAGAAGGTTTTGGATTCGACACTGTGTCTGCCGGAGAAATTTATACCGTATTTAAAGCCGGTGCCGATATGTCAAAAGTTCTGTTTAACGGTAATAACAAGACTAGAAGAGAAATTGAACTTGCGCTTGATTGCAAAGTCGGACGTTTTTCTGTTGATAATTTCTATGAAGCAGAGTTGTTAAATAAAATCGCGGAAGAAAAATGCACAAAAGTCGATATTTTGCTTAGAATAACTCCGGGTATAGAATGTCATACGCACGATTACATTCAAACAGGTCAAATTGATTCAAAATTCGGATTTGATTTAACACAAATTGATGAAATAATTACTCTTATTCAAGAAAAATATACAAATCTAATATTACGCGGTTTGCACGCTCATATCGGTTCACAAATTTTTGAAACGCAATGCTATTACGACGAAGTAGAAATTTTAGTTAAGGAAATTGCGCGAATTAAAGAAAAATTCGGTTTAATTTTGGATGAAATGAATATAGGCGGTGGTTTGGGAGTTAAGTACACAAACGCTGATAATCCTCCTGACGTTGAAGCTTTAGCTTTGGTTGTTACCGATGCTATGCATAAATACTCAGTTGAAATTCCTACAATTTATATTGAGCCGGGAAGAAGCATTATTTCTACAAGCGGTGTAACACTTTATACAGTAGGAAGTTCAAAACAAGTTCCTAATGGACGCAAATACGTTGCTGTGGATGGTGGAATGGCTGACAATCCGCGTCCTAGTATGTATCAAGCAGAATATATTGCACAAGTGGCAAATAAACCGACATCTGAGAATTTAGAAAAAGTTACAATAGCAGGACGTTTTTGCGAAAGCGGAGATATATTGATTAACGAAATTGAACTTCCTAAATTGGAAAGCGGAGATATTCTTTGCGTATATAATACCGGCGCTTATAATTATTCTATGGCAAGCAATTATAATCGTGTAGAAAAACCGGCTATGGTACTTGTAAATAATTCACATTCTGATATTATAGTATATAGAGAGGTGTTAGAGGATTTAATCTCTAAAGATAACATTCCCGATAGGTTGAGATAATATGACAGATGCACTAATTTCCTTAGTTCAAGATATTTTGAGTCCACTTCAATGGTCGTTGAATTGGATAAATGTTTTGGAAATCGGACTCATTGTTGTAATTCTATTTGTCTTTTATCAAAAATTTATCAAAGATACTCAATCAGAAAAACTTGTAAAAGGACTTTTTATTCTGATTTTTGCTTGGATTTTGAGTGAAATTCTTATTCTTATAGATTTAAGAATTTTAGGCGTTTTCTTAAAATCACTCGTAACTTTGATATCTTTGAGTTTGATTGTAATTTTCCAACCGGAATTAAGAAGATTTTTGGGCTATCTTGGACAACCTGGGTTTATAAGAAAAGCGTTTTTCACTCCGGGCTCTTTTGCAAAAGCAACAGAAAATGATGTTGATGTAATTAAAGAAATTATTGAAGCAGTAAAATATTTAACAAAAACAAAAACCGGTGCATTGATGGTTTTCCAAAAAGGAATGAATACCGGAGTTTATAATGATGTGGGAACAAAGCTTGATGCTTTAATTTCGACCGAATTGATTTTGACAATTTTCCATCCGAATACACCATTACACGATGGTGCAATGGTAATTGAAAACAATAAAATTCACTCTGCAGGTGTACTTCTTCCTTTAACGGAAGATCCTAAATTAAGCTGGAGATATGGAACGCGCCATAGAGCGGCAATTGGTATGTCAGAAGTTTCTGATGCGGCTTGTCTGGTTGTTTCTGAAGAAACCGGTGATGTTTCTGTATGTATGGATGGAATTCTTAAGAAATACGATGATTTAACGACTCTTAAAACAGACTTGGAATCAATTTTGGGAATAAAGCCAAAAGATTTGGCTGAAAATAAACACAAAAATATTTTTGATATTTTAAAGGGAAAAGAATAAGGTATGCTTTTCGGGAAGAAAAAACCTGAGATAAAAAAGAAAACAAAAGGCGAACTGGTTAGAGAATACGTAGCAAAAGCGTTTTTCTTAACTCTTGGGTGCTTTATTGTTGCTGTCGGTTTGGAAATGTTTCTTTTACCAAACAAGATTATTGACGGAGGCGTAATCGGTATATCCATGATGGTTTCATATTTAACCAAATGGAATTTAGGTTTACTGATTTTTTGTATTAACATTCCTTTTATCTTAATGGCATTAAAAACTCTTGGTAAAAAATTTGTTTTCCAAACTTTTTTTGCTACTGCAATGCTAGCTGTCGCAACTAACGTTTTACATGGAAAACAAGCTACAAATGATTTGTTATTAGCTACTGTTTTTGGCGGTATTATTTTAGGCTTTGGAGTAGGTTTAATTTTAAGAAACAACGCATCTTTAGATGGTACCGAAATGGTTTCTATAAACCTTGCAAAAAAATTAAAAATAATTTCAGTCGGCGAACTTTTAATGTTCATTAACCTATTTATTTATATGGGTGCAGGATTTTTATATGGTTGGGATAGAGCGCTTTATTCAATTTTGACTTATTATATAGCTTCAAAAGTTATAGATTCCGTGCTTGAAGGTTTGGACAAAGCAAAATCTGTTAGAATTTTTTCAGAATATTATAAAGAAATTGGTAATGCCATTATGAAGGAACTTGATGTAAGTGTAACTTATATGAAAGCAATGGGTGGCTATTCCAAACAAGAAAAAATTCAAACTTATTGCGTTGTAAGTAAATTTGAAATGGCAAAATTAAAAGAACTCGTACATTCCATTGATCCCAGAGCATTCCTTGTAACCGAAGATGTTCACGAAGTTGAAGGCGTAAGAGTAAAAAAGCATCGTAAATAATAAAAATAGAAAAAACCGACTTTTTATAAAGTCGGCAATTTATTATTTAGTTGTTGATTAGCAAGAATAACTGCATCCACCACCAGAGAAGCTACTTCCTGTTGAAACAGAAACAGAAGCTACTGAGCCACAAGACTCGCCGCCACCTGAATATGCGATAGAACCGCAAGATTCACCAACAGAAGCTGATGCAATCGAACCACAACCTTCACCAAATGCCATAATAGTTGCATCAGATGGACCGGAATAAAAACTACAACTATCAGTTCCATCTGATGATACTGATGGTGAAATTAATGATGTGTTATCTGATATTAATGATGTATTATTTGAAATTAAATGAGTTGTACTAGGAGTAGAATTTGCTCCGATAAACTTAAAACATGTTGATGTTGATTCTTCTGATGATTTAAATGTTAGCATAATCTTAATCCTTACAAAGTGTTTACATATATATAAAGTTTTATTGTTTTATCAAATTTCACAACTTATCAGTTTCTTTACATAACTTTACATTTATAAAATTTTTATTACCAAGTTAAGATTTTTTCTTGAAATTATACTGTCTTAATCATAGAATTAAGGAAAAAGGATTGAGGAATTTATGATTAACAAAAAATCTCGTGATGAAATTAAAAGAATGCGACATGCAGGACACATTGTTGCTCTTGTTCATAAAAAAATGAAAGAAGTTGTTGAACCCGGTATTTCAACCAAAGAATTAGACAACATAGCAATGAAAGTTATTAAAGAAAATAAAGCTATCCCAACTTTTCTTGGTTACGCTGGTTTTCCGGCTTGCATTTGTACTTCAATTAACGAAAAAGTCGTTCACGGGATTCCGTCAGAAACAGAAATTCTTAAAGAAGGCGATATAATCGCTATAGATGTCGGTGCAACTTATGGTGGCATGGTTGGTGACAGCGCTTGGTCTTATGCTGTAGGCAAAATTTCAGAAGAAAAGCAAATGCTTATGAAAGCAACGGAAGAAGCTCTATTTGCAGGTATTTCTAAAATGAGAGCAGGGAATGTTCTTGATGATATTTCAGGCGCGATAGAAGATGTAGCTAACAGTTACAAATTAGGCATTGTTCGTCAATACGGCGGGCACGGCGTTGGTCACGAAATGCATGAAGACCCATTCTTATTCAACTACAGAGTTGGTGACCAAACTCTAATCAAACCAAATACCGTTATCGCAATTGAGCCGATGTTAAACCTTGGTGGCGACGAAGTCTTTGTTGAAGATGATAAATGGGGAGTTGTTACTAAAGACAGAAAACCATCTGCGCATTTTGAACATACAGTTCTAGCAACAGATGGTGATCCAATACTTATAACAACTTTAATGGATTAATTTAACCAAGAACGAATCTTATTACGAAGATAGTCACAAACTTTCTCGAAGTCACTTTTACAATTATTATGAAGTTCTTTTGCTTCCTTTGTTTTCTTTGCTTCGTTTTGTTTTTCTATTCGTGAACGAACAGCTTGTTCTTGTCTATCCACTAAACTCTTTGATTTATTATAATCATCATCACTCATATATGGAATTTCTAAAGTTTTTCTTGATGGCACCAATAAATCTTTGCCAGATTGCTTACCATTCATCCAATCAATTGTCTTTGTGCTTGTAGCATTTCCATATTTTTTAGCAATTTCTGCTGTATTATTGAAAAGAAAACCATTCTTATCCTGTACTTTTATCGTTCTATTTGCTACTTGATTTATTCCAGAGAAATCAAAGTCGTAGCCTGTTTTCTGTTTTACAATGGATTTAAATTTTTGTATCTCATTTCCGTCAATAACGCCATTACCGTTACCACCATTTTCTTGTTTATCAACTTCTTCTGCATATTTTCTTAAATAACTTCCACCAGAAAATAAAGTATGTGAATAACCGCCAACTTGATTTACCATGTTTATTTCTCCTTTAATATTCTCTATATCACGTATGTATATATAAAGTATTTCTTTTATAAAAAATTGCCTTTTTATTTTACTTTGTAAAGTTTTATTAAGAAATTATCGCTAGACAAATATTCTTGTGTGTTGTAAGATTAAGAAAATAGCAAAAGAGGTAAAAATGGATCAAATTATTAAAGTAGCATGGGAATTGAATGAAAATTCAGAAAACCGTTATAAACTAGTTTATGAAATCGCTGAACTTGCTAAAAAGTTAGTTGATGAAACACAAATGAAAAAAGCCCGAGACGAGTTTGGTTTTGAAGAAGCAGTTACAGAAAATGCATACAAAAAGGAAAATCCTGTTGAACATGCTATTATGGTAAAAGCTTCTGAGTCGGATGATACTGAACTTGTAGGCTAGTTTAACATTTTAGAAAAAAAAGAACTTCCTATAAGGAAGTTCTTTTTTTTCGTTATAAAAATGCTAAATTCGCAAATAGTTTTGTAAATGGAAAATGGAAAATGGAAAGTGGAAAATTGTTTTAAATATATTTACATTTAACATAACAATAATAAAATCGGATATGTAACAATTTGTAAAAACGGTAGCAATTTATTTTATTGACGATACTTAAGATGAAAGGAAGGTTGTAGTATGAACAAACACAGTAAAAAATTAATGAACCTGAAATGGGGGTTGTAGAATTATGATGATAAATCCAGCAAAAATTTATTCTACGTTAGGAAACCCTAATTCACTTATACCTTTGGGTGTAAAAGATGTATCGAGTTGTTTAGGCATGACAGCCGGCTCATACGCAACCGGAAAAGAAGAAGGCTTTGACAGATTTATTGACGAGTTTGGAACGGAAGCTCTATGGCTTGGCGGAATTCCATCTCTAAAATGGCTTTATGATAAAACTGTATTCAAAGCATTTAAATTAGACGCAAAAATCGACCCAAGAAACCTTAAAGACATGAATATGTTTGAAAAGGCTAAGAAATTTGCGCCTACTGAGGAAATAAGAAAGAATTTAGAAAAAGCCGGAAAAGAAAAAAGATTGTTTAAAAATCTTGCTGCTACAAAGTTTTTCGCTTCAACAATATTAGCGGCAGGCGCTTACGTTGGCTTAACAAAATTAAAACAAAACTACACCGACAAAAAGATTAGAAAAAACTTAATTAATGAATATCAAGCAGAAGTTAAAAAGAAAGAAGCTCTTGAAAATAAAAACGAAAAAGCGCAAAACCCATCATTTAAAGGATTAGGAAAAATTGTAGAAGAGTTCGCATTTTCTCCGGTTAAAAACATGTACATTTTAGACGGTTTTATAACTTCTGAAAGATTGAAAGATTCCAGAACAACGCAAGAATTTATTGGTTATACAATTAAAGAGGGCTCTGCGCTTTTATTCTTGTATTATGCCGGCAAAAAAATTCAACAATTTATGGAAAATTCTGCAAAGAAAAAGCATGACAAATCTATTACACTGGATTCTAGAGTTTTAGAAGATGACAAATTGAAGCAAATATTTAAAGATGGTTCTGTTGAAAAAAGCATTAATGACTTTAAATCAGCAGCTTCATCAAATAACAATTTATATGAATTTATTCACAACAACCCTCAAAACGAAATTGTAAAAATTGCAAAACAATCAGATGTTTTAACAACTTACAAAAAAATTGATAAAATCGATACAAGAGCATTTGTTGATTTTGATGAATTAAAAGGTGTAAACAAACAAGTTGAAGAACTTTATACACAGTACAAAAACGCTGTAAGAAAAGGCGAGACAACAGACGAATTCTTCTCAAAATTAAGAAAATTAAAGAGAAACTCTATCAATATGAACATTGGCGCTTGTATTTTTGCACTAGGCGTAATAACTCCAGCAATTATGCTTCTAAAAAGAAAAACTGACAAGTCAGGTTCTGAATTCCAAACGAAAAAAGACATCAAAGATGAATTGATAAAAGAAGGAGTTATTAAAAACTTGGAGGCTTAAAGTTCTCTTCTGCCTTCGATTGCGCGCGCTAAGGTAACTTCGTCTGCGTATTCTAAATCTGCACCGACAGGCAAACCAAAAGCTATACGAGAGATTTTTATACCAAAAGGTTTAATTAATTTTGTCAAATATAAGCTAGTAGCTTCTCCTTCTACAGAAGGCGATAGCGCAAGAATAACTTCTTGAACTTCTTCGTTCGTAAGCCTTTGGAGTAATTCTTTTATTCGAATATCCTCAGCACCTATTCCATCCATTGGAGAAATAAGCCCTTGCAAAACGTGATAAAGCCCTCTATATTCATTGGTTTTTTCAATCGCAATCAAATCTTTCGTTTCAGCAACCACACAAATTACCGAACGATTACGATTAGTTGAAGAACAAATTTCACAAGGGCTTTGGGTTGAAATATTAAAACAAATTTCACAAGTTTTAGAACTCTTTTTAGCTTCAAGAATAGCATTGGCGAATTTTTCGACTTCACTTAATGGCATTTTAAGCACCTGAAAAGCCATCCGTTGTGCAGATTTTGGACCAACAGACGGAAACTTTTGAAATTGTTCGATTAATGTTGCAATTGATTTTGGATAAATCATATAATAGGGGAATAAGGGAATAGGGTAATAAGGGAATAAGTAAGATTAAAAACTTTATTTGTACAATGCGAATTTTTAAATGTATCTATATCTATTTAGTGCAAAATTTAAATTAAAAATTTAAAATCTCTTATTACCTTATTACCTTATTACCCTATTCCCTTTCCTACCTTTCTTAGAATAATCCCGGAATACTAATACCACCAGTTACTGATTTCATTTTTTCTTCCATAACTTTTTGAGCTTTACCAGTTGTTTGGTTAATAGCTGTAGTGATAATATCTTCTAACATTTCGATAGTATCTTCTGAAACTGAAGATGGATTTTCCGGATTAATAGCTTCTGCAGAAAGTTTTATTGATTTGAATAAACCTTTACCATCGCAAATAACTTTTACTGAACCGTTTGCGGCTTCGCCTGAAATATCCATTTTGTTAAGTTCATCTTGAGCTTCTTTTAATCTTTTTTGAATATTTTGAGCTTGTTTCATCATATTCATCATGTTCATCATAGTTGATTTCCTCCTACCTATGTACTCCCTAAAGTTGTTCTTCTATTTTTGCCATTAAATCATCATCAATATCGAAGTTCGCATAAACATTCTGAACATCATCGTGTTCTTCCAATTTACCTAACAATCTCATGATATTGATTGCAGTTTTTTCATCTGATACTTCAATTGTATTTTGTGGAACTCTTGTAAATTCTGCTGATGTTGATTTGAAGCCTTCTGCTTCCAAACCTTCTGTTACAGGTTGTAAGTTTGGAATAGAAGTGTAAACTTTGTATTCGTCTTCTTCTTCAACAATATCTTCTGCGTCTAGATTAATTGCTGCTTCAAAAAGCTTTTCATAATCCACATCATCTTTGTTAAAAGTAATACAACCTTTCTTATCGAACATCCAACCTACGCAACCTGTTTCACCTAAATTGCCATTGAATTTTGTAAAATAGCTTCTAACGTCGCCGGCTGTTCTATTTTTGTTATCAGTCATAGCTTCTACAACAACCGCCACGCCGCCTGCTGCATAACCTTCATAAACCATTTCATCATAGTTTTCACTGTTACCGGCACCTGAACCTTTTTCTATAGCTCTTTTTATATTATCGTTCGGAAGCCCCGCTGCTTTAGCTTTTTCAATAGCGGTTCTTAGTCTGAAGTTCCCTGCAGGATCAGGCCCGCCAAGTTTTGATGCTACAATAATTTCTCTTGAAAATTTTTGAAATTCTGCAGCTCTTAATGAATCTGTTTTAGCTTTTTTATGTTTAATCGTTGACCATTTTGAGTGTCCGCTCATAAAATATCCCCTTATAATTAGTCTGTACTGCTTTACAATAATACATTAAAGCGTTTTATATAGCAAGATAAAATTTTATAAACAAAAATGTAAAGTTTTGTAACAACTTTTTATCTTTGTGAAATTGAATATTTTTTAAATACTTTATATATATGTAAGATGAATAATTAAAAATAAGGAATAAAAATATGTCAACAAATATTAGTGAAAATGCATTAAGAAACTTTTTAGTAAAAACTTTTAGAGCAGACAAGCTAACTCAACAACAAGCTCAAAAATACGGAATTGATGAATCTAAATTTGCAGAAGCTAATCAAGGCGAAAAAGATGACAATTTCCTAGACATTGATGAAATCCTTGATGATAAAGATTTGTATGCACAATTTGCAACAATGTGCATTGAAGAACAAGATAAAGAAGTCGATATTGACCCTGAAAAAGAAAAAGAGAAATCCATTAAGGTACAAGATAAGGGCGAAAGTAAAGCATAGAGAAATAATTGAGAAAATAGAGATAAAAGTTAAACGGAGCGTTTGCTCCGTTTTTTTTTGCATAGTTTTTCATCCGATATAAACTTTTATCTAGAAATCATCTAATTTTCATTGAGTGTTTTTTGTGATATTCTATTACTATGAAACACTAGTGAGGATTTTTTATGACAGAGACAAAAATAAAAGTAGAAGATTTACCTACTGTTTATGATGCAAAATCGACAGAAGAAAAAAT
>CAKVLL010000008.1 GCA_934757255.1 uncultured Candidatus Melainabacteria bacterium | reverse complement strand
ACGACAATCGCCCAAAACATAATCAGTTTGTTCTTCATCTATATGTACTCCTTTTTATATTATAATTTTATCCCAAATATGAAAAACTCATTCCTACCCAACTGACTTAAATTGAATCAAGTGTGAAGATTAATTCTGTTTTTTCAGCTTTAGTTAGTGGAACAAGTGGTTTTCTTACATATTCTTCAATTAAACCTTTGTAAGCCAAAGCAGCTTTCACAGGAACAGGATTTGGCGCCATAAACAATTTCTTAAATATCGGATAAAGTTTTTGGTGCATGTTTCTAGCTGTCATAGAATCGCCTGTTTTAAAGTTTCTAATCATTGATTTAATTTCTTTACCAAAAATATGAGATGCAACAGAAATTACGCCATGCGCACCAACTGAAAGCATCGGTAAAGTTAAACTATCATCGCCTGAATAAATTGCAAAATCATTTGGACAAGCCATTTTTAATTCGGTAATCGTATCCATATCACCAAAGCTTTGTTTTAAAGCCACAATATTTTGATATTTTCTTGCAAGAGTTTTTACTGTATCTACGCTCATATTCACACCTGTTCTTGATGGAATATTGTAAAGAATAATCGGAAGTTCAACTGCTTCGGCTACTGCTGAGAAGTGCTCAATCATGCCGGCTTGAGAAGGTTTATTGTAATAAGGTACAACGCTCAAGATTGCGTCTGCACCTTCTTTTTCTGCAAGTTTTGACATTTTAACAGCAGTTTCGGTTGAATTAGAACCGCAGCCCATAATTACTTTACCTTGCGCACCAACTGCTCTTTTTGCACTCAAAAGTATTTCAATTTCTTCTTCGTGAGTCAAAGTTGGTGATTCGCCTGTTGTACCTGTTACTAAAACAGCATCAGAACCTGTATTTACAAGTTGATAAGCTAAAGTTTCCACTTTATCATAATCAACTTCTAATTTTTCATTAAATGGTGTTACCATTGCGGTTATTACTTCGCCTGCGTCATATCTCATTGTTTGCTCCTTTTTGAGGGAATATGGTAATAAGGTAATAGGGTAATAAGTGGTATTAAATTTTTCATTATATAATATGCCAAATTAACGCATTATATTTACAATATTTCAAAAACCTCTTATTCCCTTATTACCATATTCCCTCATTCCCTTCCTACAATATTTCCTTAAACTCATGCACCTCTAACGTTCTATCCCCATTTTGGAAAACGCCGACTTGTGCGGTTTGATATCTGTGAGTTTCATTATACTTGTACCTATAAGCCGTATCAGCTGCCATAGAAATCATACCAAAATGATTCAAGCTAGACAATTTCTTCAATTGTTCAATATTATCACCAGATTGAATACAAATCGCGTAATCTATCGGTGCGCTCGAATGCAAAACTTTGAATAAAACATCTAATACAGTATCAATTTTATCAAAATCTATAAAATTGTACAAAAAACCGCCATCAAACATCATTGCTTTAACAGAAGTTTTTTCAGAAATAAATTTATTCATTAATTTGTTTTGTTCATCAATATTAACATTTAATTCTGCATGTGCATATTTTTTCTTCAATTGAGTTTTTATCAAAATTGAATATCTTGTAATCTTTTTTTCTTCTTTTGTAATAGAAGCTTTTAAACCTTGATTAAAAATTGCTTCTTGAGTCTTTTTAGCAACAAAATGTGCACTCTTGTATGCACTTTCTGCAATATTTGAAAGCAATATAAATAAGTTCATTAAATAAACACCGGCAGTAAGAATTATTACAGCGCTAAAATATTTAAACTCAAATTTTGCACCAAAAAAATCAAAAGTCACAGAGTAAATACTGTTTGTAAAATCAAGCAAACCATCCAAAAACGGCTTAATAAAACCTAACCATGCCCAATCAGCGCCAGTAAGATTTTGCACCCAATAGCATAAAAGCATAAGAATACAAAATACAAAAACGATTTTCATCAAATGCAAAAAACTTCTTAAGAAGTTAAAACAACCCAAAATAAATTCGTGCATCAATTATTCTCCCAAATAAATGTTGTCAATAAGTCTTACGCCCTCTACTCTGCATGCAATCAATGCGATAGAGTCTTTATCCGCATTTGGTTTTTCTTCCAAAGTATTTCTATCCAAAATTTCTAAATATTCCATATCGTGCTTGTCTGTTAAATAACTGTAAGCAGTTTCTTTTAATGCTGAAACATCAATAATACCTTTTTGATAGCAAGCTTTAATATTCTTCAAGATTTGTGACAAAACCAAAGCGTCTTTTTTACCTGCTTCTGACAAATATTTATTACGAGAACTCAACGCCAAACCTGACTCTTCTCTTACAATCGGACATTGAATAATTTCAATCGGCACATTAAGGTCTTTAACCATTTTTTTAATAATAATAACTTGCTGCGCGTCTTTTTGTCCAAAAAATCCATAATCAGGTTGAACAATATTAAATAGTTTTAAAACAACGGTACAAACTCCGTCAAAATGTCCCACTCTTGTTTTACCGCAAAGTTTATTTACATAGAAAAATGGAGGACAAACGTAAGTTAGCGTATCATTAGAAAGTCTGTTACCTTCACCATACATTTCTTTAGGAGTTGGAGCAAAAACTAAATCAACACCAACAGAGTTACACAATTCCATATCCTTATCTAATGTACGCGGATATTTATCAAAATCTTCAGAAGGACCGAATTGTATAGGGTTTACAAAAACAGAAACAACAACTTTATCACAAGTTTCTTTGGCTTTTTTAATAAGACTCAAATGCCCTTCATGCAAAGCTCCCATTGTTGGAACAATACCGACTTTTAAATCTTTCCACTCTGCTCTTTTTTGTCTAAGCTCCTCTATTGTATGTACTAACATAATACCCCTTTTCCCTTTTTGCACAACTCCCATTTTTGTGTTTAATTATACTACCAAAATAATTTCAATACTATTTACCCAGCATTACCATCAATACTGAAATATCAGCAGGCTTAACTCCGCCTATTCTTGATGCTTGCGCTAAATTTGTCGGACGAATTTTTTCCAATTTTTCTTTTGTTTCGGTTGAAATATGTTTAATCTGCGAATAATCAATATTTGCAGGAATTCTATATTTTTCCAACTTTTCAGAAGTTTCAACCTGTTGTTCTTGACGCTTAATATAACCATCATATTTAATCAAAACTTCAACTTCATCAGTAATATCTTCGCCTAATCCGAGATTGCGAGTTTCTTCATCAATTTCTTTAAAAATTTCATAATTAATATTAGGACGCTTAAGAAGTTCCGCCATACGCATGCCGCGGTCGATATGCTCGCCAACTTTCGCCAAAATAGCATTAGCTTCTTCAGTTGCAGGAATTTTTGCTTCTTTTAATCGAACAATTTCTTTTTGAATATTTTCCTGTTTATCCAAAAATCTCTTGTATTGCGCTTCATCAATCAAACCGATTTGATGACCGATTTCCGTTAATCTCGCGTCAGCATTATCTTGTCTTAAAAGCAAACGATATTCTGAACGTGAAGTCAGCATTCTATAAGGCTCTTGAATATCTTTTGTAACCAAATCATCAATCAAAGTTCCTGTATAAGATGAAGCACGAGAAAGCTCTAAAGGTTCAGAATTATTAAGATATTTAACCGAATTTATACCTGCAATCAAACCTTGCGCCGCAGCTTCTTCATATCCGCTCGTACCGTTAATTTGTCCTGCGAAAAATAAACCTTCAATATCTTTTGACATCAAAGAATGTCTTGTCTGAACTGCAGGAACATAATCATATTCAACAGCATAAGCAGGTTTTATAATATGTGCTTTTTCTAATCCCGGAAGCGAACGCAACATTTCAACCTGAACACATGCCGGTAAACTCGTTGAAAAACCTTGAATATAAACTTCATACGTATTTAAACCTTCTGGCTCAATAAAAATATGGTGCGAAGGATTTGACGCAAATCTAACAATTTTATCTTCAATAGAAGGGCAATAACGAGGCCCAACACCTTGAATCAAACCTTGATACATTGGAGATTTGTCCAAATTTGAACGAATAATTGAATGCGTTTCTTCATTAGTTCTGGTTAAATAACAAGGAACTTGCGGACGAACCGGACGATTAGGCTTGAATGAGTAGAAACTCAATTTTTCATCTCCTGGTTGAACATCCATTTTTGAATAATCAATTGTTCTTTTATCAACTCTTGCCGGAGTTCCTGTTTTAAGTTTTTTAGTAATTATTCCGTGTTCTCTAAGTGATGCAGAAAGTCCGATTGCAGCGCGTTCTCCAAGCCTTCCGCCTGAATAAGATTGCAAACCTACATACATTTTACCTTCAAGAGAAGTTCCAGTTGTCAAAATTATTGCTCTGCAAGAATATTCAATTCCGTATTCGTCAACCGCACCAACAATTTGTTTATCTTTAACTTTTAAATCCGTAATACAAGTTTGCTTAACCCAAATATTATCGGTATTTTCAATAATATTACGCATATATTGCGTGTATTCTTTTTTATCGGATTGTGCTCTTAATGCTCTTACAGCAGGGCCTTTAGAAGAATTAAGAGTTTTCATTTGAATGTAAGTAGCGTCTGCAACTTCACCCATAACTCCACCCAGAGCGTCGATTTCTCTAACAAGAGTCGATTTAGCAGGGCCACCAATCGCAGGATTGCAAGGTTGAAGTGCAATATTATCAACATTAAGCGTACATAAAAGAACATTACAGCCCAAACGAGCCGCACTTAACGCTGCTTCACATCCGGCATGACCTGCTCCAACTACGATTACATCAAATTTATTATTAAGATAATCCATAGCTAAATTATACAACAAACAAACTTGTGAATCGGAAAATAAAAATTACTTATAAAAATGTATTATATATGCTAAATTACAAGATTAATCAAATAAATTTAGCATTTTTTTATGAATTTTTACGTTGTGTACACGTAAATAATCAACTCCTTTTTTAACAAGCGGATATGATAAAGCTACTGAAAGCGTATCTTTAAGTTCATTATCATTTTCTTTAATCCCAAGCAAACTTTTTCTTGAAACACCGACCATTAAAGGGTAATTAAGAGAATAAAATTCTTCTATTTTGTCTAAAATTCGATAATTATCCTCTCTTTTTTTACCAAAACCAATTCCTGGGTCAATAATAATATTTTTTATACCTTTTTCGTTTGCAAACTCAATTTTATTTTTTAAACTTAAGAAAACTTCTTCCACTACATTTTTATAATTTTTATAATCATCGGTTTTTTCTGTAGAATGTTGAATAATAACTTTTGCATTATAACCGGCAATAATATCTGCTATTTTATTATCAAAATCAAGACCAGAAACATCATTTATCATTTCTACTCCTTGATTTAAAACAAAATCTGCGACTTCTGAATTCCTTGTATCTATACTGATTTTTTGTGAAAGATTTTCTTTTTGTGCAAATTTTAAAATTGGTGTCAATCTTTGGATTTGTTCTTTTGCAGAAACCGGCTCAAAATTAGGACGTGTGCTTTCTGCACCGATATCAATTAAATCCGCGCCATCTTCTAAAAGTGAAATAAAATGTTTTTCTGCGTCTTTTTGGCTAAAATACATTCCACCATCAGAAAAAGAATCCGGAGTTATATTAAGAATACCAACAAGCTTTGTTTTTCGTGGTTTAAATTCAAGAAAATCTAAAATATCTTTTGCCAAAATCGCCAATCTAAATGGTTGAAATTTTAATTTTTCTGCAATCTTTTTTAGTTGAGAATAACTTCCACATAAAATTACATCCGAAAATTCTATATTACCAGTTATAACATTCTTATTTACAGCACAATCTGCACCAAAAATTAAAGCCGTTTGTTTTAAAATATTAGCTTGTCCAACAGTTAAATTAAAAATTTTAATATTTTTATATCTGAATTTATCCTCTGCTTTTAATAAATAAGCAGAATCAAAACCTATTTGTTCTAATTCCGTTTCTATTGAACTTACTTGCTTTAAAATAAAATGATTCATTAAAAAAATCTTAGCATAAAATATTAGATTTTTATAATATTTTGAGTTATAGCTTTAACAACTGCTTGAACTCTATTATGGGCACCTAATTTCTTATACAAAACTTCCGAACAAGCTTTTATAACCGCTAGTGATACATTCAGTTTTTCTGCAATTTGTTTGTTGGAAAATCCTTGCGCAATAAGCTCCAAGACACGCTTCTCTTGCGTTGTTAGTTTACCCATTTAAGAAATCCTTTACCTCTTTGTTTAATTTTCATATAAAGAATATTCAAGTGTCTATCCGCCGTTTGGCTATTTTTAAAAAGCTTATTAGTCAAGAACCCCAGAAATATTGTTTTTGACGCAAATAATATATTTATCTTGTCGCAATGATTGATTTTGAGTATAATAAACTTAAAAGTTGAGGTGTTTATGAAGAAATCATTAATAAAATATCCGTTTTTGACAAGAGAAGTTGAGATTTACGAACAAGATAACGGACATAAAATTGTTTTAGCACACAAAGATGGCGGAATGGTAAATGTTTCCAGTTGGGTTAAAACAGGTTCGATAAATGAAAATGATAAAAATAACGGTATCTCACATTTTCTTGAACACCTAATGTTCAAAGGAACACACAAACATAAAGCCGGCGAATTTGATCATATTCTTGAAGCTAAAGGCGCAATAGTTAATGCTGCAACTTGGAAAGATTATACTTTTTATTACGTAACACTTCCAAAAGGTGAAGGAAATGAAAACTTTTATACCGCGATTGATTTGCACGCTGATATGATGACTGATCCTGTAATTCCTGACTATGAAATGGGTGCGCCATTTGATATTAATGACAAAACTGTTACAGACAAACGCGAACGTCATGTTGTTATAGAAGAAATCCGAATGCGCAAAGATCAACCTTGGACAAAGGTTTATAACGCTACAAATAACGCCATGTACACTTCTCATCCATACAAGAGAGATGTAATCGGAACTCCGGAAATTATTTCGCAAGTTCCACAAGAAGAGGTGATGGAATATTATAGAACGTTCTATTCTCCAAAAAACATTACAACAATTATTGTTGGAGAATTTGACTCTGAAGATATTTTGAATAGAGTTGTAAACGCTTTCAATTGGGGCGAAAGACCTGAACCGCCGGAACGTAATATTGAGCCGGATAAACCTGTAGAAAATCAAGTTTATATTGAAAACACTGCAAACATTACTTCGTCATTTTTGATGTTTGGTTTTTTGGGCGCAATTGCAAAGGATTTGAAAAATGTTATTTTGCTTGAAATGCTTGCAATTATTTTAGGCGAAGGCACAAGTTCAAGATTATATTTAAATCTTGTAGAAAATTCTGATGAACAAATTTTTAATATGATTGACTCAGAATGTTATACATTTAGAGATGGCTGCAATTTCTTTGTACAAGCTAATTTTAATTCTCAATACAAAGAAAAAGCTGTTGAATTAATCAAATTAGAGATTGAAAAATTGAAAGAAAATATTACAGAGCGCGAATTAAATAAAGCGAAAAAGAAATTGAAATCTCGTTTTGCTTGTGAAGTTGAAAATGTTTCTGATATTGGCGAAACAATTGGTTATTATATGACTGTTTGCGATGATTTGGCGCTTGCTGAAGAATATTTGCCAATCTGCGAAAACATTACTGTTGAAAATTTAAAAGATGCAGCTAAAAAGTATTTGGATTTAAATCACGCGGTAATTTCTGTTTTATGCCCTGAAAACAAATAGAAAAGAGGATTTTTATGAATATAAAATATTTAGGTCACAGCGCTTTTGAAATAAAAACTAATGGTAAAAAAATTCTAATTGATCCGTTTTTGGTATGTTGTCCGGAATACAGAGCAGAAAATGTTTATGATATTTTTGTAACTCACGCACATGGTGACCATCTTGGCAGCGCAATTGAAATTTCTAAAGCAACAGGTGCACCAATTACGGCTGTATACGAACTTGCAAATTATTGCGCAAAAAAAGGTGCAAAAGCAATTGATATGGGTTTGGGTTCTTGGCGCGATTATAATTGGGGCAGAGCAATTTTAGTTCCTGCATTTCATTCAAGTTCAACTCCAGATGGAGTTTATGGCGGATGTCCTTGCGGATTTGTGTTTGAAATAGAAGGCACAACTATTTATCATGCAGGTGATACTTGTTTAAATAATGAAATGAAAGTGATTGGCGAAATTTATGAACCTGATATTGCAATGCTTCCTATAGGTGGGAAATACACCATGGATATAGAAAATGCAGTTAAAGCAGCTGAGTGGCTTGGTGTAAGCGAAGTTATTCCAATGCATTACAACACATTTGATGCAATTAAAGTAGATATATCAGATTTTGAACGCCAAATAAGAGAAATTGGCAAGATTCCACATGTATTAAAAATAGATGAATAGGTTGAGAATTCACCACAACAAAAATATAATAAAAAAGAACGA
Organism: uncultured Candidatus Melainabacteria bacterium; assembly: GCA_934757255.1. Classification (GTDB taxonomy): domain Bacteria; phylum Cyanobacteriota; class Vampirovibrionia; order Gastranaerophilales; family Gastranaerophilaceae; genus CAG-196. The sequence continues at coordinate 56,581 of CAKVLL010000008.1, read as the reverse complement.
AGGCAAAATATGAATGAATCAAACGAAATAACCGACTGGCAAAAAGAGGATTTAAAATACATTTGGCACCCATGCTCACAAATGAAGGATTATGAAACCCTTGCACCAATTGTAATTGAACGCGGTCAAGGAATTAATATTTACGATACTAACGGAAAATGCTACAAAGATGTTATAAGTTCTTGGTGGTGCAACCTATTAGGACACTGCAATCCACGAATTAACGCAGCTGTAAAAAAACAGATTGATTCACTAGAACACGTTATTTTTGCAAACTTTTCACATAAGCCTGCAATTACACTTTGTCATGAATTAGCAAAAGTTGTTCCTGACGGACTTTGCAAATTCAATTTTGCTGATAATGGTTCTGCAGCGATTGAAATGTCATTAAAAATGAGTTTTCAATATCATTATCAAACAGGACATCCTGAAAAGAAAAGATTTATGGCACTTTCTGATGCTTATCACGGCGAAACACTTGGTGCGTTAGCTGTTGGCGGTGTTGATTTATATTCAGAATTATATAAACCACTACTACTTGATGTAATTAGAATTGATGGTCCTGATTGTTATAGATGTCCTTATGGTAAAGTTTGTGAAGGACATTGTGAGGGACATTCATTAGCTGACACCTCTCCCCAAACCTCTTCTCAAGGAGAGGGAACAAGAAGCTGTCATTGCGAATGTTTTGAAAAAGCTGAAAAAGCTTTTGCCGAACACGCTCACGAAACAGCAGCAATTATTGTTGAGCCTCTTTTACAAGGTTCTGCCGGCATGAAAGTTTATCCGCCACTTTACCTAAAAAAATTAAGAGAACTTTGTGATAAATACAATGTCCATCTTATTGCCGATGAGATTGCAACAGGTTACGGACGTACAGGAAAAATGTTTGCATTTAACCATGCCGGTGTAAGTCCTGATATAATGTGTCTTTCAAAAGGTTTAACAGGCGGTTATATGCCAATGGCAATTGCTGTTACCACTCAAGAAATCTATGATGCCTTTTATGACGACTATTTAAAGGGTAAAGCTTTTATGCACTCTCACACTTATGCCGGAAATCCGCTTGCGTGCTCTGCAGCTATTGAGGTGCTTAAAATCTTAAAAGACGAACAAATTATTGAAAAAGCTAATAAGCGAGCGGTTTATTTTAACAACATTATTAAAGAAAAATTTTTACCACTTGAAAACGTTGGTGAAGTTCGTCATATCGGTTTAATCAATGCGATTGAACTCGTTAAAAACCGAGATACGAAAGAACCTTTAGATTATACAAAACGAACAGGATATCAAATTTACAAGAAAGCATTGGAAAAAGGTGTGCTTTTAAGACCTTTAGGTGATGTAATTTACTTTAATCCACCGCTTATTATTGAAGAAAGTGATATGGATTTTGTAACTGATATTGCGTTAGAATGTACAAAAGAAATTCTCAACATATAAATCCTTGGAGAAATAAAATGAAAACAATTAATACTTTTCAAAGATTAAAAGATAGTAATGAAAAAATAACTATGCTTACGGCGTATGATTATTCTACGGCGCAAGTTTTGGAACAGGCAGGAATTGATGCAATATTAGTTGGTGATTCGCTTGCAATGGTTGCATTAGGATACGAAAATACGTATAACATAACAATTGATGAAATGTTAATTTTTATAAAAGCTGTTGCAAAAGGAGCTAAAAATTCTTTTATTGTAGGTGATATGCCATTTATGAGTTACAACTTATCTGTTGCACAAGGTTTAGAAAATGCTTCAAAAATGATTAAATCCGGCGCGTCTGCCGTAAAACTAGAAGGCTGTAACGAACATATCTTAAGTCTAATAAAAAGATGTGTTGAATCAGGTATTCCGGTACTCGGTCACTTAGGTTTTACTCCTCAATTAATGAACACAATTGGTGGACATAAAATTCAAGGTAAAACTTCTGATAAAATTGAAGAAATTCTTTCAAGTGCTAAAAAACTTGAAGAAGCCGGCTGTTTTGCCGTTGTTTTAGAACTAATGCCAGAAGAAAGTGCTGCTTATATTACTAAAAACTTAAAAATTCCAACAATTGGAATTGGAGCAGGTAAAAATTGTTCCGGTCAAATTGTTGTCACAGACGATATTTTAGGTAAATTCACTGACTTTGCGCCAAAATTTGTAAAAAAATATGCTAATCTTCATGATTCTGTTTTAAATGCAGTTGAAGAATATATAACAGAAGTTAAAAATGAAATTTTTCCATCAAAGAAAGAATCTTTTGAATTAAATCAGGATGAAAAAATTAAATTAACTTAAGCATTGCACATAATTAAAGCACCAAAACTTAGCTTTTTATGTTAAACTGAATCTATAGAAATTGGAAAAATAAGAGGAAAAATTATGTTAGATATCAAATTGATTAGAGAAAATCCTGAAAAGATTAATGAACTTTTAAAACGCAGAAATCCTGAATTATCAATTGATAAGATTATTGAGATTGACGCTGAAAGAAGAAAAATTCAAGCACAAGCAGATGAACTTAGAGCAAAAAGAAAATCTGAATCTCAAAAAATCGGTATGATGAAAAAGAATGGCGAAAATACTGACGCTATTCAAGAAGAAGTTCGCGCATTAGGTGATGAAGTTAAGGCATTAGAAGAAAAGCAAGTTGAACTTGATAATGCTCAAAGAGATATGCTTTTAAGAACTCCTAATACACCTGATGAATCAACTCCTGTCGGAGCATCAGAAGACGACAATATTCCTGTTAAATATTGGGGCGAACCTACAAAATTTAATTTTGAAGCAAAAGCTCACTGGGATATTTGCGAAGAAAAAAATCTTGTTGATTTTGAACGTGGTGTAAAAATTTCTCAATCAAGATTTACTCTTTATAGAGGTAAAGGCGCAAGATTAGAACGTGCAATTATTCAATTCTTCTTAGATTTACATACAGAAGAACACGGCTACGAAGAAATTTTACCTCCATTTATGGCAAATGCTGCAACAATGACAGGTACCGGTCAATTACCTAAATTCGCAGAAGATATGTATAAATGTGTTGATGAAGATTTGTACTTAATTCCAACTGCAGAAGTTCCTGTTACAAATATTTATTCAGGCGAAATTTTGAGTGAAGATGATTTACCAAAATATATGACAGCTTATACTCCTTGCTTTAGACGTGAAGCAGGTTCTGCCGGCAAAGACACAAGAGGTTTAATCAGAGTTCACCAATTCAACAAAGTTGAAATGGTAAAATTGACAACACCGGAATCAAGCCCTGAAGAACACGAAAAATTAACTCGTGACGCTGAAATTTGTTTAGAAAAATTAGGCTTGCCGTATAGAAGAGTTGCTTTATGTTCAGCTGATATAGGTTTCAGTGCAAATAAATGTTTTGACCTGGAAGTTTGGTTACCTTCTTACAATACATATAAAGAAATATCAAGTTGCTCAAACTATGGTGATTTCCAAGCAAGAAGAAGCAATACAAGATACAGAACTAAAGATGGTCAAATCAGATTTGTACACACAATTAACGGTTCAGGTTTAGCAGTTGGTAGAACTTTTGCAGCGATTGTAGAAAACTTCCAACAAGAAGACGGTACTATTATCATTCCGGAAGTATTAAGAAAATACACAGGATTTGATAAAATTTAATTAAAAGATTAAGCGCCAAACCTGAGGTTTGGCGCTATTATTAAGTAGTAGCGAGCAAAAGATATGATAACACGAGAAGTGCGCGAGTGGTTACAAAAAGTTGAGCGCAGACAGTATTCTTATGATGATGCTATGTATGAATTTGTTAGATTTTCTTCATTTCTTACGCGAGAAGAAATGAAAATGATAAAAAATAAGATTGAACAGTCATACTCCAAGTAGTTGATTTAGAAGAATTTGTCGTTAAAATATGTTATAATTACAGAAATGAAATTTAATCTTAATTTAAACAACATCAACTATATTAAAATTGTTTATAAAGACAATTCAGATAAAACTTGTTGTACTAAAGCAGCAATAAAAAGCATTAATGAACGTGATATTTTTGCATGCGCAAAATTTGAAGATGGTTTACATATCAAAACACCTCAAGATATTTTAGTAAGCTTTGTTTGTGATAATGGATTGTATAGGACGACAACTACGCTCAAGTTTTTGGAGTCTGAACCACCTTATATATTTTTCACAATGAAAACCCCAGAAGGCATAGAATATCAACAAAACCGAGAATACTTTAGAGTTCTAATGGAAGAAGATGTTATCTTAGGATTTGATGGTAAAGTTATTCCAGCAAAAATTTACGATATTTCTGCAAACGGCGTAAGCCTTATTTTACCTGATAAAATTGAAATACCTGATGAAGTTTATTTAGATTTACTATTCAAACCAAAAAACATAAAAACAAGAGCAAAATTTATAAGATTTGATAATGAAAATGATAAATATAAAGCTTCTTTTAAATTTATAGATATAAAAAATGCAGATATAGATTTAATTTCACAAAAATGTATTCAAAAACAACTAGAATATAAACGAAATTCAACACAAATTTAAAAAATAAAAACTATTTTTTTAATTCGAAAGCTTGTTTGAATAAATTTGTATCAAAGTTAAATTGACCGCCTTGTTGTGATTGTTGATTTTCTTGATTAAATTGGGTATTAGAATTTGTTGTTTTTCCCCAAGTTTGAGAAGTTTCTAAAATATCAACAATGTTTGGTATTGGCTGTGTTTTATTTGATGGTTGATAATCATCAATTGCTTGTTCAAATTGAGTATTAGTTTCAGCAACCTTTGTCCAAGAACCAGTTGCAGTAATTATTGGATCTAAAGCTGCACCATATTGACCAACTAAATCAACCACTTCTGTTGCAACATCACCAACTGAATTTGTAAAATTAGAAAGATTAGACATGTTACTTCCAATTTCACCAATTGCTTGAGTTAAATTCTTCAAAGTATTTGCAGATTCACTAATTCTAGTTTTACCTGCTAAAGTTTGATCAGCGCCAATTTGAAGTAATTTAGCACTTGTTGTTTGACCTACTACAGGAACTGAAGAAGATGCTGAACCCATTGCAGTAGCTTTTGCTCCAACAATTTCATTTGCTGCGCCGGTAGAAGAAGTGATGGTAGTAGCGACAATTTGTGATTGACCTTGTTGGATAAAGTTTTGTAATGATTCAGTGCCATCTGTAACTGTTGTAACTGATTCATCAATAAGACCTGTTACATTTTCAGTAGCTGTATTAACAATATCATTTTGAGCTTCAACTTCTTTTTGATAACCACCAATACTTGCAACTAAACCATTAATAACTGAAGCTGCATTTTGTAATTGAGCTAAAGCTGTTTCTTTTGCTTCTGGACTTGAAACTCCATTGTTCAAAATATTTTTATTTTCTTCAATAATTTGAAGTTGTTTTTCTAATTCTTTTTGAGCTTCTGCAATTTGACCATTATCGCCACCTAATTCTTGTATTTTTGTAATAGCCTTTGAAATATCTGTACTATTAGTAGCAATTTGACTTACGATACCTTCAACTTTATTTTGAATATCATTAGCTTCTTTATCTGCTTTTGTACTTAAATCATCTGCTTTTTTATCATTATCCTTAACATCTTTTCCTGCTTGAGCACTTTCTTTTGTGCCAAGGCTCATAATCATACCTAATAAGTTTTTAACAATATTATTAATTGCTTGAGCTTTTTGTTCACTATTACCACTAGTAGCTTTTTCACCCTCTTGAACTAAACCCCAAACACTATTTATATAATCATTACCAGAAGAAGCACCAAAAATAGATGTACCCTTAGTTGAACCAAGTTTATCTATTTGGCTTAACATTGATTGAATTTTTGCACTATCAAATTCTGTTGACATCTTACTTACTTCTTCCTATTTATACCATCTATATATATAAAGTATGTAAGATATATTCAATTTCAGTTTTTATATTTTCTGTTACATTTCGTTACAATTATTTTTGTAATTTATTATTTCCACGTAAACCCATCTGTTTTCATTCTACGAATAGCTTCTTTTAATTCTTCTTCCGAACAAACAATTGAAACTCTAAAAAAGCCTTTTCCGTATTCACCAAAAGCATCTCCCGGAACTGCAATTACACCTGATTTGTGCATAAGTTCATCTGTAAATTCAACAGAAGATTTATAACGAGGAGGAATTGGCAACCATAAATAAAATGTTGCGTCGGGTATATTAAAATCACCCCAGCCCAATTCTTCCTTCAAACCTTTAACAAAAATATCTTGGCTGTGTTTAAATCTCTTATTAGCATCTTCAATATATTTTTCACCTTCTTCCGAATTAAGAATTTCAGCGCAAGCTTTTTGAAGAGCCTTAAACAAACCTGAATCAAGTGTTGATTTTAGTTTGCCAAAAATCTTAACAGCTTCTGCATTACCGCAAACCCAACCTAATCTCCAACCGGTTATTGCATAAGGTTTTGAGAAGCTAAAAAATTCTACTGCAACATCTTTTGCACCTTCAATTTCCAAAATACTCATTGGTTTTAATTCAGGCTTAAAGTACATATCAGTATAAGCAGCGTCAGAAATCAACAATATATGGTGTTTTTTACAAAATTCTACAATGCTTTGTAAATATTCTTTTGTTGCAGTTGCGCCCAATGGATTATTTGGATAATTGATAAGCATAGCTTTAACTTTTTTAGGATTGTAGCCTTTTTTCAAAAACTCTGCCCAAACTTGTTCCATATCAGGCATGAAATGATTTTCAGGAGTCAATGGAATAGAATATGACATTCCGCCTGAAACTTTTACCATCTCTTTATAAGAAGCATAACCGGGGTCTGGAACAAAAATAATTTCTTTTTCTTTTTCATTTGTAGTCGGATTAAGAATAACTCTTATAAAGTTTGCCAATCCTTCTTTCGAACCGATTAAAGAAAAAATTTCTGTTGCAGGATTAAGTTCAACATTAAACCGAGTTTTCATTCTCTTTGCAATAGCTTCTCTATAATAAGGCTCACCTTTTGGTGTTGAATAAAGATGAACACCTTTTTCATCAAGAGCTTTTTTTAATGCGTCAATCAAAACCTGTGGAGGCGTTGCCGTTGGTGCACCCATTGATAAAGAAATTGGTGCTCTATCTTTTGCAATAAGTTCTGGCGTAATTTTTGCCACAGTTTCTTTAATACGAAACATAATATAAGTTTCAAGTGATTGTACATAATCATTAAAAAATTCTTGCATATAAATATTCCTTATTAAAATGTATTAATAAGGAATATTATATACCAATTTTATTAAATTGAATAGTTCTTTATTATTGGAATTTTAATACAATTATCAAGATATTCTATTGTACTTAATTTTTCATTGTACAAATACTTAATAAAATTAAGATAAGATAAATCGTACGAACTTAGCAAAATATTTATTTCAAACCCTTCTGAACAAAATGGTTCATAATCATAAACAACATAACTGTTATATTTGCTTTTCCATTCTTTACGTTCTATTTTGCAATTATTTTCTTCTGCAACATCTTCTACCCAATTTACAATGTCTTTGTCGATATTTTTTAATTCTAAATATTTATTCTGAAATTTTTCCATAACAACATATCTCCATACACAAATTGTAAATGCTTATGCTTCAACATAAATTACCTGTTAGTTTAGTTTTTGAGAATAGTACATTAAAAGAATGGGTAATAATTTACAAATAAATGAATATTATTCATTTACTTATTAATTATTCTTTCCAAATCCTTTTTAACAGAAGTCATTTCATTAATGTTAAAAACACTATTTAAAGTTGATATTAAGTTAGGATTTAAAAGTATTGGTGTACATTTTCCGATATAAATATTTATTTTTTCTTTTTGTTTCAAATAAATCATTTGTGAAAGTGTATGCTTATCACATTTTGGATAAAAAACAGTAATTTGCTTATTATATTTTGTTACTAAACCTTCTGCAAATTCTACAACAGCAAAAATATCAAAACAAGCATTCAAACAAACAACGTTTTCTTTTTGTTGACAATAAGATAATGAAATTATTAAAACATTATCAGGAGTTTGTTTTAAAAGTTTATCAAAATATGTTTGTTGCTCTAAAGTATAACCATTATGTCCTATTATGAAAATATTTGAAAAATCATGTTTTCTCAATTTCTCTTCTATTAAATGCACGGAATTATCATAATTATATCCAATAGAAACAGTTTCACATTGTCTGCCAGTCTTAAAACCTTTTGCTTTTTCTGAAGCTTTAATAACATCTGAAAAATCTCTTTCTTTTATAGAAATAACTCCTTTAGAAGAAGCAAAATCTGTAGTATATAATCTTCCACGATAAAGATTTTCTACATTATAAAGAGAATGACGTGTTAAAATTATTGGACCTGGAAAAGTTGAAAAATCTAATAAACAATTTTCTATACCTTGTCCATATTGACCTTTAAGATTTTTATATTCACTAAACTTAGGAAATGTATGTGCTATCATCATTTCATCATGTGTATAAACATCAATATCTGTATTTTTTACAGCTTCCAAAATATCTTCAAGTTCTCTAATATTTGAACCTACAACCAAAATTGTCTTAGATGGTGTTGTCGTATATGAAACTTCACTAATTCTTTGTTTACCATATCGTTCTTCTTGTTTTTTTCGCAATAATTTCATCAACTTATTATCAAAAATGGTTGCTTCAATAATAAGTAATTTTAAATCTTCTGAATTACATTCTATATTTAATGAATTTAAAAGTTTCAAAATCATTACATAACCATTATTTGAATCTACCCCAAAAGTCTCTAAATCAAGAATATTTATACAGATACTTTTTGCAACAACAAATATTATTCTATATAAATCTTGTACTTGTAATGAAAGTTGCTTTATTTTTTTTAAAAATTCTTTCTCTCCAAGTTGAATAGATTTAATAATATCAATATTTTTATCATATTTTATAACAGATTTCAAATATTGTGGTTTTAGACCTTTTTCTATACAAAATTTTTCATAAACAGAAATAAGTTTCGGTAATTTACGATTAAAATTTTGTGTAAGAATTTCAAAATCTTCTTCTGAAAATTGTGGATTTGAAACTAAAATAGATATTGTATTTAAAATTATTTGTCTAATTTCATTATCTAATATATCATTTTCTATAAGCTTTAAAGCATAATAAGAAGCCAATTTTAAATAAAGTACTAAAACTTCTTGCAAAGAAGATGTTCGTGGATTAATAGAACAAATTCCACGAGAAATACAACTATCATATTGAAAATTATAATCATTTGTCATAACAAAATAATAATAAATTTATTAAAAAAAATAATTCGCTAACTTGGTAATTTTTTATAGAAAAATTTACTTATTAAACATTTTTTAAACAAATTTATTTAACATTTTAAACAACTTTTTACTTTAAAAAATAGAAAAATTTTGTATCTTTTTTCTATCTTGAAATCGCTAAAATAATTGTATTTATTAAATTATAACGTTTCTAAAATGTTATAATTTTCGCTAAATTTTCTCATGTTCAAAACTCTGTAGAAAACATGTTCAAAACTTTAGACTTTTGAACATGTTTTGTAAGTTTTTGACATAAATTTTTTTATTAAAAAAAATTATTGTAGAAAGATGTTCAAAACTTAAAAGTTTTCTACAAGTTTTGAACATCTTTTTGAACATGTAAAAGCATTATTATTATATCGTTTTAGCGAGTTTTGCACAAATAATTGAAGTAGAAGAAGATGATGAAGAATTTATATATATAATTAATTAATATAATTATAATAATAAGAAAAGTTCAAAACTTTTAGAAAAAATTTTTAATGTTCGATTAATAAAAAAATTTGACTTTTTTTTTATTGTATCAAATCGGTATGTCAGATTTGGTGGTAGAAAAAAATTATTTTATAAAAGAATTTTTTAGAAACTTTTTTATAAAAAATTAACTCTAAATGAGTAACATTCGCGCCGTGAGCGTGCAGCGATTAGCTGCGATAGCGAGCGTAAAAGTGCGGGTTCACCCGCTACATCCATTTTATCAAACGCTTGTAAAAGCGTAGGAAGCGGTAGCGTATTTTCTCTTTCTTTTCGTTCTTTTCTGAGGTAAATACTTTCAACTTGTAGGCATACTTACTAACTTGGAAGTGAAGTGAAAAATCTTTTTATTCGCAATAAAAGAGAAAGAAAAGGACATTTCAAAAAAACTTTTTATTTCAAAATAATTCACTTACTTTTTCTTCTTTTTTGCGATAAAAGAAGAAAAAGTAAGCAAAAAGAAGAAACTACGCACCGTTTTCTACAACCTTACGGTTGTGGTTCAAATGGATGTAGCAGGCAGAGCCTGCACTCTTACGCTCGCTATCGTAGCTAAACGCTACACGCTCGCGGCACGGATGTCGTTCTAAAAAGAAAAAAGATGTTTATGAGCGAAGCGAATTTAATAACTTTCCACTTTCCACTTTCAATTTTCAACTAAAAAAGTTTTTGATTTTCAAAATATATGTTATCATTAAAAAAAAAGAGGTTTTTATGTTTAAAGAGTTAAGAGATGAGTTTTGTAAAAAATTAGAAAAAATTTCTATTGATTTAGAAAAAAAATGCTGGGATTTTTATATAAATTCAACTCCTGAAAATATGCAAAAATACGAAAATGCGCAGGATGAGTACTCTAAACTTTTTAGAGATAAAAAAACTTATGAAAAATTTAAGAAAATAGACAAAACTTCTCTTTCAAAACACGAAGCAAAACAGCTTAAAAACTTTCTAAAAGAGTTTGACGAAGAATTAAATACAGGTGAAGAATTAAAAAAACTCCGTCAAAAAGAAAATGAAATTGCTAAAAAATTTAATTCTTATGTTTTGAAAATAGACGATAAGGAAATTTCAAAAACCGAAATTACAAAAATTCTACAAAATGAAGAAAATCCTGAAATAAGAAGAAAAGCACATGAAGCTAAAATTGCTTGCGGTGACTTAATCGCAGAAGATTTGGTTGAGTTTGTAAAAATGCGCAACGAGTACGCAAAAACAAAAGGTTACGAAAATTATTTTGAATACAAACTTAAAGAAGATTATGAAGTTGAAAATGAATTTTTGGAAAAATTAATCAATGAAGTTTATTCAAAAACTCAAAATACGATAAAAGAAATTCAAACAAAAAAACAAAACGATTTGAAAAAATTCTTTAATATAGAAGAGCTGAAAGCTTATCATTACGGGCTTTTGTTGAGTGATAATCCTGAAAAAAGTGTAAATGAAGTTTTAGACAAAAACGATATCACACTTATTTCTAAAAACATGTACAAAAAAATGGGTTATGATGTTGACAAAATGGTAACAGACGGTCGTTTGACTTTAGATTTGTTTCCAAGAAAAGGCAAAAATACTCACGGATTTTGTTTTGGTGTAGAAGCCGGAAAAGATTCTAGAATTTTGGCTAACCTTACAAATAATGTTATTAGTTTAGACACTTTAAACCACGAAATGGGACATTGTGTATATGACCTAGGAATTGATACAAAGCTTCCGTTTCTTGACCGCACAGCAGCCTCTCCTGCCGTTACTGAAGCTGTTGCTATGATGATGGGTGATATTATAAAACGCGAAAATGTTTTAGCAGAATTTTTGGATAAAGATTTGTTAGAGAAATTTAAAAATTCAATAAAAGAAGATGAAGTTTCTTTTGTTTCAAAAAGTTTGTTGATTATTGATTTTGAGCGTGAATTTTATTCTAATCCTTATAATAATCCTGCAGAACTTTGGAATAATTTGCGCGGAAAATATTTGAACAGATTTGAAATTCCTGACAATGAGTGGGCGACAATTCCACACTATTTGTCACATCCTGCCTATTATCAGAATTATTTTAGAGCAAATTTAATGAAGGCTCAGATTTATAATTATTTAAAATCAAAACTTGGAGATATTACAGAAAATTCTGAGGCTGCAAAATTTATGGATGAAAATATTTTTGCTATTGGTGCTTCTATTGATGAATATGAATTAATAGAAAAACTTACCGGTAAAGAATTTTCAGCAGATGATTTTATTGAAGGAATTTTATAAAAGAAAAAATTTTTATTAATCTAAAATTAATTTATTTAACAATTTCCAATAATTAATTTTTTCTTAACTTTTTTATTTTTTCTAAAAATCTGGGGTATAAATGTATTGTAGTAGATAGGAGGATTATATTATGGCACTAAAACCATTACAAGACAGAATCGTTATTAAAGTTATTGAAGATACAGAACAAACTTCCGGTGGAATTTTTATTCCTGACAGTGCAAAAGAAAAACCTCAAAAAGGTGAAGTAGTTGCAGTTGGTGAAGGTAAGACAAACGATAAAGGTGAAAAAGAACCTATGGAAGTTAAAGTAGGCGATATCGTTCTTTATGCTAAATATGCTGGTACCGATGTTAAAATGGACGGTGTTGAATACAAAATTTTGTCAATCAAAGATGCGTTGGCAGTAGTTGAATAATAGTTAAGGGAATAAGGTAATAGGGTAATAAGGGAATAAGAGTTTTTAGATATTTTTAAAAATAAATCTGGTTCAACAAAGAAGATTGTAGGTTGGCTTGAAAACCCAACAATAACTAAAAATGAACAACCCTCACCCGAATTTCTAAGTTTCGCACAGCTTAACTTGAAATTCTACCCTCTCCCTATGAGAGGGAATAACCAAGGTTTGTAAATTATATACAAAATAAAATTTAATACCACTTATTCCCTCATTACCTTATTCCCCTATTCCCTTCTAACAATTAAAACAATTTTAAAAAGGAGATTATAAAAATGGCTAAACAAATAGTTTTTGAAGAAGACGCAAGAAAAGCTCTTCTTAGAGGTATTGATGCAGTTGCTGATGCCGTTAAGGTTACACTTGGACCTAAAGGCAGAAACGTAATTTTGCAAAAAAAATTCGGTGCACCTCAAATTGTTAACGATGGTGTTACAATCGCTAAAGAAATTGAATTACAAGACAATTTAGAAAACGCAGGCGCACAACTTCTTAAAGAAGTTTCATCTAAAACAAACGATGTAGCTGGTGACGGTACAACTACAGCTTCCGTTCTTGCTCAAGCAATCGTTAGAGAAGGTCTTAGAAACTTAACAGCAGGTGCTAACCCAATGTCAATGAAACGCGGTATCGACAAAGCTGTTGAAGTTGCTATCAACAAGATTAAAGAACTTTCAAGACCGGTAAACACTAAAGAAGAAATCGCTCAAGTAGCTGGTATTTCCGCTGGTAACAATTCAGAAATCGGTGAACTAATCGCTGAAGCTATGGATAAAGTTGGTCACGACGGTGTAATTACAGTTGAAGAAAGCAAATCTTTCGGCACAAACCTAAAAGTTGTTGAAGGTATGCAATTCGACAAAGGTTACATTTCACCATACTTCGTAACTGACCCTGAAAGAATGGAAGCAGTTTTAGAAGATGCTTACGTTCTTTGTGTAAACAAAAAAATTAACTTAATCGCTGACCTTGTTCCAGTATTAGAACAAGTTGCTCGTGACGGTCGTTCATTATTGTTAATCGCAGAAGATGTTGAAGGCGAAGCTCTTGCAACATTAGTAGTTAATACAATGAGAAAAGTTTTAAGAGCAGTTGCTGTTAAAGCTCCAGGTTTTGGTGACAGAAGAAAAGCTATGTTAGAAGATATTGCAATTCTAACAGGCGGTCAAATGTTCACTGAAGAACTTGGTATTAAGTTAGAAAACATTACAACTGATATGATGGGTGTTGCAAAACGTGTTACAGTTACTAAAGACGAAACAACAATCGTTGTTGGTAACGAAACAAAAGAAGCTGTTGCAGAACGTGTAAGACTTATCAAAAAACAAATCGAAGCTTCAGACAGCGAATATGATAAAGAAAAACTTCAAGAACGTATGGCTAAATTGTCAGGCGGTGTTGCAGTAATAGAAGTTGGTGCTGCTACAGAAATCGAACTTAAAGAAAGAAAACTAAGAATTGAAGACGCACTTAACGCTACAAGAGCTGCTAACGAAGAAGGTATTGTTCCTGGTGGTGGTGTTGCTTTAATCAGAGTTCAACAAGAACTTGAATCAAAAATGAACACAATCGCATTTGATACAGACGATGAAAAGAGCGGTTACAAAATCTTAACTGCTGCTCTTGATGTTCCTCTTCGTTCAATCGCTTTCAACTCTGGCGCTAAATCAGATGTTGTTGTTGAAAACGTTAGAAACGAAAAAGATGCTTACGGTTATGACGCATTATTAGACAGATATACAGACATGTTTGCAGCAGGTATCGTTGACCCTGCTAAGGTTACAAGAAGTGCTTTAGAAAATGCAGCCTCTGTTGGTTCTATGTTACTTACAACTCAAGCAGCTGTTATCGATATTCCGGAAGAAACTAAAGCTCCTGATATGTCAGCTATGGCAGGCATGGGTGGTATGGGCGGCATGATGTAGCGGATTTTGGCAAGGCTGAAGTGAGCGTGAGCGAACGAAACGCCGTCCCTGTGAGACCGTTGTAATGAGTGATTATTTTGCGTAAGCAAAATTAAACGAATGCAAACGGGCGAACTGCCAATAATCCAAGACAGGTGCTACGCACGTAGACATTTGGTCGGCTACTTAATGAAACTACAAAATCATACTAGGACTACTAGTTCCGCCTCAGAGTGGGACTAGTAGTTTTTGTATAAAAGAAAAAGTAACCAAAAAGACTTTTCATACTTTATCGAAAGGCATTGGTGAAATTACAAGATTTAATTGTAACGCCAGTGCCTTTCTTGTATTTGAACCACTGGTTTAATGTGATTACAAAGTTAATGGTGCAAAAAATCGCACCCTACTTTTTCTAAGAAGAAAAGAATATATTTTCTTATGAATTTTCTTCTCTACGTTTTGCTTTATAACTATACAAAGCATAAATCGCAACGCCAATTAATAGCCATATTACAAAATATAAAGCAGATGTTGCTTTTGCGCTGAATTTACAATACATTAAAGCTAAACAAGTTAATACGCCGAAAATAGGGAACCAAGGGCAGAAAGGAACTTTAAACGGTCTTTCTCTGTTTGGTTCTGTTTTTCTCAAAATCAAAACTGCAATACAAATTATAATAAATGATGTAAATGTTCCGAAATTACAAAGTTCTGCCGAAATATTTAAATCCATAAACAACGCGCAAACAATTACAATTAAACCTGAAATCCAAGTCAAAATGTGCGGAGTTTGGAATTTATCATGAACTTTGTTCAATGATTTTGGTAAAAAATTGTCACGACTCATCGCAAACAAAATTCTTGTTGTACCTAATTGATAAATCAATAATACCGTAGTAAGCGCACACAAGGCTCCAACCGAAATTAAACCTGCATACCAGTTATTACCAATAAATCTCATTGCATGAGCGAGTGGTGCTTGTGTATCAATAGCATTAAGCGGAACAACACCTGTCAAAACCAGTGCAACTAAAATATATAGAACCGTACATAAAACAAGCGTTCCCATAATTGCAACAGGTAAATCTCTTTGAGGATTATTTGTTTCTTCTGCGGCAGTTGATATTGCATCAAAACCAACATAGGCAAAGAAAATTACAAATGCGCCGGTAAAAATACCTTCCATACCATTCGGTGCAAATGGAACCCAATGTTCAGGCTTAACATAAAAAGCACCTACAACAATAAATGAAAGGATTATGAACATATTAACTCCTACCATAATTGTTGCAACTTTTGTAGATTCTTTAACGCCTTTTATTAATAAAATTGTTAATATTAAAACAATTGCTATTGCAGGAACGTTTACGGCAAAAGGAATTTCAATTCCCAATGGTAAATGCATAAACGGCATTTTATCATGTACATCCCAGCCGTATCTGTTGCAAAGTTCGTACATTGTTCTATAATCATTTCTCAGCCAAAGCGGACAATTTACCACAAAAGCTGGTAAAATGTGTTTGAAGCCTTTTAAGAATTGAACAAAATATCCTGTCCAAGCGCTCGCAACGGTAATATTTCCGATTGCATATTCAAGCATTAATATCCAACCGACCATCCAAGCCATAAATTCGCCCATTGTTGCGTAGGTATAAGTGTATGCACTACCTGCAACAGGAATCATAGCCGCAATTTCGGAATATGAAAGTGCTGAAAACACGCTTGCAATAGCAGCCAGTGTCATAGAAACAATAACCGCGGTTCCTGCACCAGCACCATCTGTAGAGCCAACAATTGCACTTCCGATAATCGTAAAAATACCGGTTCCGACTACTGCACCAATACCAATTACTATTAAATCAAATACATTAAGGGTCTTTTTCAGACCCGAGTTTGCACCCTCATCAATAAGTTCTTGAGGGCTTTTACATTTTAATAAATTACTTAATAATGACATCTTTTTCTATTTCTTTATTTTCTTCCACATTTGCTGACTGTTCAGCCAATCTATTCTTTTTATAACCATAAGATGCGTATATCAGAGCACCCATAATTACCCAAACTATAAATAATTCTGTTGATAATTTTGCAGATTCACCTTTTGCAACAATCATAGAATAAACCATCAAACCGCCGCAGCAAATAATTCCGGCAAGTGGGAACCAAGGGCAGAATGGAACTTTAAACGGTCTTTCTCTATCAGGGTCAACTTTTCTTAAAATCAAAATAGCAACACAAACGATTATGAATGATGTAAAAGTACCAAAATTACAAAGTGAAGCTGCTACATTTAAATCTAATAATAATGTACCTAAGATACCAACAACACCTACTGTTATTGTCAATATATGCGGTGTTCCCAATTTAGGATGAATTTTTTGGAATACTCTAGGCAAGAAATGGTCACGGCTCATTGCAAACAAAACTCTTGTTGCAGCCATGTGCATAACCAAAAGAACGGACGTTAAACCAGCTAATGAACCTACTGAAATCAAACCTGCAGCCCAATTTTGATGAACTGCTGTCATTGCATAAGCCATTGGTGCTTTAAATAAGCCTTCAGGAATAGTAACGCCGCTTGTTGGTTGCATGCCTGTTAAAACAAGTGCAACTAAAACATATACAACAGTTGTTACTACTAATGAGCCTAAAATACCTATTGGCAAATCTTTTTGAGGATTTTTACATTCTTCTGCTGCTGTTGCTAAAGCATCAAATCCGATGTATGCAAAGAATATTATAAACGCGCCCATAAACACACCTTCTAAACCGCAAGGTGCAAAAGGTGTCCAGTTTTCAGGACGAATAAAAAACATACCTGTTAAAACAAATAAAGCGATAACGCCAAGTTTAACTGCAACCATAATTCCCGCCATTTTAGCAGAATCTTTAGTACCTTTAACCAAAATTGCTGTTGTAATTGCAATCATTATAATAGCCGGAAGGTTTATGCAGAAAGGAATTCCTGCTATATGAGGAATAACTGTATTTGCGTCCAAACCTTGTTGAGAGCATACGTTAACTGCAGAACGGAAATCATTTACAAGCCAAACAGGCGGATTAATGAACCAAGCCGGCAAGAATGAAAATCCTTTTATGAATTGTAAAAAGTGATTAGTCCAAGCGCAAGCAACCGCAATAAATCCGATTGCATATTCTAACATTAAAATCCAACCGACAATCCAAGCTGCGAATTCGCCTAATGTTGCAAATGTATAGGTATAAGCACCACCTGCAACAGGAATCATTGTCGCAAATTCTGTATAACATAGGGCTGAAAAAACACAAGCAATTGCTGCTATTACCATTGAGATTATTAACGCAGGGCCAGCGCCAGGGCTTGTTCCGTCTGGACTTCCTGCTGCTGCAATACCAACAACCGCAAATATACCGGAGCCAATAATTGCACCGACGCCTAAAATGATTAAATCCCAGACGCCTAAAGTTTTTTCCAAACCGCCTTTAGCTGCGTTTGCAATTGCGTCATCAAGATTTTTGCGTGTAACCATTTTGGTTAATAATTTTTTTATCATTCAGCGACCTTTCTTTTGTCTTTATGTTTTTTTAGTTGATAGTGGAAAGTTGAAAGCTTTTTCAATGGAAAATTGAAAATGGAAAGTGGAAAATTATTTTAAAATTATCTATCAATCTATGCGAATACTTGTTGTTTTTACGATTTTTGTTAGCATTTTTTCCAATTCCATACAATTTGTTAAGATTGATTTTGTTTGATTTTCGTCAATGTAATCTGTTGCTTGTAGCAATCTTATCCAATACTTTGTTTCTGCACATTCCTTTAGAACTATGTTCATTTTGGTAAGGAAATCCTTTTTGCTTTGTCCCTGCTGTGCTTCTGAAATGTTTGCTCCAATACTGGTACCGCTTTTAAAAACCTGTTTAGAAAGTACATATTCTTTCTTGTTGTCCGTTAAATATTTGTATAGTTTAACAATCCTTATTGCAAAATCGAAACTTTTTTCTACAACAATATTCTTATTACTTTCCAAACTTTAAACATACCTCACTACAAGAATTTCCTAAAACAATTTTCCACTTTCCATTTTCAATTTTCCATTTATAAAGCAACTTATTTCTTTAAAAGTGGAAAACCTAATTTCTCGCGTTGTTCAACGTACAACTTAGCAACTGCTGATGCCATTGTTCTTACTCTATTAATAAAGTTAATACGTTCGTCTTTACTGATTACGCCTCTTGCGTCCAATAAGTTGAACGTGTGCGAACATTTTAGAACATAGTCATAAGCAGGTAACACAAGTTCCGCGTTTATACAATTATCAACTTCTTTTTGGTAAGCGTCAAATAGTTTGAATAGTCTGTCTGCGTCTGAATATTCAAAGTTGTATTTTGATTGCTCAATTTCGTTTTGTAAGTAAATATCGCCGTACTTTAATTTATTGTTCCACATAATATCAAAAACAGATTCTTTGTTTTGGATATACATGGCAATTCTTTCTAAACCGTAAGTAATTTCTAAAGCAACAGGCTTAACTTCTAAACCGCCAACTTGTTGGAAATACGTAAACTGTGTAATTTCCATACCGTCTAACCAAACTTCCCAACCTACACCGGCAGCACCAAGAGTTGGTGATTCCCAGTTGTCTTCTACAAATCTAACGTCATGTTTTGTTAAATCAATACCCATAGCTTCCAAACTCTTTAGATAAAGCTCTTGAGCGTTATCAGGTGATGGTTTAAGAATAACTTGGTATTGGAAATAATGTCCCAATCTGTTTGGGTTTTCACCGTATCTTGCGTCAGTCGGACGTCTGCAAGGTTCAACCATAGCTGTTGACCAAGGTTCAGGACCCAATGCTCTTAAGAAAGTTGCTGGGTTCATTGTTGAAGCACCTTTCTCGATATCATAAGGTTGCTGAATAATACATCCGTATTCAGACCAGTAACGTGATAAGTTTAGAATCAAATCTTGAAAATTTAGCGCCATTTTTAATTCCTTCTATTGTAAATTTTACACTTAATTATACATGTAAAGCGCAGAAATGAAAAGTGAAATGATTTTTTTTGTAAATTTTTGTAAAATTTTATAAAAAAAGGAAAATTAAGTTTTCAAAAAAGACTTTATATATTAAGTAACGATTGAGGATATTATATGTCAACAGTTAACAACAATTATAAAGTATTTAATATTGAAAATAGCAGCACTAAAGGTTTATCAGGCGCTATTGATAAAGTTTTAGATGAACAATTTAATACAGATGTCCAATTGTCTGCAACAACTTGGCAATCAATTTTTGATAAAATAAAGGCAACTCAGGTAGAACAAAATGATAATCAATTGAAATTTGGCAACAATGATACAGATGTAAATAATGGAACGCACTATGTTGTTAAAGAAGGTGAATATCGTATTTCTAATGATGCTTGGAATTTTATACAACAGAAAGCACAAGAATGGTTGAATACATTCAAACAAACAAATAAACCATCTGAAGAAATTGTTAAAGAATTGGTATCAAATAATGAAGTAAAAATGGGAACTGAAAAAGAAGCTTATGAATATGAAGATACAGTTCTTAATATTTTGAAAAAGGCAAATATTGACACTTCTGATATTGAAGTTAATGATGTTATTCAAAAATACAAAAACATTGTAGAGTACAACAAAGCTAATAATATTGAAATGGATGAAGCCAGATTAGCTGAAAGAATTGAAAATTATGCAAAAGGGTTGAAGTATGCAAAAGTTGAAGCAGGTTTTGATAACGTTGTTAAAGATGCTTAT
This sequence comes from uncultured Candidatus Melainabacteria bacterium, assembly GCA_934757255.1. Lineage (GTDB taxonomy): Bacteria > Cyanobacteriota > Vampirovibrionia > Gastranaerophilales > Gastranaerophilaceae > CAG-196. The sequence goes on along the minus strand of CAKVLL010000008.1, from coordinate 36,408 downwards.
AATCAATCAGAATTTACAGAACAAGAAATTGCTCAAATATTGAAAACAGAAGGTCAAGAAGGATTGAACAAAAGATTTAAAGAAAAAACTGAAAAAACTTCGGAAAATTATGATAAAAACTTTAAAAATCAAGAAATAACGGATGCTATAAATAGTGGTAGTATGACAAATTATAAAAATGCTCTTTATCAATTTGCAAAAGAGCAGATTGAAACTTATGATGATTTAAAAGGCGATGGCAAAATAAGTTTTGATGAATATTTAGCAAAAGAAGAAGAAAAGATTGGTGTAAAACTTGATGAAGAAGAAAAAGCCAGAGCTAAAAAGATTTTTGAATTTTTAGATAAAAACCAAAGTGGATATATTGATAAAGAAGAACTTGCAGCTTATATGTTAACTATGTCAAAAATCACTGATAGCAATGAAAAGAAAACAGCTGACGATATTACATTGAAAGAATATATGATAACTAATGATGCGTTGTCTGAAATTGGTATGAATCAAGAAGGTGAAAGTTCAAAAATTCTTAAAAAATTATTTGACGTAAACTATAATGGCTTAACTTTAATAAAATAATAGCTTGACATATTGAATAAAGTATTAGGATGCGTTTATTTGTGTAATGATAATTTTTGTTTAAGTTCGGTATGTACGTGCGTCTTACTTTCTTTTTACTACTTGTACTGAAAACATGTTCATGTAACAATGTGGTTAACTGGGAAACAGTATAAATAGTAGTAGTAGAAATATAAAGGAAACTAAGACAATGGCTAGAAAAACTCCATTAGAAAAAATCAGAAATATTGGTATTGCTGCTCACATCGACGCAGGTAAAACCACTACAACTGAACGTATCTTGTTCTACACAGGTAAAACTCACAAAATCGGTGAAACACACGATGGTGCTGCTGTAACTGACTTTATGGAACAAGAAAAAGAAAGAGGTATTACAATCCAATCTGCAGCTGTTACAGCTTCTTGGAAAGGTCACCAAATCAACATTATCGACACACCGGGTCACGTTGACTTTACAATCGAAGTAGAACGTTCTCTTCGTGTATTAGACGGTGTTGTAGCTGTATTCTGTGCAGTTGGTGGTGTTCAATCACAATCAGAAACAGTTTGGAGACAAGCTAACAGATACGAAGTTCCAAGAATGGTATTCGTAAACAAAATGGATAGAACAGGTGCTGATTTCTACAGAGTTGTAGACCAAATCAAAAACAGATTAGGTGCTAACGCAGTTCCTCTTCAATTACCTATCGGTGCAGAAGACAAATTCACAGGTCTTATCGACTTGATGACTATGAAAGCTGAAATTTACACTAACGACTTAGGTACAGATATCAGAGAAGAAGAAATTCCAGCTGATATGGCTGAAAAAGCTAAAGAATATCATGACGCAATGGTTGAAGCTATCGCATCAGAAGATGACGCTTTGATGGAAAAATTCTTTGAAGATCCAGATTCAATCACAGTTGATGAATTGAAGGCTGCATTAAGAAAAGCAGTTTGCGATAACAAAATCGTTCCTGTAACTTGCGGTACAGCATTCAAAAACAAAGGTGTTCAATTATTATTAAACGCTGTTGTTGATTATATGCCATCACCTGTTGATGTTAAAGCTATTGAAGGTGAATTAGAAGACGGTACAAAAACTGAAAGACATTCTTCTGACTCTGAACCATTCTCAGCTTTATCATTCAAGGTTATGACAGACCCATTCGTAGGTCGTTTAACATTCTTAAGAGTTTACTCAGGTGTTATTACAGCTGGTTCTTACGTTCTTAACTCAACTAACGGTAAGAAAGAACGTATTTCAAGATTAGTTCGTATGTACGCTGACCAAAGAATCGAAGAAAACGAAGTTTACGCTGGTGACATTTGTGCAGCAGTTGGTTTGAAAGATACAACAACAGGTGATACATTGTGTGATGAAAAAGCTCCAATTATCTTAGAAAGAATGACTTTCCCTGAACCTGTAATTTCTGTTGCTATTGAACCAAAAACAAAAGCTGACCAAGATAAAATGGGTATTGCTCTTCAAAAACTTGCTGAAGAAGATCCATCATTCAGAGTTAAATCTGATACAGAAACAGGTCAAACAATTATTTCAGGTATGGGTGAACTTCACTTGGATATCATCGTTGACCGTATGTTGAGAGAATTCAAAGTAGAAGCTAATATCGGTAAACCTCAAGTTGCTTACAGAGAAACAATCAGAGGAAATGCTGATCAAGATTCTAAATTCGCTCGTCAATCAGGTGGTAAAGGTCAATATGGTCACGTTAAAATCAGAATTTCTCCAGCTGAAGAAAATGCCGGTTTTGTATTCGAAAACAAAATCGTTGGTGGTGCTATTCCTAAGGAATACATCGAACCTGCAAGAAAAGGTATGGAAGAAGCTCTTGAAGGCGGTATCCTAGCTGGATTCCCTATGATTGACGTTAAAGTTGAACTTTACGATGGTTCTTACCACGAAGTTGACTCTTCTGAAATGGCGTTCAAAATCGCTGGTTCTATGGCTATCAAGGAAGGTACTAGAAAAGCTCAACCTTGCATCCTTGAACCAATGATGAAAGTTGAAATTGAAATTCCTGATGAATTTACAGGTACAATCATCGGTGACATTTCAAGAAGACGTGGTCGTGTTGAAGGTCAAGAACCTCAAGGCAACACAGGTAACGTAATTGTTAGAGCATTAGTTCCATTGGCTAATATGTTCGGTTACGCAACTGACTTGAGATCTAACACTCAAGGTCGTGGTACATTTTCTATGGAATTCCACAACTACGAACAAGTTCCTGCAAATATCGAAAAAGAAATTATCGAAAAAGCGGGAGCGAGCAGAGGCTAGAGCAATTTTGCCAAATACTGATTAGGTATGTCGGCAAAATGCGGAACGCCGTTTAACGCGAGCGAACAGGACGGCATGTGCTTCTAAGTAGTTCTTAGAGTAAAAAGATAATAAAGATAAAGAGCGACAATTTGTCGCTCTTTATTTTTATTAGTAAAACTCATATATAAACAGTATTAATTATTGTCAAAATATGGTATAATTAGTCCTAAGAGGGAAAATGGAAGATATTTTTGAAGTTGAGAAACTAAATTGTATTAGAAATGAAATGACACACCTGTGGGGTACGGCTTGTGCTACATTAGGTGGCTCTGCGCTTTTATTTGTGTCTTCAAATGCGAATAGTTCGTATTATTTGATAGGTACGCTCGGTGTTATAATAGCTTTAATTATGGCAAATTCGTATTTTGTTAGACGAAATGAAATAATGAAAATTTTAAAGAAAATGGAGAGTAGAAAATGAATATTCAAACATTATCTCATATAACTGCAATTATAAGTATAGTAGTCTTTTTTGGATTTTGTGCTTATAAATACACAAAACAAAATCACGATTATAAGTGGTAGAATCAATTTTTAATAGATGATGTTTAGGGTGCATCGAAAATGTAGGTTGGGGTTTTGCCCCAACAAAAACTAAAATAACAATATAATAGTTTTTAAAAAGCTGGATTGCTTCAGGCTAAACGCCTTCGCAATGACGGCACGCTTGAAAATCACACGCCAAGTCCTTGCGAGGAGCGAGAGCGACGTGGCAATCCATAAAAAACTCTTCTGTAAGGAGAGGGAATGACCAAGGTTTGTGGAATTGATGTAAAAAATAAAATTTAATACGAACTTATTCACCTATTTACTCAGTCACTTATTCACTTGAAAAAACGTAGGGTGGGAAAAGCGGAGCGGTTCCCACCGAAAAATCAAACGGAGAAAGTACATGTTACAAGAAGCAACAAGAGCGATAAATTCAGCATTCAACAACAGTTTTATAAAAAAATTGAGCCAATATCTTCACGATTGTGTTCGTGAAGAAGTTAAGAGTTCTACTTTTAGAAACTTAAAGGCAGATAAAGACAACAAATGGATATTTTTAGACGGCGAAGATACTTTGTTTACGCAAGGGCTTGAACATTTGCGCTTGGAAGGTTCTGATTCTAAATTAACAGAACTTATGATTCAATCCGAAACAAGCCAAAAGGATAAATATTTAATTTATGGCTATTTGTTTTTGGTTGGTAAATCTAAAACCGGAAAACGCAACGAATTTTTGACTCCGCTTTTGTATGCACCTTGTAAGCTTGAACGTAACGGTGTAAACATTAATTGTATGTTGACTGATGAATTTTTGTCGCTTAATACAGGTGCTTTGACTGCCTTGATGAAAAAATCTGATGACGAAGATGAAACAGAACAGCTTTTAGAAGGTTTGCTGGATGTAGTGCCGACTGTTCCTATTACACAAGAAAAAATGGATATTTTCTTAACAACATTGAAGTCGATTGTTCCTGATATTGACGTGTCTTTGAATCCTGAAAACATGGTTAAAGAAGATAATATTACAAAAGATTTTTATAATGAAAAAGTTACCTCTGAAAATATTGATGAAATAATTGAAGAGGAAGAGAATAATAAAAAATCGCAAATAAAATTAGATAAGATTAGTTTGACTAAGCAGTGCGCAATTATTTTGACAAAGCGTCCGTCAGTTACGGCAGGCGTTTTGCATGAACTTACTCAAATTGCTGAAAAACCTAGTGGTGTTTATCGCGAAACAGTTTTGAATTTGATTAATGAAGAATATACTCAGTCAAAACCTACTGATACTCAGCAAAAGACACTTGCGGACTTTTTCCCTGTGACACCTTTGTCTTTATCAGACGCGCAATTGAATGTTGTTAAAAATGTTGAGAACGCAAAATTAGTGTCAGTTTTTGGCCCTCCAGGGACAGGTAAATCTCAAACAATTGTAAACCTTGCGGCGCATTTGATTGCTAACGGCAAAACTGTTCTTGTGGCTTCAAGAATGGATAAGGCTGTTGACGTTGTGGCTGAACGTTTGAACGATTTGGGCGCACCATTTTTAGCTTTGAGAGCCGGACGTTTGAATTATCAAAGAGAATTGAGTATGCAGCTTCAAGATTTACTTGCAAACAAAGTAGATTTAGATGAAGGTACTGAAAGTTCTATTCTTTGTGATGTTTCAGATATGGAAAAACTTCTGAAAACAATTGCTGATATGGAAAAGAAATCAGAACGCATAATTAAATTGGAAAATGAATGGACGAATTTGGATAATGAAATTGCTTTAGAAAAACCAATGCACTCAAATCCGCAATTCATTAAAAGTATTTTAAAAGAAGATGAGATTAAGCTTGTTGAAAATTGTATAAATTCTTTAAGTCAAAACCTTGAAAAATCAGGTTTTTTCAGTGGTTTAAAAAACATGTCTGCAATCGGAAACTTGAAAAAAACTTTGAAAATTAACGGTTTTGATGTGAATAATGAGAATTTAGCTGTTTTAAGTAATGAATTAGAGTTTGCAAAATTAATTTGCAAGGCTCGTAAAATTGAAACCGAAATTCAGACAATCGGCAATATTCACGTGCTTTCTGAACAAATAAGAAATCTGAAACGCAAACAGAAAAAACTTGCGATTGATATTCTTAAAACTAAACGCAGACAAGCTTTGAAGGGATTAATGCAAGACCCTGTTAAGCGTCAAAGACTTTTTGTACATTCAAAATCTTTGGTTGAAAAGAAAAAGAATTTGCAAAACAGACTTCTTGAAACAGAAGATTTTAAACCGCTTTTGGAGGCTTTTCCTTGTTGGTGTGTTACAACTTACGCTGTGTCAGGTTCTTTGCCGATGAAACCGGGGCTGTTTGACGTAGTTATTATTGACGAAGCTTCTCAATGCGATATTGCAAGCTGTTTCCCAATTTTATACAGAGCGAAAAAGGCTGTGGTTGTAGGTGATGATAAACAATTACCGCATTTGTCATTTTTGGAAAAGGCTAAAGAACAATCATTTTTATCTCAATATGGAATTAACGATAGATATCAGTTAATGTGGCGCTTTAGAACTAATTCAATGTTTGATTTGGCAAATTATTATTCAATGCACCCTGTGCTTTTAGATGAACATTTTAGAAGTTTGCCGCCTATTATTAATTTTTCAAACAAAGAGTTTTATGGTGGCAGAATTAAGGTTATGCGCAGAAACGATAATTCTAAGAAAGTTCTTGAAACGGTTGTTGTGCCTGATGGTAAGGTAGATTTTGATGCAACAAGAAATTTACCTGAAATAGAAGCCTTGGTTAAACGCTTGCACGAAATTGTGGTTGAAGATGAGCGTAAAAACCCTGATAATCCTGTTTCAATAGGTATTATTTCACCGTTTAGGGCGCAGGTTGAACAGTTGAAAATTTCAGTTGCAAAAGTGCTTTCTGAACACATGATGGAAAAACACCAGATTGAAATTGGTACAGCGCATACTTTTCAAGGTGATGAACGCGATATCATTCTGACATCTTGGGCTTATGCAAACAATAGTTTTCCGCAAAGTTTGATTTTCTTGCAAAAACCAAATTTGTTTAATGTTGCTATTACCAGAGCAAGATATCAAATGATTAATTTTATTTCAAAAGACCCAAGAGAATTGCCGGAAGGAATTTTGAGAAGCTATTTAGGTTTTGTTCAAGAATACGAGAACAGATACGAGCTTTCTAAATCAGATGATTTTGATGAAAATATTTATAAAAATGCGTTTGAAAAAGAAGTTGCTCAAGCGTTTAGAGATTTAGGACATGAAGTTACTTGCGGTGTTGATATTGCAGGGCTTAGTGCGGATTTAGTTATAGATAACAAATTCGTAATAGAGTGTGATGGTGTTGAAGATAAGACGCCTTGTAAGGTTACAAATATGAAAAAGCAAGCGATTATTGAGCGCTCAGGCTTGAAAGTATCAAGAATCTCAAAACGAGAATGGCAGTATTCGTCAAAAGCTTGTATAGATAGAGTGATTAATAGTAATTTGTAAATTTGAAATTGTAAAAGTGTAATTTTATCAATTTTCAAAAGGATAAAGTAATGAAAAAATTTATATTAAATGCAGACGATTTCGGAATGAGCGCAGCTTATAACAGAGCTGTATTGGAAGGTTATGATTTTGGAATTTTGAAAAGTGCTAGTCTTGCAGCGAACGGTGAGGCTTTCGAAGATGCTTGTTCCAGAGTTATTCCCGCTTGTCCGGATTTGGGTGTTGGAATTCATTTGAATATAATTGAAGGAAAATCGCTTTGTCGGGATTTAGACCAACTTACAGATTCAGAAGGTAATTTTAATAATTCTTTTGGGGCGCTTATGTTGAAAGCTTTTAATCCTAAAAACAAAGCTTTTGCGGAACAAGTTGAGAAAGAATTTCGTGCGCAAATTGAAAAAGTGATAAGCAGAACAAAAGTTACACATATTGACTCTCACGTTCATACACATTCAATTCCAAAGATTTTTGAAATTACTGCAAAGCTTGCAAAAGAGTACGGAATCAAGCAAATTAGAACTCAATTTGAAAAACCTTATTTGATGCCTGATGTGAGTCGCATATTTAACCGTAAATATCCGGTGAATTTGATTAAGGTTGCACTTTTGCAGTTTTTTACTTTAATTAATGAAAAAACAGTGTTTAAATATGGTTTAACTACTAATGATTATTTGTTGGGTGTTTCATTTACTTCTATGATGAATAGTTTGGCAATTTCTTACGGATTGATGGCTATAAAATATGATAAAGTTGTGGCAGAAGCTTTGATTCATCCTTGTCGTTATGAGGACGGTACTATTGATAATCATTTTGAAGAATTTCAAATTACAAGAAATAAAAAATTAAAAGAAAAAATTGAAAAATTAGGTTATGAAATAACAAATTATGTTAATCAATAAGAAAAATAAATTTATAACAATAATTTTTTTAATTCTTTTGTTGATTGGTTTTTCTTTTTTTCCAAAAGAAAAAGAATTGTGTGTGAACAAAGTTGTTACACCTACAAAAATACAGTTTTATGATGGTAAAATTTTTGAAATAAAAGATATTCAAACATTTGATGCTTGTTTTTCTAACAGAAATAAAGAATTAGCGGAGAGTTTTGGAATAACCGAAGAAGAAGCTTTTATTGTCGGAAATTTGGCGAAATATTGGGCGCAAAATCTCTTGAACGGACGTGATATTCTTTTAGAAAAAGAAGATTTAATTTATTACAAATATAGTTATCGCCAAAAATTAAAAAATTCTCCATTCGGTATAGTAGATAATAAACTTACTAATCAAATGGCATTTGAAAAGTTAATTAAATCAATAAAGCGCGTAAAATATGGAATTTTTGTCGATAATAAAATTTATCCTGTATCTAGAGAATTTGCAAAAGGTGATTATTTGGTTTTGAGAAAAAGTCATTTTTATAAACTGTTTCCAAAAACGATTAAGAAAACTTCTGAAGTTATCAAAAGGCAAAATAATATTAGCTTCAAACCTTTCTATGGCAAGAATATCAAGATAATTGTTTCTGATTTTACGAAAAAACTTAAACCTGATAGAAATTGTTCGAGTGATATTTGTAGAGAAATTTTGACTAATATTAATGATACGCAAAACACGATTGATATGGCGATTTATGGATATTCATCAACTCCGGCGATTGAAAAAGCTATTCAAAACGCACAAGCAAGAGGAGTAAAAATTCGTTTGGTTTACGACTTGGATTCTAAAAATCAAAATATTTATCCAGATACGTTTAAGTTTGTGAGCCTTGTTGCGAATTCAAAAAATGATGGAAATTTGAAAGAATCAAATTTTATTATGCATAATAAATTTTATATTTTTGATGATAAAACTGTCATTACAGGCTCTGCAAATCTTTCTCATACTGATATGTCCGGTTATAATTCTAATAATATTATTGTAATAAATTCAGTAGAAGTTGCAAAAGTTTATAAAACAGAATTTGAACAAATGTATAATGGAAAATTTCATTTAGCTAAAACTTCAATATTGAAAAATGAATTTAACAATATGAAAGTTTATTTTTCGCCACAAGATAAAGCTTTAGCCAATGGAATTTTGCCAATAATTAGAGAAGCGAAGGATTATATTTATATTCCGATTTTTGTAATTACAGAAAATCGTGTTGTGCAAGAATTGATTAATGCTAAAAAGCGCGGCGTTGATGTGCGTTTGATTTCGGATGCATTAAATGCTTCAAGTAAATATTCCAAAATACAACTTTTGCGTGATGGCGGAGTTTTAGTTAAGGTAGAAAATTATGCCGGCAAAATGCACGCTAAAACAATGATAGTGGATGATAGATATGTTGTAGTCGGTTCTATGAATTTTTCAAAGAGTGGCGAAAACAAGAATGATGAGAATACGATTGTTTTGAAGCATTCGGAAGCTGCAAAATATATGAAAAAGTTTTTCTTGTACGAGTGGAACAGAATTCCTGATAAGTGGCTTAAAGGTTATCCTAGAGCAGAGGGTTGGGAATCAATCGGCTCTTGCGAAGATGGAATTGATAACGATTATGATGGTTTGGTTGATTTAGAAGATAACGGTTGTAAAAAAAAGTAAAATAAATAATCCTAATAACTTCTCTATCTTGGCTATTGTTTTTTGCATTATAATGATGTAAAAAATTTAAATGAAGAAAGGAGTTTTTTATGCTAGAAGAAAACAAACATCATTTATTAAAGGTTATTGGAGTAATTATTGCCACATTTTTAGGAGCATTTTTGGCTTTTTATTTAGCGGTAGATTTAACATTGAATAGAATGTTTAATCCGGAATATCAAATTCGTAAAATGGAAAAAACTATGAACAATATTCAAAAATTTGATGAGAAAATAATGGAAAATCCTTTTGTCCCAAAAATGTCACCTATGTTGGTAAATCTTGTAAAAGAGGCCAATGAGTATAAGGTTATTGTTGATTTAAAACCACTCGGTGATGATGAGAAAAATATTGATGTGAAATTAAATAACAATATTGTAACGGTTTCTGGTGATATGCAGAAAAAAGAGTTTAGCGGAGAGAAAATTATAAATTTTTCTCAATCATTTTATCTTGATGAAAAGATTATGCAAAATAAAATGATAAAAGAAAGAAAAGGTAATAAATATATTATTACAATTCCTTTTGAGGATTAGTCGTTGAAAGGTTATGTAGAAAATTATGCAGGTGGGGAAAATATTAACACTCCACCTGTTTATATATGAAATTAATAATACTATTTAATTTCTTTTAATTCTGCCCAAATAGTAGGGTTTTGTGTTTCGGCATCCATAATATCAATTATTCGATAATATGGTAAACCTGCAGTTGATATGTGAGCAATTCCGTCATAATGTTGTTCCTTGTTTATACCGAAGTGACCGGAAATAACAGCTTTTACGTTTTTATGGTTATGTAGTATTGTTAAATAATTTTCTGGTTTATACGTATAATAACTTTCTTTGTCGGCTGGAGGAATTAGTGGGAAATGTTGAAAAATTATTACATTTTTCTTTGTATGTAAATCTAATTCTTTATTAAGCCATGTCAAGACTTCTTCTTTATAAAAACCATTTGTGCTTGGTATAACCTCTTTTGAACCATCAACAACCATAAAAATGGTATCATCATATTCAAAAACATAATTTGGTGTTTCGTATTTGAATTTTCTTAATTGATGTTTAATTTCTTTGAAATATTGTTTTTTACTTAATTCTTTGTGTTTATTTACGTCTTTGTCGCCTAAAACTATGTAGAAAGGACAATTAAGTTTTTTAGCTTCTTTTAAGAAACCGTCTAAATCATTTTTTTCTGGTTTGTTTATATTATCACCGGTAAAGACAACAAATTTTATATTTTTTTGTTTGTTGATATCTAAAATAGCTTTTTTTAGAATTTCATTGTTTCCAGACGCATTATATTTTACATCTGACATTTGTGCAAAACGAAAATCATCCGCATTAACTGAAAGTGAAAGTGCTAATAAAGTTATAAAAAGACCAAAAAATTTCTTCATATCTACCTCTTTAGAATGATTTTAGCATAAAAACACTAGAAAAAATTCAAAAATAGTTTATAATGAACATGCAATGTATAAGTGGAACAGATTTCCATGTCATTTAATTTTAACAATAATATTGACCCAATTAACAAAGCTCAAGCAGCTTATAAAGATGGTGGCGGTCTAGGTGGCGGCGGAATGTACAAGCGTCAAAATAAAAAACAAAAAGACCAACCGGAAGAGGATATGTTTGAGAGAAAAGAAGAAAAAAATTCTGATGAAATTGAATTTAACTTTTGTGATGAGTCAACAGTGAAAGAAGAAGAAATTCCGGAAGGAACGTTATTTAATAAATTTGTTAATTGGTTTCGTATAAATAATTAATTTAAGGCTGTTTTGGTGTTATAATGCTGTTTGCAAGGAGAAAATATGACAAGAATTGTAGAAGTTTTTGCCGGAGCTTATGCAAGCGGAAAATCGGAGACATCCCTTAATAGAGCATGTCAATATGCGTTAAAAGGTGATAAGATTATTCTTGTTGATTTGGATACAGTTGAACCGGCATATACATTAAGACCAATAGCAAAAGAACTTGAGGCAATGGGTGTTAGTGTAATAACTCAGCCGGATAATTTTGGTTTGGGAGAAGCTGCAAGTTATGTTACAGCGGCACAAACCAATTGTTTAATGCAAGAAGGAAATATTATTATTGATGTTGGTTATGGAGCCGGTGGTTTGGATATTTTAGATATTTTAAATAATATCGATGAAGAAAAAAATCTTCAAATATATCTTGTTGTAAATACTGCAAAATATGAAACTTCTACAGTTGATAATATAATTGAATATGTTTCTTTTTCGGAAGGTTTAGAAAAACGAGAGTGGAAAAAATTTTCTGGTGTTATTTCTAATACCCATTTCGGAGATGAAACAACTAAAGAAGATATTATTCAAGGTTATAATAAGTTAAAACTTGCCTGTGAAAAATTAAATTTGCCTATCAGAGCTATTGGTGTGGATGAAAAATTAGCAGCTGATTTTGATTCAACTTATGATGGAGTTGATGTTTGGATATATAAACGTATGATGCCAAAAGCTTTTTGGTAATATATAATTTTATTTTTAACTACTTTCTTTTTTTTATTCATGTTAGTATGATTTTATGAAGAGAAAAGTTTTTGTAAGTTTATTTATGTTATTGATATTTTCAGTACCAACTTTTGCTACAGATGCGACTGATTTTTTAACATGTTTATATTCCAATGAACAAAGTCAAATTGTGAAAATTAAATCTTACAGAGAACATACTAATGTGTGTGAGCAAGTACTCGCTGGAAAACAAATTTCAGCAATTGTTTATGGTCAAGCAAGTTTAAAAATAAAAAAACAACGTAAGCAAAAAGTTTCTTATATTTGCTTAAAAGATTGCGAAAATGAGTTTTTCTGGGGTTTTATTATTCCCAGATAAGATTATTTTAGTAGATTTGGGTTGTTATAATTTTCTATCTTAACATAGCAAGGTTCTTGAGTTATTGAAAAGAAAATTTCCATAATTTGTTTAACTATTTTGTTAAGCATTTTTTACCTCCACATGTTGCCTATGTTTTGTTACTAATTTATCAGCAGTACTTCCGATTTTACTCAATCCGATAGAAGCAAGTGAACCGTATATCATACCTTGAACTCCAGAAAATAACATTGCAGTTAGTGCCATTGAAGTTCCAAGTCCGGCAATAGCAGGGAATGCGACTGTTAATGAACGTGATATTCTTTCATCTTTATTGTCCGCTGTTCCAATGGCTATACCACTCATTCCAAGACCAAATATTGCGGTTAAAATATCTGTAGGAGCGCCACCTAAAACCAAGTCTCGTTTTTTGTCAAAATATTCAACGCATTCGCTGTGGCTCGCTTTTCTTAAACTTTTATTTGCTTTAGCTAGATTTTTTTCAAGCAAAGTTTTTTCTTCTTGTGAAACATGTTTTGTTAAAATATCTATAATTTCTTGATAGCTTCCTTTTTTGCTTTTTCCATCTCCCATTATTTTATCAATGGTTTTTGTTCCATTTTCTTCTAATTTGTTTCTTGCTGGCATAAGCATATCTTCTGCCCAGAAAGTCATGTCTTTTTTAATAATTTTAGAAACTTCTTTTGCATTAGTTTTGTTTTTCCAAACATCACTAAAATATGATTTTGTTTTTGCGTAAAAATCTTTTTCCAAATTTGACATTACTTTTTCTTGATCGGTAAGTCGCGTAGCAGTTTGGTTTTTAGAAAAATATTCTCTTACATTTTTAATTTCATTTAACTTCGTTTCAAGTTTTCTTTGTTCAGAAATTGGAAGTTTATCTTTGTATAACTTAATTAAATCATTTAATTCATCTAATTTTTTATTCGCATTATTATACTTGCTGTAAACAGTATGTTTACCGAGAGAGTCAAACCATTTTGTAATAGTGTTATGTGGTTTTGTCATAACTGTTTTAACGCCCTTTGTTTCAGTGCAAAGTTTTTTGAAGCCAATATCCTTCCAACCGTTCATTGTATTTGTGAATTGTAAAAAGTCTGCAATTTTACCCCAAATTTTTTCACTTGCTTTATAAAATTTGGTTTTAACAACATTTCCTTTGCTTTTTTCTAATTTGGCGCTGGCTTCTGAAGACATGGTTTTCATTTTGTTAACAAATTTGCCGGAAAATTTAGGGTTTAAAAGTGCAACCAAACCTGTTAACACAAGTACGGTACTACCTACTGTAATTGCGGTTTTGTTGGATTTTTTCTTTTCTTCATCATCACTAGTTTTGACAAAAGTATCAACGGTGTTATTGACAACATTCTCGACAGTGCTAATAGGTTTGGCTAAAATTGGTGCAGTTGTAGCACCTTCTCGAAAATTAACGTAAGAATAATTAGGATTGCCTATAAAATTGTATTGAGTTCTTATCGTCACAATAAACCTTCCAACCTTTACATCTATATAAAGTATGTTAGTTAAAAAAAATTGCTCGTTTTTATTCTATTATTACGATATTGTAACATTTACAAAGCTTTATCTTTTAGAAGTTATCCATAGTAAATGATAACCAAATTGTGTTTTTACAGGGTCCGAAACTTCTCCAATATTGCCATTAAAAGCGGCTTCCTCAAATGGTTTTACCATTTGACCTTTGCCAAAACAACCTAAATCGCCGCCATTTCTGCCTGATGGACAAGTGGAATATATTCTTGCATAGTATTGAAAGTCGCTAAAATCTTTAATTTGGCTTTTTAATTTTATCGCATCCATTTCATTTGGAACGAGAATATGATTAGCACAAACTGTTCTAAATTCTTCTTTTGCTGAAGCAATAGAACAAGTTACTGCGATTATAAATAATGTCGATAATATTTTTTTCATATAAGCTCCTTTTTTAAGTGAATGAGTGAATAAGTTCGTATTAAATTTATGAGCGAAGCGAATTTAATAATTTTCCACTTTCCACTTTCCACTTTCAATTTTCAATTAAATTCTCTATTACCTTATTCCTTTTCCATCATTTTAGCTTTTTTCCACAGCTCGTTAAATTCCTCAAATGTGTATTCTTCAAATGGCTTAGTTTTAATTTCTTCCATTTTCTTAAAACGTTTCATAAATTTTTTGTTTGCTCTCAAAAGAGCTTGTTCTGCATCAATTTTATACCACCTTGCAAGATTTACTGTCGCGAAAAATATATCGCCCATCTCATCTTCCATGTGGTCTTTGTTGCCTTCTTTTACAGCTTCTTCAAACTCTTTGTATTCTGATTTTATGCAATCTTGCAAACTATCTACAGAATCCCATTCAAAGCCGACTTTAACAACTTTTTTGCTGATTTTTTGTGCAGACATTAAAGCGGATTGAGATTTAGAAATTCCATCCAAAATTGACTTACGATAAGTTTTTTCTTCTTTTTTTAACTTATCCCAATTATCTATAATATCTTGAGTTGATTCGACTTTTTGACTTCCAAAAACGTGCGGATGACGATGTATAAGTTTTTCGCTCAATTCTTTTGCGACATCTTCAATATCAAATTCGTTATTATCTTTTGCAATCTGAGCATGCAAAACAACCTGCAAAAGAACATCACCAAGTTCTTCACGTAAATTTGGAATGTCTTCATTGTCAATCGCATCAACAGCTTCATACGCTTCTTCTAACATATTTGGGCGCAAAGATTTGTGGGTTTGTTCTCTATCCCATTCGCACCCGTTTTCACTTCTTAATACGGAAATTATATCTACCAGTTTTTCTAAATTTGGATATTTCATAAGTTAATTATACAATAAATGTATTTTATTGAATAATTGTAAGAGTATTATTTTTAAGTTGGCCTTATGTTCATCTATATGTATGATTGCTTTTTACATTGCATTAAATATAATAGTGATGTGTATTGGGGAGAAAAGATGTATGAACAGACGTTGGTATGATTCAGATGAGAACACGCAAAAAGCGTTGAACCTCTTGAAAGATATGGATGAGGTAAAACGTAGAGCTTTGTCTCGTGATTTGACCAATGTCGTGAAACAAATAAAAGAAATGCATGAAGAAGATGAAGAGCAGGATATAAGCATTGGAATTGATAGAGTTCTTGGTTTATATAAAATTTCAAATTCAAGACGTTGGTATGATAAAGTTAGCATACTTTCGTATGCGTTGAAAACTATGTCAACATTACCCAAAGAAGATTTTTATAATATTATGGAAGGTATCGCAGTTTCTGCTTTATAAAAGAAGTTGCTTTTAGTTAATTAAAATTTGTAGATTGGATTTGTTAATCCGATTTACATATTACCCCTGCAAATAGTAAAAGAATATAAATATTAAGAAATGTAAAAAGAAAAAAATTAGGTTTGATTTTCTTAATATTTCTTAATCACTTGTATAAAACTTTGTATTGCACTCTGTGCAATGTTTTGAGCTGTTTTTAAAAACTATTTTATGAAGTTTTGTAACAAAGTAGATACAAGCGTTAAAGATTTAGCAAAAACATCCGTAGACACAAATATCCAAGCTGTTGATTAGGAAATAAAAAATAGGAGTTGTGTCGTGATGAAAAATTTAGTATTAGTTTTATTTGCATTTTTATTTTTGGGAGTTAACCAAGCATTTGCTTACAGAGTAACAGATTTTTCAAGCGATGCAAAAATTGTTGAAGCTGTTAGAGTATTAGAACAAGCTGGCGAAACAGATGTTTTAAGAAATCTTGAAAGAAGAGCAGTAAGAATTAAATTCAACAATCTTTCAATGGTATCATATAACAGTGCAAACGCTTTTGCAGTAAGCACAACAAATGAATTTGGTACAAAAGTTATTTATATCAATTCAATTTACAGAAATGCACCGGCAGAACAAATTGCTTGTTTAATCGCACACGAAAGCTGCCACACCGGTTATAGCGCAACTTTAGCAGAAGAAACAACTGCAACTCAAAAAGAAGCAGCTTGCTGGACAAGACTTAAATCAGCATCAAAAGTTTATCCTGATTCTAAATTAACAAGAAGATTGGACAAATTAAGCGGTTTATATTTAGCTTCATCATCTAACAACAACTTGGTTGAACAAAAAATCGCTTCAAGCAGCTTCTACAGAAGCCAATTAGGTTTAAATTAATTGAAAAGAAAAGAGTTTATAAAGGTTTAAAATGCGTCTAAAAAAGGCGCATTTTTTGTTATCTTAATTATTCAAAAATGAATAATTAATTTTTTGTTTATTTTTTAAGGTTTTCTTGAAAAGGATGGTTTAATATAAGTAAGGAAATAAGGTAATAGGGCAATAAGGGAATAAGATATTTAATTCGCTCCTGCTCATAAATTACCAAGTGAACGAGTAGACAACATGAAAAATTAAAATCACTCATTCCCTTATTACCTTATTCCCATATTCCCTTCAAAATAAAATAATCAAAAAAAGGAGATATAAATTATGGCAAAAACAATTGGTATTGACTTAGGTACAACAAACTCAGTTGTAGCAGTTATGGAAGGTGGTAAACCTACCGTTATAGCAAACGCAGAAGGTATGAGAACAACTCCTTCTATCGTTGGTTTTTCTAAAACCGGTGAAAGATTAGTTGGTCAACTTGCAAAACGTCAAGCAATCTTGAACCCTGATAAAACTATTGCATCAATCAAACGTCACATGGGCGAAGATTATAAAAAGAATATTGATGGCAAAGACTATACTCCACAAGAAATTTCTGCAATGATTTTGAGAAAATTAGCAGATGATGCAAGCGCATACTTGGGAGAAAAAGTAACTTCAGCTGTAATTACAGTTCCTGCTTACTTTAACGATGCTCAAAGACAAGCAACAAAAGACGCAGGTAAGATTGCAGGCTTAGATGTTTTGCGTATCGTAAACGAACCTACAGCAGCAGCTTTAGCTTATGGTCTTGAAAAAGAAAAATCAGAAAAAGTTCTAGTATTCGACTTAGGTGGTGGTACATTTGATGTATCTATCCTAGAAATCGGTGACGGTGTTCACGAAGTTCTTTCAACATCAGGTGATACTCACTTAGGTGGTGACGACTTCGATAAAAAAATTATTGATTGGATTTGCGAAGAATTCAAAAAACAAGAAGGCATGGACTTAACTAACGATAAACAAGCAATGCAACGTATTAAAGAAGCTGCAGAAAAAGCTAAATGTGAATTGTCTTCAGTTGTTGAAACTACTATCAACTTACCTTACATCACAGCTGACGCTAACGGTCCAAAACACTTAGAATTGACTCTTTCAAGAGCTAAATTCGAAGACCTTTCTCACGATTTGTTAGAAAGATGTAAGACTCCGGTTGAACAAGCTCTTAAAGATGCAGGCCTAAGCAAGAATGAAGTTGATGAAGTTGTTCTAGTTGGTGGTTCAACTCGTATCCCTGCTGTTCAACAATTAGTTAAAGAATACACAGGCAAAGAACCTAACCAATCAGTAAACCCTGATGAAGTTGTAGCAGTTGGTGCAGCTATCCAAGCCGGTGTATTAGCTGGTGAAGTTAAAGATATCGTACTTCTTGATGTAACTCCATTGACATTGGGTATCGAAACTTTAGGTGGTGTTATGACAGCTCTTGTTCCTCGTAACACAACAATCCCTGTAAGTAAGTCACAAGTATTCTCAACTGCTGAAAACAACCAAACCGCTGTTGATATCAACGTACTTCAAGGTGAAAGACCAATGGCTTCTGATAACAAATCTTTAGGTATGTTCAGACTTGAAGGTATCGCTCCTGCAATGCGTGGTGTTCCTCAAATCGAAGTTACATTTGATATTGATGCTAACGGTATTGTAAACGTATCTGCTAAAGATAAAGCTACTAACAAAGAACAAAAAATTACAATTACAAACTCTTCTAACTTGTCAGAACAAGATATCGACAAGATGGTTAAAGAAGCTGAAGCTAATGCATCAGAAGATAAGAAGAAAAAAGAAGAAGCTGAAATTAAAAACAACGCTAACTCTTTAATCACATCTTCTGAAAGAATCGTTAAAGACTTTGAAGGTAAAATTTCTGACGAAGATGTTAAGAAATTAACTGAACATAGAGAAGCTCTTCAAAAAGCTTTAGATGAAAACAAACCTTCTGAAGAATTGAAGAAATTGTCTGAAGAATTGCAACAAACAATGTTCGCAATCTCTCAAAAAGCTTACGAAGCTGTTCAAAAAGAAGGCGGAAACGCAGACGCAAATTCAGCTGGAAACGAAAACGCTTCTTCTGACAAAAAAGATGACGATGTAATTGATGCAGAATTTACAAAAGAATAATGATACTTATGTAAATATTCTATAAGAAGGTGTCCATACTTGGACACCTTTTTTAATAGAAAATTAAAGTTCAAAATATTCAGCTTTGTTTAAAGTTCTTTCATCGCGGTAATAGCTATTATAAAGTTTTGCATTTTTTATAATATTGTACCATTGGTTATAATGATACATAAAATCATCTTTATTTTTATTCATATAATGAATAGTTACAATGCCTTCATACCCTCTTGTGACACGCAAAAATTCGCATTGACCTTGAACTTTATTATAATCTTTTGTGCAACGTCCGACAATTGCCTCATTTTCTGTAAGTCTAAGAGTTTTATATGGCGCAGTCGGATTCATTTTAACCATTCTGCCGGTTGTATTTGATAAAAATACATTAATAGGATAATTAGAATACTTGTAAGAATGAATTACTACGGTTCTATTCCAATTGTTGCTTGACTGTCCCCCCGGAACATACTGTAAAATCGCTTCATTACCAACTTTTTTGTAATACCCTTTTACCCAAAGTTCCTTATTAGGAAATTTGATGATAATTGTTTCGTAGGCGAAAACGCAAAGCGTTGAAAGTAAAAACAAACCGATTAAAAAGCTAGATAAAAGGACTTTTTTCATCTGCAATAACTCCATTTTCTCCAACTTCCGTAATCTTTTTCAACAACTTTGGTGCAAAAATTTCGCTTTCAAAATGTCCGATATCAAACACAACTTTCTTAGTTTCAATTGCTGTGTGAAATTTTAAATCACCTGTTACAAATGCGTCTGTTTGTCCGATAAATTCCGAACCTGAACCTGCGCAAAATCCGATTGTCTTAACTTCTTTTGCATTATAGTTATTTACATATCTGAGTTTTGGTGAAATTTTTAAGAGTTTATTTTTTAATTCTTCAATATTTATCGGATTTTTTAATTCTACAACACGAACAAAATCATCGTTGTAAGTTTTTTTAAAGTCTAATTCTTTAATTATTAAATCTGTAGTTCCGCCTTCTGCTCTATCTAAATTTGTATGAGCGCAATACATATTGATTTTTTTGTATTCAAAAGGTACGAAAAATAACGGATGGTGTGAAATTATCATATCACAGCCTTTTTCAATTGCTTGCTCTACAATTTGGTCGGTTATAGTTAAAGTAAAAAGAATTTTGTTAACGCAAGATTCTTTTAAATCTACTATCCAACCGCTCGCATCCCATTTTTCTTGAGTTTCAAGAGGTGCAAATTTTTCTATTTTTTGTACAATTTCGTACTTATTCAAAAATTTCCTCCAAAATACGTTTTGCAATATTTTGTTTTGTGTTTTTTTCAATATGTTTAATGTTTAAATTTTTATCCAAAATATAAACTTCGTTTTCATCACTGTTAAATCCGATATCTTTTCTTGAAATATCGTTCGCAATCAAAAAATCACAACCTTTATTTTGAATTTTCTTCTTGGCATTCTCGATTAAATTTTCACTTTCAGCGCAAAAACCTACTATGAGCGGATATGCTCTCTCACCCCTTGTGGAAGAGGGCTGGGGTGATGGGTTTTTCTCCAGTTGTTTCAAGCTACAAATTTCTTTCAAAATATCAGGATTTTTAACTAACTCCAACGTTATTCCTTCTTCATCACCCTTTTTAATTTTTTGTTCTGAATACTCTTTAATTCTATAATCTGAAACAGCAGCCGTCATAATTACACAATCTTGGTCATTTAAATTTTCTTTAACAACTTTTTCCATTTCTCGTGCAGTTTCAACAACAATATTTTTATAGCCTTTATCAACCTTAAAGGTAGAAACAAGAGTAACTTCTGCGCCTTCTTGTGTCGCTATGTCTGCTAAAGCCATTCCCATTTTCCCTGAAGACGCGTTAGTAATGAATCTTACAGGATCAATTTTTTCTTTTGTTCCGCCTGCTGTAATTAAGATTTTTTTACCGCTTAAATTCCCATTTGAAAGAATTTTGTCAGTGGCTTCAAAAATTTCTTCCACCTCGCGCATTCTGCCTTTACCGTTCGTTCCGCAAGCCAAATAACCTTCATCAGGTTCTAAAATATGATAACCATTTTTTCTTAACTTTTCTAAATTCTCTTGTACAAACGGATTTTCCCACATATTTGTATTCATAGCCGGTGCTATAAGAAATGGTTTATTAAACGCACAAGCCGTTGATAATAAAAGATTGTCACAAATTCCGTTTGCTAGTTTAGAAATCGTATTAGCACTCGCAGGAGCTATAACAAAAATATCAGCTTCTGTTAAAGCGATGTGCTCAGGCTTGTATTCATCAATGGAAAAATTATCTACATAAACTTCGTTATTAGAAAGCGTTTGAAGTGTTAGTTTTGTCACAAAATTCAACGCATTTGGAGTTAAAACTACTTGAACATTGGCGCGTGCTTTTTTATAAAGTCTAATCAATTCACATATCTTGTATGCGGCAATTCCGCCGGTAATTCCTATTAAAATGTTTTTATTTTCTAGCATAAACTAATTATAGCACGTAATTATTCTTTGCATTCCAAATTCAAATTTGCGATAATAACGGCAATAATCATAAATATACAACCTAAAATTTCTTTGTGTGTCATAACTTCATTTAAAATTAGTGTTCCACCAAGAACTGCGAATACAGACTCTAGACAAAGAATTAATGAAGCGATAACAGGCAAAGTGTATTTTTGTCCAAAAATTTGCAAAGTATATGCAACTCCGCAAGTTAAGATGCCTGCAAACAACAATGAGGCTTTAGCGCTGATTATCATTGATAATGTTGGATTTTCAAATGACCACATAAGGAAAAATGATAAAATTCCTACTACAAAAAATTGAGCACAACAAGCTTTCACTGGGTTTATTTTTTCAGAATAATAATTTACAATCATAATATGCACCCCGTATAAGAAAGCGCCAACAAGGAGTAAGAAGTCATATATATTGAAGCCACTTCCTGCTTTGTAGCATAATAAATAAAGTCCTATTACAGCTAAGATAATACTAAATATGATTTTTTTTCTTAATTTTTCTCCTAGCAATATTGAAATTATTGGTACAAAGATTATGTATAAAGCTGTTATAAAACCAGATTTTCCGGCAGTAACATATTGCATGCAATATTGTTGAATACTCATTGCGGTAAATAATGCTAAACCACATCCAATTCCTGCTCTAGCAAGGTTTATATGTTGATAACGTTTTAGTCTTACTCCTCTTGTATCCGGTTTTGTGAATTTAAACCACGCTATTACTGGAAGTAAACTAAAACCACCCAGAAAACTTCTAATTGTATTAAATGTGAATGGACCTATATGTTCCATCCCTTCTCTTTGAGCAACAAAAGAAAGCCCCCAAATAAGTGCTGTTATTAATAAAGCAATATTGCCAAGAAGTTTGTTTTTCATAACAGTAATTTAACATAAAATTATAGTTTTGTTAAAAAGCATTTTTATGTAATGATAATATTATATGGAAAAGAAAGTTTTTGTAATAATAAATTCATACTATATGGGTGATATTTTATTAGCGAATTCGCTTGTACAAAATATCAAAAGATTGTATTCTGATTCAATTGTGGTTATGTTAACACCGACAAAATTTGTTGATATTGCAAAGTATCAAGATGGTGTGGATGATGTTGTGGTTTGGGAAAGACATTTTGCTGGTAACAAAATTAAAGGAATGCAGGATTTTGTTAAGAATTTCCCATATAAAAATATTTATGCAACATTTGTTGTATATGGTTCTGAACGTGCAATGGTCTTAGCAAGAATGTTGCGCTCTAAGTATGTTTTGGCTCCTAATAAGATGAAATTTTTTGCAAAATTTTTGAGAAAGAAAAAGTATAGAATAAGTGATGATTATACTCGAGTACAAACAATGGTTATGAATTTGTTGAGCGGTATAACGAAACAAAAATTAGTGGATACAAAGATAAGGTTTAATCTTCCTCAGTTTTCTCTTACAGAAAAATTATGTAATTTACCTTCTAAATATATTGCGGTTTGTCCTATAAGTTCTAAAATTGAAAAAGATTTGTCATTTGAACAATTATCTGATTTGCTTAAAAAGCTTGATAAAGCAAATATTGTTATATTAGGGAATGGTAAATCTGCAGAAGAACTTTCTGAAAAACTTAAACAAGAAAAATTTTCTAATGTATATGATTTGATGAATAAGACATCAGTGTTGGAAGCAGCACGTATCTTGAATGATGCAGAAGAAGTTGTGTCTGTTGATACAGGTTTAATGCACATGGCTTGTGCGCTTGATAAAAGAACTATTGCAATTTTTTATGATAAAATAGGCTATCAAGGATATATGCCGGATTCACAGATGTACGACGTTGCAATAGTTAATGAAAATGAAACGGTAAATAAAATAGTAGCTGCATGTAGAAATTCTATATAATTTCTTTTCCAACAATTGGCGCAATTTGTTTAATTTGTTTATATAATAAATCATATTGCCAAGGATAAAGTGATTGTGCTCCATCACAAATAGCTTTGTCTGGGTCATGGTGAACTTCTATAATTAAGCCATCACAACCTGCTGCAACTGCCGCTCTTGACATAGGTTCGACTTTATCTCTTAAACCTGTCGCATGAGAAGGGTCAACAATTATTGGTAAATGACTAAGACGTTTAATTACCGGTATTGCTGTTAAATCAAGTGTATTTCTCGTATATTTTTCAAACGTTCTAATTCCGCGTTCGCACAAAATAACTTGATTGTTTCCACCAGCCATAATATATTCTGCTGACATCAACCATTCTTCGTAAGTCGAAGATAATCCTCGTTTTAAAATTACCGGTTTATGCGCGTGTCCAAGTTCTTTTAGCAAGTTAAAGTTTTGCATATTTCGCGCTCCTACTTGAAGAATATCTACGTATTTTTCAAATAGAGGTAATTGTGAAACTTCCATAATTTCAGAGGTTACAGCCATGCCGTGATTGTCTGCAACGCTTCTTATAATCTTCAAACCTTCTTCACCTAAGCCTTGAAAAGCGTAAGGACTTGTTCTTGGTTTAAACGCACCACCTCGAATGATTTTAACATTTGACTCTTCTAATTCTTGCGCTGTTGCGTCCATTTGGTCATAAGATTCTACAGTACAAGGACCGGCAATTAAACCTGTATATTTGTCGCCAAATTTAACCCCATTTACTTCTACAACGGTGTCTTTGCCTTGAGAAGCACGTGCTGCGAGTTTATAATTAGTAGAAAGTTTTATAACTTCATCAACACCTTGTAAGAGTTCAAAATCTCTTTGGTCAACTTCTTTTACACCAATTGCATGAACAACAGTTCGTGCTTCGCCGTGTGAAACTCTTGCTTCAAAACCTTTTGATTCGATAAATAATTCTACACGCTTAATGTCTTTTTCTGTTGCGTGGCTATTCATTACAACTAGCATATTCTAATTTAACCTCCGGTTATTCTTTTTTTATTGTCGGACAAAAACGTCTGACTGGCAATTCTTGTACTTATATAATTAAGCTAATTCTGCGGTATAAACGTATTCAGCCGGCCCTGACAAGAAAACATCTCCTTCAGGTTTGTTTGGCGCACCATTCCAAACAACATTTACAACACCTCCGGGAAGTTGAACTTCTACAGAGTTTTCAATATATCCGTTCAGGATTCCTGCTACAACGCTTGCGCAAGCGCCAGTGCCGCAAGCCAAAGTAATACCGCACCCTCTTTCCCAAACGGCAAGTTCTATTTTTTTGAATGATTTTATTTTTACAAATTCAACATTGGTTTTTTCAGGAAATTCTGCGCTTGTTTCAATAATTGGGCCATATTCTTTTGCAAATTCCATAACGTCATCTTCTGGTGAAACAAAAATTACAAAATGTGGATTCCCCATAGAAATTGCGTTTCCGTCAAAAATCATGTTTTTAACAGACATTTTGTAATTCAAATTGTGATGAGGAATGAAAGGAATTTTTTCAGGTTCTAAAATCGGCTGTGACATATTTACTCTTACAAATCCATCATCAAGAATTTCAGGCTTAATGATTCCCGCTAAAGTTTTTACGGAGAACATTTTTTTATCAACAAGTTTATTATCGTAAGCGTATTTTGCAAAACATCTCATGCCGTTTCCACACATTTGAGCCGTTGAACCGTCTGAATTATAGAAAAACCAACTGATATCCGCATCTTCTGAACTTGTATTGGGAATAATGAGTCCATCTGCACCGATTCCGAAATGTCTATCGCAAAGCATTTTTGCTGCGTCTGTGATTTTCATATCAAGTTTTAAGAATTCATCATAATCAATAATGACAAAATCATTGCCGCATCCTTGCATTTTTGTAACTTTTATTCCCATCGTTTCTCCATTCGATATTTACTTAATACGTTCATATAGTACAATTAAATTATATAAAGGAATTTGAATTATGGCAATAATAAAAGTACAAAAAGGAACAAAAGATATTCTTCCTGCTGAAATGCCTATATGGCACTTCATGGAAGATGAGGCGAGAAAGATTTTTGCAGAATATGGCGCAAAAGAAATAAGAACTCCGATTTTTGAGGCAACCGAACTTTTCGCTCGCGGTGTTGGCGATACAACAGATATCGTTAATAAAGAGATGTATACGTTTGAAAAAAGCGAACGTTCATTGACTCTTCGTCCCGAAAACACAGCCGGTGTAGTTAGAGCATTCATTGAAAACGGTATGCATAGACTTTCTGCACCTGTAAAACTTTGGTATAAAGGACCAATGTTTAGATATGAACGTCCTCAAGCAGGTCGTCAAAGACAATTCCATCAAGTTGGTGTAGAAGTTTTCGGAATTAAGCAAGCCACTGCTGATGCGGAAGTTATTTTAATGGCGGTTAATTACCTAAAAGCGCTTGGTTTGAACGATTTGAGCGTTGAATTGAATTCTCTTGGCTGTCCTGAATGTCGTGAAACATTTAAGACTAAATTGAAAGCTGTAATTAAGCCTTATTTGAGCGAGCTTTGTCCTGATTGCCAAGCAAGATACGAAAAAAATCCGCTAAGACTTTTGGATTGCAAAGTTGAAGAATGTAAAGCGATTTATGCGAAACCTGAAATTCAAGAAGTTATTCAATCTGATTTTATTTGTGACGATTGTGCAAATCATTTTAATGAATTAAAAGGTTATTTAGACGCTTTGAATATTAATTATTCTATTAATAAACTTTTAGTAAGAGGCTTGGATTACTATAACAGAACAGTTTTTGAAATTAAATCAAATAATTTGGGTTCTCAAAACGCTGTTTGTGGTGGCGGAAGATATGATAGCCTTGTTCGTAATTTAGGCGGAGAAGATACTCCTGCTATCGGTTTTGCAATGGGTATGGAAAGATTGGCGTCGCTAATCGGACAAAAAGAAGCTGAAAGAACAACTGCGTTTGTAGTTTCAAATAATACGTTAGAAGCTATTAAATTAACAGAAGAACTTCGTTCTCAAAACATTACAGCAGAATTTGATTTAACTAATAAGAAATTTGTAAAACAATTAGAAAAAGCTTCTAAAGTTGCAAAATACGCTTTAATCTTGGGCGAAGATGAAATTTCTGCCGGTAAAATTACGGTTAAAAATCTTGATACGTCAGAGCAGGAAACTATTGAAATAAAAGATGTATTTAGTTTTATCAATAAATAATTGAGTTTAAAAAAAGAGAGGTTATATTATGTATTACCAAGGTCTAATTAATAAATACAGAAAGTATTTGCCTGTAACAGAGTCTACACCAGTTGTAACACTTAATGAAGGAAACACACCGTTAATCAAGGCTGATAATTTAGCGAAAAAAATCGGCTTAGAAGCTAATATTTATTTGAAGTTTGAAGGTTGCAATCCAACAGGAAGCTTTAAAGACCGCGGTATGACAATGGCTGTAACCAAGGCTAAAGAGGCTGGTGCAAATGCTATTATTTGCGCATCAACCGGCAACACTTCCGCATCAGCTGCCGCTTATGGTGCAAAAGCAGGTATTAAAACTTTTGTACTTATTCCTGACGGTTATATTGCTCTAGGAAAACTTTCTCAAGCAATGATGTACGGCGCTGAAATAATCGCAATTCAAGGTAACTTTGACCAAGCTCTTGAATGTGTTAGAGAAATTTCTGCAACTCATCCTATTACTTTAGTAAACTCAGTAAACCCATTCAGAATTGAAGGTCAAAAAACAGGCGCATTTGAAATTTGTGATGCCTTAGGAAAAGCCCCTGAATATCATTTTATTCCTGTAGGAAACGCAGGTAATATAACTGCTTACTGGAAAGGTTACAAAGAGTATTTTGCAGAAGGTAATATTAAAGCTTTGCCACAAATGATGGGCTTTGAGGCTGAAGGTTCAGCGGCCATAGTTCGCGGAGAAAGAATTTTAAAACCTGAAACTTTAGCAACTGCAATTAGAATAGGTAACCCTGCAAGTTGGAAACAAGCAGAAGCAGCAAGAGATGAAAGCAAAGGTAAAATTGGTTGTGTTTCTGATGAAAAGATTGTTGAAGCTTATAAGATGTTGGCTTCTTCTGAAGGCGTTTTATGCGAACCGGCAAGCGCAGCTTCTGTTGCAGGCTTAATTCAAGCACACTCTCAAGGTTTAGTAAAAGAAGGAACTGACATAGTTTGTATTCTTACCGGTAACGGACTTAAAGACCCTGATAATGCAATCAAGTATTCTAACGCGGATGTTAAAAAGACATCATCAGAAATTAAAGATGTTTTAAAAGCAATGGGTATCTAAAATGTTAAGAAAAGAATTTATTGATGCAAAAAGAATTGTAATTAAACTTGGCACAAATGTTTTGAGAAATGCTGATGGCGAAGTTGCAATATCTCGTATTTATTCGTTTATTGAAGACATGTCAAAACTCGTTAAACAAGGTAAAGAAGTTATTTTAGTAACTTCCGGCGCTGTTGGTTTAGGCAAAAAGAAATTGAATTTAGATTCTACTGCTGAAGATGGCGTTAAGCAGGCATGCGCTGCTGTAGGTCAAAGCCGTTTGATGTCGTTTTATGAAAACGGTTTCGGTATTTTTGACGTGCCGATTGCTCAAATTCTTTTGACAGAAGATGACTTTTCTTTGAGATACAGGTATTTGAGTCTGAGAACAACTTTGAATAAAATTCTTGAATTCGGAGTTGTGCCGATTATTAACCAAAATGATACAGTTTCAACAATCGCTATGAATCCGATGATGGCTGGCATGAAGGTTTGTTTTGCTGATAATGACAAGCTTTCTGCACTTGTTGCGAGCGAACTTGACGCGGATTTGTTGATTTTATTGTCTGATATTAATGGACTTTATACTGCTAATCCGAAGGAAAACCCTGACGCGACTTTGATTAAAGAAGTTGATGGTGTAACCGATGAAATTATGGCGCTTGGAACTGATGCTTCTGAAGGCGGTCGTGGCGGTATGAGAACTAAACTTGAGGCAGCAAAACTTGTGACTCGTTTTGGTGGTCGAGTATTGATTGCAAACGGAAAAATTCCTTATGTAATTAATAAAATTTTTGAATGCGAAGATATTGGAACGATGTTCTTGCCAACTAGCGAAAACCTTCCTGATAAGAAACGTTGGATTGGCTATGCAACAAATATTATCGGAGGACTTGTTGTTAATGAAGGTGCGAAAAAAGCTATTTTAGAACAATACTCAAGTCTTTTGCCTATCGGAATTTTAAACGTTATTAATGATTTTAATCAGGGCGAAGTTGTTTCGATTATGGATGAAAATAATGTTGAATTTGCACGCGGTATGGTTAACTATAGTTCACAAGAATGCCGCAGAATCGTCGGTTCGCATTCTAACAATATTGAAAAAATATTAGGCTATAAAAATTATGACGCTGTAATTACGAGAGATAATATTACAGGTCTTGTTTAAAAATTGGCGAAGAAAAAGTTAATGGTGTTTTAAAAATTGATGGTGTAATTTTGCACCATTAATTTTTATCCCATCAATGTTTGTGCAAATTTCAATGATTCTTCAGTAACTTCACCGCCTGCAAGTTCAGCAATCGCTTTTAATTTTCTATCGCCCTCAAGAACAGAAATATCAACGCTTGTCGTGCCGTCTTGTGTCTTTCTTACATAAAAATGTTTGTCTGATTTTGATGCAATAATCGCTTGGTGCGTAATCATAATGATTTGCATATATTTAGAAAGTTCTTTGACTTCATCCGCTACGGCTTGTGAAGTCTTGCCCGAAATACCAGTATCAATTTCATCAAAAATAATCGTATCAATATTATCAGATTGAGCAAAAATTGTTTTAATCGCAAGCATTACTCTTGAAATTTCGCCGCCGGAAGCGACTTTAGCAAGCGGTTTTAAGCCTTCTGAGATATTAGTTGAAATCAAAAACTCAACTTTGTCGCAACCGTTAATCGTAAGTTCTGTTTTTTCAAAACTTATATCAAACTTAACCTTTGGAAGTTCCAATTTTTCAAGTTTTTCAACAATAAGAGAAGATAAAACTTTTGCATAATTTTTTCTCTCAGCCGAAATCTCATCCGCCATTTTTTCGAGTTGTAATTTTTTGTTGGAAATTTCAACTTCCAATTCTTCAATATTTTGTGTTGAAAATTCAATCCCTTCAAGTTCTTGACGTAATTTTTCGCCTTGTTCCATTACTTTAGCTAAGCTTCCGCCGTATTTGCGCTTTAATTTATCCAACAAAAATAATCGTTCTTGAATAGTATTTATGCGCTCTTCATCATTATCAAGACGTGAAGAATATTCTCTTAATTCGCTCGAAACATCTTTCAAAGTTTCAATTGCACTAATTAAATTGCTTTCTACGTTTTCCAATGAATTATCCATGTCGGAAGCTTTAGACAAATTCATTTTTATTTGCATCAAAGCGTCCATAATCGCGCCATCGTCGCCTGAAATTGACCAATAAGAAGAGCCTGTGAGGTCTTTTAATTTTTCAACATTTTCTAAAATAGAAAGTTCATTATTGAGTTCTTCATCTTCTTGCGCTGATTGAATTTGCGCTTCATCAATTTCATTTACTTGAAACTTAAGAAAATCAATTTGTTCTTCTGTTTTATCCGCTGAATTTTTAAGTTCATCAAGTTTTGAAATCATATCTTTATAATTAGAAAATTCTTTTTTGTATTCATCCAACATTTTTCCGCAAGTATTTTTTGCATAAGAATCCAATAAAACAATATGATATTTAGGCTGTAAAAAAGAATAAGTTTGATGTTGCGAATGTACATCCAAAAATAATTCTCTAAAATAACGCATAAATTCTTGATTTACTAAACAACCGTTAACCCTTGAACGCGAAGCAGTTTGAGTAATTTCTCGAGATAAAATAATTTCGTCACCTAGATTGTCGATTCCATATTCATCAAAAAGCGCGGTTAAATCTTGTTTTTTATTTAAAATCGTAACTTCTATTACAGCTTTTTCTGCGCCTGTTTTAATAACTTCTTTCCCTGCTTTTGCACCAAAAGCTATATCAATTGCGTTGATTAAAATACTTTTACCGGCACCGGTTTCACCTGTAATTATATTTAAACCTTCTGCTAAATCTATTTCCAACTCATCTATTAATATGTAATTTTTTATTGAAATCTTTGATAACATACCCTATTCCTCGTCATCGTCAGTTTCATCTTCATTATCATCTTCAAAATCTTCTTCCGACTCATCATCTGTATCTTCTGAATATTCGTCTAAATCTTCTTCATCGTCAGAGTCTTCTGCGTCGTCTAATTCGCTGTAATCATCGCCAGACTCGCCTTCCTCCTCGTCTTCCTCGTCAATTTCATCTTCGTCTTCAAAATCTTCTTCCGATTCATCTTCTTCTATTTCTTCATCAGAAGTTTCTTCATCCTCTTCTTCGTCTTCTTCTTCGTTTTCATATTGAGGAATTTCCGTTTCAGGTTCAATTTCTTCGTGATGTCCAAGTTTGTTTTCGATTATTTCAAACTCGTTTTTAACAATATTTTTAGGAAATGTAAGCGTATAAGGATTTGCTAACGCGGATTTTAATGCATTATAATATTCTTCGGCTTCACCGATAAATTTATAAACACGAGCAAGGCAATAGTACAAATCACCGTTTGCTTCTTTTTCTAATCTTGTATGAAGAGTTTCAAGAATTTCTTCGGCGTTACCCTCACTTAAGCAAATTTTTGTAAGAAGTTTATACGCCTCAATATCATTTGAGTTATGCTCAATTGTTTTGTATAAATACTCTTTTGCTTCTTCTATATTGCCTGATTTATAAGCAATTGAACCAAGATTAAAATATGCCCAACTATAATCAGGAGAAATTGCTAGAACTTTCTGATAACTTTCGATAGCAAAATTCGTTAGACCGTCGTTTTGATAAATATAACCCAAATAAAAATATGCAAAAATATCGTTTGGGTTAATAGACACTGCTTTTTGAAAACAATCTGTTGCAAGATTTTTTTCTTCTTTATGAAAATAACAAAGTCCTAAATTAAAATAGCTGTTTCCGTCATTTGGATCTGTTTCAAGCACTTTGCGAAATGCTAAAATAGCTTCATCCCACTCTTTAAGTTCAACTAAAACATCGCCTAAATTATAATAAAAATCTTCTTGTGGAGAAAGTTCGACCGCTTTTTGGTAACAATTACGAGCTTTCTCAAAATTTTTAAGTTTCTCATAAACAATACCTAAATTGTAATAAAGTTCGGCATCATCAGGAAAATACTTTATTAAGTATCTCAAATTTCCTTCTGCTTCTTCATTAAAGCCGTTATTCACAAGCAAAATTGAAAGTTCTCTTCTTGCTTGAAAATTTGAAGGGTCATTTTTTAGAATATTTTGTAAAGTTTCGATATCATTATCCATAAGAAGATTATATCAAATGCAAGAATCATTGAAAAGTATTAATAAAGAAATTGATTATGTTGTATTAATTGCTATTTATTTATTAATACCGTAGAATATGGTTATGAAAAAAATTGCTATTCTATATTCTAAATATATACCGACAATTGATGCAATAATTAGTCATTTAAATAATGTTCAAGTAGAATTATTTGAAACTATGCCTAATAAAGATGATTTTGATTTAATTATAAATGTAAATAATAAGGAACAAATAAGTTATAATCATATAAATGTTCATTATTCACTTTTACCGGCATTTAGAAGCGAAGAACCTGTTCGAGATGCAATTTTAGCAGGTGTAAAAGTTACTGGAGTTACTTTTTATTATACACATCCTGAAAAAATAATTGCGCAGTATCCGATTTTTATTTCTAACTCATCTCATTATGATGATGTTGAACGAGAATTAGAGTATATTGTGCAGACATTATATCCGTTAGTAATAGAGAAAATTTTAAAAAATGAAGCTTTTGAAATTAAAAACTTAATTTCAAAAAGTTGTGTTGGTTCTTGTGGAGGATGCTCCTCTTGCAAAAACTAAATGTATTAATTGTCGGTGATGGAAATTCAATACCTTTAATTAAAAAATCAAGGTTTTTAAAAAAACTTTATATTACATCTTCCCAAGAAGTTGAAGGAGTTGTAAATATAACTTTTAATACATTTAAAGAACTTGCTCAAAAATGTAAAGCACTTCAAATTGATATTGTATTTGTAGAAAATGAAAAATGGATTCTACAAGGTATTGCTGATGTTTTGAGAAAAAATTTTGTTAATTGTATAGCACCAACGGCAAAATTTGCAGAACAATTACTTGATAGTACAACAGCAAGAATTATACTTCAAAGAAATGGAATTGATGTTCCTCAAAAATTAACATATCCGCAAAATTTTCCGCTTTTGATACGTGGTAAAGGATTTAAACTAAAGGTAAATTCGTTTGAAGAATTATTGCATGTTAAAGAAAAAATGAATAAAGTTTTTTCACGAGAAATTATTGATACGGCGTTTTTAGAAGAATTTATAGAGGGTGATATTATTTATTTGAACTCATTTTATGATGGAAAAACTTTAAAAACATTTGCGGATGGTTTATTGAATGAAATTGAAATCTTAGAATATTCAAAAGCTTTACAAAATTTGTTAATAAATGAAAAAGCAAATTTTATTGGCTTTCTGGTTTCTAAATTATTGATAAAAAAAGGAAAATGTTATAATGTTGCTTTTAGTTTTGATTATTTAGCGACAGAGTTTGGAATGGATTTTTTATATTTATTAAACGCCGGAATTTATCAAAAACTTAATGAAGTTTAACTTTTGTTTTTACGTTATAATTTATTTGCCGGAGGTTAGTATGTTTAGATTGATAAAAATAATTTTTAATGCTTTTCTTTTAGTCCTTGCTATAATGGGATTTAATGCAATTGGTGGGCAAAAGTATGTAGAAGCAGTAAAACTTAGTGTTGGAAACTTTATTCAAGAACATGCTTTTGAGAGTGCTAAGAAAATTGGTAATTTTTCTAATTTGAATGAAGAGTATCAAATTGATAATGCCGTTAATCTTGTTGGTTACAAAGCCGTACTTGCAGAACATAAGGCTTCTGGTCAAAAAATGGTTATTGTTGATTCTGGTAAAAAACCGCTTTTGACTCAAGATGATATTGAGAGTGCGAAGGTTGAAATTAAGTTGAAAGATTTGTCTGAGAAATTTAAGTATCAAGCAATTACAGTTCAGGATATAAAGGTTACAAATAGAGGCAAAATGAAGGTTTATGGCAAGCAAGTTCCTTATGCAAGGTTTGATGCACATGTAACAAAACTTCCATTTTCAGATATTACAGGTGTTGTTGCCAGTGTAAAAACATCTGACGGTTCTGAAAAATTGGCACTTTCTATAAGCGAAAAGAAAAAGTATTCACAATTAATAACAAATGAATTTTATCGCGGAGTAGAAGAAAATTAGAAATTTGTTCGAACTAAAAATTTAATTTGATTAATTCAAATAATTTTTATTTATGGATGAATGTTATTTATTCCACGAAAACCTTTTTCTGAAGTGTATTCCCAATTATTTTGAGGTAGTAAATTGTTGTTAAGTGATTCCCAAATAGTATCAACATTGTAAGAACAATTTTTATAACGATTTAAATATTCTAAAAGTAATTCTGTTTTTGTATTTCCTGCACCTCTGCCTATTCCGGACAGAGTAGAATCAATTATAACATCACGTTTACATTCGTTGATAAATTTTATTGAGAGTGCTAATGACATTTGAATATTATTGTGTGAGTGAAAGCCAAGTACAATGTCTTTATTTATATATTCTTCAAAAATTGGTAGAATTATATCCATGTCATTTGGAAACATTGAACCAAATGAATCTACAATATAGCAAGCGTCTACGCCTATAAAATTTGCTCGCTTTGATAGTTTTATTATGTCGATTTTTGAATAATCTTTGATGTTAGACGCTTGTAGAAAAACTTTATATCCCTTATTTTTTACTTTTTCTACGGCAAAAGAAATTTCGTCAAGATTTTTTTTGTAAAATGCAATACGAATGATATTTGTTAAACCATTATTTTGGGGTAATTTACTAATATCATATTTCCCGTAATCAAACATCATTGCAATTTCAGGCCTAATGTTTTTTATATAGGATTTAGCATCATTCGGAATCTTATATAATACCGAATTCTTTTCATGGCAACAGTCTCTAAGCCAACCACATTCTATTATATCAATGTTTGCATTTTCTAATGTGTTTAGGATGTTTAGAATTCTTTGTTCACCAAATTTGGAGTCTACAACATAAGCGCCATCTCTTAATGTGCAATCTAAAACTTTTATCCCCATAATTACCTCTTTACATATCGTAACAAAAATATTGAAAACTAGCAATTTTTGCTTTCTACTTGACTTTATATAAGTATAAAGGTGTGTAAAAAAGGTAAAATATTATGACAAATCCAATGATTAATCCTCAACCAAATTATTCAGGCGTAACTATTCAAATATCCAATCCAGCAGTTAATGTTGGGCGTGAAAACCAAGGTCTTGGAATCGCTCAAAAATCAATTGGAAATGATGGTTATATTCAAGGTATTGCACCAAATCCTCAACTTATGTGTTATAAAGACTGTGTAAATCCTTATTACGCAACGAATCCAGTATCACAACAGTTTATTCCACAAGCTTATCCTGCACAGTATTATTTGAATAATTATAATTATCAGGCGAATGGTAAGCCGGTAGTTGATAATTCTGCTGATGCTCTTAATAAAAATCAGAATGGATTTGCAGATGAACAAAATGCTAATTTGACGAAAGCAGATGTTGAAGAATTAAATAAACAACTTGAACAAATACAAGCTGAATCTAAACAAAGTGCAAATAGCTTGCCGTCTGATAATATTAATAATATAGATAATGGAGATAATAAAAAACCAGAAGACAAGGTTGAAATTAAAGAAGAAGACATGAGTAAATCAAACGGTATTATAAATGATTTGGATGCAAGAGATGCTCAACTGAAAGCTGAAGAAAAGAATAGTAAGCAAAAGCGCGTTGTTGCATTAACAGATGAATATATTAAATCTTTGGAAAACTATTTGAATAACCCAAATGATGAAATCCGTTTAATGGCATCTAAAGAAATATTAATGCGATTAGATGAAGATAAAAATCGTTATGATGATGCAGCATTGAACGCTTTGTTGAATAAAATGATGCAAGACCCATCTAAATTAATTAGAGTTGCAGCATTAAGCGCGTTTTCTTCGCAACTAGCAAGCGGCAATGATTATACAGTTAAATTGTTACATAATATTCAAACAAATCCAAATGCCGATAAAGAAGATGTTTTGCAAGCTGCCGATATTTTGTTAAAGATGTCTGGTGGAACTGAAATAAAAAATATTCCAAATCCGGCTGTTAAAGAAGAAAAACAATCGGATGATGTTAAAGGACAATAGAAATGAGCATGGTATCAAATATAATTTGTAAAACTGTTGGTGTGGCCGGCATGAGCGCGGTAGTTTATGATGCTTATTCGCTTGCAAAAAAGAATTCTGCAAGAGTTTCACAAACAACAAATGCTGATCATTTTGAAAAGGTTGTTTCTTCTACAAGAACATTGAATTCTGAAAGTGAAGTGGGTGGTGCTGTTCAGAAAAAAATTGCAGATTTGAGGATGAATAATCCTATTTTTTCTGCCTTAGGTAGTGTTAAAGGTTTTGCGACAGGTTTTTTAAATACACTTGGTGATAATTTGATACCTACAGCTTGTGCAGGTTTAGCTATTACAACAAAGGGAATGCTTTCTAAAATCGGTGCAATTGGTGTTGCAGGATGTGCATTGTTTACAATTGCAAGAGAAGGTTTTGGTTTTGGTAAAAATACCCCGATGGATTAAAATAACGCTTTGTTAAATATAAAATGAAAAGTCGTTTGATTTTAATATTTAAATTTTCCGTGTTGTTTAAAATCGTTTTGAAACTTTATTGGAATTATATGATAGAAATTGCCGGTGTCATTTTTAGGGCAATTATTGGGCGAATAAAAAATAATAAAATAAAATTAATGAAAATTGCTTGACAATATAATCTTAGCATGTATGATAGAAATATACCGAGCGGGGGTAATTCAGTGGTAGAATGCCTCCTTGCCAAGGAGGATGTCGCGAGTTCGAGCCTCGTCTCCCGCTCCATTTTAATAAAAGAAATTGGAAGTCCTATTAAAGGGGCTTTTTTTATTGCCAATTTATTAACGACGAGGCAGAACTCGCGACAAAGAAAAGCTTACGCTTTTCGTCGCTCCCTCTATTTGCTCTTGAAGAATTCGACGAATGATTTTTTACTCTAC
>CAKVLL010000007.1 GCA_934757255.1 uncultured Candidatus Melainabacteria bacterium | reverse complement strand
TACCTAATTAAGGAATGTTATGGTATAATTGAAAAGTACAATTCTGATATTTTCAAAGAAATATTAGACAAATTAGAGAATAGGGTTGGGGATTAATGAATTTATCACAAATTTTCGGTACCGGCTATGAAGTAATTTTTGTAGCGTTTTCAGGAATTATCACAGCACAACTTATTAAATGTATTTTACATCTTTTTGTTAAAAAAAACTTAGACTTAAGATTATTTACAACAACAGGTGGCATGCCAAGTTCACATTCTGCTGGTGTAATGGGACTTTCAACGGCTGTCGGATTAATTAAAGGATTTAGTTCTATAGAATTTGCAATTGCATTAGGTTATGCCTTTATTGTTATGTATGATGCAGCTGGTGTAAGACGAGCTGCCGGAAAACAAGCAGCTTGCTTAAATAAAATTATTATGGATTTGTATAAACAAGATTTACAAGAAGCCGGCGGAAAATTGAAAGAACTTTTGGGACATACTCCTATGCAAGTTTTTGTTGGTGCTATTTATGGCATTTTGTATGCAATTTTAATTCACCATCTTTTGGGTTAATAAGTTAATGGTGCAAATTTTGCACCATTAACTTATTAACTATAATCATTTAGTTCCAATCACTTTCAAAAAGGTGGGAACCGCTTACGCTTTTCCCACACTACTTTCTGGTGGAATTTTGGTTGCTTATAGGAGTTAGTTGGAAATTGTTTCTGATTAACCTTGCTTAATTCTATGTCACCCTCATCAGGCTTCCAGCCAGCTTGTCTTGGATTATTCGGGCGAGCATAACATTCCAATAACAACAAATCATAACGGATTTTTCTTGTTATTTCCATGTTATTAGATCTTACGGGCTTGCTCGCTAACGCTCGACATCGCCCTACCGAAAATCCGCTCTCCCCTCAAGGGCGAAGCCGTAAAACGCGTCAGTCTGGCGCAAGTGACCGCTTCTCCCTCCGAGGGGAGAAGCTGAGCGGAGCTCTGATGAGGGTGATATATAATAAAAGAACAAGAAGGTGGCATTAAATAAAACCTTCCCAAAACAAAGCGGTCGGGGCATAGCCTCGACCGCTTATCAATCAAATTAGAACTACTGTTTGTTTTTAGTCTTATTAGCTTCTGTTTCAACCCAATTTGTGTAGTTTGTTTTAAAGTTTTCAGTAAATGTGTCAAGAAGGAGTTTAGTGTTTAGGGTACAAGATGATGATTTACCTTTGCCTAACAATCCAAGAACTGTTCCTGCGATTGCAGAAGCTCCTGCAACTGCCCAACCTACAGCTGGGATTTCCCAAGTAACTCCGGCTACAAAGTATGCAGTTCCTGCTGCACTAGCAAAGGCACCAACACCTCCTGCTGCAGCACCTGCATAACACCATCCGTTATCAGATTTACCACCACTGCCTGTTACACCTGTATTTACAGCAATAGATTTTGCGTTATTAAACATTGTATTAAATACTGTTTCATCGAATTCAATACCGTTAGCTTCACACATTGCTTCAGCTTTTGCACGCATTTGTTTTGCCATTTGATTAACCATTCTTTCAGCAAGGTTTGTATAATAATCAGAGCCTTTGCCTTTAACAGTTATCTCTTTACCAGAAGCATATAATTGGCTTAAATCATTACCTTGTTCTGTTATTGCATTACCATTATCGTCTTCACCTGCAACAGTGTAATCTAAGTCAATTGTATCCATATCCTTGTTAGACGCATTCATTTCATCTATAGCTTTTGCAATATTTGTATTAAATGTTGTTGCAAAGTTATCAAGCATAGTTTTTACATCGATATAAGCATGACCTTTACTAGATAAACCTCTAGCACCTCTACCGGTAATCATTCCTTCCGCATTTAACACGTCTTGTGCTGATTGATTATAAACATTTTCAAATATAGTTTCAATTTTATCGAAAGAAATACCTTGTTCTTTCAACATTGATTCAATTTGGGACTTGTATTGTGATTTTAGATTATCCGAAGTTAAGATATTAAGGCCTTCATCATAAGCTTTATCTTTAGAACCGCTCCAACCTTTACCTCTTTCGTGGATTCTATTACCATTAAAGTATCTGGCATCTACTTTTGAATAATCAATTAATCCTGCATTAATTTGATAAGCACTGCCTTTGATATTTGTAAAATTCTTTTCAGCAGCTTCTACTTGTTCTGTTTTGTCTTGAGCAATCAAAGTTTCTTTTTTAGATACAGTGCTTAAGCCTGCAATTGCGGTTTCCATATCTGCTTTTAAAGTAGCGCCGTCTGTGTAACTTTTCAAAGCTGTTGTAATAGCATTTGTTGTTGCAATATTTCGACTACCGAGTTTTACTGTAACACCATTGTTAACAGCTTCAGTCAAGAAGTCCTTAGCATATTCTTTTAATTGAACTAATTCATCACCATCAATATATGTACCAAATGAACCAGCATTAGCTTTGAATGTTTCTGCCGCGCTTTTCATTTTATCTGCATCTGTTTGATTTAAAAAGGCTTCCAAGTGAGCTTTCAGTTCAGACTCGGTACACTTTGGATTTGCTTTAATATATTTATTTGCTTCTGTCTCTACTGCTACTGCAATTTTCTTTTGCGCGGTTTCTGAAATTGTACCGCCACCATCATCAACTCTAGTTGTTACAGAAGCTTCAGAACCGTATATGTTATTCAAAATATCATCCAAAACTCTTGATTTAAAAGTGCTTGGGTCGTTAGCTAACACATTTTTTCTGATTTCAGTGTATTTAGTAGGCAAAGCTGTTTTGAAAGCATCAGCCATACCTGAAACATCCGTATTTTCTTTTAAATATTTTTCAGCAAAATCTGTGATGTAATTTGTCAATTCCAACGTTACTTGTGCGATGTATTGAGATTTTGTACCTGAAAAATCTTTTGTAATTTGTGCGTTCATTACGTTTACGGCTTCTTGCATTTGATATTTTTGTTCGTAAACAAGCATTTCTTCTTCGCTTATTTCATCATCACCATTTGTATTAACAGAAGATAATACAATTTTATCTAATTTTTCTTCTTTAAGAGCTGTTTCAAATTCTCCGGCAGAAAGCTTACCGTCTTTATTTTCATCATACTTCTCTACCAGAGTTTTATAATCAACTTTTACTCCGTTTTGCGTTGTCAAACTGCCAAACTTATTAATTCCTGAAAATCCGCTCATTTTTGTTACTCCTTTTTTTATTTTCCCTTATAGTACTCTTTACGGCATTTTTTTCAAAAACTTTAGAGTAATTTTTAAAATCTTTACAAAACGTTACAAACTTAACTAAAAAATATTTTTTGGCAATCAAAAAAACTTTGTGATACCATGAATCATAGATTTATGTAGAGGTGAGCATGTTAAGTAAATTTTTTGAATATCAAGTAAAAAACAATCTTTTAGATAAACGTATTTCACATTTAATTGAAGAGTTGCAAAATAAAAAAATAGTTATATATGGAGCTGGAAATGGTTTTCTGGAAATTAATAAAAAATATAATTTAACAACCAAACTTGATATTATATATATTTCAGATAAAAAATTTGAAAAACAGGAAATTAATACATTTGAAGGGATTAAAACATTAAAGCCTCATGAAATAAAAGATAAAGAATTCGATTACATTTTAATCACTAACGAATATTCTAAACAAATTCTCGATTTTTTAAGTGAAGAAGGAATTTTAAAAGATAAAATCAAATTAGTCTTTAAAGAAACCATCTTTGACGAAGTAAAAAATTACAACTACATAGCAGAGTTTAATTTTGAAAAACATTTAAAATATCTAGAAAAAAAGTTAAAAAATAAAACTATCATGTTATACGGCGCAGGAGCTTTTATAGAAACAATAAAAAAATACTATGATTTATCAAATTTAAATATCATAGGTATTTCAGATATGAGATTTGGCAATTCAAACAAAGAAGAATATTTTTTAGGATACAAAACTTATTCAGTAGAAGAATTAAAAAACTTAAAACCAGATTACATATTAGTTTCTACAAAAAATTACATCAATATAATTGAAGATTTATATTTTAGCATCCTAAATGATACAAAAATTTCAATAAAACCTCTATTAAAAAAAGATATAAAAACTCTTATCAAAGAAATTTGGAACTAGTTGTTATGAAAAATTATTTTATACCTAACATAAATGATTTTAAAACAAAAATAGGAGAACATAATTTTAATAACAAAATAATTCTTGAAATTGGCTCTGATATGGAACTATGTGTTGCACAAGAATTCATCAAACAAGGTGCGAAAAAAGTAATTTGTGTTAATCCAAAATTTCCTGATAAATTAATTTCACCCAATGAAAAAATCGTCTTAATCAAAGATTTTGGAGAAAATACTCATTTAGCTAGTAATAGTTTTGATTATATTTTTGGAATCGCATTAATAGAACACGTAATAAACCTTAGCGAATTAATGCAAGAAGTAAAACGTTTGTTGAAAATAGACGGTTGTGCTTTTCTTCAAGGGAATCCTATTTATACGAGCCCCAATGGGCATCACCTATGGGTTAAAACTGATACAACACACTACACATTTTACAATGAAAATAATCCATTTAGACCTTGGGAACATTTGTCATTAAAAACTGAATCAGAATTAATAAAAAACTTAGAACAAAAACACATAAAAAAAGAACATCTCCCATTTTTAGTAAATTATTTATTAAGTAATGACACTTCAAAATATTCAACTTCTCAAATAATTAGTAGTATAAAACAGGTTTGTAAAAATAATGTTATCATTTATGAAAAACAGACAAAAGTTAATAAAAATAAATATTATTATGAAGCTTTAAAATTTTATAATGATAAAGATTTAAAAACCGAAGGACTCACATTTTTATACGCTTCTAAATTAAGCAGATTAAAAATCTTTTATAAAAAAATAAAAAAGTTATTTTTACATATAAAAATAACAAACTTTTGATTTTGGAGATATTATGACAAATTTTTTTAGATTATTATTAGTTCTTTCAAACTTTTCTAAACATGTTGCCTCATTATTTGAAATTGTTAATAGATTTACTATACATGATTTTTTAACACACAAAATAAATCCAAACACAATATTAGTTACAGACCCTATTCGTCCACACGGAGAAGTAATGCCAGGGGTTATAAAATATTGTCAAGATTTAGGATACAATGTAGAAGTTCTAATTACTAATGATAAAAAAGTGGAAAAACCTTTTCCAATGTTTAAAAAGTTAAAAGTATTTTCTTTTGGCAATACTATCTACTATAAAGCCCTACAATTAAAAAAAATGAACCAATATAAATATATCATTTTTACATCTTGCAGGGTTTATAACAGCAAAGGAATTCACTTTATCTTTGATTATAGAAAAAATGACGTTATACCACCTGAAAAATTTCTTCTGATAGAACATCATTTAGAACTTATAAGCCAAAAAGAATTACAAAAATACACTTTTCTGGCATTGCCCTTCTTTGCTGATAAATTTCACGCAAAAATGATTAACCCTCATTATTTTGGTGAAATTCCGCTACATAAAAAAAATAAAAAAATTAAATTTGTTGTAGCTGGTGTAATTGAAAATAAAAGAAAAAATCATGATTTATTAATTGATACAATTTTAGAATTAGAAAAAAGAGGAATTCATAATTACGAAATTATCGTAATTGGTTCCGGCAATTTAAAAATAAATAATCCGATTGCTAAAAAGAAAATAAAAATTTTGGGCAGATTAACTTATGAAAAAATGTATAAAGTAATTAATAAATCAGACTATATATTGGCATTATTAGATCCAAATAATAAAGAACATAATCGATATATTACAGATGGTACATCCGGAACATATCAATTATCTTATGGCTTATTAAAACCACTGGTTATAAATGAAAAATTTACAGAACTTTATAAATTAAACAATGATAATAGTGTAATATATCAAGGCAATGAATTAGCCAATGCGATTGAAAAAGCTGTTGTTGAATCAAACAAAGAATACCAAACCAGAGTTAAAAATCTAAAAGTATTGGCACAAAATATATATCAAAAAAGCTTAAATAATCTTGAAGAATTAATAGGAAATAATAATGAATAGTAATAAATGCATTTGTAAAGTTCCATTTTCAGAAATCGAAATTCATAACAATGGTGATGTTTATGTTTGTTGTCCCATAAAAAACAGAACTGTTATAGGTAACATCTATAAAGAAGACAATTTCGATAATATTTGGTATTCCGAAATTGCACAAAATTTAAGAAAAGAAATTTTAGAACAAAACTATTGTAAATGTGACTTAAATATTTGTAACCCATTAAACAATATTGAGCAAGATAAATTAAATTTAATGAAAGATAACAATATAAATTTATCTACAAAACCACCATATCCAAAATATGTAAAATTTTGCCATGAAATTCATTGTAATCTTAAATGCATAACTTGTCGAGACAAGTTTGTAACTTCTGATTCCAAACAAACAAAATTATTAAATTCTTATATACATACAAAATTTTTGCCAATACTTAAAAACTGTGAAATTGTTTCTATGAATGGTTCTGGAGAAGTTTTTGCAAGCGCACACTGTAAAACGCTGATAAAAGAAATAGTCAAAGAATATCCAAATATTAAATTTGACTTGCACACTAATGGATTATTATGCACAAAAGAAATGTGCGATAATCTTGGAATCACAAACCGAATTTGTTCTATTGATATTTCAATGCATGCTATAAAAAAGAAAACATACAACAAAATTATGATAGGTAGCAATTATAATAAAGTTATCTCAAACTTAAAATGGCTAAGTTCTTTACTAAAAGAAGGCTCATTACAAAGATTAGATTTATATTTTGTTGTTCAAAAAATGAATTACAAAGAAATGATACCTTTTATAAAATTTGCAAATACACTGAATGCCAATGTTTATTTTTGGGAATATCGAGATTGGGGAACAAAACTCGGCAAAAAATATGATAAAATTGCTGTTTTTAATAAAAATCATATTGAATATAATAAACTGGCAAAAATATTACAAAATCCAATATTTAAAAATGAAAATGTTTATCTTAATAATTTATTAAGTAATATCAAGCCAATACCTAAAACTCAAATTATAAAAAACGTTTTCTTTACATTAAAAAATGACATCACAAATAATATTAATGATATCAAGAAAACTATACGTAAACTAAAATTATTGATAATTTGTAGTAAATAACTAAAAAACTCCAACTTATTCAATAGATACCAACATTGCATTAATTTCTGCAATTAAATCTTCATTTTTTGTTTTTACGGCGTTTACTAAAGCTTTTTTCAACAAAGATTTTGCTTTGTTTGGACTGTTGAAATCAATCATAAGTTGTGCTGCAGATTTGTAATTTTGAGCAATTTCTTCAACAGAGTTTGATTTTTCATAATTCTTAACAGCTTCTGCATAATATTTTAAAGCTTTGTCGCCTTTTTTGAATTGAACGCATGCGTCTGCAGTATTGCTTAAAACATAACCTTTCATGGATGAATCGGTTGTTTGTTCAATTAATTTTCTCGCTACATCATAGTATTCAAAAGCATTTTCATCATATTTGTCTGTGAAAATATTTGCCATTTTTGTTAAAGAATCAGATTGACCGATTAAATCATCAGATTTTCCGGCGTAAGAAATTGAAGTTAAATAATGGTCTAATGCAGGTCCAACTTCGTTTACATCATCGTAAATTTGTGCCATAGAAAAATGCGCTCTAGATTTTACATTAACATCGGTTGTGTACTGCAAAGACTTGTTGTAACTGTTTAACGCTTGAACAAAATGGTCATTGTCATCATAGATTTTGCCAATTTCAAGACAAATTCTTGATTGAGTTTCTGTATCTTTAAGTTCGCTTGCACGTGTGAAAGCTTCTTTAAAGATTTGCATTGCTCTTTGAGGATTGTTTGAAAAAGCCTGTTTTTTAGCTTCAACAAACAAAGATTTTAGTCTTGTATCTTGTGGAATGATGGTTATATTTGGTTTTTTAGAAATTGTTGCTTTAGCTTGTGTAAATTCTTCTTCTAAGCTTAATTCTTCAGGCTCAATTTCAAGAACTTCATTTTGTGAAGTTTCTTGAATCGGTGCTTGTTGAGTTACTTCTGCTTGAGAAACTGCTTGTTCTTCTTGCTGAACTTGTTGTTGAGGTTGTTGAGGTGCTGCTTTCTTTTCTTGTTGATCAGGAAATTTAACTAAGAAGTTTGGATTTATTTCTTCTTCATTGTAGCTGTAATTAATTCTCTGTAAGAATAAAGCGTCAAGCCAATTTTGAACAACTTTAGAATCTTTGTTTAAAGTTTCGGAAATATATTTGTCTAATAGAGAAGCCGCAATTTTCAAGTTGCTTTGAATCATATTAACTTGCGGTTGAGGTTCTCTTACAAGTTGTTCAACGGTTTGCAAGTATTGAGCGACTTGTTCTTCAATTTCAGGAGGAGTTGCGATTGCTTTTATTGTATTTCTGAAATCTTTTAAGATTTGCGCAATGTTGACTTTGTTGCTTCTAGCAGGTTGTTGTGGTCTTGGTGCAGATTGTTGTTGAACAGGCT
Organism: uncultured Candidatus Melainabacteria bacterium; assembly: GCA_934757255.1. GTDB lineage: Bacteria > Cyanobacteriota > Vampirovibrionia > Gastranaerophilales > Gastranaerophilaceae > CAG-196. Next base: position 59,830 of record CAKVLL010000007.1, on the reverse strand, counting down.
GTGCCATTGGTTGATAACCTGCTTGAGCAGCTTGATATTGCATTGCATTCATTTGATGAGGTTGATTATTAATTCTCATCGGAGGAGGGGTTTGAACCTGATAAACCTGATGATTAGGAGTTCCGCTGTAAGCATTTTGAGCAGGTGAATATATTGCTTGACGCGGTACACCTGCTTGTTGTTGAATATCTTGCGCACGACCACGAGCAACAACTTGTTGGTTCTGACGTTGCTGTTGCTGGTCTTGGGCGTTGCCGTTATGACCGTCTTTGTCAGTACCTTCGTTACCTGCGTTATAATTGCCTGTGCCTCTTTGAGGATAAGGGCGTGGGCGCACTGTATTCATTGTGTTAAACAATATAAACCGTCCTTCCTTTAATAATATCGGAACTATTAAAGAACTCTTTATTTTTTAGGGGAAATTTCATACGTTTGTATGACATTTTTTTAATAATATTTTTTTTAAAGTCATTTTTTTTACCTAGTTCTTTTGACTAATTTAAAATTAAATAATTTAACATTTTTGGGAATTAAAGAATAAATATAAATGTAAATATATAAATATGAAGTTTAAAAGTTTCTTTAAATTATTAAACAGAAAAATTAACAAATACGATAAAGCAACTTCAAACCCTTTTGAAGCACCACCTTTGCCTATTGTTTTAGTGTGGGTAGAAGAAGATAATAAAAAGATTGATGATTTTTATTATAAATAGATCAACATCCACGTTGCTAAAAAACGCTTATGACTTAAATATCATTCTATTTTGGTTTTGTATTTATTAAAAAATTGTAGATAATGTCTGCATTGTCAAGTATTTCTTTTTTTACAGACATGCACTCAACACTGTCAACTTGTCTAATTGAATAAAACAACATTTCTTTTAATAATCCTAGTATGAAAATCGTTATTATTGGCGGTGTTGCAGCCGGAGCAAAAGCAGCAGCAAAATCAAAAAGAATGCTTTCGGAATCAGAAATTCATATTTATACACAAGATACGCATGTTTCCTACTCGTCTTGCGGTCTTCCATATTATATAGCCGGAGATTTCGCAGACTGGGAAAAACTAATAGTCAGAACAAAAGAAGAGTTTGAAAAAAGCGGAATTCAAATACACTTGCAACACCGCGTCACAAAAATTCTACCGGCAAATAAAAAAATTCTTGTAAAAGATATAAATACAAGTACTTGCGAGTTTGTCGAATACGACAAACTAATAATTGCAACCGGCTCAGCTCCATTTTTACCGGACATTAAAAATATCAATCTAAAAAATACCTACACAGTAAGAACTTTAGAAGATGGGATAAATATCCGCAAAAAAATGGAAACATCCCAAAATATTACTATTATTGGCGGAGGCTATATTGCAATAGAAATGATTGAAGCCTTTGTAAAAAATAGGAAAAACGTCACTCTAATCGAACGCTCACCATTTATTCTTTCTGTTTTTGACGAGGATATTTCTTCGCTTATTCAAACTTTTATTCTCGAAAATTCAGACAACTTAGTTCGAATAATTAATGAAGATGTTGTAACAGAATTCGTCGGAGAAGATGAAGTTCAAGGAGTTTTGACATCAAAAGGTTCTGGTTTTGAAACCGATATGGTAATTATTACAACCGGAGTTAAACCTACTGTTGATATTGCTGCAGAAGCCGGAATAGAACTCGGTTCTACCGGTGCAATTAAAGTCAATAGTCGAATGCAAACAAATATTAGCGATATTTATGCTTGCGGTGATTGCGTCGAAAAAATAAATATGATATCAAACACGCCAATGTGGCTTCCATTAGGTTCAACTGCAAACAAAGAAGGTAGAGTCGCAGCTATAAATGCTTGCGGAGGTGTTGAAGATTTTGAAGGTATTTTAGGCTCTACAGTTTTAAGATACCACACTCTTACAATCTCAATGACGGGTTTAACCGAAAAAGCTGCGCAGAAACTAGGATATGATACCGTTTCAATTGTTATAACAAAACGTGATAAAGCCGGTTACATGCCAGAAGTAAAAAACGTTACACTTAAACTCGTAGCTGACAGACGTTCTCATAAAATATTGGGCGCACAAGCTATTGGATGCGGTGATGCAGATAAAAGAGTTAACACAGTGTCTGTTGGTTTGCTTAGCGGAATGAGAGTCGAAGATCTTCTAGATGTTGATTTAACTTATGCTCCACCTTTTTCAACAAGCATAGATATTCTAATCTCTGCCGCAAGAATTCTTAAATCAAAATTAAACTAGATTTGTAAGATTGCGCTCTCGATTAACCTTTTACGGCACCATCATTTTCACCGGAAATAAAATATCTTTGCATAGCTAAAAAGAATATTATTATCGGAATGGTTGAAATAATTGAGCCGGCAGCAATAAAGCGCCAATTTGAAGAAAACATACCTTGCAAATTATTTATACCGACAGGAAGAGTATACATGCTCTCTTTTGTAAGCATAATACTTGGCCAAAGAAATTCACCCCAAGAGCCAATAAAGGTAAAGACTGCAAGCACGGCAAGAGTCGGTTTTACCATAGGAAGAACGACTTTTACAAACATTTGAAAAACGTTGCAGCCATCAACAATAGCGGCTTCTTCAACTTCTTTTGGAACTTTTAGAAAAGCTTGACGCATCAAGAATATTCCAAATGCACTTACTGCAAATGGCATTACAAGACCAATATAGCCCATTACACTATTTACACTGTCTATTAAATGTAGTTTTAGCGTAATTATATAGACAGGAAGCATTATTGCTTGAAACGGAATCATAATCGTTGCAAGAATTGAGAAAAATACAACTTTTTTCCCTTTAAAACTCATTCTCGCAAGAGGATAAGCAGCAAGTGACGAAAGAATTAAATTTAGAATAACAGTTAGAGCGGCAACAATAACACTATTCCAGAAATATGCCATAAAATCGACTTTACCCCAAACGTCAACATAATTTGACCAAGTAAAATCAACAGGAATTAGCTTTGGCGGATATGCAAATATATCTTCACCCAAACCTTTTAGTGATGTTGATGTAAGCCAAATAAAAGGAAATATTGAAAGCAAAGATGTTGCTATCAAAATAAAATGTATTGTGCCTTTTTCTATTAATTTCTTAAACATTAATCTTATTTTATAACATTAATTGAAATATTCAAAGTCGCAAATTTGAAAAATATTTAATAATTCTTAATAAAAATTTTGATTTTAAAAAAATATCAATTAATATAAAAGTATGTTAAAAAAGAGCTTTATATTATTAATAGCATTAATGATTTTTCCACAAGTATTTGCAGATTCTTCTATTGATATAGGAGGACATGCCGGTACACCAAAAGGTTTTTATGATGATATTGATCCAAATTCTTTGGATGAAGAAGATGTTATACCGCCTAAAGTGCAAGAAGATGAAGCTGGATATGACACAACAGATGTTATAATTCCGCCTATGCAGCATACAAAACCTACTAAAGATTATGCGCAAATCTATAATGATTTAGAAGTTCCGACTTTTTCGTATTTGCACGATATTGACCCTGACCAATATTATGATATGAAAGATACATCTTGGTCTGTGTACCCACTTTTCAGACTAAATTCACCTTTATTTTTTAAAAATATAACAATTGAACCCGGATATTATTTGCTAACTCCTAGAGAACATAACGGAGATTGGTTCATATTGTTTAAGCAAAATGGCTCAGTTAAACACATAATACCCGTTTATAATAGAGACTATACACCTGAAACTTTTTATGATGAACACATTCCAAAACCTAAATACACAAGGGCACAAAAAATTCACATGGGATTTTTAGATTTTATAGGAAACTTTAAAAGTACAAAAAGAAAAACTCCTGTACAATCGTATTTAGAAGTAAATGATTTAGAAAATTATTTTGTCTCTATTATTATTTATTATGGTTCGCATAAATATTCAACAATTTTTAGAACTATTCGATTGTAAAACTACTTATAATTTTTAAGCATAACAGTAATTTAAAATTCCGCCTCTTTACAATCATCTATGTTTACGCTTAAATAAAGATACTGAGGTTAATCCTCTAGTTCTTTAGAAAGTGAATTACAAATATTTGAGTAATCCAAATATCAAACTAGCCAAATTTGCAGGTTTCTGCTACGGAGTAAAAAGAGCGGTAGAAACAGCAAAAAAATTGAAACAAGAAAACCCAAACAAAAATATTTGCATTTTGGGTGAACTTATTCATAACACAGATGTAATCAATGAACTTGAGTCATTAGGGATAAAGACTATTTATGACATTCCTGCTCAAGGTGATGGGATTTGCATAATTAGAAGTCATGGCGCGACTCCTGAAGTTTTTGAACAAATTAAAAACGCAGGTTTTGAAGTTGTCGATTTGACTTGTCCTGACGTTAAAAAAGTTCAACAAAGAGCCGTTGAACTTGCAAAAAACGATTATTTTGTAGTAATTGTAGGTAAGCCAAATCACCCTGAAGTTATGGCAATTAAGGCAAATGCGGATTTGTATTCTGATAAAGTTGTTGTCGCAACTTCTATAGAAGAACTTGCTCCTTATGCAGCACAAATAAAATCACACAGAAAAGTTGGAGTTGTTGTTCAGACTACACAAATGGTTTCTTCTCTAAACCTTGTTGTTAATTATTTGAACACGCTTGCAAAAGAAGTTTTAATATATAACACAATTTGCCAATCAACCGCTATGCGTCAAAAAGAAGCAAAAGAGCTTGCAAAAGAAAGCGATTTGATGGTGGTTGTAGGATCAAAAAAGAGTGCTAACACAAGTCACTTAGCAGAAATTTTAAAAGATTGTACAAAAACAATTCATATCGAAAACGATACAGAATTAAATAAAGACGATTTAGAAGGAGTTAAATCAATCGGAATTACAGCCGGCGCGTCTACTCCACAAAAAATTATTGATAAAGTAATTGAGAAAATTAGTGAACAGTGAATAGTGAGGAGTGAAGCGTAAAAACATCTACTCACTCCTTACCATTCACTACTCACAAAAAAAAACAGAAAGGAAAATAAAAATGACAACAGAAGTTAAAGACGAATTTGAAATGCTGTTAGAAGAAAGCTTTGCTAAATCTAACACAGTTGCTGATATCGTAGAAGGTACAGTAATTAAAAAAGAACAAGACGGTTATCTTGTAAGCGTAAAAGGCGCTAAAATGGAAGCTTTCTTGTCAAACAGAGAATTATCAAGCGACGTTGAAGAATTAGAAATCGGCGACGTTAGAGAATTCTATGTATTAAAAGAAGAAAACAATGAAGATGCTATGCAATTATCTCTTAAGAGAATCGCATTTGCTCAAGCCTGGGCTCAACTTAATGATGCTAAAATCCAAGGCGACACAATCCTTGCTAAAGTTGTTTCAACTGTTAAAGGCGGCGTTTTGGTTGATGTTGCAGACCTTAAAGGCTTCATCCCATCTTCTCAATTGAGAACAGGCACTCCATTTGATGGTTTAATCGACCAAAAAATCGAAGTTAAAGTTCTTGAAGCTGATCCTAAGAAAAACAAACTTATCTTATCTCAAAGACAAGCTGTTGCTGAACAAAGAGATCAAGTTGTTGATAACGTTCTTTCTTCTTTGGAAGAAGGTCAAGTTGTTAAAGGCAACGTAGTTAGAATTACTGACTTCGGCGCTTTTGTTGATATCAACGGCATCGACGGCTTACTACCTATCTCTGAAATTTCTTGGCAAAGAATTAAACACCCTTCAGATGTTATCACTTTAGGTGACACAATCGAAGTTAAAATCATTAAGATTGATACTGAATTGAAGAGAATTTCTCTATCTCTTAAGAGAATGGGTGAAAATCCTTGGCAACAAATCGAAGGACAATTTGAAGAAGGTCAAATCGTTAAAGGTACTGTAAACAAAGTTACTACTTTTGGCGCATTCATTAACATCTTCCCTGGTGTTGAAGCATTATTGCCTGTTTCAGAAATGTCTGACGAAAATGTAAATCCGTTCAACATGTTCAAAGTTGGTTCAGAAGTTGACGTTCTTATTAAGAAATTCACTCCAAAAGAACACAGAATCGCTTTGTCTGTTAAAGATATTCAAAAATAGTTTTTGAAATATAAAATTAATATGGATAAAAGAGGATGATTTCAAATCGTCCTCTTTTTATATAAAAATTTAACTTAACGCTTCTTAATAAAATAGTAAAAATATGACAATTTTTTATAATTAAAAACCTTTATAAATTGTAGGAACATAAATTATGAAAATAGATTTTAACAATATAAAAAACAAAACTAAATTTTTAAAGAACATAAAACAAAATTTACCAAATACAACAGAAATAAAAACAGAATTGGCGAAAGTTCCAAACGCAGTCAAACTGGGTACTATTACAGCTTTTTTCTTGCTGCCGACTTTGAGCATTGTAAAAGGTTGTGAAGAAAAATCTGAAGAAAAAAAGATTGAAAATAAAATCGAAAAAGTTGTTACAATAAATTCTACAAAAGCTAAATATTTAAACACTATTTCGGCAAAAGAATATATTGTAAAAGAGGATGATAATCCTAGTAGTATAGCCAATGAATATGGAATTCCTGTCTATTATTTTTTAAGCAAAAACAACCTTAATGATAAAGATATTATACATATTGGTGATACACTTAAAATTCCGGAATATTATAGTATAAAAGGAATAAAGGATAAAAATGACATTATTCAATTTACCGAATATACTCCTGAATTTTTAGATGATTTTATTAAAGCCGAAGGTTTCAGCGATAGCATTTACTTAGATAGCAATAAAAATCCGACAATTGGCGTAGGGCATTTATTGAGTAAAGATGAAGTAAAAAAATATACCGGAAAAAAACTAAGTGACAGTGAAATATATACTTTGCTTGCTAATGATTTATTACCTAGAGAGTATAATTTGCGAGGAATCATAGGTGAAGAATGTTATAATTCCCTTCCTACTCACATTAAAGAGTCTTTGATGCTTTATATATTTAACAAGGGAGAAAATAGTATCGATGATAAAATACTAAATGCATTGCATAAAAAGGATTACACAACTGTTTGTGCCAGTTTTGATGAGGATTATTCAATTCTCAAAGATAAAAATGGTAAAGAAGTAAAAGTATATTCTAGTGGCTTAGCTAAGCGTAGATTATTTGAAATCGCGAATGCCAGTAAAATTTTTAGAGATAATATTCCAGAAAAAATACTTAAAAAAGCAAAAAAGATTTATGAAAATGGACTGTATATAATGTCAAAAGAAGTTAAGGAAGGTAAAATTTCAAAAGACGCATATCCTAATATTAAAGCTGAATACAAAGATTTGGCATACAAATGGTTTCATGGGAAAATCGGTAAAAAATGGGATGAAAGAGCCGAAATGGAAGCTAGAAGGAATAACACTAATAAGCTTTCTGCAAAACAACAAGAGATAAAACAACCTGAAGATTTAACAAAAAATCTTCAAACATTCAAGAAATAACTAGTTTTTCAAAACGTTTACGGCTGGTTCTGCGTGAATAATCGTATTTACCTGTCCTAAATTTTCCTTTATTTCATTTTCAATTTGGTCACAAACTTTGTGTGCACAACTTATTTTCATATCAGGATTAAATAAAAGAGTTAATTCAATATCTTTATATTGACCGGATTTGCGTCCTTTTACATTTTTATACCCTTTTATAACAGAATTCTTTTTTAAAATATCTTCAATTTTTGCAATATCTTCTGTAGGTAAAGAGCCATCTAATAAGTTATTTAGTGTTTCTCTTGAAATAGAGAAACCTGTTTTTAAAATAATTAAAGCAACTATTAAAGCAATAATTGGATCTAAAGCTACAATACCGGTTAATTTAATCAAAACTAAACCAATTAAAACACCTAATGATGAAAATATATCAGTACTTAAGTGTTCAGCATCAGCCAAAAGTGAAACTGAATCTGATTTTTTTGCCACATAAAAGAGATATCTACTTACTAAAAAATTTGCAACAACAGCAAATGCCATTACATAAATACCAAGCATTGACTCGAATTCTAATGCATAACCGTTTAACAATTTTTTGACAGACTCAAAAATAATAAAAAATCCAGCAAAAATAATTAAACCACCTTCTATAAAACCTGACATGTCTTCATATTTTCCATGTCCAAACGGATGGTCTTTATCTGCCGGTTCAGCAGAACGGGTTACAGCAAAAAAAGTTAAAACCGAAGCCAAAAAATCAGACAGAGAATGAATAGCTTCTGATATTATACTAATGCTACCGGAAACCATTCCTGCTATAATTTTGGTTATAATAACCAACGCATTTGAGGTTATTGAAAGTCCGGCTGCAAACTTTTTTTCTGAATTTATATCCATAATTATGCGACTCCATTGTTAAGTAAATCGTGAATATGAATTACACCTACCGGTTTTTTACCTTCTAATACAAACAAATTTGTAATTTTTTTATCATGCATAATTTTCAAAGCTTCCGCTGTCATTGCGTTTGGAGAAATAGTTTTTGGATTATGTGTCATCAAATCAATTGCTTTTTCTTCTAAAATTTTGGAAGATAAACATCTTCTCAAGTCACCATCAGTAAGAATTCCTGTTAACTCTCCAACTTGATTTACAAAACCTACACAACCCAAACGTTTTGAAGTCATTTCTAGAAGTACGGCCTGCATATTTGAATTTTCGTCAAGAATTGGCATTTCTTGACCCGTATGCATTAAATCCGAAACTCGTTTTAAAATAGAACCAAGCTTTCCGCCCGGATGTCTATCATTAAAGTCTTCTTTTGAAAAACCCTTTCGCTCAATCATACCAACTGTTAAAATATCACCTAAAACTAGAGTTGCTGTTGTAGAACTTGTTGGGGCAAGTCCTAGAGGACAAGCTTCGCCATTATTTGGCAATTCTAAAACTACATCACCGGCTTTACCCAAAGAACTTTCAGCATTTTTTGTAATTGCAATGAGTTTTATCCCAAAACGCTTGCAGTAATTTAAAATATCAATCAATTCTCTAGATTCACCACTATTAGAAATTGCAATAACAACATCATCTTCTGTTATCATTCCTAAATCACCATGACTTGCCTCTGCTGGATGAACAAAAAATGAAGGCGTACCTGTAGAAGCTAAAGATGCTGCAATTTTTCTTGCAATGTGACCGGATTTTCCCATGCCGGTAATAATTATTCTGCCTTTAGAATTTTGCATAAAATCTAATGCTTTTGTTAAATTTTCCGCTTTAACCGAGTCTTTCAAATGATTAATCGTATCAATTTCAGAATCAATAGTCTTGATTGCCGAAATTCTGTCGAGTTCTATTTGTGATTGTTGCATTTCTAAAGCCATACTTCAAAACTCCTTTATATATATTTTACTACAAATGTAAAACTATGTTAAAAGAAAATTTAACAAGCATTTTCAGTTAAGTTATTTCTTAACCAACATTTTTTATTAAAAAAGAACAACTATTACATTCTTGGTGGTGGGGCGTCGTTAGATTTTTTCTTGCCGCCTTTTATACCAACAAGAACCTTTTCACCTTCTTTTATATTATCTCCGATAACTTCTGTATATGAATCATCACTTGCACCGGTTTTAATATCAATTCTTGCAAGCTTCAAACCATCCTTAATCCAAAGTCCCTGAGTCTTATATTTTTGACCGTCAGTTTTAGGAGTAAATTTTAAAGCAATATTCGGAACGCAAAGAACGTTTTCGTTTTTAGCAGTTATGATTGAAACATTCGCAGTCATCCCAGGTTTAAGCTTTAAATCACTGTTATCAACAGTTACAATCACAGAATAAGTTACAACATTTGAAACCGTAGTCGGTGAAATTCTAACCTGTGTAACTTTTCCATAAAATTCGCTATTCGGATATCCGTCAAGCGTATAAGTTACATCTTGTCCTTCTTTAACTTCACCGATATCAGCTTCTGAAACATTTACTTCAATTTGCATTTTCTCTAAATCTTGTGCTATTGTAAATAATTCCGGTGCCTGAAAGCTTGCTGCAACCGGTTGTCCCAAGTCTATTTCACGAGAAATAATCATACCATCAACAGGCGCAGTAATTTTTGTATAATTCAAGTTAACTAAAGACTGATTATATTGCGCTCTTGCTTGTGTAATTTTTGCTCTTGCTGCATTTACTTGCGCCAAATCTGCTTTATAATCCGCTTCTGCTTGGTCAAGTTCTGATTTTGGAACAAAACTTCTCGCATAAAGATTTTTGTAACGTCTAAGAGTTTTTGCACTCATCTCATAAGTAGCTTGTTTATTAGCCAAATCCGCTTGTGCAGAATTAACAGACGCCAAATTTTGGTCAACGGTCGCTTGGAAAGTTCTAGGGTCAATTTCTGCAAGCAACTGACCTTTTTTAACAACAGAATTAAAGTCAACATAAATCGCGCTAATCAATCCTGAAACAGTAGAACCTACAGAAACGGTATTTACAGGATTAATCGTACCTGAAGCTTCAACTACTTGAGTGATTGTACGTCTTTCAATCGGCGCAGTTTCGTATTCGACTTTGTTTTTCATCAAGCCTGAAATTACCGTAAACACAATAAAAATGGTCACAATTCCTGCCGTTATATATCTTTTCTTTATCGTTTTTATTTTATCTAAAATCTTCATACGTTATCCTTTTTGGAATTCTTTTGATTATTTTTGACTGTTAATTTACTTTTTTCTTGTTTTTTTAAATCCTTTTGAAAATCTTTAACATCTTCTACGGTCAAAGTTTCTTCTTGCGGAAGTGCAATTTCTCTTTCAAGCGTTGCTCTTGCTACGTTATAATTATAAACAGCCTGAACATAAGAACTCTGAGCATTATTATAATTCACCCTAGCGTCTTGTAGTTGAATATAATCGCCTAAACCTACGCTGTATCGCCCATCCGCAAGTTCAAGATTTTCTAATGTTTGGCGTACTTTTGTTTCCAATAATGGAATTTGTTTTTCAAGCTGAATCATATCAACATAAGCACTTTGAATATCAAAATACAAATTTTGATTAAGTAATTCCACTTCAGTTTTTGCAAGGTTTAATTGAGAATTTGCAATATCAACTTCGTGCTTAACTTGCATCATATTAAATGTTGTATTCAAATTCACGGAAACATTCATTCCACTATCCGCATAATTACGATTGTTTGCGTAACTATAACCCACTCCGCCTTTTAAATCAGGCAAATATTGACGTTTAGTAAGTAAAACATATTGTCGCATAGCTTTAACTGTCGCATTAAGAGCTTTCAAATCAGGACGATTTTCTTTTGCTATACTTACTGATTTTTCAAACGTATAAGGATATTTTTGGAAAACATAATCCTTCAAAAAATCCGCTTTTTCGGCTTTTACTGCGTAAGTCGCGCTTGAAACATCATCAGGCAAAGTAAGAAGTTTTTTGTAGTTTTCGATGTTCGTTAGACTCATCGGCACATAAGGATTGCCAAGGTTAAAAGTTTCTGTATTTTTTATGCTATAACTCGGCGCATAAGCTACATACATGGAATTATTCAAACTTACGATTGCGTTTTTATAAGTGTTTTCAGCTTTTACTAATGCAATTTTTGAATCACTCAAATTAACTTCTGCGTTAACCAAATCAATTTTAGATTTCAAACCCTCGTCAAAATAAGCAAGCGTCCTTTGATAGTTTCGTTCATTAATCTGAACATTTAAACGCTCAACCTCCATCAAAGATTTTGCCGCCAAAACTCCATAGTATTGAAGTTTTACATTATAAATTGTTGTCAAAACCATTTCATCAAAATCAAATTCTGCTGCAATTTTGTTGAATTTTTCCATTCTAATATTCGCGTCAGTTTTACCAAAATTCCACAAAAGTTGTGATAAAGAAGCATCAAACCCCGGAAGTGTTCTTGTTTGATAACTGCCAAAATTATGACTTCTTTCGCCAAAGCCCTGTTTATACCCTGCACCCAAGCTTATACTCGGAAAATATGCAGATTTTGCAACTCCGACCGTAGATTTTGCAACATCAAGATTTAAGATATATTTTTTGATTACAGGACTGTTATTAAGTGCAATTTTTATACAATCATTCAATCCCAAATCAGAATTTTGTTCAATTTTTATATTTTGTATTGCGCCTGCTTGAAGACTCAAGCTCAAACATAATGCGACTATAACAAGCTTTATTTTAATTTTCATAAATTCATCTGTTTACTTTTAAACACAACATTACTACTATATTATAAACGACTCTGAAAAATAAATGTTCATTTCTTTAGATGAAAAATTTACATAAATAGGTAATTGTTATAAAATACAAAAGGAGGTATGCTTTGACAATTTGTATTTTTTCTGGAACATTTAACCCAATCCATGAGGCGCATATTAAAGTTGCAGAATTTGCGCTTAAGCAATACGGATTTGAAAAAGTAATTTTTATTCCGGCATACATTCCACCCCATAAAAATATAACTCCTGAGCTTGCTGAGCACAGACTAAATATGGTAAAACTTGCGACATCTAGCAATCCGAAGTTTGAAGTGTCTGATATCGAATATAAGCTTAGCGCTTCCGGCAATAAATCTTATTCTTTGATTACGGTAAAAAAAATAATTGAAGAATATAAAATAGAAGGAAAGCTTAATTTTCTTATTGGGACAGATGCTTTCGAAAAGATTGAAACTTGGTATAAAACAGATGAATTAAAAAAACTGGTTCATTTTATCGTTTTTCCAAGAGGTGTAAAATTGACTCCAAAGATAGGATATGATTATGAAATGGCACCATTAGAATTCTTAGACATCTCTTCAACAGAACTAAGAAAACATAAAAATAACGAAACAATTAGAGAAGTAAAGGAATATATAGAAAAAAATGGTTTGTACAATTGAATATATTAAAAATTGGTTAAAAGAAAATCTTAATGAAGAAAGATTTGAGCACTCTATAGGAACTGCAGAATGTGCAGAAAAATTGGCGGAAAAATTTGGCTTGGATAAAGAAAAAGCTTATTTTACCGGCTTAATTCATGATTGTGCAAAATGTATGCCAAAAGATAAAACAATGCAAATCCTAAAAACATTGCCACTAGAAGATGGTGAATTTTGCAACCAAAAAACTCATCACGCGCCTGTTGGTGCATACGTTGCAAAAAAAGAATTCGGAGTTAATGATGAAGAAGTTCTTTCAGCTATCAGATGGCATACTTTAGGTAAAGTCGATATGACAACTTTTGAAAAAATTATATTTTTAGCCGATAAGATTGAATCAAGAACTCGTCCTTGCGAACATTGCGAGCCTATAATTAATGCACTAAATAATGGAGGCTTGGATGCGGCACTTCTTATTTGTTATAAAAATACAATTAAAAGTCTTGTAGATAGAGATTTGAGAATTTGTTTAATTACAATAGAAATTTACAACAGTCTTTTAAATAACAAATAAAACTGATTTGTATTTCAAAACATCTTATGTTAAAATATTTTTTTCGGAGGTGTTTATATGAAATATTCAACAGATGGAACTCAATACCACATAGGTTTAAAGGAAGGCGATGTTGGTGAATACGTAATTCTACCAGGAGACCCTAAAAGATGCGCAAAAATTGCAGCATATTTTGACGATGCAAAATTAATAGCGGATAGAAGAGAGTATACAACGTACACCGGATATCTTAACGGTGTTAAAGTCAGTGTAACGTCTACCGGCATTGGTGGGCCTTCTGCAGCGATTGCGTTAGAAGAGTTAGTAAAAGTTGGAGCAAAAAACTTTATAAGAGTTGGTACATGCGGCGGTATGGACATCGACGTAAAAAGTGGCGACTTAGTTATTGCAACAGGTGCAATCAGAATGGAAGGGACTTCTAAAGAATATGCTCCAATTGAATTTCCTGCAGTTGCAAACTACGATATTGTAACCGCATTAATTAATGCAGCTAAAAATTTGAATCAACCTTACCACGTTGGCGTTGTAGAATGCAAAGACTCTTTTTATGGTCAGCATAGTCCTGAACTTATGCCTGTAAATTACGAATTACAAAATAAATGGAATGCTTGGTTAAAACTTGGTTGTTTGGCGTCAGAAATGGAATCAGCTGCATTATTTACAGTTGCAAGCTATTTGAGAGTTAAAGTCGGTTCAATATTTCTTGTTGTTGCAAACCAAGAAAGAGAAAAACAAGGTTTGGAAAATCCTGTAGCACATGATACTGATGCTGCCATAAAAACAGCAATTGAAGCCATTAAAGGATTAATCAAGTAAAATTTTAATTTAACAAAGTAAGGTGGAAACCGCTTACACTTTTTCCACCTTTTTTAATTAATTGTGTAAAAAAAAAAGGAATTCATTCTTTGAATTCCTATGGTTGTTTTCTTTTTAAATTTTCTCTTTCTCAATTTTCGTGTTCTTATTAATTATAAAATCCCTATTATTCCCTAATTCCCCGCCTCTAATCTAGTAGCGCCTCTAAAATTCTGGCATTTTTATCTGCCAAAGTATTTTGACGAACTTGTGATCTTGTAATGTAGCTTCGCAATGCTTCACGGATCAGCTCTGAACGTGATCTGCTTTCATTCTCTGCAACTTCATCAATTTTGCCTAAAAAACTCTCAGGCATTGAAATTAAAACTCTTGCCATAATTAATACTCCTTTTATTATCCTTTTTATACTTTATTTACTGATTACATATATATAAAGTATTTCGGATTTAAAAAATTGCCTTTTTTGAATGACTTTATTAAGAAATGTAAAGCTAAATTTTAAATTTGCATATATCTTTTCTATAATGCTTACCTTTAAAATCTATATCAGAGGCTTCTGAATACATTTTTTCAACAGCCGTAGAAGCCGTTAATCCAGAGGTTGTTAGTACTAAAACAGCTCCATAATTCGCCTCTAGTTCTAAATAACGATTTTTCCTTACTGTAGGATAAAAATTTACAGAAGTTTCTTCTGCTAAATTATCCAAACCAAATATAACATTTTCCTCATTTTCTTTATTTTTACAATTTAAAACTAATGAAGTCGAATATTTATCAAGCAAATTAATCCCATCAACCTCATCGCTAAAAGAACCAACAACGCAAGCTTCAAACAACTTATACAAATCTTCGTCAAGAATATCTAAGATTGCTTGCGCGTCACAATCCTGCATAAAAGATTGCCAACCTAAAACATATATTCGACCATCATCTGTTAAAATACCATTTACACCCAATATGCCTAAATAAGGACTACCTTCGATTTCACAATAATCCAATGTTGGATAAATAACATTATCCATTAAGTAGTACTCTTGTTCTACACTTAATTTATAATTTGGCGCACAAGCCCCCATTCCGCCTGTTAATTGACCACCATCACCTTCTAAAGAATGTTTATAAGTAATTGAAGAGCCGATTGGTAATGCCTTATAGCCATCCGTTATTGTATAAAAAGAAAATGGAGTTCCATATATATAATCTTCTATAATAATTTTTTTATTTTTTTCTACGAAACTTGAGTCCAAAATATTTTTTGCAACTTGATAAGATGTAAAGACTGTTGCACTATTTGAATCATTCGATTTTATAACAAATGGATTTTTTAAATTCTTAACATAATCGAATGCCATATTTTGTTTTTCAAAAATTCCAAACTTGGGAGTCGGTATTCTTAATTTATAAAGCACTTTTTTTGCATAAGCTTTGTCGAAAACCAATTTTGCAGCACTTTTCATCGGAGCAAATATTGGCTGATTGTTTTGATTAAACAAATCAACCAAATCTGTTTTTAATGAATCAGAAGAAATTGGAATTGTTAAATCAATCCCATTTTCCATAACGAATTCTAAAATCTCATTTGAACAATTTTCTCTTATATCTAAACTTGTAACACAATCTTTTAAAGTATCATTAGCAGGAGTAACAAAAACTTCATGTTTTTCAGCTAATCTTCTTGCTAATGCACATTCTTTTACACCATTTCCTATTATCAAAATTTTTTTCTTCATATATGAATTATAGCATAAAAAATGGGTAACTTTTCAAAGTTACCCATTTTTCAATCTTTTTACAAATCATGCCAACTTGGAGATTGATGAATATCGTGATGATATCTTTCTTCGCTATCTTGAGCCGGATCTACATAAGAATAAAAATTCTTTAAAAATCTTACAAACTTATTATGTTCTTTTTCATAAAGCGGTTCACAAGCTTTTCCATTAACTCGGTTTTTTAGAATCAAAACCTCTTCAGCTGCAGCTTCTGAATAACCACCGTTAATCATATATTCTGCATCTGTCATTTGTGCAGGAGTAACGTCCGCATTTGCTCTTACGCAAAGTAGCATAAATAAAGCTAAAACTAATAATAAATTTTTTCTCATAACACCCATTCTTACTTATCTGAACTATATGATTCCATTATAATATTTTCTAGCGAATTAATCAAGTCAGCTTCCGGAACTCTTGCAATAATTTCACCTTTTTTAAAAATATAACCTTCCTTGATTGCGCCTGCGATACCAAAATCAGCATGACGAGCTTCCCCTGGGCCATTTACAGGACATCCCATAACAGCGATTGTTATCGGCAAATCCAGATTCTTGAATTTTTCTTCAACCTTTTTAGCCAAACCGATTAAATCTATTTGTGTTCTACCACAAGTAGGACAAGATATAAAATTAATACCCTTTTTGCGTAAATTCAAAGCTTTTAATATTCCAAATCCGGCATGAACTTCTTCTACGGGTTGTTCTGTTAAAGAAACTCTTATGGTATCACCGATACCTTCACTTAAAAGAGTTCCCAAACCTATTGAAGATTTGATTAAACCTGATTTCAAAGTACCTGCTTCTGTTACACCTAAATGAAGCGGATAATCAACTTTTTTAGCCATCAAGCGATAGGCTTCTATTGTAGTTGGAACATCGGAAGATTTAAGTGAAACTTTTGTATTATAAAAATTCAAGTCTTCTAAAATTTCTAAATGACGCATTGCACTCAAAACCATTTTTTCATGTAGAGGAATATCCATTTCTGCAAATTCTTTTTCTAAAGAACCGGCATTAATACCAATTCTTATTGGCACTTCGTGTGCCTTCGCAGCTTCCACAACCTTAATTGTATGTTCTTTTTTACCTATATTTCCAGGATTAATTCTAAGAGCATGAATTCCATTCTCAATACAAGTTAAAGCTAATCTGTAATCAAAATGAATATCTGCAACCAGCGGAACAGGAGATTTAGCAACTATATCTTTAATAGCTGCTGCGGCATCTTTATTTAAAACTGCAAGACGGACAATTTCGCAACCGGCAGACGCAAGTTCGCTAATTTGATCAAGAGTTTTAGCAATATCTCTGGTGTCCGTGTTGCACATTGATTGAACACTAATTGGGGCATCTCCACCTATTTTAACGTTTCCAATAGAAATTTGCCTTGATTTTCGTCTATTTTGCATAATACTATCCTTTTTAAATTTTACAATATTTAATTACTTAATTATAGAAAAAATGTCATTATTTTTCAAATAGAATTTTAACTGAGAACTCTATTTTTATGTTAAAATACCAGTGTATGAAGAGGTTGGTTTTTACATTTATTTTAATATTGGCTATACAGGTTTCGGCGTTTGCAAATGTCAAAAACGTTGATTTGGACACGATGGTGCAAATTGGTTTGAAACAAAATTGCGACCTTAAAATTAAGCGCATGGAACTCAAGGCAGCAGAAAAAGATATTAAAATTGCAAATCGGCTTCAAAATCCGCAAATTCAATCAAATATTGTAATGGGAAATGTTGCGCTCGGTAACTCTTCGCAAGCAGGTGTTGCATTGCCGATTGAAGTTCTCAAACGTGGAATCAGAAAGAAAGTCGCAACAGAAACTTATAACATTAAAGAAACTGAGTTGAAACAAGCAGAACATAATTACAAATTACAAATAATGCAAGCTTATTTTGATATCCTTTATGCAAAATCTGTTTATAATATTCAAGAAGAGCGTTTAAAATTGTTCAAAAATTTGGTTCAAATTACAACGGACAAACCAAAATATCCGTCCTATGAGATTGATAACTTGAAGGCTGATATTCAATATGCGCAACAGTTAATTGCAGTAAATCACGCTAAAGCAAATTTATTAGCAAAACAATTTGAATTAAATAAGATTTTAAATACTGGTGATGATAGTGTAATGTATGACACTAAAGAAGCTTCATTGCTTGGTAATTGGGCTTTTTTGAACATTCAACTTCCTGAATACAATTTCTTAGAAAACATTGCACTTCAATATAGTTATATGGTTAAAATTTCTCAAAAAAATATTGATAAATCAGAACTTGAAGTTACAATGGCAAAAAGGAACCGTGTGCCGGATATTAGCGTTGCCGGAGGTTACGCTTGGCAAGCACATGGGCATGCGCCTAATAATTATGGCGGCGCGTTCGTTGGTGGAACTGTTGATGTTCCAATACTTTACAATTTTACTCCTGAAATTCAAAAGGCGCAAATCTTTTTGGAACGTAGTAAGGCGAGCAAAAAAGCTTATGAATATCAACTTAAGTATGAATTAAAGAAGGATTACAACACATTTAAGTATTCTGCTGAAAATATGGAGCATTCGAAAAAGATTCTTCAAGATTCAGAAAAAATCGTAAAACTTTCAACAGAAGGTTATATAAAAGGTAAAAATTCTTATACTGATTTGGTAATTAACGAAAACGGTCACCAAGAAGTTTTAAGCCAATATTTGACAGCGATGTCAAGGCATTTTTATTCTTATTTAGAACTTATGCAAGATATAGGGCATGATATCTTGATTGAAGAGGAATTATTATGATAAAACTTGTTGCAACTGATATAGACGGTACTATTTTGATACCGGAAGGTAATTTTACCGAAGGTGTGAAAAAATGTATTAAAGAACTTTGTCAAAAAGGGATTAAAGTCGTACTTGTAACAGGCAGAATGAACGCTGCTGCAGAACTTATTGCTCAAGACTTAGGTCTTGATACTCCTGTGATTTCTTATCAAGGCGGGCTTGTAAAATACAACGGTGAAACGCTTTACAAAAGATGTTTGACGGAAGAACAGGCACAAAGAGTTATTGATTGGGCAAAGTCAGAAAATATACATTTAAATTTATATAATGATGATATTCTGTATTCAGAATCTAAATGTCCGGAAATTGAGCGTTATTGTAACAATTTACATACAAAATATACTATAAAATCTTTTTGTGAAGTAGAAAAAAGTAGTGTAAATAAGCTGCTCGCGATTGATTATAATCATCCTGAAAAAATTGATAAATTTGAAAAAGAATTACCAAAAATTTTTCCGGATTTGTATATAATTAAATCAACACCATACTTTTTGGAATTTTCTAACAAAGAAGGTTCAAAATATTGCGCAGTTAAATTTTTGCAAAAATATTGGAATATTGATGAAACTGAAACCTTAACCATTGGTGACCAAAATAACGACATTGCCCTATTAAAAGCCGGTGGTATTAAAGTTGCAATGGGAAATGCAACAGAAGAATTAAAGTCAATTGCAGATTATGTGACTGATACGGTCTATAATGACGGTTTTGTTAAGGCGATAGAAAAATTTATAGAGGGATAATTTTATGGAAATAAATAGCGTATCACAAGCCAATTCTAACACCAGCTTTAAAAGTTTAAGATTTAACCGTGTTCATTACGGGGAAAAGCAGATTATAAGAAAAAACTTAGGGAAATTAAGAGAGTTAGCAAAAGATTGCGATATTAATATAACATCTAACTTTTATAAAAGACCTGGACATTCTTTCTATGACAAAGGTTACGACATTAGTTATAAACCCTTGAAAGAAACTGATAGTTTTGATAAAAGTTTAGAGGATTATGAAATAAAAAGTGTATACATTCCGGGAATAGAACGATTTGATATTGTTTCTCATATAAAAGCTAATGTTGAAAAACTGAAAAAAGGTTTAAAAATATTGGGATATTGATAAAACTGAAACCTTAACCATTGGTGACCAAAATAACGACATTGCCCTATTAAAAGCCGGTGGTATTAAAGTTGCAATGGGAAATGCAACAGAAGAATTAAAGTCAATTGCAGATTATGTGACTGATACGGTTTATAATGACGGTTTTGTTAAGGCGATGGAAAGATTTATTTAAATCTTCTCATATTTTTCATCATTTGATGTGCGGTTAATTTTGCACCGGCAGCACCCATTTTACCCATCATTGAACCCATATTCTTTTTAACGTCAGAAAAACCTTTCATCATTTTGCGCATTTGCTCAAACTGATTGATAAAAACATTTACGTCATGCAAAGGAAGCCCTGAGCCTTCGGCAATTCTTTTTTTGCGAGAAGAATTCATAAGTTCGGGATGTTCACGCTCTTCCGGAGTCATACTTTGAATAAAGACTTCCATTCTTTTGAATTGTTTTTCGCTTTCATGTGAAAGTTTTTGTCTGTCGTCTTTAGAAATTTTAATTCCCGGAATCATTCCCAAAAGTTGATCCATTGAACCAAACATTTTCATTTGTGATTGCATTTTTAAGAAATCATTAAAAGAAAATTCAGCTTTCGCCATTTTCTTTTCCATCTCTTTTGCAGTCTTTTCATCAAAAACTTCTTGTGCGCGCTCAACAAGTGAAACAATGTCACCCATTCCTAAAATTCTTGTTGCCATTCTTTCAGGATAAAAATCTTCTAACGCGTTTAATTTTTCACCTGTACCTGTTAATTTGATTGGCTTATGTGTGCAATAAACAACGCTTAAGGCAGCACCACCACGAGAATCGCCATCTAATTTTGTTAAAACTAAACCTGTAATGCTTAATTGTGCATCAAAATTCTCTGCTACGTTAACAGCTTCCTGACCGGTCATAGAGTCAATTACGAGTAGTTTTTCAGCAGGGTGAAATACTCTATCTATCAAAAGTAATTCTGCCATCATGTCAGTGTCAATTTGTAAACGACCTGCGGTATCTAATATTAATGTATTAAAACCCTTTTCTTTTGAATAATTAATCGCATTTTGGATGATATTTTGTACATCTTTTGAATCGTTTTCAGAATAAACTTCAACTCCGATTTGCTCGCCCAAAGCTTTTAACTGGGTAATTGCTGCCGGTCTGTAAACGTCACAAGCAACTAAAAGCGGATTCCTACCTTCTTTTTTAAGCTTTACTGCTAATTTTGCAGAAGAAGTCGTTTTACCACTACCTTGAAGCCCCAGCATCATAATTAAGTTTGGATGTCCTGAAAAGTCAAGCGGTTTAACTTCCTTACCCAAAAGTTCTATCAATTCATCGTGAACAATTTTGATAAGTTGTTGAGAAGGATTTATTCCGGCTAAAACATTTTCACCTTCTGCTCTATCTTTAATATTAGAAATAAAAGCTTTTACAACTCTCAAGTTAACATCGGCTTCAAGAAGAGCACGTCTAATTTCGCGCAAAGCCTCTTGCATATTTTCTTGAGTCAGTTCCTTTTGTCCGGCAGTTTTTGCAATAATATCTTGTAATTTATCTGATAATGAGTCAAACATTTGCGATACATCCTTCTTAAACTATAGCAGAATTGTACCATAAACATGATATTTATCGCGCCGAATGATATCTTTACTTAATTCATTTTATTTAAATTGTTCGTATAACCAGCCTTTTTCTTCTAAGAATTTTAAAAGCGCTTGCCTGTTTTCAGGGATATCAGCTCTTGTTTTGCCTTCAAGACGTGTTTCGTCACCGGTAGTTCCGTTTATAGCGAAAGTAATTTGCGTATATTGTTCTGCGTCAACTGACCAATCCTCTTTGTCAAAATTTCCAACGCCGATTTGTTGTTCTACAATATCAATATAATCTACTATTTGTTGAACGGTCATTGCCGAATTTTTTTCAAAATCTGCTCGTTTTTGTGTATTTTCAGGTTTTAGCAATTCTCTAAAATCACTAGCTTTCATATCACGCATTTGTTGATATTGTTGGTGATAATTATTATATTGTTCATCAGACATATTTTGCCAAACAGTTGCTGCATCCTCGCTTGTTACCAACTCTTCTTTTGGCGGAGTTTTAAACATTGCCCAAGCTAATCTGTTTTTAACTTCCTTTGCACTATTAGAAGCTCCTTCATGTTCAAGGTCAGAAAAAACTTCTGTACAACCGTCTTTCTTCGGCGCAGCAGGGGGTGGAATAATATCTCCACCACAGCAAGATACTGTTTGTTCCGTTGTTATTAGTCTTGTATAAGCTGTTAGGTTCAATGAATTGTACAATGGCGCATTGCCGGTAGCATTATCACCCATTTTTAGCAACCAAGTATTAAGTTGTTTTTTTTGTTCATTTTTCAGAATTATGATTTGTTTATCTGTTAATTCAATTCCATACTGTTCTTTAGCCAGCATCTTTAAATCATTAATATCCCCATTTAACCAATTTTTAAGTTGTTCATTATCAGGATCATCAATATTTTCTTTTATATCATATAATTGAGCAAGTTGCTCATTTGTCATAGAAGAATCAAGTCCTGTATATGAAGTCGGAAGTTCGCCAAACATTCTTTTGTCACCCAGTTTTTCTTCAACATTACTCCAATGCCCGTCACGATTGATATCTAAAGAAAACCACTTGTCAACGCCTCTCTTTGCAAAGAATTTCATTTGATTCATGCAATTCATTTCGTTTTCGGTAACAATTCCATCATTATTAGAATCAGCTTGTAATACAGTTCTCATTTCATCTTCAGAAATTTTTCCATCACGATTTTGATCTAACATGCAAAAAATACTTCTATCATTGGTAATTTTTTCTTCAAAAGTTTTTTCATCAACTTGAGTTTCACCTGTTGATTTAATGTGATTCATAAAAGTTTGAATATGTTTTTGAAATGAATTTAAGTTTATATCCGGCATGATTAATATTTCTCCTTATAGATAGATTAACGGCTAGTTTTCTAAAAACTTTAAGATATGTTAAGAAATTGTTACATAGATGTTTTGATGTTTTTCATAATAGAGTAATTAATGGTACAAGTTTAATTCTGTATCACCCTCATCAGAGCATCCGCCCAGCTTCTCCCCTCAAGGGCGAAGCAGTTGATTGCGTCAATCTGACGTGTTTCCACTATTGTCCATGATAATTTTTTAGTCAAAACATAATTTGAACGACAGTCGCGCCGCGAGCGTTTTTTAGCGAGCGTTAGAGTGCAAGCTCTGCTTGCTACATCCATTTTGTTCAACAACCGTATGGTTGTAGAAAACGGTGCGTAGTTTCTTCTTTTTGCTTACTTTTTCTTCTTTTATCGCAATAAAGAAGAAAAAGTAAGAGAATTATTTTGTAATAAAAAATTTTCTATGATGTACTTTTCTTTCTCTTTTGTTGCGATGTAAAGAGAAAGAAAAGTACCAAAAGAAAGAGAAAACACGCAATTGTTTCCTACGCTCTTACGAGCGTTGATAAAATGGATGTAGCAAGCAGAGCTTGCACTCTAACGCTCGCTAAAAACGCTCGCGGCGTGACAGTCGTTCATTTGATAAAATTTATCTTGGACAGTAGTTGGCGCATTTCACTGCTTCGCCCTTGAGGGGAGAAGCTGGCTGAAAGCCTGATGAGGGTGAATATTTTTTTTATAAACAGCTAACTGTATTGGAGGGTTATTTACCAACGCAATAAATACTACTTATTAAGATGATTTTTACCCTAAGTCATTCCTCTTAGGAAAAATACTGCTATTCATAGCTTCGTTGCGCTCTTGCTCTTTAATTCCGGCAATTTCACCTTCAATTGTCGCAATTTCACGCAACAATGCAGTTTTAGTTTCCTTTGGGCAATCAGGATGCTGCAAAATCTTTTTCTTAGCAGCAATCGCCCTTTCCTTATCTTTTACCGTAGAGGTTTGATCAGGAATACCTCTATAAGCGTTTTCCACAAATTGTTCAAACTTGTTCATTGAAACTCCAGCCATATAAGCTCCTTTCTTGTTAGGTAAATGTAGTAATGTAATTTATTTTAAAGATAAATAAATTCTATTAGAATGCTTTATGCTATATTATTGTCATATTAAGCCTAATTTGTCAACCCTTGCAATCTTACTAAAATCTTTATCCTTGATAAGAAAGATAGTATTCTGTTGTTGAGATGGGTGAAATTGCTAGAAAATTAGGATTAAGAATAAAAGAATTGCGTGAAAAACAAGAGTTGACGCAACTTAAGCTTGCTGAAATTTTGGATATGGAAGCATCTAACCTTTCTAAAATTGAAAGAGGTATACAAATCCCCAAAGAAGAGAGTTTGGAGAAAATTTCTAATGCACTAAGAGTGGATGTAAAAGAGTTATTTAATTATTCACATATAGAAAATAGACAAGATTTACTCCTTAAAATCAATAGTTTACTTGAGAATTCCAACGAAGAAACATTGCAAAGATATTATAGAATATTAGTTAATTTGTAGATAAAAGTTTTTGTAGCTGTTCTAATCTTTTATGCTACAATATTGATGTTATGGCAAATTCTTTTGAAGAAGTAATTTCTCAGATTAAAGACCGGCTGGATATAGTAGATGTAGTTTCTCAATACGTGGTGCTTAAAAAAAGCGGCGCTAACTATTGGGGAATTTGTCCGTTTCACAACGACAAAAAGCCTTCTATGTCAGTGAGTCCTTCTCGTGGAATATTTAAGTGCTTCTCTTGTGGTGCCGGTGGCGACGCTTTAGCATTCCTTGTAAAAATCCAAAACAGAGAATACAAAGACGTAATTTTAGAACTTGCCGACAAATATGGTATTAAACTTCCTAAAAAATATAGCGCATCGTCTGAAACAAAAAGTTTAAAAAAAGAGATGATAAAGGCATGCTCAAAGGCTGCAAAATTTTATCACATGCAACTAAGAAGTGCCGATGACGCAAATAAAGCAATGACAGCTCTTCGTAAGCGTAATGTAGACGATACAGTTATTGATAAATTTACTCTCGGTTGGGCGCCTAACAAGTATGACACTTTGTATAAAGAACTCAAAAAAGAATTCAAGGATGAAATTTTAGAAAAGGCCGGACTTATTCTAAAATCCAATTCAGGCGGATATATCGACCGATTTAGAAATAGAATTATAATTCCTATTCAAAACGAAAACGGAGAATATGTTGCCTTTGGAGCACGTGCGGTTGATGAAGGACAAAATCCAAAATATTTAAATTCATCAGATTCTTTGATTTACAACAAAAGCAAATTATTGTTTGGTCTAAATTCTGCTCAAGACGCGATTAAAACAGAAGATGGCGTTGTAATTATGGAAGGATATTTTGACGTAATTTCAGCACAAGCACATGGGGTTGAAAACGCAGTCGCATCTTGCGGAACAGCCTTAACACCTGACCACGTTAAATTATTATCAAGATACACAAAATCGAGAAGAATTTTTCTATCTTTCGACACTGATAAAGCCGGAGTCAACGCAACAACAAAAGGAAGCAACGTTATCAAAGAAACACTCTCAACATTAGGTGACGTTAAACAATTTGACGAAAGTCATATAGCATCTGCCGTTGACAACAAATACGCATGTGAAATTCGCGTAGTATCACCTCCTCAAGGCAAAGATCCAGACGAATTTATACGTTCTATGGGCGGAGAGGCGTTTAAGGAATATATTAAAAACGCACCGCTTTTAATCGATTTTTTATTAAATAATATTTTGAGAGAAAAAAATTCTGCACAAACGCCGCAAGAAAAAGCTGAGTTAGTTGAAAAAATTATTGAAATTCTAAAAGATGTAAACAACAAAATTATTCAATCTGAATATGTAAAAATGGTTTCAACAGTTTTAGAAATCGACGAAGAAGCCATTCTAAAAGAACTTGCGCGTCACGAAAGACAAGGTGCATTAATTGAAAGAAATTTGAATACAAAAAAAGTTGTAACAAATTCTTCACAATTCGAGATAAAAGCGCAAAAAAATTTATTGAGCGTTTTTTTAGCAAGTGACAGTTCGTTAACCTTCAACCAAATAAACGAAATGTTACCTGAAAATATCATCCAAGATGAAACGTTAATAATTGTAAAAAATACAATTGACAAATTGGCGTGTACAATAAATAATGTTAAGGAATTGACCAAAAGCTTATTTACGGAATTCATAGAGGATGAAAATTTGACTCAAATAATTACAGACCTAGTCGAACTTTCGGAAGCCTTCAATGGGCTAGAACCGGATGAGTTTGAAACGACTGTAAGAGAAAACATCATAAGATTAAAAAGATGTTATCAGGAAAAAGATGCAGAAAGACTTCGTCAACAATACAAGCAGGTCAACGATGACGAAATAGAAGCCCTAAAGATTCAAATGCAGCTTAGAGATAAAATTAAATTAAGGACTGGAGATAAATAAATGACCCAAAAAAGAAACTCACATTCATCAGTAATCAGCGTAGAAGACGAAAATATGGATTTGTTGGACTACGATTCTGAAAAGGAAGAAGATGATTACATTGAAACTGATTTAGGCACGGATAATATAGAAGATATTATTACTTCATCTAAACTAAGCGGCGTAAAAAGCGATGACTTCTACATGATGGACTCTAGTGATTCTCATCACGAAACAGCTGAAGTAGAAGCTCCAAAAGGCATTGCTGTGGAAGACCCAGTAAGACTTTATTTAAGAGAAATAGGTCGTATCAAATTATTATCAACAAGTGAAGAAATTGAATTAGCACGTAAAATCATCCAAGGTGGAACTCCTGGTGCTATTGCAAAAAGAAAATTAGTTCAAGCAAACTTAAGATTGGTTGTAAGTATTGCTAAAAAATACGTTGGTCGTGGCATGCTATTCTTAGACCTTATTCAAGAAGGAAACTTAGGTTTAATCAGAGCAGCTGAAAAATTTGACCACGAAAGAGGTTTTAAATTCTCAACTTATGCAACTTGGTGGATTAGACAAGCTATCACAAGAGCTATTGCAGACCAAGCAAGAACAATCCGTATTCCTGTTCACATGGTTGAAACAATCAACAAACTTAAAAAAGTTACAAGAAGACTTGCTCAAGAACTTTCAAGAAAACCAACCGAAGATGAGTTGGCAGCAGAAATGGGCGTTTCAATTTCTAAATTGAGAGAAATTGTTAAGATTGCTCAAGAACCACTTTCATTGGAAACTCCAATCGGTAAAGAAGAAGATTCAAGATTAGGCGATTTCATCGAAGATAAAGAAGCTGACGCACCAATCAAGACCGTTGCTTCTGAACTTCTTAGAGAAGACTTGGCAGAAGTTCTTTGTACACTTTCTCCACGTGAAAGAGATGTATTGAGATTACGTTTCGGTATGGACGATGGACGTCAAAGAACATTGGAAGAAGTTGGTCAATTATTCGGCGTAACTCGTGAACGTATCAGACAAATCGAAGCAAAGGCTTTGAGAAAATTACGTCACCCAAATCGTAGCAAACGATTAAGAGAATATGTAGAAAACTAAAAAATCAAAAAGAACAATTGAGAATATTCAATTGTTCTTTTTTTAGTTAATGGTGCAAAATTACCCTACGTTCTACTAATCTTAAACGACAATAGCACCACGAGTGTTTTGAGTTTTAAGAAAATCATAATATTTTTGTTAATATTTGTAAATATTTTTATATACAAAGCAATTTTTTAAATTTTAAAACGTTATTATATATATACAAGTTGAAAAGGATATGACTATGGGTGTATCTCCAATCGAACAAAATTATCAATATGGTCTTTACGGTCAAGGAAGTAAAATTCCATTTGGCGGTTTAACTGTATCACCACGTGTAACCCCAACTCCTTCCGTTGACAACCAATATGGAATTTCTATTCCACAAAATCATTCTTATACACAAGATGAAGCAGGGAATAAAATTGCTACAGGTCAAGACGGCGTCGGTTTGGCTCACGTAGATGCAAAAGATCATAGATTTATGCTTATTGCATAAAAAGAATCAAACAAAAAATAAGATCGGTTTTTATTAAATCGGTCTTATTTTTTATTGAAGATATTTTTCTTGTAAATAAATCTCTCTTTATAATATAATTAACGTAGAATTGGAGAGATTATGGGAAGATATCATTTTATAGCAATAGGCGGAATAGGAATGAGCGGTTTAGCCAAGTATTTATTAGAAGATGGGCATACTGTTTCAGGTTCTGATATTGTAGATTCAAAATATGTAGATAAATTAAGAGAATTAGGTGCTGAAATTTTTATTGGACAAAAAGCTGAAAATGTTCCTAATGACGCAATTATAATTAAAAGTACGGCAATTCGAGATAATAATCCTGAAGTTGTAAGAGCAAAAGAATTAGGTTTGCCAATTTATCACCGTTCGGATTTACTCGCTGAAATTGCCAAAACTGCGCAAGAAAACGGCAAATGTTTCATTGGTTTTTCAGGAACTCATGGCAAAACTACAACAAGCGGTTTAGCATCTTTTGTACTTGAAAAAGGAAAATTAAATCCGTCTTTTGTAGATGGTGGAATTATTCCGGAATTAAACACAAATGCTCAACATAAAAGCGGTAAACAGTTTGTTGCCGAGCTTGATGAAAGCGATGGAACTATTATTAAATATCATCCTGACATTTTAGTTGTTAATAACTTAGAAGAAGACCATTTGGATTTTTATAAAAACGGTATGAAAGATTTGGTTAAAACCTTCAATCAAGCAATTTCTCAAGCAAAAAAAGTTATTGTAAACAAGGATAATGAAGGGATTCAAAATCTAAGCGGAAACTTTATTACATTCGGACTTGATGATGCTGATTATATTGCCAAAAATATTGAATTTTCAAAAAATGGTACAAGTTTTGAAATTTATCATCATGGAAATTTATTAACAAGTATGAAAATTCAGCTTGCAGGTGTTCATAATATATATAATACACTTGCTGTTGTTTCAGCATTAAACGAAGCCGGTGTAAATATAAGAATGGTTGCCGATTATTTTGCAGATTTTACCGGCATGGGAAGAAGATTCCAAAAAGTTTGCGAATTTAACGGTGTAGAAGTCTACGACGATTATGCGCATCACCCTACTGAAATTAAAGCAACACTCGATGCTTCTGCGCTAAAGTTTGGTAAAGAAAACATTGTTGCTGTATTTCAACCGCACAGATTCACAAGACTTCAATCTTTGTGGAATGAATTCAAGAGTGCGTTTTCTGAAGCAGGAAGAGTAATTGTAACTGATGTTTATGCAGCATCAGAGGATCCGATTAAAGGCATAAGCGGTGAAGCTTTCGCAAAAGATTTGGGTGCAGAATATATTGGCGGTAATATGCAGGAAGTTGCAGAGAAATTATTACCAACGCTTGTAA
Organism: uncultured Candidatus Melainabacteria bacterium; assembly: GCA_934757255.1. Lineage (GTDB taxonomy): Bacteria > Cyanobacteriota > Vampirovibrionia > Gastranaerophilales > Gastranaerophilaceae > CAG-196. The sequence continues at coordinate 30,544 of CAKVLL010000007.1, read as the reverse complement.
ACGGAAATATCGTAATTGGCTTAGGCGCAGGCACTATTACGGCATTGGGAAAAGAATTGGAAAAGGCGAATAAGTAAAAGATGGTTATTGTTGAGCTGAAAGCCCAACCTACAATTGATAAAACGCGTCTTAGTCATTCCCTCTCCGAGGGAGAGGGCTAGGGTGAGGGTTCTTCTCCCAAAAAAGGAATAATGTAACACACCAAAATTGAATATTTAAAACATAAAAAAGGAAAATAATGCAAATAAGAGAAAATTTCGAAATCAAAAATTTAACAACCTTCAAAATCGGCGGTCAAGTTGAAAAACTTTATCTGCCTGAAACGTTGGAAGAGTTCACAAACTTGCTAAGAGAACTTGATAGTTATGTCGTTCTTGGTAGTTGCTCTGATGTTTTGTTTTCATCAAACGGCTATAAAGGAAATATTATTTTAACAACCGAAATGAAAAATTTTGAAATTAGAGGAACGAAAGTTTATGCAGATTGTGGAGTTAAAGATCCGCTTTTATCTCAAAAAGTTGCAGATGTTTCTTTGAGCGGTTTAGAATTTTTGATTGGACTTCCCGGAACAATCGGCGGTGCGGTTTATATGAATGCAGGCGCACACGGACAATGTATTGCAGATGTTTTAGTTTCTTGTTGTTTATTTGATAAAGAAACAAAAGAAGTTGTTTTTAAACAAAAATCAGAAATGGATTTTTCTTACAGACATTCAATTTTACATGAAGGACGTTATATCTTACTTTCTGCCGAATTTGAATTAAAAAAACTTCCGCAAGAAGAAATCAAAGAATTGATGGAAAGGAATTTGACATTTAGAAAAAATATTCAACCATCGCTAAAAAATCCAAATGCCGGAAGTGTTTTTAAAAACCCTGAAAACGATTCAGCAGGCAGACTTTTGGATAAAGCCGGAGTGAAAAGTTTTGAAACTGATACTGTTAGAGTTTGGGATAAACACGCAAACTTTATTGTAAATAAGGGTAACGCAACATCAGAAGATGTTCTTGAACTTATGGTAAAAATGTATCAAGCTGTTAAAGATATTTATACAATAGAATTGAAGCCGGAAATTATTTTTATCGGCGATAAAACAAAAAAAGAGGAAGAATTATGCAATATACTATACAAAACAAAGATGCAAAAATAGCAGTTTTATGTGGCGGTATGTCATCTGAACGTGAAGTTTCATTACGTTCAGGTAAAAATTGCTTGGGTGCATTACACAGATTGGGTTATAAAAACGCAGAAATAGTAGATGTTTCATCAAACGTTATGAATGATTTAAAGGGATTTGAATACGCTTACAATACTCTTCATGGCAAATATGGTGAAGACGGCTGCATTCAAGGTGTTTTAGAAATAATGAAAATCCCTTATACCGGCTGTGGTGTTATGTCCAGTGCGATTTGTATGAACAAAGAATACACAAAAAAAGTTCTTTCTACAAACAAAAGTATTCCTCTTATTAAATCCGCTTTTGTAAGAAAAGGCGAAGATTTAATGAAAGCGGTTGAAGGACTTCAATATCCTTTAATAACGAAACCTGTTTCTGAAGGTTCAAGCTTTGGTATGACTAAAGTTAATAAGCCGGAAGAATTACAAGCAGCTTATGAAGAAGCTATAAAATACAACGATGACGTTTTAATAGAAGAATTTATTGATGGCTTTTTTATCACAGTTGGTGTTTTAGAAAAAGACGGTAAAGCATTTGCAACAGAGATTCTTGAAATCAGAACAAAAACTGAATGGTATGATTTTGATGCAAAATATACAAAAGGGTTGTCAGAATTTATTGTTCCTGCAACAGGCTTATCAAAAGAAGCAACAGAATTGACTAAGAAAATTGCTGTTGAAGCACACGAAACAGCAGGTTGCTCAGGCGTTTCAAGAGTTGATTTTATGGTAAAAGACGATAAACCTTATTTCTTGGAAATTAATACAAATCCTGGAATGACTGACACAAGCGACTTACCGGCTCAAGCAAAAGTTTGTGGAATAGATTATGACAATCTTGTTTTAATGATACTTAATAGTGTAGGATTAAATAAATAATGTCAAACGAAGGACAAGAACATCCAAGATACCATCAAAACAGACGTTTACAACAAGCTAAAATGCAACGTCAAGTTAGGAAGTCGCAAAGACGACTTAACCAATTGCGCGCACTTTGGAAAATGTTTATCACAATTGGCTTGATTTGTATTGGCGTTTTTGTCCTAAAAATGCCTCAATGGAGATTGCACTCAAACGCTTTTGACAGTTTAAACAGTCCTTCTCTGGAAATTGTAAATAATAGGATTGTGCCCTCGCAAAAAATTCTTTCTGCCTTAAGACGCAACCAAGTACCACTAAAACCGATATTTATGGTTAAGACTGATAACCTCAAAAAGAGCATTATGCAACTTGAACCAATTCAGGATGTTTATATAAGACGTTTTTGGTTTCCGGCAAGAATGCAAATTATTATAATTGAAAGAACTCCGGCAATTACGATTGCACCTGATGAAAAAGTTGCGCCAATTGCGTTCTTTTCTTCTGATGGAAAACTAATCGGACACGACTATATGCCACTTAGCAGTGATTTTAAGGTTGTAAGAGTAATTACATACGGAAGCGGCGATGATTATAGGAATTGGGATAAAACAAAAGTTAATAACTTTAAAAAACTTGCACTAACCGTTGAAGTTGAATCCGGAGAAAATGTGGAATACATTGATTATAGAAACCCAAAAGATGTTTATGTAAAAATTCCGACTGCGAATATAAGACTGGGAAGTTTTAATGCAGGAACTTATGAAAAAATCCATCGTTTACCATCTTTATTACCGCAAGTAAAAATGCTTAATAAAAAAGTTAAATATATTGATTTGCGTTGGGATTCAAACTATATAAAACTGGATGAATAATTATGGCAAAAAGCGCTTATATTCATATACCGTTTTGTAAATCAAAATGCAAATACTGTTCGTTTGTGTCGTTTAATCGACCGGAATTAATTACAGGCTATATTTTTGCTTTGTTGAAAGATATTTCTGATAATTATAAAGAAGAAGAACTCAAAACGCTTTATTTTGGCGGAGGAACGCCTTCTCTCGTTCCAATAGAACTACTTAAGAAAGTTATAAATAAATTTAAACTTACAAAAAACGCGGAAGTAACGCTTGAACTCAATCCTGACGATGCGAAACAAGAATATTTATACGGTTTAAAACAAATTGGTATAAACCGTTTGAGTATCGGCTCACAAACCTTTAATGACGAGATTTTGAAACTAATCGGCAGGCGTCATAATTCTGCACAAATAATTGAAGCAGTTAATCTTGCAAAAAAAGTTGGTTTTGAAAATATAAGCGTTGATTTAATTTATGGGTTGCCGACTCAAACATTAGAAAAGCTCTCTTCTGATTTAGAGAAATTTTTAGAACTTGGTATTCAACATATTTCAACTTACGGATTAAAAATAGAAGCAGAGTCTTTTTGGGGTAAAAACCCACCTAACGTTCCTGATGATGATATTCAAGCGGATATGTACGAATTGATTAATCAGAAATTGGAACAAAACGGATTTTTTAGATATGAAGTAAGTAATTTTGCGCAAAAAGGGTTTGAATCTCGCCACAATTTGAATTATTGGAATAATAATGAATATTATGGTTTTGGAGTAGCTGCGCATGGTTATTTGGACGGTGCAAGATATTCAAATTTCACAACATTAGAAGAGTATTTGGAAAAACCTTCAACGCATGAAATTGGACATATTTTGTCAGAAGAAGAAAAATTAGAAGAAGAAATATTTTTAGGCTTTAGAAAAACAGAAGGAATTGATTGCGAGCGTATAAAAGAAAAATTTAACATAGATTTTGAAACAAAATATGCGAATGTTTTAAAAAAATATTCAGACTATATTGAACACACGCCAAAAGGCTTCAAACTAAACCTAAAAGGAGTTTTAATTAGCAATATTATTCTTGCTGATTTTTTAGAATAGTCGACTTTAATACAAATTTTAATTTATGCTTGATAAATTTTTATATTGTTGGTATAGTAAAGGTACAGAAAGATTTTTGCGCTTGTAGCCCAGTTGGATAGAGCGTTTGGCTACGAACCAAAAGGTCGGGGGTTCGAATCCCTCCAAGCGCATATAAAAAAACTCCCTGAGAGGAGTTTTTTTATTGAAATAACTAGTGACTTTCCTAATATAAACCTTGTAATACCCTTTTTTATCTTTTCTATTAAATTTATTTAAGTTGTCATTAATTTTTCAATATGATAATATTTTATTATATAAAAATAAGGATGAAGAGTGATAAAAGACGCACAAATTTCTATAATTATACCGATATTTAATGTAGAAAAATACTTATCTGAATGTCTAGATAGTATTCTTAATCAAACATTTAAAAATTTTGAAGTTATTTGTGTTGATGATGGTTCAACAGATAAAACTCTCGAGATTCTAAAAGAATACAAAAATTTAGATAAACGTATCTTCATTCTTCAACAACACCATAGTGGCGCAGCTGAAGCCAGAAATAACGGTTTAAAACTAGCTGATGGAAAATATGTTCAATTTTTAGACTCGGATGATTTTTTTGAGCCCACAATGTTAGAAGAACTCTATAATCATGCAGAAAAAAATAACGCCGATTTAACAGTATGTTCTTCAAAAAAAGTTAATAATAATGGTGAAATTATTGAGTGGGGGAATCCTAACTCAACAATATATAGAGATATCGCACCAATTGAAAAAGTATTTAACTGGAAAGATTACCCTGAAAGCATTTTTTATCTATTTAATGTTGTTACTTGGAACAAATTATATTTGAGAAATATGCTTTTAGAAAATAAATTACATTTTCAAAATTTATCAAGTTGCAATGATGTATTTTTTGGCCATGCTGTTCAAATCTGTGCGAAACGTATTTTTATACTTGATAAAGATTTAATCTATTATAGAGCAGAACGCCCCAATAATATTTCAGAAAAAAGAGGTAAAAATGCAGTTAATATAATATATGCTCTTCAAGAACTAAAATCTTTTTTAATCGAAAAAAACTGCTATGAAGATTTAAAAGATTGCTTATATCATATTACAAAAACCGGCTTCTGCTGGCAAATTTCTCATTGCAAAAAAGATGAAGAATACAACGTTTTTATAAAAACAATGGAAAAATTAATACCGAATGCTCGCGAATTATATTTTATTGTTTATAAAAAAGACTACATAACCCCTGAATTTTTAGAAAAAATAATTGGAAATAAAAAAGTAGTTTTATGGGGTGCGAGTATTTTTATAAAAAATGTCTTGAAATGTGAAAAAAAGAAAAATAAAAATATTTTAGGCATTGTTGACTTAAACAAAGCTTTGTGGGGAACTTCTTGTGGAAACTACGAAATATTTTCACCTGATGCACTTAATAAATTAAAACCTGATGGAGTGATTTTAACAGTTCTATCAAATAACGATATTATATATAAAAATTTAAAGAATACTTTTGAAGAAAAATATCCAAATATCAAACTTTTTCCAAATATTTTTGAAAAAAAATATTGTAAAAATACAGATGGGTTGATCATTTAAAACAGAAGGTTTGGTAACTAGAGAAAGTCTATTCGTAATTTTAGAAAAATTTTCTTTATTATAAAAAAAATTGTTTCATTAAATCAATTGCATAATCCTATCATTTATATGTTGCGACGTCAAGCTTAACCTCTTTTAATCTTAAATGTTCTCCTTGTTATTTTTTTATTAAAAACATTTGCCCACTGTGTAAATAAATTGGAATAAAATCATTTGGATTCTCTTGCAAAAATTCATCAACAGCTTTTTGTGCTCCTATTAAAGCCGGAGTATGTCCATAGTCTTCTGCAATAACAATACCATTTTTAACAACTCTATCTTTAACTTTATATAGAGCCGCTTTCACAGCTTCGTACATATCGACATCAATATTTGCAACTCTAATGTTTTGAATATTATCAGGTAGTTCGTTTTGTATGATATTAGATTGTACAAGTTCAAAATTTTCATAACTGCTTAAATATTCTTGCACCTGATGCATAGAAGTATCAGTGTGAGTATTTGTCCATAAAATATCTTCACTATTTTGTGCTTCTTCATAGGTAAAACCTTTGTATGTATCAACAAAATAACATTTAACATCAAGTTTACTTCTATTTATATAATTCAGTGTGGCTCTTGCAGATGCTCCTTGAAAAGTTCCAATTTCTACATAGTCGCCAACTAGCTGTTTTGTTGCTTCAAGTGCTTGGAATATATTTTCAAAATCTCCCGGACAATAATGCAATAATGGATTGTTCTTAGATTCATCAATCAGGGTGTCATAAGCATTTTTGTTTATGTGATAATATCTTGCTTGCGGAGTACCATATTGTTCAAGTGCAAAATATTTCAAGCTATATTTTTGTAGCTCTTTAATTGCACTTAGACCTAAATAATCTTGATTATATGCTAAAACAAAAATAGCATTTTCTTTATCTTCAATTGCATTAATTAACTTAATATCAATAACCTTACATACATCAATTTGTTCGGTCAAATCTGTTAACAAGTAAATTTTTTCAGAATATTTCTCTTTTAATTTATTGATATTCTGCTCTATTGTATATTTATTAATTCTTTTTATATAAACATTTTTCATAGAATAATATTCACCAACAGTAAACATTTTATATAAATCGTTGTATAAAAATTCATATTGCGGATTTTCAAAATTTTTATAAGCAAAGTCTACTTGATTAATATTTTTAATATTAATCAAGTAGTTTTTAATCATGTCTAAAGATTTATTATTTTCTAAATCTATAGAAGTTATTAGTGTTTGTAAATTTTGTAACTGACTTCCTTGAGCCTTAAGTTGTGTTTGTAATATATGTTCATTTTCATTTATATGAACATTAAAATTTGTTATAGAATTAATTAATTCTTTTTTTATTAATTTAATTTCTTTCTCTAAAATTTTAATTTTATCTTTGAACTTTAATTTAACACCACAAATAATTAAACAATTTCCATCATTTAATTTTTGCATATTAAAAAATTTTTTTACACTTTTTTTTATCATATATTATTCCTCGTTTATTAACCACATATTATCTCTTGGTAATGAAGGTTGTTCCAAATATGTTTGATATTTTTGCATAAATTTAAAAGCCATTTGAGGTTTTAAATTATAGTCAAACTTTATACAATTTCTATTTATAGGAATATCCCCAAACTTTTGAGACCCAAATATTTCAAGTAATATTGGGAACTTTATTCTATTATTAACCCAATGAAAAACTCCAGAACCAATACTATTACTTAAAAAATCACCATAATGAATAAAAAATAAATTTTCAATATAAAATGTTTTAATATTACAAAAATTATTATCTCGCAAATAAGTAAAAAACCAATCTAAATTAAAATGATAATCATAAGACAAATATTTTTCTCTCCACTTAGTACTATCATTATTATCAAAAATATCAAACCAATCAAACTCCGAGTCAGTATAAGTTATACCAAAAGACCAATGTTTTCCTTTTGTTCTAGAGGTATGCATATCTAAAGAAAAAGCTTTAATATCATTATTCTTTGCATAGTTAGAAATATCATCTAAGATTTTTGCACAATCGTCAGCATTAATTTCAAACATTGTATCATCAGCATCAATATTCCAAAAACTTTTAATACCAGTCTGTTTTGCATGCCAAAAAGTCGTTAAATGGGCATATGTAGCTTTTACCCAGAAAGATGTAGCTATATTTCTAACAATATGTGAGACTGGTTTATTCACACTCTTAATAAATTTTATATTTTTATTATTAAAATATATTTGTTTATAAATTTTCCTTTCTATATTGTCATTATCGCAAACTATATAGAAATCTTTACCCATCCAACCAACTATATTAATCCAATGTTGTAAACAACGGATAGCAGATTCATCACTTCTATTAACTTTTAAATAAAAAACCTGCTCTTTAAGTTGCGATAAAGAATAGCTTTTATCTTTTTTTAATTTTGGTAACAAATTATAATGAATTTTCTTTTCTTCATGTTTATTATAATATTCTAATATCGGGTAATTAAAAAAACGAATTTGCCTTACGTTTTCTTGTTCAGTATTAAATTTAAATTTTTCAAAAATCATTATAATAGTTCCTCCTTTATTAAATCTTTGTTTATATTTGGTAATGCTTTTAGACTAAAGCCATTTAAAACTTGTTCTGCACTTAATGGTTTTAACAACCCCCTGTCTTTAAAATCTGTATAATAACAAGTTATTAGTACATTCTTAATTGATGACAAGGGCTCTATAAAACCACTTCTTAAACCTATAATTTTTTTACTTAATGATGCAATATAATATGCTTCTGCAAATGTTAAATAACAAGATTTTGCAGTCCCAAACTTCGGATTTTGATTTAATACATTCAAAAATACGTCATACCCACTATTATATAAATCATCAACCAGATTTATCCAAAAACCACCAGGTGGATCTTCATTGGATTGTGATTCAGGACACAAAAATATGAAGTTGTCTAGGTTTAAGCCTATTCTATTTGCTTTATTTAGTGCTGATTTTTTAATATCTTCACTAATAAATGGCAGTAGTGCTTTTGTAGAATATTCTACTCCGATTGTCTTACAGATTTCTTTACAATAATGCACTTCTAATCCTTTTTTTATTTTTTCTTCAAGTATTCTAAAGTGGTCAAATGGTAATACATTGTAAAAATTTTTATTTTTATAGTTTTCTTTGTATACATTATCAAAAGCTCTTAAATTTAAAATATTTGGCAAATATATACATTCAATATTTGGATGTAACATTTTGCATAAATCTATATGATATTTTTTTGTTGCTACAAATATAGAATCTTCTGTTGGTTTAATATAAGATAAAAACAAATATGTTTCACCACTACAATTAAAATGAATGTATATATTCTTGTATCTTTCAGGAACATGTTGATTTATGACGTTATATAATAAATTTCTTGTAGTTTTTTTAAAATATATAATTCCCAAAATATAAAATTTTTCATATCCTAATTTAATTTTGGAACTCAAAATTGGTAACCCAAAGATTCTTAACGATTTATTATAATTTATTAAATTCTTTTTGTAATAAAACAATCCCATCAAATATGATTTTTTGATAAAATCATATTCTATTTTGTTTTTATAGAAAATTTGTTTTATACTTGTTAGCATTCTTTTTCCTTAAATTTTTAAAATTATATCAATACATTCTCTTTGCGAAATCTCATACATATTAAATTCTCTTATCTTTTCTTTATCTACAAATAACTGCTAAGTTAGGCCAAATCCCATTTCAATTTCTTCCTTACTCAATGGATTAAATCCATCTCTATCTCTTGCCTCATTGTAAAATACACGCATTGGAACTTTTGTTAAAAACAATAAATCTAAAAGACCACTCCTTAGTCCAACAATTTCTTTTGACATGCTTGCTAAAATATACGCTTCTTTTAATGTCAAATCACATTGTTTAAACATTTTATAATCATCTTTCGTCAACGAAACATTACAAAAAATATCATATCCTTTTGATTCATATTCTGATTTAAGTTCAAGCCAACGCTCCAAACCTATATCTGCGCAAGTATTGGCTTCCGGAGAAAAGAACACGAAGTTCTCAACATTCAAACCAATATTTTTAACTTTGTCTAAAACTTCCTGTTTCTCTATATCTGTAATTTTAATTTCTGATTGCGAAAAATCATTTTCACTCAATTTCAAATAATTCAAAATATGTTTAATAAAATGTTTTATTGGTGCATTTTTATCACGGAGTGATTCTTCAACTTTTTCATAATAAGTTTTTGTAAAAATCACTTTGATATTATGCTCTTTTGTTTGATATTCTGAACAATAAAGTGGAAGTTTTATTTTTTGTATTATTTTAATCGGAATATTTGGACATAACATTTCTACCAAATCCTTATGATAAGGTTTCAAGCCAATAAACAAAGGGTTTTTTGCACCAAGTTTCTTAAAATAAGCTTCTGCTAAACGCAAAAATACTGTTATCTCACCAATATTTGCATGTAATATAATGATAAAATCTCTATCACGTATAATTTTCTTATATTTTTTACAGAATTTTTCTGACAGTTTTAATTTAGTCACAGGAATTCCAAATACAAATCTTGTAAAATCATTGAGTTCTTGTTTATAGCGATGAACTTCAACATTAAAAATTTCTATTGATTTTTCTACTCTTTGTGCAGACCAAATTTTGCTAGTCCTTAACACTCCTCCACAAAATTCTTGGAGTTTAGAATTTTGTGACTTTTCCAGTTTGTAAATCGGAATCCCACAACAATTTGTTGTTTCAATATTATCAATTTTATTTGTTTTTAATAATTTCATTACGCAACTCCATTATTCAGCAAGTCGTGGATATGTATTACTCCGATTGGTTTGTTATCTTCAATTACGAAAATATTTGTAATCTTTTTATCGTGCATAATTTTCATAGCTTCTGATGCCATTGCATCTTTTGAAATTGTTTTTGGATTTTTGGTCATCAAATCAATCACTTTTTTATCCAAAATCTCAGGACTCAAGCAACGTCTTAAATCACCATCAGTAAGCATTCCTGTAAAAATACCATCAGCATTTACAAAACCAACACAGCCAAGACGTTTTGAAGTCATTTCCAAAAGCACTTGTTGCATATTTGAATGTTCTTCCAATATTGGCATTTCAGAATCTTTATGCATTAAATCAGAAACTCTTTGCAAAATAGAGCCAAGTTTTCCACCCGGATGTCTTTGATTGAAATCAGATTTTGTAAAACCTTTTCTTTGGATTAATCCGGCTGTCAAAATATCACCCAAAACAAGCGTCGCCGTTGTAGAATTTGTTGGTGCAAGTCCAAGTGGGCAAGCTTCTCCATTATTTGGAAGCAACAAAACTATATCTCCGGCTTTCCCCAAAGAGCTTTCAGCATTTTTTGTAATCGCAATTAACTTAATTCCGAAGCGTTTGCAATAATTAAGAATATCCACAAGTTCTCGAGATTCGCCACTATTAGAAATCGCAATTACAACATCATCTTCTGTAATCATTCCCAAATCGCCATGGCTTGCCTCCGCAGGATGTACAAAAAATGAAGGAGTTCCTGTTGATGCTAAAGATGCCGCAATCTTTTTACCGATATGACCTGATTTCCCCATACCTGTTAAAATAATTCTACCTTTAGCATTTTGCATAACATCTAGTGCCTTAGTTAGACTTGAATCTAAGCTATCACGCAATTTAATAATTGTATCAATTTCACTATTTATAGTATGAATTGCACAATTTTTATCCAAATTTTCCTGTATAGAAATTTCTCTTTCCAAAGTCTGCATTACAACTCCTCATTTATCTTGTATGAAATATCTAATTTTGCATCTCTATTTTTGTTGACCGCAAAAGCCATATCCAAACCACTTGGCTTTCTATCGTTAACTAAAATCCTCTCACCCATTGGCATGTCGGTTAGAAGATAGTCGTATCTCAAGTTGTTTTCTTTCAAAAACTTTTTCAAATCTTCTAGATACTCTTCTTTCCTTGCAGTAAGCATCACAACCTTGTCATCAGGACTCAAATTAGCAAAAAAATCTTTAACTCCATCTAACAAAGTATCGTGACCGACAATCTTGTAGCCGTTATGCTTAACAAGCGTTCCGTCTATATCCAAAATCCAAGTTTTACTCAATGGTGAAAATTCCAGCTTAGTCATTTTTTATAGCACCTCATTAAGTTTAATTATGCCGTTATAGAATGCACCGCAAATACTGTCATAATCTTCCCAAGCATAAGTTGTAAGGCTCAACCAAATAATCGCGTGTAAAAGTCTGATTTTGAATTTATTAACATTTGGCAAGCAATCAAAGAAAAATTCTTCCATATCCGCCCAATTGTTAGGCTTGATTGCAAGTTCAACATCTTTCTCTCTAATATCAAGAGTGAATTTTTTGCGATTGAATTGGTCATATTCACCTTTCAATGAATAATACAATTTTGCCCAGTCATAATCAACATCTCCATAGAGTTTGGTTTTGCCAAAATATCCTCTTGGATCAATCAAAATCGCCTTCATATTGAAAGTATCAAACATCAAGTTTGAGAAAGTACAATCGCCATGAATTAATCGGAATTCTTTTGGATAAACGGTTTGAACAGCTTCCTTTAATTCATCTTTATTAAAGAAAACATTCTTGTAATAATTTCCATTAATCTTGATAAACTCTTTATCCGCAAACGGAACAAGTTTTTCAACCTTAGATAATCTGTCGAAAGTCTTGTTCAAGAAATTATCTTCAACATCTTGTATATTCACAGGTTGAGCCGGTTCAAGATTATGCAAATCTTTTAATGCTTCAATAAGTTTTCTCAAAATTTCACGTTTTTGTGATTTAGTCAAACAATCGTATTCAAAAATATTTTTACCTTGAACACGTTTCATTGTTAGTGGTTCATAATTAAAAATCTCAGGAATATTTTCAAAACCTAATTCTTTAACGTGCTTGTACCAAGCAATTTCATCAACTGCAATCTTTTTGCCTTGCTCGTTAATTCCACGTTTTACGATAACATCTCCGTTGAATTCCATAGAATTAAATGGTCTGCAACGAGGTGTATCATCAGTGTTATCAGCATAAGAAAGCAAAGTGCCGATTTCTTTTGAACCGTACAAATCAAGTCTGTTAAATTTGATATCTTGATTTTGTAGCCAGCCAACCAAAGCACCTTCATCCGCAATATTTTCCAGAGCCCTTTTGTTTTCAAAGATAAACAAGCCGGCAACACCATTTTCTTTAGATGGAGTTTTTACAAATTTGTTGTCAAGATAAGACCAACGACATTCAAAATCTTTTGAAATACCGATATAATTACCTTTAGTAGAAGGAATTTCAAAATTGTCTGACAAAATCAAATCGCACCACATAATCATAAATGGTTCATCTTCACTATAATCAGAAATTGCTTCTTTGATACCGGAAATTGTACCTTTTTTGTTAGCCTTAACAATTTTGAAATTGTATTGAGAACCAAATGCATTCAAATATTTTTCAAGCACATCGGTTTTATAGTCTGCGATGATTGTAAATTCAGCATCTTTGAACTTTTGGAAGGCGTAAAAAATGATAGGCAAATTATTAACCGGAACTAAACACTTTGGTTTATTCCTAGTCAAACCTTCTAATCTTGTACCTTTACCACCTGCTTGAACAATTATTTTCATACCTTAACCTCTACTCTCTAGATTTTCTTCAATTTTAGGAAACAGTTTGCACATCTTATTTACTCCATCGCGTCCGGAAGTGCCAACCGTAGTATCATTGCGGTTCAAATTCTTTAAGCAAAACTCCTGCGCTGCCTTATCTTCGATAAGCTTCAATTGATAACCTTTCGGATTTACCGCAATCTTAGTCCCATTCAAAACCGCCATTCCCCAAAACCATATATCATCATTTGTTGGAATTTCTCGCATAAAAATTTCAGAGTCCAAAACTCTTTTATCTAGCGCATTAGGAGGAAACAAGCTTCCATAACCAGTCATAAATTCGTTGCGAAAACGAGGCAAGTAGCTTGAATTATAGCAATAATTACGAGATGTTATATAAAAAGCGTTTGCCCTCTTTTTCACCATAAACGCACGGTTTGCACATACACAATTTGGGTATTTTTTATGTAAATCATACAAACTCTCAAGCCAATTTTTAGGATATAAAATATCATCATCCGCCGTTACAATAATATCATCCGGAAATTCGCGCAAAGTCGGAATAAGTTTCTTGTATGATTTAATATCCTCGCACCATTTAATACTCAATCCAAACTGCTGTAAATCGGTCAAACTCGCCGGCAATTCACGGTTTGGGAACTGTTCTTCCGCGAGCCACAAAATCACCATATCAGGTTTCAAAGTCTGTTGCAAAAGCGTCGTAATTGTTTTGTGAACAAGATTTATCCTCGCAGGAAAAGTTGTAAGCGACACGATTAGGTGCGGAGAGCGTTTTTCTTGTGTAACTCCTAATTCAGTGAGCGGCTTCAAATCCACATTATACTTGTGTTTTTTGCAAATCTTTGCACCAAAAAGTTTGATAACGTAGTGTTCGTCAATATCTTGCCAAGAAAAAAGACAAGCAAAAGCGCTTTTCAAATCCTGAAAAATTCCTACTTTCTTAATCACAAACAAACTCCTTCTCTAAAGCGCAAATTCATGTTTTCGTATTCGTCAATAAATTTTAGCGTAAGCTTAACTGTGCTCTGGTTGAAAAGCCACTGGAGATAGGATAAATCACGGTATTTCTGATAATAATGATACGCAAAAGTTTTGCGCCAAGAGGCGACAGAGTATTTGTCTGCGACACCCAATTCTTTACAAATTTCCTTAAACGAATTGAAAACATACGAGCGTTCTAATCGATGGCCGCGAACGCTTTCAAATAGCGGCGAATCGTCGCTTCTATCTGCAATAACTTCGTCAATCAAGGTTTTGAGTTCGGCTTTAATCGGAATCGATTTACTTCCTTCAAAATTCAAATAATATTTACCACGAACATCACTAACATTGAGCTGTAACAAATCCAAAAGATTCATGCCAGTATTTATACCAAGCGTAAACAACAACAAATCACGAATCATACCTTTTTTCTCGTACAACCCTTTAATTAAATCTATCATCTCAACATCTTTTATTGGCGAACTCACTGTCACGACTGCTTTTTGGCTTCCTATTTAAATCACTATTACGCTCTTTTTTCTATACATTTTTGATAAAATGTATAGAAAACGATAAATAAAGGGTTTAAGGGGTAAAAAAAAGTCATAAACAACTAATTCGTTATATTTATTAACAATACTATGTACAATATCTTTTTTATGGTAATATTAGACTAGGGTTGATTTTCAATCGTTTTCTATACATTTTATCAATATTGTTATGAAAAATTTCAATTTCACAACAAAATTTTATTCATCCAACACACAAAATAAAACATCGTTCAACTGTTATAACATACACTAAAAAGATTAAAGACACATAAGCCTAGAGCCTACATACATGCTTGAGACAAAAAATGCAAATCAAATTGGATATAAATTCACTTTTGACACTAAATAATTGTAAAACGAGAAGTAATTTTTTTACATAAAAAAACGATAAAATTAAAATTTCTCAATTTATGTGTTTAATTATAACCTTAAAAACACACTAAAAAAGAGCCTTTTCAGGCTCTTTCTAAATGGAGGAGGAGGTGGGATTCGAACCCACGGTACGCTCGCACGTACGACGGTTTTCAAGACCGCTCCAATCAACCGCTCTGGCACTCCTCCAAAGGTATTCAATTGGTAACTATTTAATTCTACACAAAACATTTTTTTTTGTAAAGAGGGTAAGTTAAATTTATTTTTTATCAGCTAAAATTGCTGCAGAATCATCCAAATTTTTCAATAATTTTTCATTACCCTTTTCTAACCCTCTTTGTCTTAAGGCTGTTGCAACAGCAGCAGCAAAATTTGGCGCTTTTCCTTCTGCGACTGCTTTATAATAATCATCCTCAAAATTTTCTCCCAATCTTACAGACCAATTGCCTTTATTTGTTCCAGGTCTATTATAAGTCTTAGCAATTCCAAACAAATCCGTAAAAAATATCTGCACCCTTTTTGCCGGACTAGTAAACAATTCAGCAAAACTTGCTGCAATAAATTTTGCTTTATCTGTCCTTATCTCTTCTCTAGATTGTTTAATTTCCTTTATTGAAGCGTCTTTTTGTGCAATATCTTTTGCTAAAAGCCTTGTTTTCTTTAAAAATTGTTTACTCTTTACATTTTTGAACAATCCATCAACATATTCTAAAAATGATTGATTATCATGTGATCCTATCATAATAGTGTTTTGCGCTGGAGTTGTAGCACCTCTGTAATCAAATTGTGTAACAGATATTCCTGATAACTTTAATTTTTTTAACACATCTTGCACTGTCTTTAATGGTGCACCCAAATCTTCACAAATAATAGATGATTTATCCATTCCATATTTTTCAGCCGCAGGAATAATAATTTTAGTCAAAAGTGCAGCATATTCGTCTATAGAATGCTTTCTATAAGGTCCATCAACAGAATATATTCTGCCTGAATTTTCTGCTGTCATTTTTTTAGCAGCTGTTGTATAAATAAATGGGTCAATCAAGCCAATAATGTGGTCAATTCTAATTCCACCAGGAAAACTTGCAAAATACTCTTCATACTTTTTCTTCAATACTTCCCCAGCTTTTCCCAAAGAACCATCCTTATTAAAAATTTCTTTTGGATCATAATACTTAAATCCCCATCTTTGACCATCTTTAGAAAAATAATCCGGAGGACAACCGATTGCCTTGCCTTTTAAAAACAAATCTTTGTTTACCCATTCGTCAACTGCAGTTTGAGCAACAGGTGAATCTCCTATTATTTTAATTCCACTTTCTGCTGCCATTTTATTGGTCTTTTCATTTTCTTTTTCTAATATCATTTGATTAAAAATATAAAAATCATATTCATCTTTATGAAATGTTTTAATTTCTTCAATTCTTTTATTTGCAGCCATTCTATCTGATGTAGAATATAATTCCTTGTCTAATTTTGACCATTTTTTGCCAGAATATGCTTTAGATAAAATATGAAAAATTGCACTTTGTTCATATTTGTCCTCATTTAATGCTTTAAACTTAAAAAATTCACTAGATTCTTTTCCATTTCTAAAAGCTTCTTTTAATGCAATATCAAAAGATTCGCGAACGTAACCATAATCAACATTATTTTTATCTGGATTATTTTTTACAATTTTAGCTAATGTTTCTTTTGACAAAATATTGTTATACTCATCAGATGCAAGCTTCTCTAACGGAATCATAAATATATTTTTCGCACTAGATTCCGGAGCATAAGGAGAATTATCATTTAACCTTCTTAAACCGTTTGGTTCTTGTTGTATTCCTGAAATTCCATGCGATTTTAAAAATGGAAACAATTTATTTACTGTTGTACGAGAAAAAAGCGAGCCAATACCAACATTTTCTGCGTCAACAGCAGGTGCTGAAGCATTATGCAATATAATATCCACTTGTTTGCCCAACAATTCTAAACCTTTATTTAAAGATTGAGTATAAACCCTCATTTCCTTCGGATTTGGTTTATGAGAAAAGTTTGGACTATTTCCTATCGCTGAAATTTTCATTTCATTCTCCTAATATACACACATAATTTAACGATATACTGATTATATCAAAATTTTACCACTTTAAGATATACATGCAAGTATAAATTTATACAATGTATTTTATAATTATATGTTATAATGAAAATGGAAGAATAGCGAGGATTTATATATGTACGAATTTCCCTTTGAGTTAGACGATTTTCAAAAAGATGCATG
This sequence comes from uncultured Candidatus Melainabacteria bacterium, assembly GCA_934757255.1. Taxonomy (GTDB): domain Bacteria; phylum Cyanobacteriota; class Vampirovibrionia; order Gastranaerophilales; family Gastranaerophilaceae; genus CAG-196. Next base: position 13,088 of record CAKVLL010000007.1, on the reverse strand, counting down.
TAAATGTATATCAGAGGGGAAAAGCGTAGTTGTATGCGCACCGACTGGTGCAGGTAAGACTGTTATTGCCCAACACGCAATTCATTGCGCATTAGAAAAAGGTTTTAAAGTTTTTTATACAACACCTCTAAAAGCTCTTTCTAACCAAAAATACAACGATTTTTCAGAAAAATACGGTGCTGATAAAGTTGGGCTTCTAACTGGAGATTCTTCAATCAACCGCGGTGCGCAAATTGTCGTTATGACAACTGAAGTTTTCAGAAATATGCTTTATGGTACAAACTTCGGCTCTGTTACAGACAACCTAAAAGATGTTCGTTATGTAATCTTAGATGAAGTTCACTATATGAACGACGAACAGCGCGGAACTGTTTGGGAAGAAAGTATTATTTATTGTCCGACCAATGTTCAAATTGTAGCGCTTTCTGCAACAGTTGCAAACGCTGATAAATTAACTGATTGGATTAACACTGTTCATTCGAAAACTGCACTTATTAACACAGATTTTCGTCCGGTTCCACTAAGATTTTACTATTTTGACTCATCGCAACCGAATAATTTGCTACCACTTCTTACTCCAAGTGGCGCTTTGAATAAAAAAATTAAACCAGAGAAGAAAGAATTTAAGCGAGGAAAAGCCGTCCAAAAAAGAAATGTAGTTAAAGATGTTGTAAGAAATTTGCAAGAAAAAGATATGTTGCCTGCAATTTATTTTACATTTTCTCGTAAAAGATGTGATGAACAAATGGAAAGTTGTGCGTCACTTTGTCTTGTAACTCCGCAAGAACAGGCTGAAATTAAACAAATTATTGATGATTATATTGCAGAAAATCCGTATTTATATAAGAACAAGCATATTGAATATTTACTTCAAGGTGTTGCCTCTCACCACGCCGGACTTCTACCGGGATGGAAAATGCTCGTTGAAAAACTTTTTCAAAAAGGTTTGATTAAAGTTGTGTTTGCGACTGAAACATTGGCTGCCGGAATTAATATGCCGGCTCGTTCAACGGTAATTAGTTCGATAAGTAAACGAACAGACAGTGGGCACAGAATTCTTACTCCGAGCGAATTTTTACAAATGTCTGGGCGTGCAGGACGACGCGGAATGGACGAAATAGGCTATGTTACAATTGTTGGCTCACCTTTCCAAACGCCGGAAGAAGTTGCTGAGCTTGTATTGAGTGACGCTAATCCGCTCGAAAGTAAATTTTCGCCAAGTTATTCTATGGTATTGAATTTACTTCAAAGATTTACTTTGGAAGAAGCAAAAGAACTTGTACTTAAGAGTTTTGGATATTTCTCATCGAATTATAGAATTGAGCCTCTGATTTTATTACACGATGAAATTAATGAAAAAATTAATGAATGTAATGCGTTTGTTTGTTGTTATAAACGTACAAATGAAGATTTGTTAGAGTATAACAAAATTCGCGATATTTATGTTCAAAACAGACGCGTATTTAAGACAATTCAAAAGCAAGAGAAGAAAAAGAACAGACCTTTGACAGAAGAAGCCCAAGAATTTGGACGTCAAAACAAAATTATGCTTGAAAAAATGCATTCTTATCAGTGTGACACTTGTAAGTTATTCAAAAAGCACATGAAAAATATAGATTTATTGAATAGATATGTTTCAAAGCAAAAAAACTTGGATAAAGAAATTGAAAAACAAAAAGATATTTTTTGGAATAAATTTCTGTCACATAGAGCCGTCTTAATTGATTATGGCTACATTGTAGATAATTATCCAACCGAGCGCGGTATTACAATTTCTCAAATCCGTTCTGAAAACGAATTATTTTTGGCGCAGATTATTTTTTCAGGCGTTTTAGATAATTTAACTCCTGCAGAACTTGCAAGTGTTGTTTGCGCAATCACAACGGAAGATATGAGAGCGGATTTATATTCACAACTTCCACTTTCACCAACAGTTAGAAAACGTTTGAACAAGATTAAAGATATTCGCCGAGATTTAGAGAAGAAACAAAAACATCATGACGTGGAAGATCCTATGTATATAAACGGCTATTATTCTCCACTAATTGAAATGTGGGTAAACGGTTCTGAGTGGGATGATATTATTGATCAGGTTGATATGGGTGAAGGCGACATCGTGAGATGTTTCAAACGCGTAATTGATGTATTAAGACAATTCTGTACAATCTCTAATATACCTGAAGATTTGGTATTTACAGCAAGAGAAGCTATCAATTTGATTCAAAGAAGCCCGATTGATGTAGATTAAGAAACAAATTTTTGCACCAATAAAATAATTTAAAAGAAAAAACATCTACACTTTTTCAACCTTTTATCAAAAAAGATAAAAGTCGTATTCAATAACAATTGAACACGACTTATCAATTATCTATGATTCCAAACATAATCAAAATACTCAGACGTAGAGTTTGTAATTATACTATCATTATCTAGTCCATAGAACATTGAAGCTGAATCAAACCAATAACATTCCAAATTCTGAACATTTACAATTACAGTACTCATACTGGCATTAGCTACATCACCATTAGTATAATCCAACATTAATTATAGCCTTCTATACTTCCTGAAATATTTACCGTTAGAAATTATTATATAATATCAATATATACACCGCATTTTAGTTTGTGCTAAAATCTATCTATGCCATTTGAATTTGAACAACAAAACATCAAAGATGTAATATTAGTTAAGCCTAAGATTTTTAATGATAATCGCGGATACTTTATGGAAACTTATAAAAAATCCGAATTTGCAAAAAATGGCATTAATGTTAATTTTAATCAAGAAAATCAATCTTTTTCTACAAAAGGTGTTCTTAGAGGATTACACTTCCAAAAACCTCCTTATTCGCAAGCTAAATTAGTACGATGTTCAAAAGGACGAATTTGTGATGTAGCGGTTGATATTAGAAAAGAATCTACAACTTTTGGCAAATATGTAAAAGTTGAATTATCAGAAGATAACAAGTCAATGCTTTTTATTCCGGAAGGTTTTGCGCATGGTTTTGTTGTTCTATCTAAAGAAGCAGAATTAATTTATAAAACAAATAAAGAATACAAACCAGATGCCGAAGCTGGAATTATATGGTCAGACAAAGATATTAATATTGATTGGAACATTGATTTTGAACCGATTTTATCTGACAAAGATAAAAAATTACCTCAATTAAAGGAGGTTTTATGAAAATTCTTGTAACCGGCGCGAACGGAATGCTTGGGCAAGATTTGTGTCCAATATTAGAAGATTCTGGATACGAGGTTATTGAAACAAATAAAAACAATTTTGATATAACAAATGAACTTTTAGTTCATAGAATTCTATCAAAAGAAAAACCAAATGTAATGATTCATTGCGCTGCGTATACTGACGTTGATGGTGCTGAAAAAGACTTAAAGACTGCGGAGTTAGTAAATGTTAAGGGTACGGAAAACATAGCAAAAGTTTGTGCAAAAAATGATATTACACTCGTTTATATTTCTACAGATTATGTTTTTGATGGTACGAAAAATACACCATACGAAATTGATGATGCGCCAAATCCTATAAACAATTATGGTTTAACAAAATTCCAAGGCGAAGAAGTTGTGAAAAGACTTTGTGACAAATTTTATATAGTTAGAACGAGTTGGCTTTATGGTCACCATGGGAAAAATTTTGTTGAAACAATGATTAACTTGAAAGATGAGTCGGAAATTAAAGTTGTCGATAATCAAATTGGTTGTCCTACGTGGACAGTAGAACTTGCCAATGGTATTATAGATTTGTTAGAGAACTATGAATGTGGAATTTATCATATTTGTGGGAGTGGCGAAACCAGTTGGTACGGTTTTGCGAAAGAAATTTTTGAGTATTTAAATATTGATGCAAACTTGAAGCCTTGTTCTGATTTAATAAGACCGGCTAAAAGACCGGCTTATAGCGTTATGAACAACGATAAAATCTGTAGATATTGGAAAAACGCTTTGCACGACTATTTAGATTTAAGAATAGAGGAATAAATAAAATGAAGAGAAAAATAAGTATATTAGGTTCTACCGGTTCAATTGGCAGACAAGCTTTAGAAGTTATAGAAAAATTGCAAGATAAATTCGAAATTGTTGCGCTTACAGCCGGTGCTAATATAGAACTTCTTAATGAACAGATTGCTAAATTCAAACCTAAATATGCTTATGCTGAAGATATAAATTCTATACGCGGCGCTAAGCCTCTAAGCTTGGATGAAATTTGCTCTAATAAAGAAAATGACATTATCCTTGTCGCTGTATCAGGCAGGATTGGTCTACATCCTACAATCACAGCCATCAATAATGGGATTGATATCGCTTTAGCAAACAAAGAAACTCTTGTTATGGCTGGTGATATTGTTATGTCACTTGCAAAACAAAAAGGTGTAAAAATAATTCCTGTTGATAGTGAACACTGCGCAATTCACCAGTGTATCAAAGATATTGCTCAAGTTGATAAACTTATAATTACAGCTTCCGGTGGACCTTTTTTGAAAAAAAGTATTGATGACATGCGAAATGCTACTGTTGAACAAGCTTTAGCGCATCCACGTTGGAATATGGGACGCAAAATTACCGTTGACAGCGCAACTCTTATGAACAAAGGTTTGGAAGTTATCGAGGCACACCATTTGTTTAATATGAACTATGATGATATTCAAGTCGTAGTCCACCCTCAAAGCATTGTTCATTCTGCGATAGAGTATGTTGATGGTAGCGTTATTGCACAATTAGGGCTGCCTAGTATGCATATTCCTATACAATATGCGATTACTTATCCGGAACGTTATGAAGGTATAAAATCAAAGAGTTTTAGCTTCTCTGAAATTGCAAGATTGGATTTTGAAGAGCCGGATTGGAATAAATTTAAAGCCTTAAAATTAGCTTATCATGCCGGAAGAGAAGGCGGAAGTGCAACTGTTTGCTTGAATGCAGCTAATGAAGAAGCTGTTTTTGCATTCTTAAGAGGTCAAATAAAATTGTTTGACATTATTGATTCAGTAGAAAAAATGATGTCACAACATAAGGTTGTTAAAAATCCGAGTTTAGATGAGATTTTTTCAATTGACGAAGAGATTAGAGAAAAAACAAAAGAATTATTTTTAATAAAAAAATAGGAAGGATTATAAAATGCTAACTGGACCATTTTTAGATAGAAATTGGATGGGTGAAAATAAAAATTATGACGAAGCAAATATTGTGATGTTAGGAATGCCTTTTGATGGGACGGTATCATATAGGCCAGGTTCAAGATTTGCGCCGGAACAAATAAGACTTGCCAGTTGGGGTTTGGAAGAATATTCGCCATATTTTGATAAACATTTGGAAGATTGCAATTTCCACGATGCCGGAGATTTAGAATTCCCACTTGGAAATACAGAAAAATCATTAGATTTGATTGAAAAAAATATTGATGAAATATATAAGGATGGAAAGCGCGTTTTTGGTATCGGCGGCGAGCATTTAGTTACATTGCCGGAAATTAAAGCTGTTGCAAAGCATTATGATAATTTGGCAATTGTGCATTTCGATGCGCATACAGATTTAAGAGAAGAATATTTGGGCGAACCTCTTTCGCACTCTGCTGTTATCAGACATTCTGCTGACATAGTAGGTTTTGAAAACCTTAAACAAATCGGTATACGTTCAGGAATGAAAGAAGAATTTGAGTTGATGAAAAAACATAAAACATTAATTCACGACTTTTCAGAACTAGATTGCCTGAAAAATAAAAACATCTTTGTAACAGTAGATTTAGATGTTTTAGATACTTCTATTATGCCTGGAACAGGGACGCCTGAAGTCGGAGGTTTGAATTTTAATGAACTTGTTGGTTGGTTCAAATATCTTTCAAACTTCAATATAATTGGTGCTGATGTTGTAGAACTTGCGCCTGATTATGATGCAAGCGGCGCTTCAACTGCTGTTGCAACAAAAGTTATTAGAGAATTATTAATGGCAATGAATTAAATCTATATAAAATACTTCATTTAAGTTGGGTAACTCTTACCCAACTTTTTTTATTAATAACTTCAAGGTGTTCCACTTCTAATCAGATTTCATCCTTACATCATATATTAAGTTTTGTAACAAATTTCATCAAATGTGAAATTCAATATTTTATAAATACTTTGTATATATAACAGATGTAAACAAATAAGAGGATAAGACAATGATAACAAAAATTCCATGTCATAGTAGTTGGATACATTCCGAATTATTCCACAATCGTGGTGGTGACGTCTATAATATTGGCAGTAATAATGTTAATATTTGGGGCGGTGGCTTCGGATTTGGTTCATTCGGCTTCGGCTCCTATGGTGGCGGAAACTTCTGGAGCGGTTTGGGCTTAGGTCTAGGCTACGGTTTACCAGGGTTATTATCTAATATATTCTCTAATCCGGGACGATTCTACGCAGCAGATGGCGCCGGTGGCAGAAGTGGTAAAAGCACAACTGCTGCTGATGATAATAATACAAATACAAAAGTCGTTGTAAAAAATGACCCAGATTGCAAGAAAATTGCAGATATAACAGATAAAATTGTAAAATTGCCTATAGATGCAAAAGAAGCAGATATCAAAGCAATCATAGGAGATATTGATGATGCAATAACAAATCAAGATAAGAATAACAAAGCAGCGCAAACAAGAACACTTGAAAACTTGAAAAAAACATTAAATGACAAGTTAGAAGGTCTTAAAGCACAACAAAAACCAGAGGTTAAACCTGAAGTTAAACCAGAGGTTAAACCTGAAGTTAAGCCTGAAGTTGAACCACCAGTAGTAGAAACACCTGTTCAGAACACAAATAATCATACATACCTTCCTGGATATACAAACTATAATGGTACAGATACAGTTAATACAGATAACTTTAAACTTGTACATGATAAAGGACTTGGTACAAAAGGTGACATTACAAAATGTACGGGTGTTGAACAAACTGCAGGTTCTCATCCTACAATAATTAAAATGGAAACCAAAAACGGTAAAGTACCTGTAACCTATGAATATGTTAAAACAGTAAATGGAGAATATATTTATAAGAGCAATCACAGTGCAGGCCAAGAATATGTATTACAAAAACATGGAGAAGAATTTGCACTTATACAATATGAGTTCAACGAAGGCTACGAAGTTCCAGACGTAAAAGGAAATGAAAAAGGAAAAGAAGAAAAAGAAGAAGGAGAAGGATAAAATGGCATTAGTATCACCCTCATCAGGCTTCGCCAGCTTCTCCCCTCAGAGGGAGAAGCCGTAATTTACGCAAATCTGGCGCATTTCATTGCTTCGCCCTTGAGGAGAGAAGCTGCCCGGAGGGCTGATGAGGGTGATAAAGATATTTAAAAATCATGTTATAATAATCAAATAAAAGACCTGACAAAACTCGTTAAAACCCTTCGTCACAACCAAACAATTCCTGAACAAATTTTATGGAGAACTATTCGAGGCCGAAAATTAGGTGGTTTCAAAATTAGACGTCAAGTCCAAATCGGAAGCTACATTGTTGATTTTATATGTTATGATAAAAGTTTAGTTATAGAACTTGATGGGCGCGAGCATTTAACTCCTGAAAAATTAGAATATGACGCGAAAAGAACTGCGTTTTTAAAAGAAAGAAATTATAGAATTGTAAGATACTATAATAATGACATTTTAAATCGTTTGGATTTTGTGTTACAAGATTTGTGGAATAAATTGCAAGAATAAACACCCTCATCAGGGCATCCGCCCAGCTTCTCCCCTCAGAGGGAGAAGCCGTAATTTACGCAAATCTGGCGCATTTCATTGCTTCGCCCTTGAGGGGAGAAGCTGGCGAAGCCTGATGAGGGTGGTAAAGATAGGAATATCATTGTACAAACTTGAACACCGAAAAATACATATCAATAAAACTTTCTTCTCATAATATTTGAATTTAATCATGTTTAAAATATAATAAATTCAGTGAACCTATGAGGGAGATTATTATGCCAAATAACGAAAGCGTTGGAAAAAAGATTGTAGAAGCTTTAAAAAAGCAAGCTGAAAATCTTGACACTCAAGAAGAAAGTATGAATAATTTTGATTCAGAACCAATATCTGATGATATTTTTGCACCATCACCTTCTGATGATGATTTTTTCGCAGAACCTACGAATAAACCAACAAAGTCAACAAATTTCTTTGATGATATAGAAGAGGATAAAGACCCATTTTTTGCAGAACCACAAAATGTAAAAACTCCGGTTTTAGAAACTATGAACGAACAATTCGAAATGCCAGCAAATATAACTGTGCTAAAAAAATTAATTTCACAATTACCAAGTGGTGTTTCCAGACACACTGGTGCACAAATTATCAAACAAACAATGGAAGCATTGGGAATTTCTATGAAGAGCGTATTGCAAGACGCTCAACAAGTTCAAGAAAACTTAAAAGTTTCAGCTAGAGAATGCCAAGCATCTATTCAAGAATACAAAAAACAAATTCTGACATTGGAAAAACAATCTCAAAGCTACCAAAAACAATACTCAGCTTTGAATGACTTAATTAGTTTGTTTATTCAAACTACAAAATAAGTTGAAAATTTACAAATAAAGAAAGAGAAGGTCCGTTCAAAAAACGCGACCTTCTTTTTTTATTTACAGAAAAGCTTCAAATTCTTTTTACAGTGCTTTGTTACCAATTGTAAAATAGTATTTCCTATTTTATTCTCGAAACTATCAGCAACCTCTTTTATAATTTTAGGAAATTACAAGTAAAAAATATAAAATAAAAAAATTGGATTTTATTAATATAGTTAAATCCAACTTTTAGTACCAAACAAAAGGTTAATTCTTTTCCATCTTTATGTTACAATCAAATAGCAAAAAGAAGGAGATTTATAAATGGCACAAAGAATAGGTGTTGACGTTGGCGGAACTAACGTTAAAATTGCGCTTGTAAGCGACAAAGGTAAAATTATTTACTCTAATTCTATCCCAACTCGTGCAGAAATGGGCTATGAATATACTATTAACAGCATGAAAGATGCAATCAGAGATTTATTGAAAGAAACAAAACTTAAAACTACTGATGTTGAAGCTATCGGTTTTGGCTTCCCTGGACAAATTGACTGCAAGAAAGGTATCGTAAGACTTGCTCCAAACATCCCCGGCTGGGTAAATGTTCCGATTGCTGAAATCATGGAAAAAGAATTCGGCATTCCTACTCGTGTTGATAACGACGTTAGAACAGCTGCATTGGGCGAATTAAACTACGGTGCCGGTGTTGGTTGCGAAAACTTAGTTTGTATCACGGTTGGAACAGGTATCGGTTCAGGTCTTGTAATCAATGGTAAACTTGTTCGCGGTGCTAATAATGCTGCCGGTGAAATTGGTCATATTAAATTGAATATGCAAGGCGGACCACTATGCGGATGTGGCGACAGAGGCTGTCTTGAAGCTTACGCTTCCGGTCCAAGCATTGTAGCAATGGCAGAGGAATATATTAGAGGTGGTAAATCAACTAAATATAGAGAACTTGCGAACCCTGATATCACACCTTATGTTGTAGCTGTTGCAGCTAAAGAAGGTGATCCTGTTGCAAAAGAAATTTTCAGAATCATGGGTGAATACATTGGTATGGGCTTAACTAGCGTTGTTAACTTACTTAACCCTGAAAAAATCATCATCGGTGGTGGGGTTGCTGACGCTGGTGACATTTTGCTTGACCCAATCAGAGAAACAATTGCAAAAAGAGCAATGACAATCCAAAAAGAAGTTGAAATTGTACCTGCTCAATTAGGTAATACTGCCGGCGTTATCGGTGCTAGTTTGTTAATTAAATCATAATTTGTTTTTTAATTAAAAAAATAACTGTTTAAACAAAAACCCTAAAATCGAATAAAATAACAAATCGGTTTTAGGGTTTTTAATTTCAATATTTAGAATGGCTCCTGCTTTTGAACAGGAACCATTTATTAAAAAGATACTGATTTTTATTTTTTGCATCTTATATTAACACATTCAAACTAATTCTTAGTAAAGAATCGTCAATACTTCATCAGGGTTTAAGCTTGAATCGTTAGTTGTGTTAGGTACGAAAATGTACTTAGCTTCATCAACGAATTCATAGCATACGCCGAATGCACCTGATACAGCAAGTTTAGTGATGTTATAAACACCTTTACCTACTGTAATAAAGCTGCTACCTACACTCTTAAGACCTTTAACAGGGTGCAATGAAGCGGTATCAGCAAATGCATCTGACCAGTTGTCACCGTATTCTTCAACACCATTTGCAACGATTTCAGCAGCAGAAGAAGCTGTTCTTCCTGCTACACCTGCAACTCTACCAACCATAGAGAATGGTGCGCCAAGAACTCTTGAAACTACGTTAGGATTCTTAGTTACGTTAACTTCTGCAGATGAAAGTTGTTTAGGAAATTCAGCACAATTGTCACCATTTTTGATGTTTTCGAATTGAACTTCAATATAACCAGGTTTTTTAACTCCAGGTCTTGCAACGCTTGTTACTTTACCTTTAACTGTTGAGCCAGCAGGATAAGTTACGCCTGCGATTTTTGTATCTTCAACAGTTTTAGCTGTGAAAGTATCGCCAACGTTAGAAGTTCTTGCGCTAATTCTTTCGCTTAACTTAATCTTAACTGCGATTGGTTCATATTTTGTAGCACAACCTGCAATACCTTTAGATGTATCAATTCTGAAGTTTGCTTTCAATGCGCCTAACATATAAGCCACTTGTTCTTTTGATAAATATTCATCGTTAACTACTTTATCTTTATCAGGGATTTTGTTTAAGATGTTTGAAGCGATAACTTCATCAGCTGCGCCTACAGCCCAGTTAGGGATATATTTAACTGTTTGACCTTCAAATGTTGGAGTAGCAGTTCTATCAACATCTAAGTCCATCATTTTAGCGAAAGTAGCAAATACTTCTGCTTTTGTAATTGGTTGATCCGGTTTGAATGTTGAATCTGGATAACCAATCATAACATCAGCTGTTAAAGCTCTGTCGATTTGAGATTTTGCCCAATAATCAGCTGCAACGTCAGTATATTTGTTGTCTTTAACTTCTGTTAAATTTAGACCGTCAGCAATAATAAATGCTAATTCAGAACGTAATACAGGCATTTTAGGGTCATATAAACCAGCTCTTCTTGAGTCCATTTGACCTTTCATATTGTTAAGCATTTGTTTTGCAAAACGAGCAACAACTACGTTTTGTTTACCTTCAATTGTTTTAACATTGCAAGGTTTGTAAATTTTTCCACCAACAATAACATCGTTTTCAGAAGTTACCATTGCATGGCTTTGAGAACCGAACAATGTAGGATGAGCATAAGCTTGTAAATCTGCAGGTTCACCTGCCATAGCTACGCAAGAAGTTACACAAGCAACACTTAAAGCTGCCATAAATTTTGTAGATAATTTCATACTTCTCCTTTCCTTTTACTCTCGCTTTTCTTTTTTCGTCATTATTATACCACTATTTTGTCATTAGGTAAGCTTGAGGGTAACAAAAATCTTCTCTAAAACCAATTCTTCTATACATTTTTAATGCTTTATAATTGTTTGTTTCAGTAGTTACATTGACTTCACTAAAAGCTCTTTTGCCTAATTTAGTCCAATCAACAATAGTTTTGATTGAACGATTTAAAAGATGTTCTGAAAATCCGTGTCCTCTATGTTCTTTTTCTATTGCAACAAGAGGCAAGTTTGCGATTTTGCCGCCCGTAACGTTTGCGAACGCGAAACCTACCGGCTTATCGTTATATAAAAGTACAGAAGTAACTTCCGGTAAAAATTCGCCATAAATATTATCAACTACTTTATTGATAATATCTTCCGTACCTTCTATAGTTTTAAATCTTGTGTCGTATACCGCGTCTTGAGTATCTTTGAAAGATTCATGAATAATTCTTACAGCATCTTCTCTATAAGACGAGTCATAACTTACAAGCTTGTATTCAGAAGGTTTTTCGCTCAATTTCATATTTTCTAAAATTCTTTCGGAAGAAGCGTTACCCATCATAAATCTTAAAACAGCTAGCCCGATGTATTTGAATCCATATTTTGAAATATCTGCTGTAAACACTGACTGATGACCAATCATAGGATAAGAAACAACTTTTGTTTGGCGTTCAACTTCTGTCAATTCTAAGAATTTTTCGATAAGAAGTCTGATTTTTGTTAGTTCATCTTCTGTTCCAAGACAATGAATTAAATTAAGTTCAATTGATTCTGAAATAGAAGTTGTATAAACCAAAAACGCAGTCGGTATTTCATTTTCTTTCAAAACTATACATTTCATATAGTCTTTTTCAACGGCATCAATAAATTCTTCATAAGGAAGCGGCTCAAGTTCAAATTTATACTCGCTTACAGCCTTTGCTTTGAAGTCGTTGTAGACTCCTGCAAAAAACTTATTTATCTTACTGTTTAGTAATTCCACTTCGTATGATGATGTATCTGCCATAAAATATCCTCTTGTTTGCACTCTGAATTACATAATATGGTGCATTTTTTCGCGTTTCGTGTTTATGTATCTTTCGTTGTATTTATTAACTTCTGATTTCAAGTTAATATTTTCGTGTATTGTTAAACCGTACCCTTTCAATCCAACGATTTTTTTAGGGTTGTTTGTAATTAAATTAAAGTTGTTGAAGCCTAAATCTAAAATGATTTGCGCCCCAACTCCGTAGTTTCTCAAATCAGGTGCAAAACCTAGTGAAACATTGGCTTCCACCGTATCTTGACCTTCTTCTTGAAGTTTATATGTTTTAAGCTTGTTAATAAGTCCGATTCCGCGTCCTTCATGGTCGCGAATATAAATAACTGCGCCTTTTCCGTAATCGTTAATCATTTTTAAAGCAGTGTGTAATTGCCAGTTGCAGTCACATTTTAAGCTATGGAAAATATCCCCCGTCAAACATTCGCTATGCACCCTGATTAAAGGTATTTTGTCTGAGCCGTCATCTTTAACGAGCGCAACGTGTTCGCAACCGGTAATTGTGTCGATATATCCGACAATATTAAAATCACCGAATTGTGTCGGCAAAAACACTTCAACTTCACGTTTTACAAATTTTTCTTTTT